>NZ_CP022372.1:4287500-4955000 GCF_002220095.1 Bosea sp. AS-1
GCTGGTGGCGAGCGCCGGCGCACTTGCGGCCCCCTTGCTGGAGGCCCTCGCGCAATTGCACACGCCGGCGCAGCCGGGCTGAATTTTTCAACTTGGTCGACTGCGCCCGCTCGCGCCCGCGCGCGAGATGGCTTAAGGGGGCGCGGGGCCATCCTGCTGGAGAGAACGATGAGCGCGGAACCCGAACAGAAGCAGCTTCTTCACCTCGTCTTCGGCGGCGAGCTCGACTCGCTCGAAGGCATCACCTTCAAGGATCTGTCGAAGCTCGACATCGTCGGGATCTTCCCGAACTACGCCAGCGCCCATATGGCCTGGAAGGCCAAGGCCCAGCAGACGGTCGACCAGGCGCAGACGCGCTATTTCATCGTCCACCTGCACCGCCTGCTCGACCCCGAGGCGGCCAAGGCCTGAACGAGACCGGCGAGCAAGACGAGAGGCAAATGGGTTTCTCGATCCTCAAGACCCGCGTGGCACAGGAAACGCTCGGCCGGCTCCTGGCCGGCTATCTGCGCCTCGTCCAGCGGACGAACCGGATCGTCTTCGAACCCGCCGATATCTACGACCATGTCCGGCCGGAACTGCCGCTGATCTTCGCGATGTGGCACGGCCAGCACATCATGATCCCCTTCGCCCGGCCGGACTGGATGCCGGCGTGCTCGCTGGTCTCGCGCCATGGCGACGGCGGTTTCAACGCCGTGGCCCTGCGCGAGCTCGGCATCGGGGCGATCCGCGGCTCGGGCGCGCTCGGCAAGAAGATCCGCGAAAAGGGCGGCGCCAGCGCCTTCCTCGCCATGGTGAGGCGGCTTGCGGCCGGCGATACCATGGTGCTGACCGCCGACGTGCCCAAGCGGGCGCGCATCGTCGGCCCCGGCATCATCTCGCTGGCTCGCGCCTCCGGCCGGCCGATCCGCGCCGTCGCGGTGGTGACCAGCCGCCGCATCGACTTCAACAGCTGGGACCGCGCCTCGATCGGCCTGCCCTTCGGGCGCTGCGCCATCGTCGTCGGCGAGCCGATCACCATCACGCGCGATGCCGACGAGGCGACGCAGGAAGCGGCCCGGCTCGCCGTGCAGGCCAGCCTCGACGCTGTCCACGCCCGCGCCTACGAACTCGTCGGAAGCCGCGACCCCGGCGCCGGCCTGCGCGAATTGCAAGCCCCGCAACAGCCCGCCGGGACGCCGGCATGAGCGGCAAGGGCGCCCTGATCAGAAGCTACCGGCTGGGCACCGCCCTGCTCGAGCCGGCTGCCGCCGGGCTGCTGCAGTGGCGCCGCCGCCGCGGCAAGGAAGATGCCGAAAGACTGGCCGAACGGCGTGGCTATGCCAGCGTCAAACGACCGAACCGCCCGCTCGTCTGGCTCCACGGTGCCAGCGTCGGCGAGACGGTGACGCTGCTGCCCCTGATCGCCAGGCTGCAGAAGCGCGGACTGACCGTGCTGGTCACCTCCGGCACGGTGACCTCGGCGCGGCTGCTCGCGGCGCGGCTGCCGGCGGGCGCGATCCACCAGTACATCCCGCTCGACATTCCGCGCTACATGCGCCGCTTTCTCGACTACTGGCGGCCGGAGCTCTGCCTGATCTGCGAATCCGAGATCTGGCCGAACCTGCTGATCGAGGCGCAGCGGCGCAATGTCCCGGTGGTAATGGTCAATGGCCGGATGTCGGAGCGCTCCTTCGCGCGCTGGTACAAGCGGCCGCAGGCCGCGCGCTTCCTGCTCTCCTGCTTCGAGGCCTGCCTGGCGCAATCGCAGGCCGATGCCGAGCGACTCGCCCAGCTCGGCGCGCCACGCGTCAGCGTCGCCGGCAATCTCAAATTCGACGTGCCCGCCCCGCCGGCCGATGCCGACACCCTCGCCATCCTGGATGGCATGACCACCGGGCGGCCGGTCTGGATCGCCGCCAGCACGCATCCAGGCGAGGACGAGCTCGTCCTCTCGGCCCACCTCGCGCTAAAGCCCTATCTGCCGAAGCTGCTCACCATCGTCGCGCCGCGCCATCCGCAGCGCGGCGCCGAGATCGAGGCGCTCGCCCAGGCCAATGACGTCGCGGTGGCGCGCCGGGCCAATGGCGAGGGCCCGGAACGCGACGTCGAGTTCTACGTCGCCGACACGCTGAACGAGCTCGGCCTGCTCTACCGGCTCTCGCAGGTCGCCTTCCTCGGCGGCTCGCTGGTCGAAGGCATCGGCGGGCACAACCCGATCGAGCCCGCCAAGCTCGGCTGCGCCCTGCTGCATGGCCCCTATGTCCACAACAACGCCGAGATCTTCGCGGCCTTCGACAGAGACGGGGGATCGCGCGAGGTCGCGGACGCGCAGGCACTCGCCGGCGCCGTGCATCGCTGGCTGAGCGACCCTGCCAGCGCCCGGCAGGCGGCGCGCGCGGCGGGACATACGGCCAGCGAACTCGGCGGTGCGATCAACCGGACGCTGCATGCCATCGAGCCCTTGCTGATGCGCGTCGCGCTGGGCCAGCGCGAGAGCGCGCCCTGATGCTGAGCGCGCCGCGCTTCTGGTGGCGCGACCGGCCGGGGCTGCTCGCCCGGCTCCTTTCCCCGCTTGGCTGGGTCTACGGAGCCATCACGCTCAGGCGCATGCGCAAGCCGGGCACGCCAGCCGGCGTGCCGGTGATCTGCGTCGGCAATTTCATTGCCGGGGGCGCCGGCAAGACGCCAACCGCCATCGCGCTCGCCGGGCTGCTGGCCGCGCGAGGCGAGACGCCCTTCGTGCTGATGCGCGGCTATGGCGGGCGCCTGCCCGGCCCGGTCGAGGTCGATCCGGTCCGGCACGCCGCCGCCGATGTCGGCGACGAGGCGATGCTGATGGCGCGCCATGCCCGCACCATCATCTCCCGCGATCGGGTCGCTGGCGCGGCGCTGGCCGGCGCAAGCGGCGCGAGCGTGATCGTGATGGATGATGGGCTGCAGAACCCGGCGCTCGCCAAGCAATTGCGGCTCGCCGTCGTGGACGGGGCGAGCGGTGTCGGAAACGGCCTGTGCCTGCCCGCCGGGCCGTTGCGCGCACCGCTGGCTGGGCAGCTCGACCGGACCGACGCCGTCATCGTGATCGGACCGGGAGCAGCCGGAGAACAGGTCGCAGAAGCGGCCCGGACGCGAGGCAGAGCAGTGCTCACAGCCCGGCTGGAGCCCGAGGCCCAGGCGGCCGGCAGGCTGAGCGGGCGGAAGGTCGTCGCATTGTCGGGCATCGGCCGGCCGGAGAAATTCCGGACCACGCTGGAAGCGCTCGGCGCAACCGTCGCAACCGAGCGTGCCTTCGGCGACCATCATGCCTATACAGCGGCCGACATCACCGCCGTCGTCGCGGAGGCCCGGTCCGGCGATCTGCTGGTGGCCACGACCGAAAAGGACATGACGAAGCTGGCGGTGCTCTGGCCGGACGCCGAGCGGCAGCGGCTCGTCGTCCTGCCCGTCAGGCTGGTCTTCGATGCGCCGGAGCGGATCGGATCGCTGCTGGCTGCGGCCTCAGGCCCGGCCGGCGCGGCGCAGTCTTAGCAGCGCGGCCTCGGGCGAGGCATAGGCCTCCTGCCACTCGACCGACCAATAGCGCAGATCGTCGAGCCGGATCGGCGCGCCGGTTACGGCGCAGCGGACGAAGCCGCCTGGCTTGATCACGCGGAACTCGCCGTGACCGTAATCGACGACCGCTTCGGGAGCGGGGGTGGGAAGGCGCTCGCTGATGTTCATCAAAACTGCATTAAATCATTGAATGCGAAACGGAAAGCCGGGATAATCCCAAGGCGGTGTCATTTTCCGGTCGGCGATGTCCAGTGTCCAGCGCCTGTTGGCGTGCGTGATGAGTTTTGTGCTGCTCACGGCTTCGGCTGCCCTTGCCGGCGGCTATGAGCGTGTCTCGATTCCGATGGATGGCGGCCACCTCGACGGCCTCCTGTTCCGGCCACCGGGAACCGGCCCGTTCCCGGCAGTCGTCGCATTGCATGGTTGCGGCGGTCTGTGGCGCGAACAAGGCAAGCTCTCGCTGCGTCATGCCGACTGGGGCGAACGGCTCGCCGCGGCCGGCTTCGCCGTGCTGATGCCGGACAGCTACGGTTCGCGCGGGCTTGGCTCTCAATGCGGCGTGAAGGACCTGACGGTGCGGGCCGGGCGCGAACGCGTCGCCGATGCGGCAGCCGCGCGCATCTGGTTGCAGCAGCGCAGCGACATCCGGCCGGGTCAGGTCGCGCTGATCGGCTGGTCCAGCGGCGGCTCGACCGTGCTCACCGCCATCCGCAAGGATCGCAGCCCGGCGGATGGCAGGCCGGATTTCACGCGCGCGATCGCCTTCTACCCGAGTTGCCGGATGCAATCGGAATCACCGAGCTTCGCCGCTCGCATGCCGCTGCTGATCCTGATGGGCGAAGCGGATGACTGGACGCCGGCGGCGCCCTGCAACTACCTCACCAAGGCAGCGCAGGCGCGCGGTGAGAAGGTGGAATTCGTGCTCTATCCGGGCGCCGTGCACGACTTCGACCACCCTCGCCTCGATATGAAGGAACGCGAGAACATCGCCTACTCCGCCAGCGGCACCGGCAAGGTGACGGTGGGCACCAACCCGGCTGCACGGGAAGACGCGCTGAAGCGCGTCGACGCCTTCCTGAAGACCCGCTGAAGGCGGCTTGGTTCGGACCTCCAGCCCTCATCCTTCGAGACGCCGCGGCTCCTCAGGATGAGGACTCGGGAAGCGGTCAGAACAGATCGCCCTGTGTCGATTTCGGCGGCTCCTTGCGAGCGGCGCGGGGCTGCGGCTTCGGCGGCGTTCCTCCTGCTCCCGAGACCACCGCGTCGAAGCGGCCGTCGCTGAGCTGGACGGCGAGTGCTTGACCGGGCTGCGCCTGTGCGACGCTGCGGACCAGCGTGCCGGCTTCGTCGCGGATCAAGGCGTAACCGCGCGCCAGCACGGCTTCGGGACCGAGCGAACGGATCAGCGCCCAGAGTGAATCGAGGCGGTCCCGGCGCCGATCGATCCCCTGCGCGAAGGCGCGCCCCCCGCGATCCGCCAGAAGAGTGCCGCGCTCGCGACGCTGGATCAGGCTCTGGCCGAAGGCGTTGCGGGCCCGCATCTCCAGGGTCGCCAGCCGGTCGCGGGCGTGCGCGATGCGGGTGCGCTCGCTGGCGATAGCATTGCCGCGTGCCGCTGCGAGCACCCGCGCGAAACCGTCGAGCTGGGCGCGCAACCGGGCAAGGGCGATACGCGGCGAACGGGCTTCGAGGCGCCGAGCGAGGCCCTGCAGTGCCTGCTCATGCACGCGGGCGTTGCGGGCAAGCGCTGGCGCGAGCCGCGTCGCGGCAAGGTCGAGCCGCTGGCGCGGGCCGGACAACACCGCCTCAGGCCCCGGCAGGGCGCGGGTGAGAGCGCGCAGATCGCTGCGGCGCCGGTCCGAAAGGCGACGCATGGCGCCGTCATGGCGGCGGGCGAGATCGGCAATCAGCGCCATCAGCTCGGCCCGGACGGGCACGACCTTCTCGGCCGCACCTGTCGGGGTCGGGCAGCGTAGATCGGCGGCGAAATCGATCAGCGTCGTATCGGTCTCGTGGCCGACGGCCGAGACCAGCGGGATGTCGGAGGCGGCGGCGGCGCGGACGACGACCTCCTCGTTGAAGCCCATCAGGTCTTCGAGCGAGCCGCCGCCGCGCGCGACGATGATGACGTCCGGCCGCGGGATGCGCCCGCCCTCGCGGAGCGCGTTGAAGCCGGCGATGGCGTTGGCGACCTCCGCCGCGCTGGTCTCGCCCTGCACACGCACCGGCCAGACCAGGACATGGCGCGGGAAGCGGTCTTCCAGCCGGTGCAGGATGTCGCGGATGACGGCACCGGTCGGCGAGGTGACGACGCCGATCACGCGCGGCAGATAGGGGATGAGCTGCTTGCGCTCCTCGGCGAAGAGCCCTTCCGCCGCGAGCTTCCTGCGGCGCTCCTCCAGCAGCGCCATCAGCGCGCCGATGCCGGCCGGCTCCAGCGAATCGATGACGATCTGATAGCTCGACTTGCCGGCGAAGGTGGTGATCTTGCCGGTGGCGATGACCTCCAGCCCTTCCTGCGGCCGCGTCTTCAGCCGGCCGAAAACGCCTTTCCAGATCACCGCGTCGATCTTGGCGTTGGTATCCTTCAGCGAGAAATAGACATGGCCCGAAGCGACCGGGCCGCGATAGCCGGAAATCTCGCCGCGCACCCGCACGAAACCGAAGGAATCCTCGATGGTGCGCTTCAGCGCGCCGGAGAGATCCGAGACGGTCCATTCCGGCGCATTGCCGGCCGGCGAGGTCGATTCGCTGTTCATGGCGGGACCATAGCGGGCTCGCCTTGCCAGCAGAAGCGTTGCCGCCGGGGCGCTGGGCCGCTATTTCGCCGGTGACGGAGCAGAGAGGATGCCATGAAGATTCTTCTGATCGGCTCGGGCGGCCGCGAACATGCGCTCGCCTGGGCGATATCGGCCTCCTCGCTCTGCGAGAAGCTGTTCATCGCCCCCGGCAACCCCGGCACGGCGCAATGCGGCGAGAACGTCGCGGTCGATATCGCGGACCATGCGGCGGTCGTCGCCTTCTGCCGGCTGCAGGGGATCGGCCTCATCGTTGTCGGCCCGGAAGGGCCGCTGGTCGCCGGCATCGCCGACGACCTGAGGCAGGCCGGTCTCAAGGTGTTCGGCCCCTCGAAGGCCGCCGCCCAGCTCGAGGGCTCGAAGGGCTTCACCAAGGAGCTCTGCGCCCAGTTCAACATCCCGACCGCCGCCTTCGGCCGCTTCACCAGCGCCGACACCGCCAAGGCCTATGCCGCGAGGCAGGGTGCGCCGATCGTGGTCAAGGCCGACGGGCTCGCCGCCGGCAAGGGCGTGGTGATGGCCGAGACGCTCGACCAGGCCAACGAGGCGATCGACATGATGTTCGCGGGCGGGCTGGGCCAGGCCGGCGCCGAGGTCGTGATCGAGGAGTGGATGGTCGGCGAGGAGGCGAGCTTCTTCGCGCTCTGCGACGGCACCAACGCGCTGGCACTCGCCTCGGCGCAGGACCACAAGCGCGTCGGCGATGGCGACACCGGGCCGAACACCGGCGGCATGGGCGCCTATTCGCCCGCTCCCGTGATGACGCCCGCCATGGAAGAGCGCGTCATGGCCGAGATCATCAGGCCGACGCTCGCCGGCATGGCCAGGCGTGGCATGCCGTTTCAGGGCGTGCTCTTCGCCGGGCTGATGATCACCGCCGAGGGGCCGAAGCTGATCGAATACAATGTCCGCTTCGGCGACCCCGAATGCGAGGTGCTGATGCCGCGGCTGCAGAGTGACATCGTACCGGCGCTGCTCGCCGCCTGCGACGGCGTGCTCGGCGCCTTCGACCTGCGCTGGAAGGACGAGACGGCGCTGACCGTCGTGCTCGCGGCGAAGGGCTATCCCGGCAAGCCGGAAACCGGCAGCGTCATCCGCGGCGTCGAGAAGGCGGAAGCGCTCGACGACGTCCTCGTCTTCCATGCCGGCACGAAGCTCAAGGAGGGCGAGCTCGTCGCGAATGGCGGGCGCGTGCTCAACGTGGTCGGCCTCGGCAAGAACGCGAGCGAGGCGCAAGCCAGGGCCTATCGAGGCGTCGACCTGATCGACTGGCCGGAAGGCTTCTGCCGCCGCGACATCGGCTGGCAGGCGGTGAAGCGCGAGCAAGGCTGACATCCGGCGGCCGCTGCAGGGGGACAAGCCGATCGAATGCGGCATTCGGCCGGTTTGCTAGCGTTCCTGCATCGATTTACGCCGAAAACCGGTTCCCACTTTTCGGATCGATGCCTATGCTCCCGGCATGGCCAACATCGACAGCCTCTTTCCCGGTTTCAAGGCGCACTGGGTCGACGGCCCGGTCGGCAAGATCTTTGCCCGCGTCGGCGGCGAAGGCCCTCCGCTCGTCCTAATCCACGGCTTCCCGCAGACCCATGCCGAATGGCACAGGATCGCGCCGGAATTGGCGAAGACGCACACCGTCATCTGCCCCGATCTGCGCGGCTATGGCTGGTCGGCGGCGCCACACGGCGATGGCGGCACGGCGACTTATACGAAGCGCGGGATGGGCGAGGACATCGTCGCGGTGATGCAGGCGCTCGGCCACATCCGCTTCGGCGTGATCGGCCATGATCGCGGCGCACGCGTCGGCTACCGCCTCGCTCTCGACCATCCCGGCCGGGTCGAGCGGCTGGCGCTTCTCGACATCCTGCCCACCGTCTCGATGTGGGAGGGCATGAACGCGGGCCGCGCCATGCAGGTCTATCACTGGACTTTCCTCGCGCAGCCCGAGCCCGTCCCGGAAAGCCTGCTCAAGGCCGATCCGGTCGGCTGGCTCGACCACACCATTGCGAGCTGGAGCCGGGCGAAGACACTCGACCTGTTCGACCCGCTGGCGATGCAAGCCTATGGCGAATCCTTCAGCGATCCCTCGCGCATCCATGCCGCCTGCGAGGATTATCGCGCCGGCGCGACCACCGATGTCGCGCAGGACAAGGCCGACCTTGCCGCCCATAAGCGCATCCTCTGCCCGACACTGATCCTGTGGGGCGAGGCCGGCATCCCGGCCAGGGGCGCAAGCCCGCTCGAGACCTGGCGAGAAACCTTCGCGCCGCAAGCCGAAGGGCAGGCGATCGAGAGCGGCCATTTCCTGCCGGAGGAAAACCCGCAGGCGACACTCGCCGCGTTGAAGCCCTTCCTGGCGCGGCCGCTTGCCTGAGGAACCGGCAGAACCCAGATTCGACCGATGTCACCGCGCCGTCCAACCGCGTCCCGATCCGAGCCCAAAAAGTTCACGGGCGAAATCGCGCTGGTGCTCGGTGCCGGCGGAGCGCGGGGTCTGAGCCAGATTCCGGTGCTCGAAGCGCTCGACGAGCTCGGCGTGAAACCAGTGGCAATCTCCGGCTGTTCGATCGGCGCGATCATCGGTGCGGCTTATGCCGCCGGGCTTTCCGGCGCGGCGCTGCGCGAGCATGTGCTCGGCAGCTTCCGGGACCGGCCGCGGGTGGTCGCAAAACTGCTCGATGCCCGCGTCGGCAAGCTCGCCGACCTGGTGCGCGGCCTCGGCAACCCGGCGCTGATCGACGGCGAGCGTCTGCTCGACCTGTTCTGGCCAGAGGCAGTACCCGACCGTTTCGAGGAGCTCGCGATCCCCTTCCGCGCGACAGCGGCCGATTACCATCGCCATGTCGAGGTGACGCTGTCGGAAGGCCCGCTGACGCCGGCGGTCGCCGCCTCGCTCGCGATTCCCGGGCTGGTACGGCCGGTCGCACTGGCGGGCCATGTGCTGATCGATGGCGGGGCGATCAACCCCCTGCCCTATGAGCGATTGATGGCGCCCAGCCGGATCGTGCTGGCGATCGATGTCAGCGCGCCGCCCGTCGCGACGAGCGACGGCCGCGTGCCGGGCGCGATGGAGGCGATCGTCGGTGCCTCGCAGATCCTGACGCGCACGCTGGTGCAGCGCATGGTCGAGCGGCAGCCGCCCGACATCCTGATCCGCACCGGACTCGACGGCATCGGCGGGCTCGACTTCTTCAAGGCGAAGGCGATCCTCGCCGCGGCCGAGCCGATCAAGGACGAGGTCAAGCGAGCGCTGGAACGGGCTCTCGCCGCGACGCGCTGACAGCCGGCTCCGGCACATCGCAACGGAAGCCGGGCAAGGCGGCCTCCAGCACCGAGCGGCCTTCTTCGGTCAGGGCGACCGCGCGGCTGTCCTTGCGGCGGCGTGTCCAGCCCATCTCGAAGCAGCGGCAGGCGAGCGCGGCGGCAAGATGGCCGGCGAGATGCGGGCGCCGCTCGCTCCAGTCGAGGCAGGGGCGCAAGGCCGCGCGGCGGCTCCTGCCGCTCTGGTCCGGATCGACGCCGAGGGCCGCGAAAATCACCTTGCCGGAAGCGGTCAGGGCATAGCCGCCCTCGCTCGCGGTCAGGTGTCCGCCCGCCATCAGCGCGTCATGGATGCCGATACCGAGCCGGCCTGCGAAATGATCGTAGCAGGTGCGGGCGAAGCTCAGTTCCGCGCCGACGCGCGACGGCAGGCGGCGCCCGCTGCCCTCCATGCTCGCCAGCACCATCAGACCTTCGAGGGCCTGCGCGACCTCGGGACCGGCGAGGCGATAATAGCGATGGCGCCCCTGCACGGCGACCGCGAGCAGGCCGCCCTGCATCAGCTTGGCGAGATGGCCGCTCGCCGTCTGCGGTGCGACGCCGGCGATCCAGGCGAGTTCTTTCGCCGTCAGCGCGCGCCCATCCATCAGCGCGTGCAGCATGTTGGCGCGGGCCGGATCGCCCATCAGATGGGCGATCTCCGCGAGATAGGGGCCGGAATAGCTATTTGGCGTGCTCATGGGACCATGATGCGCCTTCGCACGCCCGCCGCAAGCGTGGATGCTACGGTGACGGCCGTAGCATCGGCCGGCGACAGACGGGTGCCGCGATGCCAGAAGCGGGACATGGACAACACGGCTCTCCTCCTCTTCGTCACCGCGACCTTCGTACTCGCCGGCTTCGTCAAGGGCGTCATCGGGCTGGGGCTGCCGACCATCGCGGTCGGCATCCTCGGCGTCGTCATGGCCCCGGCGCAAGCCGCCGCCCTGCTGGTCGTTCCCAACCTCATCACCAATGGCTGGCAGATCGCGACAGGACCGAAACTGCTTGCGACATTGCGCCGGCTCTGGCCGATGTTGCTCGCCATCTGCCTGGGCACCTGGGCCGGCGCCGGCCTGCTGCAGCAGGAGAAGGACGGCACGGCGACGCTCTGGCTCGGCGCAGCGCTGATCCTCTATGCGGCCGTCGGCCTCAAGGCGGCAAAGCTGCGCGTTCCCGCCGGCTGGGAGATCTGGCTCGGCCCCGTCATCGGCTTCACGACAGGCGTCGTCACGGCTGCAACCGGTGTCTTCGTGCTGCCGGCCGTGCCTTATCTGCAGGCACTCGGCTTCGACAAGGACGAGCTGGTGCAGGCGCTCGGCATCTCCTTCATCGTTTCGACGGTGGCCCTCTCCTTCGGGCTGATCGGGGCCGGGGCACTGAACATGACGGTCGCCTGGCAGTCGGGGCTGGCTCTGGTCCCTGCCCTGATCGGGATGGGCGCCGGTCAGTTCGTCCGCAACCGCATCTCGCCCGCGACCTTCAAGATCTGCTTCTTCACAGGTTTGCTGGCGCTCGGAGCCTATCTCTGCTGGCGCAGCCTTGCCTGACGGCCCGTCTCTTGCTTGTCTGCCCTTGTCGCCCGGCCCGCCGTTAACCGCCCGCTAACCATGCGGGCGCAGCCTCGATCCCGAGCGACAGGAGCAGCCGCATGGATGTCTTCACCATGGTCATCATGGCCTGCGTCTCGGGTGAGCCGCATTGCTTCACGTCGCGGATCAGCGAGATGAACTTCACCACCGCCCAAGCCTGCGAGACGCGCATCGACGACATCACCCGCACGATGACCAAGGACTTCGCCAAGCGCCCCGATTTCAAGGGCCGGCAGGTGACCTATGACGTCTCCTGCATGGACCGGGCCCAGCTCGCGCAGAAATTCGGCATCACATCGTCCGATACCTGAGGCTCAGCGCCGCTCGCGGAAGAAATCCCGGAGCAGCGCCACGGCCTCCGTCTCGCGCAGGCCACCATAGATCTCGGGCGCATGATGGCAGGTCGGGCTCTCATAGAGCCTGACGCCATTCTCGACCGCCCCGCCCTTAGGGTCGCCGGCACCGAAATAGAGCCGCCGGATGCGGGCGAAGGAGATTGCGCCTGCGCACATCGGGCAGGGCTCGAGCGTGACGTAGAGATCGCAGCCGATCAGCCGTTCGCTCCCGATCGCTTCGCAGGCCAGCCTCAGGGCCAACATCTCGGCATGGGCGGTCGGGTCCCTCAGCTCCAGCGTGCGGTTGCCGGCCTGGGCCAGCACCGCACCGTCGCGCATCACCACCGCGCCGACCGGCACTTCACCACGCACCGCCGCCGCCTTCGCCTCGTCGAAGGCCAGCGCCATGGCGTCGATGGCGGAGGATGGTTGCGGCTGCGGCATCGAAAACCCCTGCTTTGGTGCTCGCAGCGAGGAAAAGCCTCTGCTACAAGCGCCGGGATAGAGCCGGATCCGCTCAGGTTGGGTTCAACCTGAGCGGTGAATCCGTCTCTCAGATATTAGTAGAGAACGCGTTATCCGATCGGATTGCATTGCAATCCGATCGGCGCGTGCTCTAGCGAATAAGCGAGCCAGGCCCTTCCCGCAAAGCGGATGTGCTCGGCCGGCTCAGGAGCAGTCATGAAAGACGACGACAACAACAGAGGTCGCGGCCCAGGCAAGGGCGGCGGCGCCGGCGGCCGTGGCGACGGCAAGGGCTTCGGCGGCAAGGGTCCCCGAAGCAAGGGCCCGGCCGGGCGCAGTTTCGGATCGCGCGATGGCGAAAGCCGCGGCGGCGAGCGCAAGGGTTTTCGCGAGGCCGGCGAGCGCCGCTCCTTCCGCGGCCATTCCGAGGGCGAGGAGCGTCCTGCCCGCCGCTTCGCCAAACCGGCCGAAGGCGGCGCTCCGCGGCCGCGCCGGGCCGACGGCGACCGACCGGCCCGATTCAGGCCCGAGAGCGAAGGACGCCCCTTCCGCGAGCGGAGCGGCGAAGAACGTCCCCGCCGCAGCGAGCGCAGCGGTGAGCGCGTCTTCCGTGAACGTCCGGAAGGTGCGGAACGGCCGGCACGTGGCGGCTTCGGTCGCCCTGCACACCGGCATGAGGCCGGCGACGGCGAGCGGCGCTTCGCGCGTCCCCGGCCACAGCGCGGCGAGCGCAGCGAGCGGCCACATCGTGCCCGCGAGGAGGCTCCCGCGGAGGGCAAGCTGATCACGGCGCAGGAGCCGGAGCGCATCGCCAAGGTGATGGCGCGGGCCGGCGTCGCCTCCCGCCGCGACAGCGAAGCGATGATCGCGGAAGGCCGCGTCAGCGTGAACGGCACGGTGCTCGAAAGCCCGGCCTTCGACGTGAAGCCGACCGACGTCGTGCTGGTCGACGGCGAACCCTTGCCGGCGCGCGAGCGCACGCGGCTCTGGCTCTACCACAAGCCGCGCGGCCTCGTGACGACCAATTTCGACCCGGAAGGCCGCCCGACCGTGTTCGAGGCGCTGCCGGAGGACCTGCCGCGGGTGCTTTCGATCGGCCGGCTCGACATCAACACCGAAGGCCTGCTGCTGCTCACCAACGATGGCGGGCTGGCGCGGGTGCTGGAGCTGCCGGAGACCGGCTGGCTCAGGCGCTACCGCGTGCGCGCCTTCGGCGAGGTGACGCAGGACAAGCTCGACACCGTGAAGGACGGCGTCGAGATCGACGGGGTGCATTACGGGCCGGTGATCGCCCGCTTCGAGCGCCAGCAGGGCTTCAACACCTGGCTGACGGTCGATCTGCGCGAGGGCAAGAACCGCGAGGTCAAGACCGTGCTCGAGCATCTCGGGCTGGCGGTGAACCGGCTGATCCGCATCTCCTTCGGCCCGTTCCAGCTCGGCGAGATCGAGGAAGGCGAGGTCGAGGAAATCCGTTCGCGCGTGCTGCAGGACCAGCTCGGCTCCGAGCTCGCAGCCAAGGCCGGCGCCGATTTCGAGGCGCCGCGCCGCGACATGCTGCCGAGTGCCCCGCGCCGTGCGCCCGCCGCCGAGGATCGCCCGCGCCGGCGCAACGAGGCTCCGCGCGACGAGCATGAGGCCCGCCGCGAGGCGGTGCGCGAACTGCGCGGCGACAAGTCCTGGAACCGCGGCGTCTGGCGCGACGCCGAGGCGGAGCCGCAGCGCGCCCGCAAGGCGCCGCCGCGCCGCGGCGCCGATCCCCGCGTCGAGCGCGAAGCCCGCGAGGCCACGGGTGCCGTCGAGCGCAAGCGCGACAAGGCGATCGCCGATCCCAAGGGTCGGCGCGTACTGGTCGAGCGCGTCAGCGCCCCGCCGCGTGAAGACGCGGCCGGGCCGGAGACCCGGCGCAGGCCGGACCGCAAGCCCCGCAACGAGCGCGGCAGCGCGGAAGCGCGCGCACCGCGCCCGCCCGTGCGCAGCGTCGGCGAAAGGCCAGCCCGGCGTTCACGCGATGAAGCCGGTAGTCGCGACCGTGCCGACGAGCGCCCCTGGCAGGACCGCGCGCCGCGCAGCGAACGCCCCGAGCGCGCGCCTCGCGACGGTGCGGAGCGCCCTGCCCGCCGCTTCAACGAGCGGCCGGCCGGTGACAAACCGCGTGGCCGCAGCTTCGGCGACAAGCCTTTCGGTGGACGCCCCTCCGGTGGCAAGCCGGGTGGCGGCGGCCGTCCGGGCGGCCGGGGTCCTCGTCCCGGCGGCCCGCGCGGCAAGCGCGATTAAGCCATGCGGATCGTCGGGGGACGCCTGGGCGGCCGGTCGCTGGCCAGCCCGAAGCCGGGGATCGGCAGCATCAGGCCGACCTCGGACCGTTTGCGCGAATCCCTGTTCAACGTGCTCGCCCATGCCTATGGCGACGCGGTCGAGGGCGCACGCGTGCTCGACCTCTTCGCCGGCACCGGTGCGATGGCGTTCGAGGCGCTCTCGCGCGGAGCCGGCTTTGCGCTCCTCGTCGATGACGGGACCGAGGCGCGCGGCTTGATCCGCGAGAACCAGATGGCGCTCGGGCTTGCCGGCTTCAGCCGCATCTTTCGGCGCGACGCCACGAAGCTAGGCCCGATCACCGGCATGGCGCCGTTCGGCCTCGTCTTCTGCGATCCGCCCTATCGCAAGGGCCTCGGCGAGAAGGCGCTCGCCTCCGCCCGCGACGGCGGCTGGCTGGAGAAGGGTGCGCTCATCGTGCTGGAAGAAGCTGCCGACGGCGAGATCGCGCTGCCGGACGGCTTCGAGGAACTCGAACGGCGGGCCTATGGCGAGACGCAGGTGCTTATCCTGCGCGCGAACTGACGCCCCGCTCCCGTCATCCCGAGGCGCAACCGGCACGAAAAGCCCCGTCCAGGCTCGGCCTGCGGGGTTTTCAGGGGTGGCATCCGAGGGGATACACGGGGTCCGGGCGGCGCGCGGCTTCGACCGCGTGCCGATGTCAATGTCGAATGTCGAAGTCGATGCGATGCCAGCCGGCACCGCCCGAACCCCGCATCCCGCCCGGCCGCACGATGCCTCGCGAAGCCCCCTTGGTCAGGCAGAACAGCGGGAGGATAACTCTGGGGCGGCCAACGGGGATAAACTCGCGGCAAGCGGTGCGGCGGACGGGTCGGCTCCCGGTCGCGAGCCGGTAGCTAATGATCCATCTTGTCCCCGCCCCTCACCCGCGCCTCGCGGCCTCGATCGCGGCGACATCGATCTTGCGCATGTCCATCATCGCGGTGAAGGCACGCTTGGCTTCCTCGCCGCCGGCCGCCATGGCCTCGGTCAGCACGCGCGGCGTGATCTGCCAATTGACGCCCCATTTGTCCTTGCACCAGCCGCAGGCACTTTCCTGCCCGCCGTTGCCGACAATGGCGTTCCAGTAGCGATCGGTCTCGGCCTGATCGTCCGTCGCGATCTGGAAGGAGAAGGCCTCGCTTTGCTTGAAGGCTGGCCCGCCATTGAGACCGATGCAGGGAACGCCGGCCACCGTGAAATGGACAACCAGCGCGTCACCGGCCTTGCCGGAGGGGAAATCCGTCGGAGCGCGGTGAACGGCCTGCACGGCGCTGTCGGGAAAGGTCTCGGCGTAGAAGCGGGCGGCGGCTTCCGCGTCCTTGTCGTACCATACGCAGATCGTGTTCTTGGCGATGGCCATGGTTCGTCCCTTCGCGTTTCGGATCGGTTCCGGCTCGATGGTTCGCGTGCAGAGCAGCTCAGGATCGAGCCCGACGGTGCAGCACGGGTATAGAATGCACGTCCGCCCTCGACGTTCCCTCGGCGGGCCCGATCGGCTCATGACAGCATATCCGGGCCGAAGCTCATAGACTCGCCGGGATGCCTCGACTTTCGGCCTAATGTCGTCGCCCCGGGAAGCTGCTACCGTTCCGCAAAATCGAGGGGACAACCAATGATACGTCCGGGGCTTCTGGGGTTCACCTTCTCATTGATCCTGCTTGCCGGCCCTGCCGGTGCCCAGCAGATCTACAGCCGGGAGCCGGCCAAGGGACTGATCCTGCCCGGCCACAAAGTGCTGGTCGACAATGGTCGGTGCCCGCGCGGATACATTCTCGAGGTGACCGGCGGCACGAATCCGGGCCTCAGGGGCCGCCATGGCCAATCGACGGAGCGCGAGCGCCGCTGCATTCCGCGCATGTGAGTCCGGGCGACAACGGCGGCTCCGGGTCGAAATCTGACCCATGATCACCCCGACTCAACGCCTCCCGAACAGCCGCTCGATATCGCTGAGCTTCAGCTCGACATAAGTCGGACGGCCGTGGTTGCACTGGCCGGAATTGGGGGTGATCTCCATCTCGCGCAGCAGCGCGTCCATTTCCTCCGGACGCATCCGCCGGCCGGCACG
The DNA here is from genome assembly GCF_002220095.1 of Bosea sp. AS-1. Lineage (GTDB taxonomy): Bacteria > Pseudomonadota > Alphaproteobacteria > Rhizobiales > Beijerinckiaceae > Allobosea. The sequence goes on from NZ_CP022372.1 coordinate 4,303,903, forward strand.
GACGGAGTTGTGGCAGGCCATCGTCGCCAGCACGTGGTCGAGCCGGCGCTCCAGCGACCCGGCCGTGCCGTGCTCGGCCAAAGCATCGGCTACGTCACGGACGAGGCGCTGGAGATTGCCGCCAGCGAGCTGGGCCGGCGCCTCGCGCACCAAGACTGCCCCGGGGCCAAAAGATTCTATGACGAGGCCCAGGCTTTCGAGCTCGCCGGCGGCCAAATTGAGACGGTCGGCGTCGACCGGATCGAGCTCGACCACCTCGGGCAGGAGCAGGGGCTGGCGAGCAATGCCGGAGCGGGCGCGTTCGGCCTTCAACCGCTCATAGACCAACCGCTCATGGGCCGCGTGCTGGTCGACGATGACGACGCCCTCGCGCGTCTGCGCGACGATATAGGTCTCGTGCACCTGGGCACGGGCGGCGCCGAGCGGCCTGTCGAGGGCATCGGCTGCGGGCTCCGCCAGATGCGCACGGGCATCGGCCGAGGAAGCGGCGAAATCGGAAAAGCCGGCCTGCGGCGGCGCTGCATAGGTAGACGGCGGCGGAGCGCCCCAGTTGGCAGTTTCCGGAAAAGCCGGGCGCGGGATTGCGTTGCCGCTGCCGCCCATCGAGAGCACAGCGCGGAAAGCGTCGAGCGTGCGCGCGCCGCCCGTCGTGGTGGCGCGGTGGCCGGCGGCGGCGAGTGCAGCCTTCAGACCCGAGACGACGAGGCCGCGGACCAGCGCCGGGTCTCGGAAGCGCACCTCGCTCTTGGCCGGATGGACGTTGACGTCGACCGAGCGCGGATCGCAGCCGATGTCGAGAAAGAGCACCGGGTGGCGGTCGGAAGGCACCACGTCGGCATAGGCTCCGCGCACCGCGGAGAGCAGCAGCTTGTCGCGCACCGGGCGGCCATTGACCGACATGTGCACGCCGGCCGAGGTGCCGCGGTGGAAGGTCGGCAGGCCAGCAAAACCGGAGATGTGGAAACCTTCGCGCTCGGCCTCGATCCTGAGCGCATTCTCGGGGAAGTCGCGGCTGAGCGCACGGCCGAGCCGGCGCAGCAGCCCCTCCTCGCCAATCGGCTCGGCCGGCCAATCGAAATTCCCGGCATGCTCACCTTCGAGCGAGAAGCGGATCTCGGGATGGGCGATGGCGAGGCGGCGCAGCATTTCCGACACCGCCTGCGCCTCTGCCCGGTCGCTCTTCAGGAATTTGAGGCGAGCGGGGGTGAAGACGAAGAGATCCGAGACCTCGATGCGGGTGCCGGGCGCGGCAGCGACAGGGCGGACGACGCCCTTCTCGCCGGCCTCGACGACGAGGCCGGAGCCCTGTTGAGCATCGTGGCGGCGGGTCTGGATCGAGAGCCGCGCGACCGAGCCGATCGAGGGCAGCGCCTCGCCACGGAAGCCGAGGGTGCCGATCGCGAAGAGGTCGCCGTCGGGCAGTTTCGAGGTGGCGTGACGCTCGACCGCGAGTTCCAGATCCTGCGGTGTCATGCCGGCGCCATCATCGACGACGCGGATCAGTTCGCGCCCGCCACCAGCGATGGTGACGGAAACCGAACGGGCGCCGGCGTCGATGGCGTTCTCGACCAGTTCCTTCACGGCCGCGGCCGGGCGCTCGATCACCTCGCCGGCGGCGATGCGGTCGACGAGGACAGGGTCGAGGCGGCGAACGGTCATGGCTTCGGACGAATCTCTGGCTGCCCGGAGCTTAGTCCCGGGCGGCTGGTTCAGGCGAGCCCGACCGGCCGGCCGACCGCTTCGACCAGCAGGTCCGGCTTGCCGAACAGGCGCTCCGCCGCCCGCTTCACATCCGCCAGGGTGACGGCCGCGAAACGCTGGTTGCGGGTGGCGAGGAAATCCGGCGTATCGCCGCGCAGCGCGAGCGCCAGCAATTCGCCGGCGATCTTCGGCGAGGTGTCGAAGCGCAGCGGATAGGAGCCGATGATGTAGCGCTTGGCCTCCTCGACCTCGTGCTCGGTCGGCCCCTCGGCAGCGAGCTTCGCCATCTCCTCGCGGATCACCTTCATCGACTCGGCCGCGCGGTCGTTGCGGGTCGCGGTGCCGCCGACCAGCATGGCGCTCTCGCGCAACGGCAGCAGGCTGGAGGAGACGCCATAGGCGAGGCCGCGCTTCTCGCGCACCTCCATGAACAGGCGCGAGGTGAAGGCCGAGCCGCCGAGGATGTGGTTCAGCACGCTCGCCGGGATGAAATCGGGATCGTCCCACATCAGGCCGGGGCCGGCGAAGCGCAGCACGGTCTGCGGCACGTCGAGGTCGATGACATGGGTCTGGCCGAGGCCCTGGATCGGCAGAGGCGTGGCCGGTCGCGAGCGCGGCGTACCGGCAGGCAAGGCGCCGAACAGTGCATCGAGGCGGCCGGCCAACTCGTCGGCGGTGATGTCTCCAACCACGACGACCTTGAGGCCGGCGCGATCGAGCAGCGCCGGGGTCAGGGAGCGCAGCGCCGGCGCCTCCAGCCGCGAGACGCTGTCGATGTCGCCCTTTTCCGGGCGGCCATAGGCGTGGCCGGGGAAGGCCGCGGCATAGAGCGCATTGCGGCAGAGAGTCTCGGGGTTTTGGGCCTGGCGCTGCAGTCCGGCGACGACCTGCGCCTTGACGCGCGCGACCGCGTCACCGTCGAAGCGCGGCTTGTTGAGCGCGAGGCCGAGCAGATCGAAGGCCGTATCGCGATGGCTGGAGAGCGTCTGCAGATAGCCGTGGAAATCATCGCGGCGGGCATCGAATCCGAGCCCGATGGCGTGGTCGGCCATGCGGCCCTGAAAAGCCTCGGCATCGAGGTCCCCGGCCCCTTCGTCGAGCAGGCCGGAGATCAGATAGGCGGTGCCGGCGGCGTCGGCCGGGTCACGCGAGCAGCCGCCATCGAAGGCGAAGTCGACCGCGATCAACGGCAGGCTATGTTCCTCGACCAGCCAGGCTTCGATGCCGCTGGGCGAGCGCACGGTCCTGACGTCGATGGCCGGGCCTGCGGTGTTGAGCTTCGGGGTCGGAAGAGGCGCGTTCATGGCGTTTCCTGTCGGCAGGGCTTTGGCACCCTGCCATTTGTGACTTCACGAGGCAGAGTCAGGCCGGCAGCAGCAGACCGGTGACACTGCGATCGGGCCTGAGGTAGCGGCGCGCCGCTTCGATGACCGCCTCGCGCGGCACCGCCTCGATGCGCTGCGGCCAGGCGAGCACGTCAGCAACCGTCTCGCCGACGGCGAGGGCCGAGCCGAAGATGCGGGCGAGCGAGGCCTGGTTGTCGCGGGCGAAGACCGTCTCCGCCACGAGCCGGGTGCGGGCGCGGGCCAGCTCCAGCTCGGTCGGCCCATCGGCGAGGAAGGCGGCGAGCGCCGTGTCGAGCCCGCTTTCCAATGTCGCCATGGCGACGCCGGGGCGCGGGCTGACCGAAAGCTGGAAGGAGGCGCGATCGACCATCGAGCCCATGAAATAAGCGCTGGCGCCAGCCGCCAATTCGTCCTCGACGCAGAGTCTGCGGTAGAGCCGCGAGGTCGTGCCCCCGCCGAGGATCTCGGCCACGAGCTCGAGCGCGAAGACCTCCTCGGCCTTGCCGCTGGTATAGGTCGGCGTCAGCCAGGCGCGGCGCAGCGATGGCTGCTGCACCCGCGGATCATTGAGCTGGACCCGGCGCGAGGCGCGCGGATCGGGCTCGATCGGCCGCTCGCGCACGGGCGCGGCACCACGCGCCGCGATCTTGCCATAGGTTTCCTCGGCGAGGCGGCGCACCTCGGCGGCGTCGGTATCGCCGGCGACGACGAGGATGGCGTTCTCGGGCGTGTAGAAGCGCTGGTAATAGGCGAAGGCGTCATCGCGGTTCAGCCGCTCGATCTCATGCTCCCAGCCGATGATCGGCGTGCCATAGGGGTGATGGAAGAAGAGCGAGGCCGAGAACTCCTCGCCGAGCTGGGCCGCGGGATCGGAATCGACGCGCATGCGCCGCTCCTCCAGCACGACGTCGCGCTCAGGGCCGACGACGCTCTCGTCGAAGGACAGGCCGATCATACGGTCGGCCTCGTAGTCCATCATCGCGCGCAGATGCTCCTTCGGCACGCGCTGGAAATAGGCGGTGTAGTCGTAGGAGGTGAAGGCGTTCTCCTGCCCGCCATAGCCGGCGACGATCTTGGAGAACTCGCCCGCCGGCCAGCGCTGCGTCCCCTTGAACATCAGGTGCTCGAGAAAATGCGCGATGCCGGACTTGCCGGCCGGATCATCGGCCGAGCCGTTGCGGTACCAGACCATATGCGTGACCACCGGCGCGCGCCGGTCGCTCACCACCACGACATCGAGGCCGTTGCCGAGCCGGAAGGATTCGACGGGCTCGGCCAGGCCAGGCTGGCGCGCATGATTATTCACCGGATGCCGTCTCCACGCTCGGACAAGAAAGGGCGGGCACGATGCGCCCGCCCCTGACTATGCAACTTGGTCAAGCGACCGCGTTTCGGCAAGAGGCGGCGCAGCCGCCGGGCCGTCCGATCACGGACGCAGGACGGGGCGCTGGCCGGTCACGAACTCGCGCTCGCCGGAGGCCTGCTTGTCCTCGACCGGGCCGGAGGCACCCGGACCCAGCGCGGCCGTACCGGCCGGGCGGCGATAGCCCGTCGGCGGCTCGGTCAGGGTCTTGCGCGGCGGCTCCTCGCCATAGGTCAGCTTGGCTTCGTCTTCCTGATTGCGCCGGGCTGCCAGCTCCCGGCCGATCCGGATCGGCTCGAGCTGGTTGGTATAGGAATCGTTGTTGCCGTAACGCGGCGGCGCCACGCTCGGCGCGTTCGCCGTGCGGCCGCGCTGCAGCTCGCGGGCCGACAGCATCGGATTATGCCGATTGCCATCATCTTCCACATAGGGACGCGGCGACTTCTCTTCCTTGCGGCGCAGGACGTCGGGGTCCCGCGGCCAGGCCGCGTTGCGACTGCTCGCCGCCTGCTGCGGCGGCGGCAGGGTCGAATTCGGCGGCACGACCAGCGGGGCGCGTTCGCGATAGTCGATATCGCCGCCCGGGCTGCCGCCACCCAAAGTGCCTTCCATCAGGTTCTTGAACAGCATGCCTTCCTGAGCGAAGGCAGGCTGAGCCGCAAGCACAAGCCCCCCGGCGAGCAGCAGATGCGTCACGCGGATGCGTTGCGCCATGTCAAATCTCCCTTTGGACAATTCCGCCCAGCCTCAACCACAGACGAAGGGCGAAAGGATGGCGAAATCGTCGTCAAGCCGTCTTTTCCCCAGCCGGCCGGAAGGACTCATACAGGAGACCCAGCACGCCGACAACGATCGCCACGTCGGCGATGTTGAAGATATACCAGCTGAAACTGCCCCAGTGAAAATGCACGAAATCAACCACCGCGCCGTACCAGGCCCGGTCGAGCCCGTTGCCAAGCGCGCCGCCAATGATCAGCGCCAGGCTGAAGACGGTGAAGCGCGCCTGCGTCCGCCACATCCAGCGCCAGAGCCAGATCGCCGCCACGAAGGAGATCACCACCAGGAACCAGCGGCCGATATCCGTGCCCTGCTGGAACAGCCCGTAGGAGATGCCGCGATTCCAGGCGAGCACGATCGTCAGGAAGGGCGCAAGATCGAACGGGCCGTTCTCGGCCAGCCCGACACCGTAGAGCAGCCAGCACTTCAGAACCTGATCCGCCACGAAGACGATCAGGACCGTGGCAAGGCCGAGGCGGCGGGCCGGATTCATCAGGCGTGGACCCCGAGTTCCCTGAGCGCCTTGGCGTCGCGCGGCGTCACCTGCGGATAGGCCGGGTCAGCCGTCTTCGGATCGAAATACTTCCAGGAGCGGGCGCATTTGATGCCATCGGCGCGGTGCGGCACGACCGCAACGCCCGGCACATCAGCGAGGCGGAAGGCATCATCCGGGCCCTCCCCGCTCTCGATGCGGATGCCCGAGGTGATGCTGACTTCGGCCAGGTCGATGCCGGAGAGCGCGGCGAGCAGGTCCGGATCGGAGACGAAGACCTGCGGCGCGGCCTCGAGCGAGGAGCCGATGCGCTTGGCGGCACGCTCCAGTTCGAGGGCTCCGGTGACGACGCGGCGGACGCGGCGGACCTTGGCCCAGCGCTCGGCGAGCTCGGGGTCGAGCCAGCTCGTCTGCGCCTCGACGAAGAGTTCGAGATGCACCGAACCATCCTCGGTCTTCACCTGCGGATAGCGCTCCAGCCAGGCTTCCTCGGCGGTGAAGACCAGGATCGGCGCGAGCCAGGTCGTCAGGCAGCGGAAGAGATGGTCGACGACGGTGAGCGCGCTGCGGCGGACATGGCTCGACCTGGGATCGCAGTAGAGCGCGTCCTTGCGCACATCGAAATAGAAGGCCGAAAGCTCGGTGTTCATGAACTGCGAGAGCAGGAACACGACCTTCTTGTAGTCGTAGGTGCGATAGGCCTCCATCACCTGCGGTCCCAGCTCGGCGAGGCGGTGCAGCATCAGCCGCTCCAGCTCAGGCATGGTCTGCGTCTCGGGAACGCGGATCTCCTCGCTGAAATGAGCGAGCGTGCCGAGCATCCAGCGCTGGGTGTTGCGCAGCTTGCGGTAGGTCTCGACGAAGGTCTTCAGGATCTCCTTGCCGATGCGCAGATCGTCGGAATAGTCGGCCGCCGCGACCCAGAGGCGCAGGATGTCGGCGCCGGAGTCCTGGATGACGGTCTGCGGGGCAGTGACGTTGCCCTTCGACTTCGACATCTTCTCGCCCTTCTCGTCCAGGCAGAAGCCATGGGTGAGAACGATGTCGAAGGGCGCGCGACCGCGCGTGCCGCAGCTTTCCAGAAGGCTCGAATGGAACCAGCCGCGATGCTGGTCCGAGCCTTCCAGATACATCACGCGGTCCTTGCCGCCATCGACGACGCGATGGGTCTTGAGGTCGGCGCGCTTCTCCAGGGTGAAGGCATGGGTGGAGCCTGAATCGAACCAGACGTCGAGCACATCGGTGACGCGCTCGTACCTGGCCGGATCATAGCCGAAGGGCTTGAGGAAGCGGGCACCGTCCGTATCGGTGAACCAGGCATCGGCGCCTTCGGCCTCGAAGGCTTCCGCGATCGCCGCGTTGACCTTGGCGTCGACGAGGATCTCCTTCGTTTCCTTGTCGACGAAGACGGTGATCGGCACCCCCCAGGCGCGCTGACGCGAGACCACCCAGTCCGGGCGGTTGGCGATCATGCCGGTGATACGATTCTCGCCCACGGCCGGGACCCACTCGGTCTCCTTGATCGCCTTGAGCGCACGGTTGCGCAGCGTGTCGGTGTTGCCGCCGGCGACAGGCCTGGGATCTGCCGCATTCGGCGCCCCGGCCTCGCCGATCGGCTTGTCCATGGCGATGAACCACTGCGGCGTGTTGCGGAAGATGACCGGCTTCTTCGAGCGCCACGAATGCGGATACTGGTGCTTCAGGCGGCCGCGCGCGATGATGTTGCCGGCCTCGACCAGCGCCTTGATGACGACATCGTTGGCATTGCCCTTCTCACCCTTGTCGGTGATGACCTGCGCGCCCTCGAAGCCCGGCGCCTCCTTGGTGAAACGGCCATCGGCATCGACGGTGTAGGGGATGCGGGTCTCGATACCACGCTCGGCCAGCATGCGCCCGTTCGCCATCCAGACGTCGAAGTCCTCGCGACCATGGCCCGGCGCGGTGTGGACGAAGCCGGTACCGGCATCATCGGTGACGTGGTCGCCATCGAGAAGCGGGACCACGAACTCATAGCCACGGCCGCGCAACGGGTGGGCGGTCGTGAGCACGGCGAGCTGATCGGCGGAAACGTCCGCGACGAGTTCGAAGGCCTCGACCTTGGCCGCCTTGAAGACGCTTTCGGCAACGTTCTTGGCGAGGATATAGGTCGCACCGACCTTGGCCCAGTTGTTCTCCGGCGCAGCCGTGACCTTGTAGAGGCCGTAGGCGACCTTGTGGCTGTAGGAGATCGCCCGGTTGCCAGGGATCGTCCAGGGCGTGGTCGTCCAGATCACCACCGCCGACCCGGCGAGATCCGCCGGCGCGTCGAGCACCGGGAACGGCACGTAGATCGTGTCGCTCGTGTGCTCCTCGTATTCGACCTCAGCCTCGGCCAGCGCGGTCTTCTCGACCACCGACCACATCACCGGCTTGGAGCCGCGATAGAGCTGGCCGGTCTCGGCAAACTTCATCAGTTCGCGGGCGATCTGAGCCTCGGCCGGATAGGCCATGGTGAGATAGGGATCGTCCCAGTCGCCCTCGACGCCGAGGCGCTTGAATTCCTTGCGCTGGACATCGACCCAGTGCTCGGCAAAGGCGCGGCATTCCTTGCGGAACTCGACGACGGGGACGTCGTCCTTGTTCAGCCCCTTGGCGCGATACTGTTCCTCGATCTTCCATTCGATCGGCAGGCCGTGGCAGTCCCAGCCCGGCACATAGTTGGAATCCTGGCCGAGCATCTGCTGCGAGCGCGTCACGAGGTCCTTCAGCACCTTGTTGAGCGCATGGCCGATATGGATGTTGCCGTTGGCGTAGGGAGGGCCATCGTGGAGGACGAATTTGTCACGCCCCTGCCCGGCCTCGCGCAGCTTGCGGTAGAGGTCGATCCTGGCCCAGCGGGCGAGCAGTTCCGGCTCGCGCTGCGGCAGGCCGGCGCGCATCGGGAATTCGGTCTGGGGCAGGAACAGCGTCTGGGAATAATCGACGCCGTCGGCGGTTGCTTGCGAGCCCTGCGGGGCCTGGATCTTCGTCTTCTCGGTCATGTTCCGGCTCGGACAATCGGGACGGCGGGCCTGTCATCGGGCTCCGGCGCATCCGCATTTGAAACGGGAAAAGCGGTCTTCAACCCGGACTGCGCAAGCGCCCGCGCCAATCTAGCGCGAGGCGGCAGCCGGGCCCGTAATTCGCCGGGAAAGATCGATCAGCAGGGCACGTTCGGCGGGCATGAGGGGCTTCTATCGCATCGGACCGAAAAGTGGAATCCACTTTTCGGAGACAATCCGATGCGACCATGCCCTGATCGAGCGCCGTTCTCGCGTCCTATCGGACGCGCGGCGATCGAGCAGGCAGCGCTTACGGAAGGAAGGGCGGCGTTTTCGCCAGGATGTCGCGTGCACGCGCGGAATCCGCATCCATCTGGACGATCAGCGCATCGAGCGAATCGAATTTCGCCTCACCGCGCAGCCAGTCGACGAAGGCGACGTCGACGCGCTTGCCATAGAGGTCGCCTGAAAAATCGAAGACGAAGGTTTCCAGCCGCGGTGCGCCGTCGTCGAAGGTCGGGCGGCTGCCGAAGCTGGCGACACCGTCATGCCAGACGCCGTCGATCTTCATCCGGACCGCATAGATGCCGTAGCGCAGGCGGCAATCGCGGGCGAGATTCATGTTCGCGGTCGGGTATCCGAGATCGCGGCCGCGCTTGTCGCCGTGGGTGACGAGCCCGCGCACGACCCAGGGGTGGCCGAGGAACTCGGCGGCGCGAGCGACATCGCCCTCCTCCAGGGCCGTGCGGATCAGCGTCGAGGAGACGGGTTCGCCCTGCCAGGAAAAGGGCGGGACGACTGCGATCGGAACGCGCGCCGCGAGCCCATGGGCCTGCAGCATCTCGGGCGAGCCGGTGCGGCCCTTGCCAAAATGGAAGTCGTAGCCGCAGACGAGGCCGGCGGCGCCGAGCCGACCGACGAGCAGATCATCGACGAAGCGTTCCGCGGGAATCGCCGCGATGTCGCGATCGAAGGGCAGGACGAAGACCTGCGCGAAGCCGGCATCGACCAGCCCCTCGATCTTGATCTGCGGCGAGGTCAGCCGGAAGACCGGCTCCTCCGGGCGGAACACGCTGCGCGGATGAGGCTCGAAGGTAAACGCGGCAGGCCGCGTGCCGAGATCGCGCGCCATGACACCCGCCACGCGAGCGAGTTCGGCATGGCCACGATGGACACCGTCGAAATTGCCGAGCGCCAGCACGGCACCGCGCAAGGCGTCGGGGATGGGCTTGTCGAGGTCGAGGACCACGGCCGCCGGCTCGGGGCGCGGCGGCGCATCGGCTTGGGATGGCATCGATCGAGAACGTCCGCTGGCCCGGAAAGCCGGGCGATGGTCGTCTTTGCGGCGAAGGCCGGCGGGGCGTCAAGGCCGCCGGCCAACCGAAGGTCTCAAGACCGGGACTTCGGCGGCATCGCGACCCAGGCCTCGCCTTCCATCACCGCCTTGCCGTCGACGAGACATTCGCAGAAGAAGCGCGCCCGGCGACGCTCCGCCACCAGCTCGGCCACTTCGACACGGGCGGTGACGACGTCTCCGATCTTGACCGGCGCCAAAAACGTCAGTGTCTGCGAGAGATAGACGGCGCCGGGGCCGGGCAGGCGCGTGCCGAGCAGCGCCGAGACGAGGCTCGCAGTCAGCATGCCATGGGCGATGCGCTGGCCGAACTTGGTGTTGGCCGCGAACTGGTCGCAGAGATGGATGGGGTTGGCATCGCCGGACAGCTCGGCGAAGAGCGCAATGTCACGCTCCATGACCGTGCGCATCAGGCTTTCGTGCTGGCCGATCGCCAGATCCTCGAAAGCGTGAACCGTATAGAGCGTGCCGGGCATCGGCTGAACCGTCATGGATCTCTCGCGGCTTGCTGGCGGTCCCCCAACCCCCGACCTCGATCGCCACATCATCTCGCAACTGCAAAAAGCCGGCAATTGAACTTTGGTGCGGCGCGATGCCTGCCCCTGCGTCACTCGACGATCGAATTAACGGCTTTGCAACACGCAGAGGCTATCACCAAACGCGAGTGGAGGCCGCCTCGAACGGGCGGCGTGGCGCCGGTATGTCCCGGCGCCGCAACCGCCATGCCTGGAGCGTCTCAATGGCTCTCGACCCGTCCATGCCGATCCTCGTCGTCGACGACTACCAGACGATGATCCGGATCATCCGCAACCTGCTGAAGCAGCTCGGATTCGAGAATGTCGACGATGCCGCGGACGGCTCGGCGGCGATCGAGAAGATGCGCGACAAGAAATACGGGCTCGTGATCTCCGACTGGAACATGGAGCCGATGACCGGCTTCGAGCTGCTGCAACGCGTGCGCGAGGAAGAGAAGCTGGCGGAGACGCCCTTCATCATCGTCACCGCCGAGTCGAAGACCGAGAACGTCATCGCCGCCAAGAAGGCCGGCGTCAGCAACTACATCGTCAAGCCGTTCAACGCCCAGACGCTGAAGACGAAGATCGAATCCGTCTGCGCCGCCTAGAACAATTTCGCGTTTCCCTGAATCGCGAAATTGATCCATGCCTTTGCCTTATCGCAGTTCTTCACGCGAACCGGTGTCCGCTTCGCTCGAAAGTGCTCTGAGCGCTCTCACCAGACCAGATGCGGGATGGCGTAGTCCGGCCGGTGAGTCTGCTGGCCGAACCAGCCGTGGCGCTCTTCCCACGAAACCTGCATGAGATCCTGTGCGTGGATGCCGGCCAGCACCATGATGCCGGCGGCGCCGAACATGGCGGCGCCCGCGATATCGGTGCGGATCGCATCGCCGATGGCGCAGATCCGGTCGAGCGCGACCGGAGTGCCGCGCTTCTCCTCGGCCAGCTTGAGCGCCACCTCGTAGATCGGCCGATGCGGCTTGCCGGCATAGATGACGTTGCCGCCGATCTCCTCATAGGCAAGCGCGACCGCCCCCGCGCAAGGCACGATCTGGCCGCCGCGCTCGACGACGAGGTCGGGATTGGCGCAGATCATGGTGAGTCCGCGCCGGGCGAAACCAGCGAGCAGGTCGGCATAAGTCGCGGGCGTGTCAGCCTCGTCGTCGAAAAGCCCGGTGCAGAGAACGTAGGCGGCTTCGTCGGGGCCGGTCTCCGGCGCATCGAGCCCGGCGACCAGCGGCAGGTCGCGGTCGGGACCGAGCCGGAACATCGGCTGGCCGGCGCGCGCGCCGATCAGCGCACGGCAGACATCGCCCGAGGTGACGATCGCATCCCAGGCCGCGCGCGGCACGCCAAAGCCGTCGAGCTGACGGGCAATCAGATCCCGTGGGCGCGGCGCATTGGTGATGAGAACGACGCTGGTACCGCGCTCACGCATCTTTACCAGAGCCTCGACCGCACCGGGAAAGGCCGCGACGCCGTTATGGACGACGCCCCAGACGTCGCAGAAGCACAGATCGAAGCGGTCGGCGATCTGCGAAAACCCCGCAAGGGCGGCGACCGGTTCGGAGCCCGTCATCGACACAATCTCTCTCCACGGATGAGGTCAGGCAGCAGCGTGGCCTGATCTAGACGGGATTCGCGCGCGGCGGAACCCTGCGCTGGCCATTCCCTGCAAGGCGCGGAAAATCAGGCGCTCGCCCGCCGCAGCACGGAACGGAAGGGCAGCCTTTCGGGCTTCTGCGGTGCCTCCGCTGCTGGCGCCGCGGCGGGTTGCGGATAATCCAGCACTGCGGCGGATGGCCTTGGCGCGGCAGGCTCGGGCCTCGTCGAGGCTGCCGGCTCGGGCTCGGCGAACACCTCCGGCTTCACCGGGCGCGGCGGCGAGAAGGCATTGCCTTGGCCCATGCCGACGCCGAGATCGATCATGTCCGCCGCCGCCGGATTGTCCTCGACCGCTTCGGCCACGAGCGTGATCGAGGCACGGGTGAGCATCGCGGCGAGATCGCCGGCGTCGATGTCGCTGGCGACACGCCCCTCGGCATGGGCTTCGAGCAACGCCGCCCTGATCTTGACCAAGCGAACGCCCCGATCGAACAGCGAGCGCGGGTCGAGGCGCAGATCGACGACCTGGTCGAGTGCGAAGCGCACGCCATTGGCCGACATCGCGCCGAGCAGACCAAGGCTCGTCGGGTCGAGCGCACGGAAGACCGCCTGCGGCATCTCGATGACGAGACGTCCGATATGCTCGCGATAGCGCTCGAGAATGCGGGTCAGCGCAGCCAGCGCCCGCGAGGAATTCCAGGTCGCAGCGCTGAAATTGCAGGTGACGAAAACATCGCCGTCCTTGGAGGCGAGATGGCGGGCGATGGCCAGAGCGCGCGTGAGCACGAGGGCATCCAGCGTCTGCCCGAAGCCACGCTCCTCGACCACATCGAGGAATTCATGCGGCAGGAGCAACGTGTTCTCGTCGATCCGCAGGCCCGGAATCGCCTCGTAGCCGCGGGTCCGGCGCTGAGGCAGCGAGACGATCGGCTGCAACTGCACCTCGACCCGCCCCTCGCTGAGCGCTGCGCCGATCAGGGCGGCCCGCTCCGCTTCGGCCTCCTCCCGCGCTGCACGGGCTGCAGCGGCGCGCTCGGCTGCCAGCTTCTCGGCATGTTCCCGGCGCACGGCTTCGGGATCGAGATGAACTTCCGGCACCACATTCGCCGGCGGCGGCGCCGGTACTGCGGGAGGCGGCAGGCGCCCGAGTTTCTCGTCATGATCGGCGAGTGTCGTCGCGACCTGATGGATCAGGTCGCCGAGCAAGCCCACCTCCGCCGTCAACTCGTTGATCGCCGCACGCGCGGGGGCGGCATCGACATCGCGCATCGGCATCAGCTCGACCCGCTGTGACAGGGAATCGATCCGGATGGCGCCCGTCGCGAGCCGTACCTTGACCTCGCCGAGCCCGGCGAGGAGCAATTCGCGATGCGCCGCATTGCGTCGCTCGATCGCCCAGAGGCTCGCCATCAAACCGGCGCCGGCGGCCACCAGGCCTAACGCCGAGCCCAAGGCTCCGGGCATGAGAATGGCGGTGATGGCGCCGGCCGAAACACCGGTCACGGCGCCGGCGAGAGGGTGCAGAGCTTTCAGGCGCACAGGAGCCAAGGCAGCGCTCGCGCGTCGGGGTTAATCGGAAAAGGAGAACGAATCACAACGCTGCGCGCGAGAATACGCGCCGGCGCGCCGACAAGCGAGCGCAACCGCGCGAAAGCTTCGCCGCCGCCGCGTGTCTGCTATGGCGGCTAGCGGCCCGCCAAACCGAGATCGCCGAGAACCCGCTGCACCACCTCGTCGGTGAAGCCCTTCCGTCTCAGATAGTGGCGCGGATCGGCCTCGAAACGCGGGGACCGACCGGCAAGCTCCCGCAAAGCAGCGTCCCGCTTGGCAACATCGCCGTTCGCGCCAGCCTGCAGCGCCCGCCCGAGCAGGCTGAAGGGGGTATTGTCGGCCGCCAGCACCGCGGCATAGGTCTCCGACAGGCGCTTCGCGCCGGTCTGATAGGCCGCCAGGTAGGCGTAGAAATCGTACCAGGGCGGCCGGCCCGGACTGATCGAGATCGCTCGCTCCAACAGCGGCAACCCTTCGGCGGGCCGGTTGAGACGCACATAGAGCGAGCCGAGATCAGCCATGACGTCGGGGTCGTAGGGATTCCGATTCAGCGCCTCGCGCCCCGCCTTGATCGCATCGCCGACCGTGCCGCGCAGGAACAGGACATCCATCATCGCCTGCTGCGCGCGCGCGCCGGACGGCGCCAGACGCATCGCGACCAGCGCTGCCGACAAGGCGCGGTCGAGCGCCGCCCGCTCTTCGGCATCCGTGCCCGAGGCGGCCTCGCTGGCGCCGAGCATGGCGAGCTGCGCCCAGCCCGGATAGAATTCGGGGTCTCGCTGCACCAGCTGCTCCAGACAGGTGCGGGTCGCGTTGCGGCGTTCGGCGGTCATGAAACGACGGTAGTCGAAGGCCTGAAAGATGCATTGCATCGCCGATGAGGACGCGTTCTGGCGGACATCGGCATGGATGATCCCGAACGGCTCGGCCAGCCGCGTCCCGACACGGCGGCCGATATCCGCAAGGTCCTGGTCCTGCAGAAACTCGCCGACGGGGCGGCTCGCGGATGCGGTCCAGACGATCCGCCCATCCTTCGCCGAACGGAGCCGGCCGAAGCCCTCGAGCGCACCATCGGTCGTGGCGATGCTGATCTCGAAGACGTAGTCGACACCCTCCGGCGCGGGAGCCCCCAGCGGAGGGGCCTTGATCACGTAGAGGTCGTCGAAGCGGGCCATCACGTCGACGAACACCTCGGAGATGCGCCGCAGCGCATCGGCGATCTTGGGATCATCCGGGATCCGCGGCGTGACGACCGCGACCGCGACGGGCTGTGCCTGAGGGGCAGGACGCTCCGGCACCGCCGCAACGGGCGGCGGAAGCGGCGACGGGCTGCTCTGCGTCGCGTAGCGCTCCCCGAACGGTTCGAGATACCAGGCGAACAGAGCCAGAAGCGCGCCGGCCAGCACAACCAGGGCGACCAGCAGCCACCGTCGCGTCTCTGGATCGGCCGGGCCGGCATCGCCCTCGGCCTCGGGCGCCGCGATCGCGACGCCCTGCCCTGGCAACTCCGCGCCGGCCTCACCGAATTCGAAGGCGGGAACATAGCCGCCGACCGGCATGGACATGCGGACCGGATCGGCCTGCCCTTCGCCGGCATAATATTGAGTCAGGGCGCGCCGCAGCCGTCCAGCTTCGACCCGCACGATCGGATCGAGCTGCGGGTCGAACTCGGCGGGACGCCCGAGGGCCTCAACGGCGATGGTGTAGCCTTTCAGCTCCCCGCTGCGGCCTTCGATCGTCCGTTCGACCACGAAGCTCAGGAAAGACGAGAGCTGCGGTGCAGCGCTGAAGGCATCCGAGGCCAGAACGCGAGCGAGCCCGGCACGAATCGACGCGGCGGCCTCTTCGTTCAGCCGTCCGTTGTCATCGGCACTATCGCCCATCGGGGTCCATTCAGTTCATGCCCCACTGGGCAGGTTACGCGATCGGTGACGTCAGGTCACGTTGCAAATCCGGCATGACACATTCGCCCGGCCATGCAGCCATGACGCGGCTCGATGCGATTTACACCCTGCATCGACCTGCTAGGTTGAGCGAACGTTAATCCACAGGATGCCGTGATGACCGCCGCCGCCCCCGTCGCCACTCCGAACGACCTCGAAGCCTTCTGGATGCCGTTCACGGCCAACCGGTCGTTCAAGAAGAATCCGCGCATGATCTCCCGCGCCGAGGGCATGTTCTACTACACGCCGGAGAACAAGCCGGTGATGGACGGCACGGCGGGTCTGTGGTGCTGCAATGCCGGCCATGCGCGCGAACCGATCATCCAGGCGATCCAGGCGCAGGCGCGCGACCTCGACTACGCCCCTTCCTTCCAGTACGGCCACCCCAAGGTCTTCGCCGCCGCCGCTCGCATCGCGGCGCTGGCACCGGGCGATCTCGACCATGTCTTCTTCGCGGGTTCCGGCTCGGAAGCGGCCGACTCGGCGCTCAAGATCGCGCTCGCCTACTGGAACGTCTCGGGCAAGGCCGCCAAGACTCGCCTGATCGGCCGCGAGCGCGGCTATCACGGCGTCGGCTTCGGCGGCATCTCGGTCGGCGGCATGTCGAACAACCGCAAGTTCTTCGGCTCGCTGCTCACCGGCGTCGACCACCTCGCCCATACCTATGACCGCGACAAGCAGGCCTTCAGCAAGGGCGAGCCGGACTATGGCGCGCATTTCGCCGATGATCTCGAGCGCATCGTCGCGTTGCACGACGCCTCGACCATCGCCGCCGTCATCGTCGAGCCGATGGCCGGCTCGACCGGCGCGCTGCCGCCGCCGAAGGGCTATCTCAAGCGCCTGCGCGAGATCTGCGACAAGCACGGCATCCTCTTGATCTTCGACGAGGTCATCACCGGCTTCGGCCGCCTCGGCTTCGCCTTCGCCGCCGAACGCTACGGCGTGATCCCGGACATGATCACCTTCGCCAAGGGCGTGACCTCCGGAACCGTGCCGATGGGCGGCGTGATCGTGCGCAAGCACATCTACGACGCCTTCATGGGCGGAGCGGACAATGTCATCGAGCTGTTCCACGGCTACACCTATTCGGGCCACCCGCTGGCTGCGGCCGCCGCGCTGGCTTCGCTCGACATCTATCGGGACGAGGGACTGTTCGAGCGCGCCCGCGCCATGGAAGGCGCCTGGGCCGACGCGGTGATGAGCCTGAAGGACGAGCCGAATGTCGTCGATATCCGCACGCTTGGCATGGTCGGCGCGGTCGACCTCGCACCGCGAGCGGACGGCGTCGGCAAGCGCGGCTACGAATTCATCGAACGCGCCTTCCACGAGGAAGGGCTGATGATCCGCACCGCAGCCGACACGATTGCCTTCTCGCCGCCGCTGATCATCACGGAATCGCAGGTGGACGAGCTGATCGGCAAGCTGCGCCGGACGATCCGGGCCGTGGCGAACTGATCGTCGAGACACGCGGCGTCATTCCGGGCTCATCGTCACGCAGTGCCGGGAAGACGCCGCGGGTGCCTATCCCCGCCGCAGCTTGTTGTAGCGGGTGATCAGCCTGTCGCGCTTCAGGCGTGACAGGCGATCGATCCAGAACACGCCATCAAGCTGGTCGATCTCGTGCTGGTGGCAGACGGCGAGCAGCCCGTCCGCCTCCTCGATCTGCTCGGTTCCGGTCAAATCGTGATAGCGCACCCGCACATGGGCATGGCGCTCCAGCTCGTCAGTCACGCCCGGCATCGAGACGCTGCCCTCGACATGACGGATGGTCTCGCGCGAGACATTATCCAGCACCGGATTGACGTAGGTCCGCACATCGCCGGGCGTCAGCTCCAGCACCACCAGCCGCAACGACACGCCGATATGCGGCGCCGTGATGCCGATGCCCGGTGCTGTCCGCATCGTGTCGAGCAGATCGGCTGCGAGCTCTCGCAGGTCAGCGTCGAAGCGCGTGACAGGAGTAGCCGCCACGCGCAGACGCGGATCGGGAAAGCTCAGGATTGGCCTCGACGGCATAGACTTGTTCCGACTTCCTGCTTGCGGCTCCGCTTCCCATCTTCGCGGAGCCGACCCCAGCCAGCACAGCGCTTGCCGACTTTGCCGGCAAGCGCATCATTCGATCGGACGACGACAGTCGCTGCAGGCCTGCCGTCGATCCGGCGGCAAGCTCACTTCGTCGTGTAGCCGCCATTCACGAGGATGGTCTGGCCGGTCATCCACCATCCGTCCGAGACGAGGAAGCGGATCCAGGGCACAATATCCTTGATGTCCGTCAACCCCGTCTTCGAGAAGGAGGAGAGCGCAGCCGCGCTCTTGTGATAGGCGACCGCGTCCGCGCCTTCGGCCGGATAAAAGAACGGGGTGTCCATCGGCCCTGGCCCGATCGCCGTCACCGAGATGCCGCGTTCGCCGAATTCCTTGGAGGCGGCGCGGGTGTAGTGCTCGACCGGCGCCTTAGTGCCGGCATAGCTCGCATAGAAGGGGGTGAAGGCGCCGAGCAGCGACGTCACCAGCGTGCAGACCTTGCCGTTGTCACTGACCTGCTTCCCGGCCTCCTTGAGGAAGAAGAACGCCGTCTTCGAATTGACCGCGCTCATCCCGTCGAACTCAGCTTCGCTGATCTCGACCATCGGCTTCTTCAGCACCTTGCCGACTGTGTTCACGGCTATGTCGATCGAGCCCATGGCTGCCTTGGCATCAGCGAAGAGCTTTTCCATCGCAGCCGCCGACGTCAGGTCGGCCTGGAAAGCGTAAGCTTCCGCGCCGGCGGCCTTGATCGCGGCCAGTGTCTTTTCGGCTTCGGCCTTGGCCGGGGCGCTGTTGTAATGAATGGCGACGGCTTTCGCGGCCTGCGCTGCCAGGTCCCTTGCCAGCAGGCCGCCCAGATTCTTGGCGCCACCGGCGATCAGAACCGTCTTACCCTTGATGCCGTGATCGGCCATCGCATGCTCCTGTTTGCTTGCAATCGATGGCCACAAGATATCGTCCCAAAATAGGCTATAAAGATTTCGATCAGAACATCACTGGTCAGATATGACGAACAATCCGGATTACCGATTTGGACCGTATCGACCTCTTCCGCATCTATGCCCGCGTCGTCGAATGCGAGAGCTTCACCCAGGCGGCGAAGGCGCTGGGGCTGCCGCGCTCCTCGGTCTCGGCGGCAGTGGCCGCGCTCGAACAGCGGATCGGCGCGAGACTGCTCCACCGCACGACACGACGCGTCTCGGCGACGCAGGACGGCGCGGCCTTCTACGAGCATTGCTCAAGGCTCGTCGCCGATGTCGAAGAAACCGAGGCGCTGTTCCGCCACAGTGCGGCGAGCCCGGCCGGTCGGCTCAGGATCGACGTGCCCGGCCGCATCGGGCGCCTGATCATCGCGCCGGCCCTGCCGGATTTCCTCGCCCGCTATCCCGAGATCGATATCGATCTCAGCGTCGCCGACAAAGCCGCCAACCTGATTGAGGACGGCATCGACTGCGTGTTGCGTGTCGGCCCGCTAAGCGACTCAGGATTGATCGCGCGACCGATCGGAGAGCTGCCGCTCATCAATGTCGCAAGCCACGGCTATCTCGCTGCGCATGGCATGCCGATGCATCCCGGCGAGCTCGATGGGCACAGGGCCGTCAACTACGCCTCGCCGTCGACCGGAAGGATCGAGCCATGGGAATGGCTGGAGGATGGCGTGCTGCACAGCCGCGCCCTGCCCGGGCGCATCACCGTCAACAGCGCGGAAGCCTATATCGCCTGCTGCCTCGCCGGGCTCGGCCTGATCCAGATCCCGGCCTATGACGTGGCCGAGCATCTCGCGGCGGGCGATCTCGTCGAGGTCATGCCCCGGCATCGGGCGGCGCCGATGCCGATGACGTTGCTCTATCCCCACCGTCGGCACCTGTCGCGCCGGCTGCAGGTCTTCGCGGATTGGCTCGTGGCGCTGCTGCGCACGAGATTGGCGGCTTGAACCCGAAGGCTCAGGCCGCCTTCTTCTCGGCCGTGCCGTAGAAGCTCTCGCCGGTCTTGGCCATGCGCTTCAGGAGGCGGTTCGGCTTGAAGCGCTCGCCATGGGCCTTGGCCAGCTTCTCGCAAAGCTTCACGAAGGCAGCCGCGCCCATGTTGTCGATGTAGGAGAGCGTGCCGCCCGAGAAGGGCGCGAAGCCGAAGCCGATGATCGAGCCGACATCGGCCTCGCGGGGATCGGTGACGACGCCTTCCTCATAGGTCTTCGCGGCTTCCAGCGCCTGCGTCACCAGGAGGCGGTGCTTCAGCTCCTCCATGTCGACGCTCTCCGGATCGAGGCGCTTGCCGACCAGCTCGGCAAGGCCCGGCCAGAGCCGCTTCGGCCCGGCTTCCGGATAGTCGTAGAAGCCCTTGCGGTTCTTGCGGCCGAGACGGCCATGCTTCTCGACCATGTCGGCGAGCAGCTTCTCCTGCGCCGGATCGACGGCACCGTCGCCAAGTTGGGCCTTGGTCGCCTTCAGCACCTTCCAGGCGAGATCGACCGCGACCTCGTCGTTGAGCGAGAGCGGGCCGACCGGCATGCCGGCCTGCTTGCCGGCGGCCTCGATCATCGCCGGCGGCACGCCTTCCATCAGCATCAGATGGCCTTCGCGGATGTAATTGCCGACGCAGCGATTGGCATAGAAGCCGCGGGTGTCGTTGACGACGATCGGCGTCTTCTTGATGGCGCGGACGAAGTCCAGCGCCATCGCGAGGGCCTTCTTGCCGGTCTTCCTGGCCATGATGACCTCGACCAGCAGCATCTTCTCGACCGGCGAGAAGAAATGGATGCCGATGAAGTTCTTCGGCCGCTGGCTGGCCTGGGCCAAGCCGGTGATCGGCAGCGTCGAGGTGTTGGAGCCGAAGATCGTGCGCGGGCCGACCACGGCCTCGACCTTGGCGATGACCTCGGCCTTGACCTTCGGGTCCTCGAACACGGCCTCGACGATCAGGTCGCAGCCCTTGAGATCGGCATAGTCGGCCGAGGCCTTGATGCGACCGAGCAGAGCGTCGCGGTCTGCGGTCTTGGCGCGGCCCTTCATGATCTGGTCGGAGACCAGCTTGTGCGAATAGGCCTTGCCCTTCTCGGCCGCCTCGATGTCCTTGTCGACCAGCACGACCTCGAGGCCGGCATTAGCGGTTACATAGGCGATGCCGGCACCCATGAAGCCGGCGCCGATGACACCGACCTTCTTGAGCTTCGAAGGCGGCACATCGGCCGGGCGGCGGGCGCCCTTGTTCAGCTCCTGCATCGAGACGAAGAGCGAGCGGATCATCGAGGCCGCCTCCTTCGTCCTGAGGATCTTGGCGAAGTAGCGGCTCTCGACCTTGAGACCGAGATCGATCGGGAGCTGGAGGCCCTCATAGACCGCGCAGAGGATGGCGCGGGCGGCCGGATAGTTGTCGTTGGTCTCGCGGCGATAGATCGCGTTGGCCGGCGGCCAGATCTGCATGCCGGCCGGCGAATGCACCTTGTTGGAGGGCAGCTTGAAGCCCTTCTGGTCCCAGGGCTGCGTCGCCTGCGGGTTGGCCTTGAGCCAGTCCTTGGCGTTCTGGACGATGTCGGCGCGCGGCACGACCGCGTGGACGAGGCCGGAATTGCGCGCCGGCAGCGGCTTCACCTGCTCGCCCTTGAGCATCATCTGGAGTGCGTCACCGGTCTGCATCAGCCGCGCCACGCGCTGGGTTCCGCCGGCGCCGGGGAAGAGCCCGACCTTGATCTCGGGCAGGCCGACGCGGGTCGAGGCATCGTCCGAGACGACGCGGTACTGGCAGGCGAGCGAAAGCTCGAAGGCACCGCCGAGGCAGACGCCATGGATCGCGGCAGCGAAGGGTTTCCCGCAGGTCTCGAGCTTGCGATAGAGCAGTGAGAGCTTGCGGCTCTCGTCGAAGAAGCTCTGCAGCGCCACCGCCTCGCCCTTCTCCTTGGCGAGCTTCACATAGAGATCGCGCAGGCCCTGGAGCATGGTGAGGTCGGCACCGCCGGAGAAGCTCTCCTTGCCAGAGGTGATGACGCAGCCCTTGATCGCCTCATCGGAAGCGACCTTGTCGACGATCTGGTTCAATTCTTCCATCACCTCGGGGGTGATGACGTTCATCGAGCGACCGGGCATATCCCAGGTGGCGACGGCGATGCCGTCGGCGTCGGCCTCGAAGCGGAAATTGGTGAGGTTCATGATCTCTCTCCCTGCCCTTCCGCTCACACGCGCTCGATGATGGTGGCAACGCCCATGCCGACAGCGACGCAGAGCGTCACCAGCGCGGTCTGCTTGTCCTGCCGCTCCAGCTCGTCGAGCACGGTGCCCAGCACCATCGCGCCGGTCGCACCGAGCGGATGGCCCATGGCGATGGCACCGCCATTGACGTTCAGGACCGCGTCATCGATGTCGAGCGCCTGCTGGTAACGCAGCACCACTGACGAGAAGGCTTCGTTCAGTTCGAAGAGATCGATATCCTTCGTGGTCATGCCGGCCTTCTTCAGGACGCGCTCGGTGACGTCGATCGGGCCGGTCAACATCAGGGCGAGGTCGGAGCCGACGGTGGCGAAGGCCTTGATACGGGCGCGCGGCTTCAAGCCCGCGGCCTTGCCGGCCCGCTTCGAGCCGACGAGCACGGCGGCCGCGCCATCGACGATGCCGGAGGAGTTGCCGGCATGATGGACGTGATTGATGAACTCCACATCGGGATGGGCAGAGGTCGCGACCGCATCGAAGCCGCCCATCTCGCCCATCTGGACGAAGGAGGGCTTGAGCGCCGCCAGCGCCTGCATGTTGGCATCGGCCCGGATCGTCTCGTCATGGTCGAGAATGGTGAGGCCATTGACATCCGTGACCGGGATCACCGAGCGCTTGAAGCGGCCCTCCTTCCAGGCCTTGGCCGCGCGCTGGTGCGAGCGCACGGCAAAGGCGTCGACGTCGTCGCGGGAGAAGCCGTATTTGGTCGCGATCAGGTCGGCCGAAACGCCCTGCGGCATGAAATAGGTGTCGATGGCGACGCTGGGGTCGACCGCGATGCCGAAGCCGGAGGCGCCCATACCGACGCGGGACATCGACTCGACGCCGCCGCCGATCGCCATTTCCTTCTGGCCGGACATGACCTGCGCCGCGGCGAGGTTCACCGCGTCGAGGCCCGAGGCGCAGAAACGGTTGATCTGCACGCCCGGCACTTCCTTGCCGTAGCCGGCCTTGAGCGCGACGGTACGGGCGATGTCGGCCGCGGCCTCGCCGACCGGATCGACGCAGCCCATGACCACGTCCTCGACGAGAAGCGGATCGAGGTTGTTGCGGTCCTTGATGGCGCGAAGCGCCTGCGTGCCGAGCTCGATCGCCGTGACCTCGTGCAGCGAGCCGTCGGCCTTGCCCTTGCCGCGCGGTGTGCGGACGTGATCGTAGATGAATGCGTCAGCCATGCGGGCCTCCGTCTGGTTTCGGCGTGTTTGGCATGATGTCTCGATGCTGAGCCGCACGCAGCGGCCAGTTCAGCAGGGTGGTCGGCGTCCATTTCGCCTTTCGGCGAGCAATGCGCTCATCGGTGCTTTCGGCAGAGTAGTCGCGCGCGGCCGGCGTCGCCGTGAATTGCGCGCGCTCATCGAGCGTATCGATGTTCACGACGCTCAGCACCTCATCGCCATCGGTCAGCAGCATCCCGACATAAACCCCGCAATTGCGGCAGAGGATGACATCGACCGTGCCCAGGCCGAAGCGGTAGGGATGGACATGCGAGGGGTCGATTGCCCGCAGTGCCACTTGCGAGCCCGGGTCCGAGAAGGCACGGGCATTGTGCTTGCGGCAGAACGAGCACTGGCAGGCACCGAGCACCTGCGCCTGCGGCGCCCGCCCGGTCCTGAGCTCGACCGTAATCGAACCGCAATGGCATTGCCCGTGATGCACGAACCGCATTGCCCGCCTTTCGCAGGATCACCCGCCGAGAACTAGAACAGCTCCGGCGCCAGCGCCATGGTCGTGTCGGCGCCTGCGGTAATCCGCGCCAGATGGGCGGCGGTCTCCGGCAAGGTGCGTTCCATGAAGAAGCGCGCCGTCACCAGCTTGGCGTTCATCCGTTCGGTCGCGCCGTTTGCACCGGTCTTCAGCTTCTCCTGGGCGGCCTTGGCCATCTTCGCCCACATGTAGCCGAGCGAGACCAGGCCGAGCAGATGCATGAAATCGGTCGCACCGGCGCCGGCGTTGTCGGGCTTGGCGAGGGCGTTGTTCATGAACCACATCGCCGCCTGCTGGAGATGGCCAAGCGAGACCTGGAGCGGCCCGAGCAAGGGCTTCAGGCCCTCGTCCTCGGCGTTGTCCTTCAGGAAGCCGCCGACCTCGTTGAAGAAGGCCATGATGCCGCGGCCACCGTCACGTCCGAGCTTGCGGCCGACGAGGTCCATCGCCTGCACGCCGTTGGCGCCCTCGTAGATCATGGCGATGCGGGCATCGCGCACGAACTGCTCGACGCCGGTCTCGGCAATGTAGCCATGACCGCCGAACATCTGCTGTGCCTTCACGGCGTTGTCGAAGCCGATATCGGTGAGCACGCCCTTGAGCACCGGCGTCATCAGGCCGAGCTGGTCGTCGGCGGCCTGCCGCTCGGCCGCATCGCCCGAACGATGGGCGACGTCGGACTTCAGCGCGTTCCAGAGCACGAAGGCGCGCGCCGCCTCGTTGAAGGCCTTGATCGACATCAGGGTGCGGCGCACGTCCGGATGGACGATGATCGGATCGGCCGGCTTACTCGGCTCCTTGGCGCCGGTCAGCGCCCTGCCCTGCAGGCGCTCCTTGGCGTAGGCGACGGCGTTCTGATAGGCGACCTCGGACTGGGCGAGCCCCTGGATCGCGACGCCGAGGCGGGCCTCGTTCATCATCACGAACATGGCGTTGAGGCCACGATTCTCCTCGCCGACCAGCCAACCCTGCGCGCCATCATAGTTCATGACGCAGGTGGCGTTGCCGTGAATGCCCATCTTGTGCTCGATCGAGCCGCAGGAGACGCCATTATTGGCGCCGACCGAGCCGTCTTCGCCCAGCTTGTTGCGCGGCACGACGAAGAGCGAGATGCCCTTCACGCCGGCCGGGGCGCCCTCGATGCGGGCGAGCACGAGGTGGATGATGTTCTCGGTGATGTCCTGCTCGCCGGCCGAGATGAAGATCTTGGTGCCGGTGATGGCATAGGAGCCGTCGCCATTCGGGACGGCCTTGGTCTTGAGCAGGCCGAGATCGGTGCCGCAATGCGGCTCGGTCAGGTTCATGGTGCCTGACCAGGTGCCGTCGATCATCTTAGGCAGATAGGTGCGCTTGATCTCGTCGGAGCCATGGACATAGAGCGCAGCGAGCGCGCCCATGGTGAGGCCGGGATACATGGCGAAGGCCATGTTCGCGGCCGAGGCGTATTCGTTCATCACGGCGCCGAGCGTGTAGGGCAGCCCCTGGCCGCCATATTCGGGATCCATGGCGAGGCCGATCCAGCCGCCGCCGGCATAGGCCTCATAGGCCTGCTTGAAGCCCTTCGGCGTGGTGACGCTGCCGTCAGCGTTGCGGATGCAGCCTTCCTGATCGCCGGAATAGTTGATCGGCTGGAGGACTTCCTCGCAGAGCTTGGCGCCTTCGCCGAGCACCGCCTCGACCACATCCGGGGTCGCATCGGCGAAGCCCGGCAGGTTGTTGTAGCGTTCGATGCTGAAAACGTCGTTGAGCAGGAAAAGCGTATCGTCGACGGGCGCCTTGTAGACCGGCATCGTGGTCCTCCCTCACGTCGCGCAGCGGCGCCCTCCGGCGTACCGCTCCAAGATAGTTCATATATAAACAATCTTGCCTGGCTTGCAATGGGCCTCCTTGAATTTGTGCCCGGCAACGCGACGGTTCCATGGCGCGTGAATAAAAAAACCCCGGCAGAGCCGGGGTTCTGGATAGGCGAGACAGGCCTCGGCGCGGATCAGCCCGCTCCCAGCCGGGTCAGAGCCCCTTCGAGCTCCTTGATCGCGTCCTCGATCTCGGCGCGCTGGCTGCGCAACAAATCGAGCTGCTCGACGATCTGCTCGCGCGACAGGTGAAGGCCACCGACGGCGGCCGACTTGTCGGGCGAGCCCGCCTTCTTTTCCTCGTTGGCGAGCATGGCGCGGATCTCGACCAGCGTGAAGCCGAGCTGCTTGCCCTTGAGGATCAGAGCGAGACGGGCGCGATCGCGCGCCGAATAAATGCGGGTCATACCCGAGCGCGCTGGGGCGATCAGGCCACGCGATTCATAGAAGCGCAGAGTGCGCAGCGTCACCCCGAAGTCGCGGGCGAGATCGCTGATGGTGAAGCCCCCGGCATCGGAATCTCCGGCCGAGGCAGTATCCACACGGGTCTCATGAATCGAAGAACCCGCCAAAGCCGTGCTGTGGCGCGACATGCGTTCAATCCTTGAAAGAGGGACCGCTTCGCCGACTCATACTGGCAGCGTCGCTGGTGGGTGAGGAATCACCATGCGGCAGGACCTATCCTTGCGTCAGGTAATCCATCCCTTTCGCAGGGTAAGTTACCGTTAAATGAACCCGAACGATGAGCGGCCAAACCGCTTTTTTGGAGAAAATTAACCGGTGAGGCGAAATTCTTAACCCGCTGTTTACCATGGCGACGAAATCTCGTGGGCGCGGACCGGCTTCGTGATCTCGTCAACGTTCTCTTCACGGATCGCCGGGCCGCGCGGAGGCAGCGGTGTCAGGGAGCCGCGCCCGCGCCGCAAGACGAAGACCCTGGAGGCGAGCACGAACATGGCGAACAGCTTGCCCTGGAGCGTCAAGGGCGTCGACCCGAGAACCCGCGACGCCGCGAAGGCGGCGGCCCGCCGCGCCGGCATGACCCTGGGCGAATGGCTCGACCACAAGATTCGCGACGAGAGCGACGAGACGCAGCCTGCGGCTGCGGCTTCCGCACCGCCGGAACAGCTCGACATCGCGGCGCTTTCCGAGCGCCTCGCGCGGCTGTCTCAGGGCCGGACCGACACCGCCTCCCGCGTCACGCCGCACAACCCGTCGCGCTCCGAGATCGACGCGCTCGTCCGCCAGGCCGCCACGGCCGAAAAGCTGACGCGCGAGACGAGCACGCGCACTGCCGGAGCGCTCGATTCGATCGCGCGCTGGATCGAGCAGACCGAGGACCGCATGGCCTCGGGCGAACGCGCCGCCGCCGAGCGCCAGGAGCGCGCGACCAACGTCATCGCGGAAGCGATCAAGACCATGGGCGAGCGGATCGTCGAGATCGAGCGCCGCGCCAGCGAAGCCCAGCAGCAGGCCAGCGAGCGCTCCCCGCGGCTGGCCTTCAGCCGGGACGGACTTGCCGCAGCCGTCACAGACATCCGCACGCGCCAGCGCCTGCTCGACCGCGAGGAAGAAGCGCCGCACCAGGGCTCCCAGCAGGCACAAGACCGCATCTCGGCCCTGCGCGAGGATCTGCGCGGGCTCGGCGCCCGCCTTTCGCCGGAGGCGCGCCGCAGCACCGCGCAGCAGCGCCCAGCCGCGCCATTCGGCAGCGACCTCGCCCATTCGCTCGAGACGAAGATCGCAGCCCTCGGCAGCCGACTCGACCAACTCGCCGGGCGCGACCATTTCGAGCCGGTCCTGAAGCCGCTCGCTCGGCTGGAGGCCGAGGTCTCTCGCCTGTCGCGGGACCGCGCCGGCGACGACCATCAGCATGTCCAGCACGAGATCGCGCATCTGGCGACCAAGATCGATGCTCTCGCTTCCGGTGGCAGCAAGATCGACCTGGCGCCGCTGGCGCGCGACATGGCCGATTTGCGCAGCCTGGTCGCCGAGAACGGCAACGATCATCGCCTGGAGGAGCTCTCCCAGCAGATCGCCATGCTCGGGTTCGAGCTCGGGCGCCTGCGCGAAAGCCAGCCCGACATGCGCGAGATGCGCAGCCTGTCGGCCGCCATCGACGACGTCCGCGGCGCCGTCCTTTCAGATCGGGTGCACAGCTTCGATCCCGCTCCCCTGTCGGCCCTCGCCGGACAGATCGAGCGGCTGTCGCAGAAGTTCGACGAGGTCGCGACGCAGCGACCGGCCGACCAGCTCGACCATCGCATCGACGCCCTCCAGCAGCATGTCGAGCGACTGGCCGAGCAGAGCCCGGCCGCGGTCACGCACCAGATCGAGGCCCTCGCCGAGCGTATCGAAAGCATCGCGGCCTCGAGCGAATTCGCCCGCATGGCCGAGACCCGGCAGGCCCCGGCCGATCTCAGCCCGATCGAGGATATGCTGCGCCACCTTGCCGACAAGATCGACGAGGCCGGCACACCGGGTGCCAATTCCGACTCGTTCGAGGCGCTGGAGCAGCAGATTTCCGGCATCGCAGCCCGCCTCGACGAGGCGGCCGCGACCCGCACCGCCGAGAGCGGCATCGAGCGGACGCTGCAGGACCTCGTCGTGCATCTGCGTTCGATGCGGGACGAGACCGCGGCCGAGCGCGCCGCGCTGGCGCAGGCGACCCACTCGGCCCAGCCGGGCAAGGGCATCACCGAACTGTCCAGCCTGGTCACCGGCCTCAGGGACACGCAGGTCTCCTCGGAGCGGCAGACCCAGGATGCGCTCGGCGCGCTCCACCAGACGCTCGAAGCGATCATGGGCCGCCTGTCGAATCTCGAAGGCGAGCTGCTCGGGGACCGCAAGGCTCCAGCGGGGCGCCCCGCAGCGCCGCGGACCCCGGAAGCCGGGATGCGCCAGGAGCCGGCCACGCGCCCGGCCGCGCCTCAGCCGCGTGAACCGTTCGCCAGCGCGCCTGCAGCGACGTCGAGCCAACCCGCCTCCGGAAGCGATGCGCCGGGGCGGACCGAACCGACCCTCGCCTTGCCGAGCTCGGCTTTCGACCTGCCGCTCGAGCCTGGCTCAGGTCGTCCGCGGCCCGAAGCTGCAGCCGCTGTCGGGCAGGATGCCCAGTCCGTCCGCCAGAGCCTGATCGCCGCCGCCCGCCGCTCGGCCAGGGCGGCAAGCGAGGCCGCCACGGCGCCAGCGCCGGCGACCGAACCTTCGGCCAAGGGCCCGAGCCGCCTGCGCGAGATCATGGAGAAGCGCAAGCGCCCGCTGCTGCTCGGCCTCGCCGCGTTGATCCTCGCGCTCGGAACGGCCCAGGTCGTCACCAGCACGCTGCGCAAGGACACCAAGACCGTCAGCAACGAAAGCAGGAATCTGATCGCGCCGCCGGCCGACGCTCCGGCTGCGCAGCCGCAATCGGCGCCGGCGGAGAACGCGCCTGCCAAGGATCAGTCCTCGGCCCTGCCGGCTCCTGCGGAACCCTCCGCAACGGCAAGTGCCGCCGCCAGCAATGGCGCGGCGGACAAGCCCGCCGCGCCGGCCATCGCCCCGACCGCCCCGACATCGGCCCCCGCCCCGGATGCAGCGCCGGAGGCGGCCGCAGCCTCGCCATCCTCCGAGCCGGTCCAGACCGTGACCGGCCTCGGCGACCTGCCAGCCGGGCTCGGCAGCGCCGGGTTGCGCAAGGCAGCGCTCGATGGCGATGCACGGGCCGTCTACGAGCTGGCGAGCCGCGCCGCGGACGGCCCCACGGGCTCGCGCGACGCCAAGCTCGCGCTACGCCTGTTCGAACGCGCGGCCGTCGCGGGGCTCGCACCGGCGCAGTTCCGCCTCGGCAACATGTTCGAGAAAGGCGTCGGAGCGCCGCGCGACCTCTCGCTGGCGCGGATCTGGTACCAGCGTGCCGCCGAGCGCGGCAACGCCAAGGCGATGCACAACCTCGCCGTGCTCTCGGCCGAAGGCGCGGCGGGCAAGCCGGATTATGCCACCGCGACCATCTGGTTCGCCAAGGCGGCCGAGCTCGGTGTGCGCGACAGCCAGTACAATCTCGCCGTCCTGCTCGGCCGCGGACTCGGCGCGCCGACCGATTTGGCGCAGTCCTATGTCTGGTTCGCGGTCGCCGCAGGCCAGGGCGACGAGGATGCCGCCCGCAAACGCGACGAAGTCGCCCAGCGTTTGAAACCCGACGAGCTCACCGCCGCCAAGGCCCGCGCCGCTGGCTGGAAGCCGAAGGTGCTCGACTCCGCCGCCAACGAGGTCACGCCTCCGGCCAAGGGCTGGGATGCCGGCCCGACGGCCACGACCGCCAAGCCCGGCAAGCCGTCGCGGAGCTGAAGATCCGGCGGAAACGTCATGCTTCCGACGTATCGGCACGGCAGGAAGGCCGACCAAATCCCGAGGCGGGCCTGCAGCGGCTCGTCTTCCGTTTTCGACAGTTCGTCTTAACCCGGCTAGCCTGGGAACATATCGGCGCAGGCGATCGCCCAAGCGCCGTCCATGAGGGGTAGAAGTGCAGATTTACCTGCCCATCGCCGAGCTTCCAATCAGCGTGCTGATGGTGCTCGGACTGAGCGGCGCCGTCGGCTTCATTTCCGGTCTCTTCGGCGTCGGCGGCGGCTTCCTGCTGACACCGCTGCTGATCTTCCTCGACATCCCCCCCGCAGTCGCGGTCGCGACCGTCGCCGCGCAGGTTGCCGGCTCCTCGATGACCGGCGTGCTGACCTATCTCCGACGCAAGGCGCTCGACCTCAAGCTCGGTGGCGTGCTCGTCTCCGGCGGCATCGTCGGCACAGTGCTCGGCGTGCTGTTCTTCAACGCGATGAAGCGGCTCGGCCAGCTCGAGCTGGTCATCACGCTCTCCTATGTCACGCTGTTCTCGATCATCGGTGGGCTGATGCTCTACGACGCGCTGCGGGCGATGCTGCGCGTCCGGGCCGGCAAGCCGGCACGGCTGAAGCGGCGTGGCGGCATGCATCCGTGGTGGATGGGCCTGCCGCTCAGGCAGCGCTTTCCGCGGTCCGGCCTCTACTGCAGCGTGATCCCGATCGCGCTGCTCGCCGTGATCATCGGCTTCATCGGCGCGGTGCTCGGTGTCGGCGGCGGCTTCATCCTGGTGCCGGGGCTGATCTATTTCTTCCGCATTCCGCCGGCCGTCGTGGTCGGCACCTCGCTGTTCCAGATCCTGGTGACGATGACCGGCGCCACGCTGCTGCACGCCGTCACCAACCAGTCCGTCGACATCATCCTCGCGACCCTGCTCCTGCTCGGCGGCGTGATCGGCGCGCAGTTCGGAGGCCGGGCAGCGCGCAACCTCAACGTCGAATCCTTCCGCCTGCTGCTCGCCCTGCTGATTCTGTCGGTGGGTCTGCGCTTCGCGATCGAGCTCTTCATCGCGCCGAGCGAACCCTTCTCCATCGTCGTGCCGGAGAGCGCGCGATGACACGGGTCCTGCTCATCGCCGCGGCACTGCTCGCCCTCCTGCCTGCCGGCATCGCGACCGGCGGTGCCGAGACGCTGATCGCGGCGATGTCGAGCCACCAGATCCAGATCACCTCCAACTACACCGGCAGCCAGCTCACCGTCTTCGGACTCGTCGAGCGCGACGGGCGCAGCGTCTCGCGCGGAGATCCCCACGACATCGTCGTCACGGTGCGCGGCCCGCGCCGCATGCTGCTGGTGCGCAAGAAGGAGCGGCTCGGGCCAATCTGGGTCAACGGCACCCAGCGGCGCTTTCCGGACAACCCCGTGTTCCTCTTCGTCGCCAGCAACCGGCCGATCAGCGAGATGATGAGCGAAGACACGGCCCGGCGCGATCGCGTCGGCCTGGTCAATGCCGAACGCACCGAGCAGGCCTGGTTCAACGACAGCACCACGACGCTGTTCCGCGAGAGCCTCGTCAGGATCATGCAGGGCAAGGGGCTATACGCCTATGAGGAACGCGGCGTGACCTTCCTCTCCAATGCGCTGTTCAGCGCGCCCATCGACGTGCCCGCGATCGCCCCGACCGGCTCCTATACCGTCGATGTCGTGCTCTATGCCGGCGGCGTGCCGCTGGCGCGCCAGCAGACGAATTTCGAGGTGATCAAGACCGGCACGGAGCAGCGCCTCGCATCCGGCGCCTATGACTGGGCCTGGCTCTACGGCCTCGCCACGATCCTGCTCGCGCTGTTTCTGGGTTGGGGCTCCAGCGTGGTCTTCCGGCGGGACTGAGCGGGGTTCAATTCAGCAATGCGGCATAGGGGAGGAAGGGGCGGATGCTGCCCTCCTCGGCCGGCGGCAGATCCTCGGCCAGCTCGACCAGCCCGTCGGACTGCACCAACGAAACCAGCGAGCCCGCCCCCTCGCCCGGATGCTTCCGGGCCAGCGGAACGCCATCGGCCCCCGGCGCGAGCGAGACCCGCAGGAATTCGCGCCGCCCCGGCTTGCCATGGTGAGAAAAGCCGAGTCGCACCGGCAGGCGCTCCAGCGGCGGGCAGGCCGTTCCGGCCAGCCGGGCGAGCATCGGGCGGGCGACGAAGGCGAAGGTGACGAAGACCGCGACCGGATTGCCGGGCAGGCCGAGGAAGGGGGTGCCGGCGACCATGCCGACGGCAACCGGCTTGCCCGGCTTGATTGCGACGCGCCAGAAATCGAGTGTGCCGAGCGTCGACAGCGCCGCCTTGACGTGATCCTCCTCGCCGACCGAGACGCCGCCGGAGGTGATGACGAGATCGCAGTCGCGCGCGGCTTCGGCCAGGCGTACGGCAAGGCTGTCGCGGTCGTCCCGCAGAATGCCGAGGTCGACAGGCTCGGCACCGGCGCGCGTCAGGAGGGCGCGCAGCAAGGCGCGGTTCGCGTCATAGATCCCGGCGGGCTGCAGCGCCCGGCCTGGCTCGGTCAACTCGTCGCCGGTCGAGAACAGCGCGACGCGCGGGCGGCGGCGCAGGATGACCTGGTCATGTCCGATGGCCGCCAGCAGTCCGAGATCCTGCGGGCGCAGGCGATGCCCGGCCGCAAGCACGCGCTCGCCCGGCGCGACGTCCTCGCCCGCGGGCCGCAGATTGTCGCCGCGCCGCAGCCCCGGCGGCAACACGACGAGATCGCCGTCGCGCCGCACATCCTCCTGCATGACGACCGTATCGGCGCCGGGTGGCATCGGGGCACCGGTGAAGATGCGCAGGACGCCGGGCGCGGCAAGTGCCCCGGCCGCTTCGCCCGCCGCAACCCGGCCGAGCACGGGCAAGCGGGTTTCAGCGCCCATGGCGAGGTCGTCGAAGCGCAGCGCATAGCCGTCGACGGCCGAGTTGGCGAAAGGTGGCAGCGGCAGGCCAGCCAAGATGTCCTCGGCCAGGACGCGACCATCGGCCTGAGACAGCGGCAATGTCTGCGTGCCGGCCACCGGCGCGACCAACGCGGCAGCCCGCTCCCCGGCTTCCTCCACCGAAAGCGGCGCAGGACCGGGCCCGATGCCTTTCAGGCGAGCCATGGCGGCCTCCGCAACTTCCGGCCGTCCGCTTCCATCGAAATCCGCCCCTTCCGCCGCTGCGGCAAATGCTGCGGCGCTCCAGTTCTTCCTTGCCATGCGGGCATGGGTCAAGCCGCGGCAACAGCGCAGGTTGCCCCAGCGCAAGAAGCCATCATATGAAGCATGACGACCCCAACGACCCGACCGGGCGCGACCATGGATACGATTGCGCTCGATCTGCGCGGCCTGAAATGCCCTCTCCCCGTCCTGCGCGTCCGCAAGGCGCTCGACGCGGCAGCGGCAGGCAGCCTGATCGTCGTCCAGTGTACCGACCCGATGGCGGCGATCGATCTACCGAACCTGACGCGCGAAACCGGCGACGCGATCGAACGGCAGGGCGGGGAGGGCCGCACGCTCGTCTTCCACATCCGCAAGGCAGCCTGAGATTGCTGCGCGACGAACGGAGTTTTCCGAGGTGAGTCTTTCCCAAGCCGACATCCTGCGGGCGCTCGAACTGGTGAAGCTGCCGGCGAGCGGCCAATCGCTCGCCGCCTCGGGCCGGGTCGCGAACATTCTGATCGATGGCGGCAAGGTGATCTTCGCCATCGGCATCGACGCGACCGAGGCCAATGCCATGGAGCCGGTGCGCAAGGCAGCGGAAAGCGCCGTGAGCGGCCTGCCCGGCGTCACGCAGGTGCTGGTCGGGCTGACGGCCGACAAGGCGCCACCCTCCGCCGGAATGCAGGCCCGCCAACAGGCGCATCGCCCCGCGCCCGGCGGCGCACCGCCGAAGCCTGCCGGCGTGCCGGGCGTGAAGCAGATCATCGCGGTGGCGAGCGGCAAGGGCGGCGTCGGCAAATCGACCACCGCCGCCAATCTCGCCGTGGCGCTCTCGACGCTGGGGCTCAAGGTCGGGGTGCTCGATTCGGACATTTACGGCCCGTCGATGCCGAAGATATTCGGCATCACCGGCAAGCCGCAGCTCGTCTCCGGCCGCACCCTCGCGCCGATGGAGGCCTATGGGCTGAAGGTGATGTCGATCGGCTTCCTCGTCGACGAGGAGACGCCGATGATCTGGCGCGGGCCGATGGTGATCTCCGCGATCACGCAAATGCTGCGCGAGGTCGCCTGGGGCGAGCTCGATGTGCTCGTCGTAGACATGCCGCCCGGCACCGGCGACGCCCAGCTCACCATGGCCCAGCAGGTGCCGCTCGCCGGCGCCGTCATCGTCTCGACGCCGCAGGACCTCGCCCTGCTCGATGCGCGGCGCGGCGTCGCGATGTTCCGCAAGGTCGCGGTGCCGATCCTCGGGCTGGTCGAGAACATGAGCTATTTCGTCTGCCCGGAATGCGGACACCGCTCCGACATCTTCGCCCATGGCGGGGCACGGCACGAGGCGGAGCGCCTCGGCGTACCCTTCCTCGGCGAGATCCCGCTCGCCATGCCGATTCGGGAGACCTCGGACGGGGGCCGCCCGATCGTCGCCAGCGACCCGCAGAGCCCTCACGCGAAGGCCTATCTCGCGCTGGCGCGGCAGGTGCAAGCCTCGCTCGGCGGCGCGACGCGGGCAGCCCCGCGCATCGTCATCGAATAGGAAGCCAGCCTCGGCCGAGGCGACAGCTTGACTACGCCATCGTTTTGTTCTTCATTTGTTCTAGTCATGAGCAATGGAGGGCGTACGATGGCCGTCTACCCCACCCGGCATATCAGCGTCGGCATCGCCCGCCCGGCGGAGGAGGTTTATGCCTTTCTTGCCGACCCCGCCCATTTCCCGCAATGGGCCGAGGGGCTCGGCCACAGCTTCGTCCATGTCGAGGGCATGACCTGGCGGGCGGAGACGCCGATGGGGCGGATGCGCGTGCTGTTCAGCGAGCCGAACAACCATGGTGTGCTCGACCATGCCGTGATCCCCGACAACGGTCCCGCCATGCACAATCCGATGCGGGTCGTCGCGAATGGCGACGGCGCGGAGGTGATCTTCACCCTGTTCCAGCGTGACGGCATGTCCGACGACGAGATGGCGGCCGATGCGGGCATGATCGCGCGCGACCTTGCGGCACTGAAAGCGCTGCTGGAAGGCGGCCGCCGGTAGGTCATCGCGGGCCCTATCGGGCGCGGCAACGATGGCTTATCTTATTGTTATCGCGCCGGATTCTTCCGAAGAAGGGCCTCGGCCCCGGCCAGTTCCTCGGGCGTGTTGATGTTGAAGAAGGGATCCACCGGCTCAGTCGGCCATTCGGCAGCCGCGACGCCATGCCGTGCGGCCCAGAGGCCGAGCCTTCGTTCGCCGGCCACCAGGGCAGCGCGCAGTTCCTCCCGCAACGCAACCGGCCAGAGCGCAATGGCGTGATGCTGCCTTCCGCCCGAGGCGGCGCAGGCGAGCGGCGTTCCGGCAGCCGCGCGGGCCGCCTGCAACCGGGCCACGAGATCGGCCGGAACGAAGGGGGTATCGGCCGCGACGCTGACGAGCCAATCCTCGTCCGGCCGTTCCGCGGCAAGCCAGTCCAGCCCGGCGAGGATGCCGGCGAGCGGCCCGGCATATCCCGGCACCGTATCGACCACCACGGGCAGGCCAAAAGCTGCGAAGCGGGCGGGATCGCCATTAGCGTTGAGCAAAAGGCTTCCGCATTGGCCGCGCAGCCGCTCGACGACATGCGCGAGGATCGGCTTGCCGGCGAGGTGTTGCAGGGGTTTGTCGCCGCCCCCCATGCGGCGCGCGAGGCCGCCGGCGAGGATGAGTCCCGTAGGCAGCGCGGACATTGCCAGGCTCATGACGACCGCCACAAAAGCTGCATCGCCCGCCTGCCCGACTCAGGCGGCCAGCCGTATTGCATCCCGGACCCAGCGCTCGATGCGGTCCTCGTCGGCCGCGAGCTCGACCCAGTCATCGCCGGCGAAATCGCGCCAGGCCGGCAGGAAATCGTGCCGGACCGCGAGCAGCACCGGCAGGCCGGCCATAACGGCCCTCGCGATCTCGTCGCGCAGCCCTTCTCCCAGCGCCTCCTGCTTGCCGAACTTGTTCACGACGACGAGATCGACCCGCCCGCTCAGCGCGCCGGCAAAGGCCACGGCCGCAGCCGCCAGCCCAGCGGCGTCGAGCCGGCAGCCCGTGGCCGATGGGCCCAGGTCCTGGCTGATCGGGAAGCGGGCGCCGCTGGCCAGATCCTCCAGCGACATCGCCATGCAGCGATCGTCGCATTCGGCATCGTTGTGCTGGATGACGCCGCCGAGCCTCAGGCCGCTGTGCCTCAACCGCGCGACGACACCCTGCATGAAGGTGTCGATGCCAAAATCGCTCGCATAGGGAATGGCGGCCAGGCAGGTCATGCCCCTTCATCTCACGAAGCCGCGCTCCATGCCAGAGAGCCGAAGCGGGCAACGGCGATGAGATGCCGGGTAAGTGTTGCGCCGCACCTACAGTCGCGCCCCGCATCTCTCGCTAGGGTGGCGGCGGCTCAATCCGGGCGGCCGGGCTGGCCAAAGGCCTGTGACGCGACCGGAACGCATGAACCGACCCTCTGCCCAGACCCAGCTCGACCCCGCGGCCGATGCCGCGCGGCTGCTGCGCCGCATCGGCTTCGCGACGCTCGCCCTCGTCCTGCCGCTGGCCGCGCTGGTTTCGCGCCGCGCGGCCGTGGTTCTGGTGCCGATCGGCATCGCGCTGCTGATCATTGCCGCGCTCATCGAAGAGCCCGGGCAGTTCATCGCCGGGCTGAAAGCAGCCCTGCTCAGCCGCCCTGGCCTCATCCTGCTCGGGCTGATCGCCTGGTCGGCCCTGTCGCTGGTCTGGAGTCCCTATCCGGGCGCCGCGGCCGAGAAGGCCGGCAACCTCGCGCTCGCCGTCGCGCTTGGCTTCGTCGGGCTTTCCGCCCTGCCGGAACGGATGCGCGCCTCCAATCTCAATCTCGCCGCGCTCGGCACCGGCGTCGCCGGCATCTTCGCGCTCGGCCTCATCATCGTCTCGGCGCTGCGCCATGCGGACGCCCCGCAGGGCGCGGTCGAGCGTGGCGTGTCGATCATCCTGATCATGGCCTGGCCGGCGCTGGCCTGGCTCCTGTCGCGAGAGCGGGGCATGACAGCGCTCGGGCTCGCGCTCATCGTCGGCCTGCTGGCCCTGACCCGTTTCGAGGACGGCGAGACCATGGCGATGATCTTCGGGGCGGTCGCCTTCGGCGCCGTCACCGCCAGCCGCGAAGGCGCAACCAAGGCGGTCGCGACGATCGTCGCCGGACTGATGCTGTTTGCGCCCCTCCTGCCCTTCCTGCTGGCGCCGCTCGTCTCGCTCCTGCCCAACAGCAGCGACGATTTCGCGCAGATGCTGTCGGTCTGGGCCGATGTCATCCGGCAATCGCCGGTGGAGCTCATCACGGGGCACGGCCTCGACACCGTGCTGCGCGGCCAGATGACGGGCGTGCTGCCGCAGCCAGCGCCCGTGACGCTGCTGTTCGAGACCTGGTACGAGCTCGGCCTGGTCGGTGCGGCGACTGCGGCCGCCTGCCTCTACTTCGCGATCCGGGCCGCAGGGCGGATGCCCGGGGCCCTCTCGGCCGGCGGCGTCGCCGCCTTCACCACTGCCTTCGCGCTCGGCACCTTCGGCTTCGCGCCGCTCTTGCCCTGGTGGCTGATGACGCTGACCGCCGTGGTACTGATGTTCGGCGCGATCGCGCGCGGACAGTACCGCACCGATCGTCCGGCCGTGCCGCTGCCGATGCGGGCGGCGAGCCATACGCGCCCCAAGGCAGGCAACCCACCAGCTTCCGGCGCATAGCGTCCACCCGCCCGGCCGCATGGCGACCGGAACGGCAAGGTCGCGTTTTCCCTAACGCGTCGGCGCGGCGACCAGCTTGAGCTTCGGCATGTTGGAGACGTCGACAGGGATATCGTAGGCCTCCTTCATCGCGTAGCTCAGCATCTGATGATAGAGCGGCAGATAGATCAGATCGCCCCGCAGCTTCTGCCAGAGCCTGGCGATGAGCGCGTCGCGTCGGCCACCGTCGATCTCGCTTGAAAGCTTACCGATCATCTCATCGGCCTGGAGATCGCTATAGCCGGTCGCGTTGTAGGCGCCGCGCTGCCCGTCGCGGCTGTGGTAGAGCGACGAGAACACCTGTTCGCTGTCATAGGTGGGCGAGCCCCAGCCAGCGAGGAACAGGTCGGGACCGGGTGTCCGGCGCAGTGCGCTGGACTGCTCGGCCTGCGGCTGGGCGACGAGTTTGACCCGGATGCCGACCCGGCCCAGCATCAAAACCAGCGCGCGGCAGGTCTCCTCGCCATACACATAGCGATCGTTCGGGCAGTAGAGCGTCGTGGCAAAGCCCTCCGGATAGCCGGCTTCCGCGAGAAGCTGCCTGGCGCGCGCGGGGGCGAAGGGCGGCGGCGTGTCAAGCTCCCCGGTCCAGCCATTGACCAGCGGAGGAATGATGATGCCGCTCGGCAAGGCCTCGCCGCGCATGACCACGCGCTGGATCTGGTCACGGTCGATCGCGATATTCATCGCCCGCCGGACGCGAAGATCAGCAAAGGGGTTGCGCCCTCCCGCCTCCGTTCCCCGTGGCGCTTGCGACGCGACGTCGAAGCCCAGAAAGATCGTCCGATTCTCGACGCCGGAGGTCACCGTCAGGCCCGATTGGGCGCGCAGCCGCGGCAGATCCTGGATCGGTACGTCCTGCAGGAAGTCGACGGCGCCGGAAAGCAGTTCCGCGACGCGCGCGCTCGCACGGGGTATCGGCCGGTAGGTCAGATTCGCGATGCCCAGCGCGACATGGCCACGGTTCCAATAGGCCTCGTTGCGTCTCAATTCGGTCCTGACATGCGGTTGGCGCGAAACCAGGACGAAGGCGCCGGTGCCGTTGGCATGGGCGTTGGCGAAGTTGGCGTCGGTGGTCGCGTTGTCGGGTATCTGCGCGGCGCCGTTCCGCTCCGACCAGGCCTTGCTCATGATGAAGATTGCCGGCGTGTTCTCGACGAAAGCGGGGTTGGGGCCCCGCGTCCTGATCCGAACCGTAAGGTCGTCGACCTTCTCGATCGCGACGACCGAGGCGAAATAGTCGCTGAAGCCGGAGTTCGGCTGCTTGGCTCGCCGGTAGGAGAAGACGACGTCATCCGCCGAGAAGCGGCTCCCGTCCTGGAAGGTCACGCCGCCGCGCAGCTTGAACTCCCAAACCGTCGGCTCCTCCGGCAGCATCCGCCAGGATACGGCAAGCAGCGGGCCGAGCCGCCCGGCCCGGTCACGCTCGGTCAGGCCTTCATAGATATTCTGGATGAGGGCGACGGTCGGCCCCTCATTCGCGACATGGGGATCGAGCGTCAGCGCGTCGCTCGAGCGCGCCCAGACGAAGGCCTGCGCCGCAACCGGCGCCAGGACGACCAACAGCACTGACAACAGGGCGGCAGCCAGCCTCCGCAGCATCCCCTCTCCTCTTTTCCTACCAGATACAGGACGGGCCGGTCGGCCCGGTCCGTTCGTTCACCGCCCCGCTCAGCGGGATAATTCGGCGATCAGGCTGCGGAGGAAGCGCGTGCCGGCTTCGAGCTGCTCGATCGCAAGGAACTCGTCCGGCTGATGTGCCTGGGCGATATCGCCGGGACCGCAGACCACGGTCGACCAACCGGCCTGCTGGAACAGGCCTCCCTCCGTACCATAAGCCACGACATGCCGGCCATTGTCGCCGGTCAGCCTTCGGCAGAGCGCTTCCGCCGCGCCATTCGTCTCCGGCCCCATCGCGGCAGTTTCGGAGGTGACCTCGATGGTGATGCCACTTTGCGGGGCGACCGCCTTCATGCCGGCTTCGAGCTCGGCAGCTTTCGCCCTGTAGCGGGCCTGGTAATCGTCAAGCTGCTCGCCGGGAATGCCGCGCACCTCGTGGGTGAAGCTACAGTGCTCCGCTGTGATGTTCACGGCCGAGCCGCCTTCGATCTCGCCGACATGCAGCGTCGAATAGGGCGGCTCGAAGAGGCTGTCGGCCGCAGCCCGCGCCTTGTTCTCGGCCATCGTGGCGGTATGCCAGTGGACAAGTTCGCCCGCGACCATCACGGCCGGCACGCCGATGTCGACGCGGCTCGAATGCACGGCATAGCCACGCACCGTGGTGCGCATGCGCAGCACGCCCTTGTGCCCCGTCACGACCTTCATCATCGACGGCTCGCCGACGATCACGGCCGAGGGGCTCGCACCCGATTGCTGCAACGCCGCGATCAAGACACGCGCGCCACGACAGCCGACTTCCTCGTCATAGGACAGCGCGATATGGATCGGCCGCTTCAGCGGCGCCGCCAGCATCTCCGGCACAAGTGCAAGCGCGATCGCATCGAAGCCCTTCATGTCGCAGGCGCCGCGGCCATAGAGCCTTCCGTCACGCTCGGTCAGCGTCCACGGATCGGAGCTCCAGTTCTGGCCCGCAACCGGCACGACGTCCGTGTGGCCGGACAGAATGACGCCGCCATCGCGCTGAGGACCGATGGTCGCGTAGAGATTGGCCTTTTCACCATCCGGGCTGGGAACAAGCCGGCTCTCGACGCCGAGGGAGGCGAGATAGTCCCGGCAAAAATGGATCAGCTCGAGATTGCTGCGCTGCGATTCCGTGTTGAACGAAACCAGCCTTGCCAGCATCTCCTTCGGCGTCATCGTCACGGCGTTTCTCCCCCGGAATTCTTTCGTAAGGCCCTGTATCGCGATCCCGCCACAGGCAGATTCCGTGCCGGCAAGCTAGAGGCTGACCACAGCAGCGGACAAGCCCGAAGGCTGAGCATGCTTGACGCGGGGCGCTGCCGCACGTTCTCGTATCCCCCTGGCCGGGGAAGACCAGAGAGGACCGAACCCCCATGGATTTCGACGTCACCCTTGCCGATGTGCAGGCCGCCGCGACCCGCATCGCCGGCAAGGTGCGCCGCACGCCGACCTATCACAGTGCCGGCCTTTCGGCCCGGCTCGGGGTCGAGACCTGGGTGAAGCTGGAGAGCCTGCAACTCGCCGGCTCCTTCAAGGTGCGCGGCTGCTACAACCGGCTGATGGGGCTGAGCGAAGCCGAGCTGAAGCGCGGCGTCGTTACCGTCTCGGGCGGCAACCATGCCATCGCCGTCTCGCTGGTCGCCCGCTCGCTGGGCACCTGGGCGCTCGTCCTGATGCCGAAGGCAACGCCCGCGCTCAACATCCGCCTGACGCAGGAGGCCGGTGGCAAGGTCGAACTCTGCGAGGATTCGGTCGCCGCTTTCGCCAAGGCCGAGGCCTGTGAGCGCGAAGGCCTTGTCCATGTGCATTCCTATGACGATCCGGCGATCATCGCCGGGCACGGCACGCTCGGCCTCGAACTTGCGAGCGATGCCGGCGGACGGCTCGACCATGTCTTCCTCTCGATCGGCGGCGGCGGTTTCTCGGCCGGCGTCGGCGCGGCGCTGAAGGGGCTCGACCCGGCCGTCAGGCTGCACGGCGTCGAGACCGAAGGCGCCACGACGATGACGCAGGCGCTGGAGGCCGGGAAGCCGGTGCCAATCCGCCCGACCTCGATCGCCCGCACGCTCGGCGCTCCCTTCGCGACCGAACGGACCATGGCCGCGGCCCGCCAGTTCCTCGAGGAAATCGTCGTGATGCCAGATGTGGAGGCGGTGCGGGAGCTCATCTGGCTGCTGCAGAACGAGCGCGTGCTGGTGGAACCCGCCGCGGCCTGCGTGGTCGCTGCCGCGCTGGCCAGGAAAGAGAGCTTCCGCCCCGGCGAGCGTATCTGCCTCGTGCTCTGCGGATCGAACGTGGCACTGGAAGATATTACGCGCTGGCGCAGCGAGTTCGGCGTCTAGCGCCGGCGGCAGCCCGCCCCTAGAAGCTGCTGCATGAATGATCATCCTGCTCCGACGCTGCAGACGCAGCGCCTTATGCTGCGACCCATGGTCGAAGCGGATTTCGCTGCCTACGCCGCGTTCCTGGCCTCGCCCCGATCGGGGCCGATGGGTGGTCCCTTCTCGACATCCCGGGCCTGGGGGATGTTCTGTCACGATATCGCCTGCTGGCCGCTCTTGGGGCATGGTGCGCTGATGATCGACCTGCGCGCAGACGGCGCCTGCATCGGGCAGATAGGCATCAATGGCGGCCCCTCTTTCCCGAGAAAGAACTCGGCTGGCTGCTCTATGACGGGCATGAAGGGCATGGTTACGCCACCGAAGCCGCCCGCGCCCTGCGCGATTGGGCGACACGGACCCTGAAGCTCGCAAGCCTCGTGAGTTATGTCGCCCGAGGCAACGTCGCCTCGATCTCCGTGGCGGAACGGCTCGGCGCGATGCGCGATGCACAGGCCGAAAGACCCGACCCCGACGATCTGGTCTTTCGGCATCCGCTGCGCGGCTGACGGCGTCCGAAAAACGCCTCAGCCGCCGTTGCGGGCAAGCCGCGCATAGCGGCCGCGCTTGGAAGCGGAAGCATAGCGGCTGCGCTTGTAGCCGTGCCAGTAAGCTTCGCGCTCGCCGACATCGGCATGGACGAGACCATTCGAATAGGTGCCGACCCCGCCGACATTCGCCAGCGAGCGGGCAGCGGCGGCAGCCTTGCGCGACGAGGTGGCGAGCGGGCGGAAGTCGATGGCGCGGCCGAGATAGTGCTGGGAATGCCGGGCATGGCGGCCGCCGCAGGTCGAGGTGATCTGGATCGGGCCGATCTTGGCGACGAGCTCGGTGATCATCGAGCGGGTTTCGGGCTTGAGGCAACCCAGGCCTTTGACCTGCGGCTGGAAGGAAATTTTCTGGATCGACTCTTCTGCCTTGGCGGCAGCAGGCAAGAACGCGGACAAGCACGCAAGCAACATCAATCGACGCATAATCAACCAAACATGATGGGGAGGGTGAGACAGATCAGATCGGCAATCGCGAACGATCTGAGCGGAGAGGCCGCCTCGCTATTGGCTGTAAACGGCCAAATCATGGCTAAGTCGAATTTTATTTATTCGGCTGTCTCAAAGGCACTCGATGAATGGCTATTCATGGTAGGCGGCGACATCTCTCGGCGCACTCTGTCATACCGCCAATGCCCATCCCCTGCGCGCAGGCCGGCTTGGACAGGCGGCTCGCGACTGGGCTAGCTTGCGCCACGGCACCCGCTTTCTGCGCGGTCGCCCCATGCCATCTCAGAGGATACGATGCCCAAGACCGACATCATCGCGGCGCTGACCCCCGAAATCACCGCGATCCGCCGTGACATCCACCGCCATCCCGAGTTGATGTACGACGTGCACAGGACCGCCGCGCTCGTCGCCGACAAGCTCAATGAATGGGGCGTCGACGAGGTGGTCACCGGCATCGGCCAGACCGGCGTCGTCGGCGTCATCAAGGGCAAGGGCCAAGGCTCCGGCAAGGTCATCGCCATGCGCGCCGACATGGACGCGCTGCCGATCCATGAGGAGACCAATCTCGAGCATCGCTCGACCGTGCCGGGCAAGATGCATGCCTGCGGCCATGACGGCCACACCGCCATGCTGCTCGGCGCCGCCAAGTACCTGACCCAAACCCGCGATTTCGACGGCACCGCCGTGCTGATCTTCCAGCCGGCCGAGGAAGGCGGCGCCGGTGCCAAGGCGATGATCGACGACGGGCTGATCTCCCGCTTCGGCATCCAGGAAGTCTACGGCATGCACAACAAGCCCGGCGTGCCTGTCGGCCGCTTCGAGATCACCAAGGGCCCCGCGATGG
Organism: Bosea sp. AS-1; assembly: GCF_002220095.1. GTDB lineage: Bacteria > Pseudomonadota > Alphaproteobacteria > Rhizobiales > Beijerinckiaceae > Allobosea. Next base: position 4,347,461 of record NZ_CP022372.1, read on the forward strand.
CCGCGGCCGACCAGATCCACATCAAGATCGAGGGCGTGGGCGGTCACGCCGCGGCGCCGCATCGCGTCAACGACCCGATCGTCGCCTCCTGCGCGCTGGTCAGCGCCCTGCAGACGGTCGCCTCGCGCAATGCCGATCCGCTGGAGTCGATCGTCGTCTCGGTGACGGCGCTCAACGCCGGCGAGGCCTTCAACGTCATTCCGCAGACGGCTGAGATCAAGGGCTCGGTCCGCACGCTGACGCCCGAGACCCGCGACCTCGCCGAGAAGCGCATCAGCGAGATCGTCGAGGGCGTGATGAAGGCCTTCGGCATGAAGTACCAGCTCAACTACCGCCGCGGCTATCCGGTGACCTTCAACCATGCCGGCCAGACCGACTTCGTGACCAGCGTCGCCAAGGAAGTCTTCGGCTCCGATGCAATCACCACCGACATTCCGCCGACCATGGGCTCTGAAGACTTCTCCTACATGCTGGAGGAGCGCCCCGGCGCCTTCATCAACATCGGCAACGGCGAGTCGGCCGGCCTGCATCACCCGGCCTACGAGTTCAACGACAAGGCGATCCCGGTGGGCGTGAACTACTGGGCGAGCCTGATCGAAATCTCGATGCCGCAGCGCGGCTGAACCAGTCGAAGCGGCGATGAGCGACATCGATTGCCTTGTCATCGGGGCCGGCGTGGTCGGCCTCGCAGCGGCCCGCGAGCTTGCGCTCACGGGCCGCGAAGTCGTCATCGCCGAAGCGGCCGAAGGCATCGGCACCCAGACCTCGGCGCGCAACTCCGAGGTCATCCATGCCGGGATCTACTATCCGCCCGGTTCGCTGAAGGCGCGCGTCTGTGTCGCCGGCCGCAAGAAGCTCTACCGCTATCTGGAAGAGCGCGGCCTGCCGCACAAGGCCTGTGGCAAGCTCATCGTTGCCACCTCCGAAAGCCAGAAGCCGGCGCTGGAGACGATCATGGCACGGGCGCAGGCTTCGGGCGTCGACTCGCTGCGCTGGCTCTCCGGTGCCGAGGCCAAGGCGATGGAGCCGGAGGTGCGCTGCGAGATCGCGCTGATCTCGCCCGAGACCGGCGTGGTGGACAGCCATGCGCTGATGCTCTCGCTGCTCGGCGAATGCGAGGCCGCGGGCGGATCGCTGGCGCTCAACACGCCGATCACCGGCTGGCGGCGCGAAGGGCAAGGCTTCAGCGTCGATTTCGGCGGGGCCGAGCCGGCGACCTACACGGTGCGGACGGTGGTCAATTCAGCCGGTCACGGCGCGCCGAAACTGCTGAGCACGCTCGCGGGCTTTCCGGCCGCGCATGTGCCGGTGCAGCACTATGCCAAGGGCAACTACTTCGCCCTGACCGGCAAGCAGCCCTTCACGCATCTGGTCTATCCCGTACCGGAAGCGGCGGGCCTGGGCATCCACGCCACCATCGACATGGGTGGCAGGGTGAAGTTCGGCCCTGATGTCGAATGGGTCGAGAGCGACCAGGACCTGGTCGTCGATCCCGCTCGCGGAGACAAGTTCTACGCCGCGATCCGCACCTATTGGCCGGCGCTGCCGGACGGGGCGCTGGTCGCGGACTATGCCGGCATCCGGCCCAAGCTGCATGGACCGGCCGAGCCGATGCCGGATTTCCGCATCGACGGGCCGGAGACCCATGGCGTGCCGGACCTCGTCAACCTGCTCGGCATCGAGAGCCCAGGACTGACCAGTTCGCTTGCGATCGCCGAGATGGTGCGGGACAAGCTCGCCGCCTGAACGGCGTCAGCCCCGCGCCTTCAGGAAGGCATCCTTGGCCTCTCGGGCGAGCGTAGTGATGCGGCCCCAATCGCCGGCGGCGATGGCATCGGCCGGCACCAGCCAGGACCCACCCACGCAGATCACCTGCGGCAGGGCAAGGTAGTCGCCGAGGTTCTTCAGGCCGACACCACCCGTCGGGCAGAAGTTCATCTGCGGGAAGGGACCGGAGAGCGCCTTCAGCGCCGGCGGGCCACCGGCCTGCTCGGCCGGAAAGAATTTCGCAGTGGTCCGGCCGGCCGCGACGGCGCGCATGCAGTCGGAGGCCGTGGCGACGCCCGGCAGCCAGGGCAGCCCGGCCTTGCGCAGCGCCTCGTCCACGCTCTCGCTGAAACCGGGGCTGACGACGGCCTGGGCGCCAGCGTCCCTCACCTGCGCCACCTGCGCCGGCGTGACGACCGTGCCGGCGACCGGCAGCGCCTTCGGCACCGACTTCGCGATGGCGGCGAGCGCCTCCAGCGCGGCAGGGCGGCGCAGCGTGACCTCGACGACATCGATGCCGCCGGCGACCAAAGCATGGGCGAGATCGACGGCACGCGACGCGTCCTCGATCACGACGACGGGGATGACTCCGCAGCTCTTCAGTCGGGCAATCGCGGCAGCTTCGTCCATGATCTCGTCTTTCAATCGATTTGCAGAGGCCGCGAGGGCTCTACTCCTTCGCCCAATAGACGTCGAGCCCCTGCGCACGGCCGAGCAGCATGTCGACCGGCAGCGGCGTAGCGCGGGTCGCAGCATCCTTCAGCACCGCCTCCTTGGCGACACCGGAGACGAGCAGGCTCGCCCAGCCGGCCTCGATCAGGCGCTTCGGCGAGAGTGAAAGCCGCGCCGGCAAGCCCGGCGGCCGCGCGACGACGATGCCGCTGTCGGGCACGAGGTTGAAGATCGCCTCCGCGCCCGGGAAGAGCGAGGCGATATGCCCATCCGCCCCCATGCCGCTGACGACAAGGTCGAGCGGCGGCAATTCGGCCAGTTGCGCACATAGCAGCGCCGCGGCGGCTTCGATGTCGCTGCCCTGACCGTGGAAGGACAGGAAACGCACGCGGCCCTGCGTCAGTGGCGCAAACTGCTCGCGCAGCATGCGCTCGTTGGACGCCGCATCGTCGGCGGCGACGAAGCGCTCATCGGTCGGCAGCAGTGTCACCTGCTCCCAGGGCAGTTCCTGCCGGCCGAGCGCGGCGAGGAAGCGGGCCGGCGTCGTGCCGCCAGGCACCACCAGCGAAGCCTGCCGCTGCCGCGCCAGGAGTTCCTTCAGTCGGACCGCAACCGCCTCGGCGAGTGCCTCGGAAGCATCGGCGAGCGTCGCGAAGCGATGCCAGGCGACCGGGCCCGCCGCCATCAGACGAAGTCCGGATCGGCCCAGGACCGGCCATCGCGCTCGATCAGCCCGATCGCCTGCGACGGGCCCCAAGAGCCGGCGGCGTAGCGATGCGGATGCGGGTAGTAGTCCTGCCAGCCGGCGATGATCGGATCGACCCAGGTCCAGGCCTGCTCGACCTCGTCGCGATGCATGAACAGCGTCTGGTCGCCACGGATGACGTCGGTCAGCAGGCGCTCATAAGCATCCGGTGTCCGCTCGTCGAAGGCGGTCGAATAGCGCAGATCGAGCTGGCGCGGCACGATCTTGAGCCGGCCCGAGCCCGGCACCTTCATCATCAGCTGGAGCTGGACGCCGTCATTCGGCTGCAGCCGGATGAAGAGGCGGTTGGCATCGAGCCGGTCGCAGGTGCCATTGCCGAAAATCGAATGCGGCACCGGCTTGAAGGTGACGACGATCTCCGAATAGCGCTGCGCCATGCGCTTGCCCGTGCGCAGATAGATCGGGACACCTGCCCAGCGCCAGCTGTCGAGCTCGCAGCGGATGGCGACAAAGGTCTCGGTGTTGGAAGCGTGGCCGAGCTCCTCGGCATAGCCCTTGACGCGCTGGCCGTCGATCTGGCCGGGTCCGTACTGGCCACGCACGGTGAAGCGCTGGACGTCGGGCCCGACGATGGGGCGCAGCGCCTTGAGCACCTTGATCTTCTCGTCACGGACCGCACCGGCCTCCAGCATGTTCGGCGGTTCGATGGCGAACAGGGTCAGGAGCTGCATGAGATGGTTCTGCACCATGTCGCGCATGTGCCCGGCCATGTCGTAGTAGCCGGCGCGATTCTCCAGGCCGACCGTCTCGGCCACCGTGATCTGGACATGGTCGATGTCGCGGCTCGACCAGGAGCGCTCGAACAGCGTGTTGGCGAAGCGCAGCACCAGGAGGTTCTGCACCGTTTCCTTGCCGAGGTAATGATCGATCCGGTAGGTCCGGCTTTCCGGCAGGATCCGCCCCACTGCATCGTTGATCTGGCGGGCCGAGGCGAGGTCGCGGCCCAGCGGCTTCTCGAGGATGACGCGCGAAGTCGGCGTCAGGATCTGCGCCTTGGCGAGGTTCTCGCAGATCGGAATGAAGAGATCAGGCGGTGTCGAGAGATAGAAGGAACGCACGCGCTCGCTGTCACCCAGCGCCTTCTTCAGCGATTTGTAGGTCTCGGGCTTCAGCGCGTCGAGCAGCACCATGGTGAGGCGGCGCAGGAAGGAATCGACATCGTCCTTCGGAATGCCCTCCTGATGGAGCCGCTCGGCGATCTGCCTGGGCAGGCCCTCGACATCCTCCTCCTTGCGGACGACGGCAAGGACACGACTCTCCTCAGGCAACACGCCCTCGCGGTTGCGCTGGGCCAGCGCCGGAAAGAGCTTGCGCAGGGCAAGATCGCCACCGGCGCCGAAGATCACCAGATCGAAAGGCGGAACCGGCGTGCGCTCGGGAATGGTTTCGGGGCGCAGCCCCTGCTCGACGATGGCATCCATGACACTCGAAACTCCGTACGGCTCACCAGATTCGGATAGCCGATCGCTGCGACCAGAGTGAGACGGTTCAGCCGGCTTGCAAAGCAGAAAGAGCGGGCAGCGGCCATGCCACCCGTCGCTTCCCGGCCTGGCCAACTCCTGGGCAGGAATCCGCCGGCCTGCCGCCTCAACGGGCAGGATGGCGCTTTTCGCGCGGCCAGAGCGCCGCTAACGTCAGGAGAGGGCGGTTCTTCCGCGCATGACAAGCAGGTGCCGAGCCTTGGCCATCATCGCCGCGCTGAACCATGTCACCCACTATCGCTATGACAGGCCGGTCACGCTCGGGCCGCAGATAGTCCGCCTGCGACCGGCACCACACTGCCGGGCGGCGATCGAGAGCTATTCGCTGAAGGTGACGCCGGCCCAGCATTTCGTGAACTGGCAACAGGATCCGGCCGGCAACTGGCTGGCGCGCTTCGTCTTTCCCGAGCCGGTCACGGAATTCCGCATCGAGGTCGACGTCGTTACCGAGCTCTCGGTGATCAACCCGTTCGACTTCTTCGTCGCGAGCGAGGCCGAGACTTTCCCCTTCAGCTATGCGCCCGAGCTCGTGACGGAGCTGGCGCCCTATCTCGCGGCGGAGCCGGCCGGTCCGCTGCTTTCGGCCTTTCTGGCGGAGCTGCCGAAGGAGCCTGTCAACACCGTCAGCTTCATCGTTGATCTCAACGCACGGCTGCAGCGGATGATCGCCTACGGCATCCGCATGGAGCCGGGCGTGCAGGAACCGGAACATACGCTCAGGATCCGCTCCGGCTCCTGCCGCGACACGAGCTGGCTGCTGGTGCAGGCGCTGCGACATCTCGGCCTCGCGGCCCGTTTCGTCTCCGGCTACCTGATCCAGATGAAGGCGGATATCGACCCGCTCGAAGGCCCGCGCGGCACGGACAAGGACTTCACCGACCTGCATGCCTGGGCCGAGGTCTACATTCCCGGTGCAGGCTGGATCGGGCTCGACCCGACCTCCGGGCTGTTCACCGGCGAGGGGCATCTGCCGCTGGCCGCGACGGCGCATTACCGCGCGGCCGCGCCGGTCTCGGGCGCGGCGAGCTATGCGGAGACGACCTTCGACTTCCATATGAGCGTGACGCGCGTCCACGAAGTGCCGCGCATCACCCTGCCCTTCTCGAACGAATCCTGGCGGGCGCTCGACGCGCTCGGCAACAAGGTCGAAGCAGAGCTGCAGGCGCAGGATGTGCGGCTCACCATGGGCGGCGAGCCGACCTTCGTCTCGATCGACGACCAGACCGGGGCGGAATGGAACATCGCGGCCGTCGGGCCGACCAAGCGCGAGCGCGCCGATGTGCTGATCCGCCGGCTGCGCGAGCGCTTCGCGCCGGGTGGGATGCTGCATTACGGCCAGGGCAAGTGGTATCCGGGCGAGAGCCTGCCGCGCTGGGCCTTCGCGCTCTACTGGCGCCGCGACGGCGAGCCTATCTGGCGCAACCCGGACCTGATCGCCCGCGAACCCGGTGCACAGACGGGTGACGACCGTGAGCCGGAGACCAGCGCCACGATCGGCGACGCGGAGACACTGGCGAAGGACCTGTCGGACAGGCTTGGGTTCGGTGCCGATTATGTGGTCCCGGCTTACGAGGACACTGGCCACTGGCTGCTCAAGGAGGCGCAGCTTCCCGAGAATGTCGATCCGCTCGATTCCCGCCTCGCAGACCCGGAGGAGCGCGCGCGGATGGCGCAGGTCTTCCAGCTGGGCCTGAACCAGCCGCGCGGCTTCGTCATTCCGGTGCAACGCTGGCAGGCCGCAGCGAATGACCGGCGCTGGCGCTCGGAGAAATGGCGGCTCCGGCGCGGCAAGCTCTTCCTCGTTCCGGGCGACTCGCCGGTCGGCTACAGGCTGCCGCTGAGCTCGCTGCCCGTGGTCCCCAAGAACGAATATCCGCACATCCACCCGCAGGACCCGCTGGAGCCGCGCGAGCCGTTGCCGCCTGCGGCCCCGGCCTCACCCGCTGCACCACAGCAGATGACGGTCCAGGCCGATGCCGGTGCGGCCGGCGCGGCACAGGAACGCACCGAGCAGGAGATCGGCGGCGATCATGTCCGCACGGCCCTGAGCCTCGAGATCCGGGACGGCGTGCTCTGCGTCTTCCTGCCCCCGGTCGAGCGGCTGGAGGACTATCTCGACCTCGTCGCCTCGATCGAGGCCGCAGCCGAGGAAACAGGCCTGCCCGTTCATATCGAGGGCTATGCCCCGCCCGTCGACCCACGACTCGACGTCATCAAGGTCACGCCCGATCCCGGCGTGATCGAGGTCAACATCCACCCGGCGACGGACTGGCGCGAGGCGGTCGCGATCACGCAGGGCGTCTACGAGGAGGCGCGGCAGGCCAGACTCTGCGCCGAGAAATTCATGGTCGACGGGCGCCACACCGGCACGGGCGGCGGCAACCACGTCGTGCTCGGCGGTGTGACGCCGGGCGATTCACCCTTCCTGCGCCGACCTGATCTCCTGAAGAGCATCGTGCTCTACTGGAACCGGCACCCGTCGCTATCCTACCTCTTCTCCGGCCTGTTCATCGGCCCGACCAGCCAGGCGCCGCGCATCGACGAGGCGCGGCAGGACCAGCTCTACGAACTGGAGATCGCGCTGGCGCAGGTGCCCAGGCCCGGCCAGGCGCCGATTCCGCTCTGGCTGGTCGACCGGCTGTTCCGAAACCTGCTGGTCGACGTCTCGGGCAACACGCACCGCACCGAGATCTGCATCGACAAGCTCTACTCGCCGGATGGACCGACCGGACGGCTCGGACTCCTGGAATTCCGCGGCTTCGAGATGCCGCCGGATGCGCGCATGTCGCTCGCCCAGCAATTGCTGCTGCGAGCGCTGATCGCCTGGTTCTGGCGCGAGCCGCTGGAGGGCAAGCTGGTGCGCTGGGGCACCGCACTGCATGACCGCTTCATGCTGCCGGAGCTGGTCTGGCAGGATTTCCGCGAGGTACTCGCCGACCTCCAGCGTGCCGGTTACGATTTCGATCCGGTCTGGTTCGAGGCGCAGGCCGAGTTCCGCTTCCCCTTCTTCGGCAAGGTCGCGCATGGCGGCGTCGAGATCGAGATCCGGCAGGCGCTGGAGCCCTGGCATGTGCTGGGCGAGGAAGGCGCGATCGGCGGCACGGTGCGCTATGTGGACTCGTCGGTCGAGCGGCTGCAGGTCAAGGCCAAGGGCTTCGTGCCTGGCCGCCACCTGATCACCTGCAACGGCCGGCGCCTGCCGATGACCGAGACCGGCGTTTCCGGCGAGGCGATCGCGGCGGTGCGCTTCAAGGCCTGGCAGCCAGCGTCCGGCCTGCATCCGGTCATCCCGGTGCATGCGCCGCTGACCTTCGACATCGTCGATACATGGGTCGGGCGCTCGCTCGGCGGCTGCGTCTATCATGTCGCCCATCCCGGCGGTCGCAATTACGAGACACCGCCTGTGAATTCCTACGAGGCGGAAGCCAGACGGCTCGCGCGTTTCGAGGCGATCGGTCATAGTCCCGGCGCTCTGGCGATTCCGCCGGAGGAACGCAGCGCCGAATTCCCGCTCACGCTGGACCTGCGGCGGCCGTTTTGATTTGCGCAAACCCTGTTCGGCCGGCTGATGTCAGCCGAAGGGAAAGCGCGCTGGCAGGGGTCTAGAGCTTTTGGCAGTGCAGGGCCGCATCCGGTCTGGACGCACCAAGGCGGAGCGGCGCGCGGCGCTGCTCGCCGGCTATCGCCCCCTGCCCGGCACCTATGACGAATTCCTCGATGCCGACGGCGCCGTGCGGCCGCATTGGGAGCCCTTCCTGCAGGAATGGTGCACCCTCTCGCAGAGCGAGTTGCTGCAACGCTTCGGCCTGGCCGACCGGCATGTCCACGACACGGGCGTCTCCTACCGCGTCCATGGCGACATCGACGAGCGCGACCCGAGCGCGGGCGAGCGCTCCTGGCCGCTGAGCCATGTGCCGCTCCTGATCCCCGGCGCCGAATGGCAGACCATCGCCGCCGGCGTCGCGCAGCGGGCGCAACTCCTCTCCACCCTGCTCGACGACGTCTATGGGCCCGGCGAGATCGTCGCGAAGGACCTGCTGCCAGCGGCGGTCGTCACCGGCAGCCCGGATTATCTGCGCCCCCTGCACGGCGCCCCGGGCGGCGGTGCGCTGCAGCTCTACGCCGCCGATCTCGGCCGCGGACCGGATGGGCGCTGGTGGGTGCTGCAGGATCGCGCGCAGGCGCCTTCGGGCGCCGGTTATGCGCTGGAAAACCGGCTGGCACTGACACGCGCCTTCCCGGACATGTTCCGCAGCATGAACATCGAGCGGCTGGCCGCCTTCTTCCAGGGCTTCCGCGCCGGGCTGGCGTCCCGCTCCAAGCGGGTCGAGCCACGCATCTGCCTGCTGACGCCGGGGCCGCTCAACGAGAGTTATTTCGAACAGGCCTATCTGGCGCGCTATCTCGGCTTCCTGCTGGTGGAGGGCGGCGACCTCCTGATGCGGGAGGGGCGCGTGCATGTACGCACCATCGGCGGCCTCAAGCGGGCCGACGTGATCTGGCGACGCATCGACGGCGATTTCGCCGACCCGCTGGAGCTCAACGCGCAATCGGCGCTCGGCGTCGCCGGGCTCGTCCAGGCGGTGCGCGCAGGCAATGTCCATGTCGCTAACGGGCTTGGCTCGGGCGTGGTGGAATCGCGGGCGCTGATGAGCTTCCTGCCGACGGTCGCCCGGCAGGTGCTCGACGAGGAACTGATCCTGCCCAATATCGCGACCTGGTGGTGCGGTCAGGCGCGCGAGCGCGAGGCTGTGCTCGCGCGCCTGGACGAGATGAGCATCGCGCCCGCCTTCCGCAGCGCCGGCGGGGGGCTCGACAGGGGTCCGGTGCTCGCCGGAGACTTGCCGTTGGCCGAGCGCGAGGCGCTGCGCGCCCGCATCGCCGCACGTGGCATGGACTATGTCGGGCAGGAGGTCGTCAGGCTCTCGACCATGCCGGTGTTCCAGAACGGCCGGCTCGAACCTCACCCGATGACTCTGCGCGTCTTCGCCGCGGCGACTCCGGATGGCTGGAAGGTGATGCCCGGCGGCTTCTGCCGGATCTCGGACGAGCCGGACGCGCGCGCCGTCAACCTGCGCAACGGCGTGCGCTCCAGCGACGTCTGGGTGACGGCCGATGCGCCGGTCGAACCGATCACGCTGTTGCCGACGGAAGACCGCATCAGCATCCACCGTGTCACCGGAACGCTGCCGAGCCGCGCCGCCGACAACCTGTTCTGGCTCGGGCGCTATCTCGAGCGCGGCGAGGCGACGTTGCGACTGGTGCGTGCCCTGCTCGGCCGGCTGATCGACCCCGACCCGGCGCCGGGGCGCAGCGACACGGTGCGCCGACTGGCCGATCTGCTTGTCGCCTGGGGCGCCGCCCAGCGCGGCCGCGGCCAGGGCCCGGCCACACAGGCCTATTCGGCACTCTACAGCCTCGACGATTACGGCTCCGCCGCCGCCTCCGTACGCGAGGCGCGGCGCACGGCCTCGGTCATCCGCGAGCGGCTCTCGGTCGACGCCTGGCGGCTGTTCGGCGACCTTCAGAAGCAACTCACGCCGCTGGAAGGCCGCAAGCCGTCGGAAGGTGAGGCCTACGAGATCGCCGACCGGGCGCTGAAGACGCTCGCAGCCTTCTCCGGCCTCAGCCAGGAGAACATGGTGCGCGGGGCGGGCTGGCGCTTCCTCGATATCGGACGGCGGCTGGAGCGCGGCATCGCGACCTGCCGCTTCGCCCGGCAGTTCGCGGGGAACGACGCGTCCAGCGAAGCGCTCGATGCCCTGCTCGACCTGACGGATTCGCAGATCACCTATCGCTCGCGCTACCTGCTGGGCCCCAGCCTGCAGCCGGTGCTCGATCTCGTCATGCTCGACCCGTACAACCCCCGCTCCGTCGCCTTCCAGGTCGAGCGGCTCGATGCCGAGATCAAGGACCTGCCGTCGCTGACCGAGGACGGGATGCTGGAAGCCCCGCGCCGCCTGGTGCTGCGGCTCGCCGCCGACTGCCGCACCGCCGAGGCAAGCCGGCTCGACCGCACCAGCATCCTGCTGTTCGAGCAGTTGCTGATGGGTCTCTCGGCCGCCATCGCCGACCGCTACTTCCTCCAGAACAGCGACCCCGAAGGGTCGCGGCTGACAGGCATCGCGTGATCTACGACGTCCGCCATGTCACGACCTATGGCTACAGCCGGCAGGTGCCTTTCGCGCGCTGCATCATGCGGCTCCTGCCGCGCGACGGCTCCGGCCAGAGCGTGCTGAAGAGTGAAGTCTCGATCACGCCGCGCCCGGCCGAGCGCAGCGACGCGCCCTGCTTCTTCGGCAACCGGATGACGCTCGCGACGATCACGAAACCGCATCGCGAGCTGAAGGTGGAGATGCGGGCACGCGTCGTCGTCGAGCGCCCTGCCCCGCCGCATCCGGGGCTGACGCGCAATTGGGAGGAGGTCTCAGCGCTGGCGCTCGCCTCCGACAGTCTCGAGCCCGGCTCACCGGCCCATCAGATCTATCCCAGCCGCCTGGTGCCGGAGGTCGATGCCGTCGTCGCCTATGCGCGGGAGAGCTTCGGCAAGGGGCGTCCCGTGCTGGAAGCGGCGAGCGAGCTGATGGCGCGCATCCGGCGCGACTTCACCTACGACCCGGCCGCGACCGAGGTCTCCACGCCGCTGGCGGAAGCCTTCGCCCAGCGCCACGGCGTCTGCCAGGATTTCGCGCATATCATGATCGCGGGGTTGAGGGGCCTCGGCCTGCCGGCCGCCTATGTCAGCGGCTATATCCGCACCATTCCGCCGCCAGGACAGAAGCGGCTGGAAGGTGCCGATGCCAGCCATGCCTGGGCCCTGCTCTGGTGCGGGCCGGAAACGGGCTGGGTCGGGCTCGACCCGACCAACAATCTGATCGTCGCCGACGACCACATCGTCACCGCCATCGGCCGCGACTACGCCGATGTCGCGCCACTCGACGGCGTGCTGATCGGTCCGGGTTCGCAGAAGATCGGCGTGGCGGTGGACGTCATCCCGGTCGGCTAAACCTTCCTGTCACGGCAGGGCCGCGCAGGCTTTCGCACAGGCGCGGCAGGCCGCGACGCAATCCTCCATGCCGCCGATCCGTTCGCAATCGGCCGCACAGGCCTCGCAGATCTCGATGCATTCGGATGCGAGATGCCGGGCGTGCGGCGAATCCATCAGCAGCAGATGCGCCATCGTCCGGCAGATCTCGGAACAGGCCAGCATCAGCGTCAGATGCCTGGGCTCGGCATGGGCGCCTCCGACGACGAGGCAATGCGTCGTCGCCATGCCGAAGCAGTGCTTGTAGCAAGCGAGCGCGAGGTCGACGGCCTCGCGCTTTTTGGGGTCGGAATGATGCATGTCGCGGCTCCAATCGGGGAATGTCCCCGATCAACCGCCGCGACCGCGCCCTGTTCCGACGATCAAGCCAGCGTGTAGGCCGTCTTGACCGTGGTGTAGAACTCCTTGGCGTAGGCACCCTGCTCGCGCGGGCCGTAGCTGGAGCCCTTCCGGCCGCCGAACGGCACATGATAGTCGACGCCGGCCGTCGGCAGGTTGACCATCACCATGCCGGCCTCGCTGTTGCGCTTGAAATGCGTCGCATACTTCAGCGAGGTCGTGCAGATGCCCGAGGAGAGGCCGAACTCGGTGTCGTTCGCGACCGCCAGTGCCTCATCGTAATCCTTGACGCGGACGATGTTGGCGACCGGGCCGAAGACCTCCTCGCGCGAGATGCGCATGGCATTGGTAGTCTCGGTGAAGAGTGCCGGCTGGAGATAGAAGCCGGGTGTCTCGCGCTTCAGGAGCTCGCCGCCGAAGGCGAGCTTGCCGCCCTCGTCCTTGGCGATCTGGATATATTTCAGGTCCTGGTCGAGCTGGCTCTGATCGACGACGGGGCCGATCTGGGTACCAGCCTTCAGCGCATCGTCGACGACGACGCCCTTCAGCCGCTCGATGCAGGCCTCGACGAACTTGTCGTGGATGCCGGCCTGGACGATCAGGCGCGAGGACGCCGTGCAGCGCTGCCCGGTCGAGAAGAAAGCGCCGTTGACGGCGACTTCCACGGCCGTCTTGAGATCGGCATCGTCGAGCACGACGAGCGGGTTCTTGCCGCCCATCTCGAGCTGAACCTTCTTCATCGGGCTGGACGCGATGCAAGCGGCAGCGACCTTGCGACCGGTCGCGACCGAGCCGGTGAAGGAGATGGCGGCGACATCCTTGTGCTCGAGCAGCGCCTGGCCAACGACCGAGCCACGGCCCATTACCAGGTTGAGCACGCCCTTGGGCAGGCCCGCCCGCTGGATGATGTCGACCAGCGCCCAGGCCGAGCCCGGCACGAGATCGGCCGGCTTGATGACGACGCAGTTGCCCCAGGCGAGCGCGGGCGCCATCTTCCAGGCCGGGATCGCGATCGGGAAGTTCCAGGGCGTGATCATGCCGACGATGCCGATCGGCTCGCGGGTGATCTCGACGCCGACGCCCGGACGCACGGAGGGGATCATCTCCCCGCCGAGACGCAGGCATTCACCAGCGAAGAACGCGAAGATCTGGCCGGCGCGGGCGGCCTCGCCGATGCCCTCGGCCAGGGTCTTGCCTTCCTCTCGCGACAGCAGCCGGCCGAGCTCGTCCTTGCGGGCGAGAATCTCGTCGGACGCCTTCTTCAGGATGTCATAGCGCTCCTGAGGGGTGGTGCGGCTCCAGGCCGGGAAGGCCGCCTTGGCCGCCGCGACGGCATTGTTCAGGTCCTCGACCGAGCCCTGCGAATACTCGCCGACCACGTCGCCAGTATTGGAGGGGTTGATGTTGCGCGACGCGTGCGCCGCGGCGGTCCATTCGCCGGCGATCAGGTTCTTGAAGGGCGCATTCATCTGCTTCACTCCCGCGAAAGGTGGATCCTCGCGGGCGGTGTTAGCGTCTTTGGGCCCGGAACGCCAATGCCTCTGCGACTGCCCGCCATCTACTGGTCGCAAATCCGGAGCTGCGCCCGGGCTCTCACTTCTGCTGGATCGACAGCCCATCCTTGCCGACAGTGATCGAGACGCCGTCGGGCTGCTTCTTCTCCTGGTAGAGGGAATAGCCGGTGACGGCGAGCGCGGCGACAAGAACGACCAGAATGACGATGAGCAGATTGCGGGATACGAGCATGTTCTTTCCAGAGTGAGGCGGCCCTCGCCGCGGCGGGAGGCAAACCCGCGCGATCACGCAAAAGTTCCCTCCTCCGGGGAACGTTGCGGCGCGCCGCGCGTTCTCAACAGCCGCGCGGCATGAGATCATTGCGCCGCAGGAGGGGGCGATGTCGGACACGGAATTGCAGGAGCGGATCTGGACGGCTCTCGACGCCCATCCTGTCTACATGGTGTCGTTGATCGCCGAAGACGGGCTGAAGACCCGGCCGATGTCCGGGCATATCGACCGCGAGCATCATCGTCTGCTCTTCATCACGCATCGGCATACCGGCATCATCGGCGCGGCGCTGCGCTCGCCGTCGGTCTCCATCGCCATCAGCCATGAGGACCGCAACTTCTACGCGGCCATCGCCTGCACCGCCTCGGAGGTGCCCAGCCGCGACCTGCTGCGCCAGATCTGGACGCCAATGGCGAGCGCCTGGTTCCCGAACGGGCCCGACGACCCGGACGCCACGCTTCTGGCACTGACGCCGGTTTCAGCCGAGATCTGGGAGGGGCCCTCCAGCAGCGTGCTCGTCGCCTTCAAGCTCGCGACAGCGAAGATCCTCGGCCGCACGCCCGATCTCGGAGTCAACGCCACCATCGATATGCGCTAGGACCGTCGTCAGGCCGGATCGGACGCCCTCATCCAGCGGCCGAACCAGGCCGTGGCGATGCTTGACCAGACAATGCCCAGACACCAGCCGCCGAGCACGTCCGTCGGCCAATGGACGCCGAGATAGATGCGGCTCAGCCCAATCAGCAGGACCATCACCCAGGCGAAGACAAGGCAGAGCAAGGCGATATCGTCGCGCTGCGAGGCGAGCCCGACAAAGCCGGCGATGCTGAGCATCACCGCGGCCGAGAGGAAAGCATGCCCACTGGGAAAGCTCGCCGTAAAGGTCAGGGCGGCGTGCGTGACGATGTCGGGCCGCTCGCGGGCGATCACGATTTTCAGCCCGTTGCTGACGAGAAGCGCCATCAGCACGCTGGCCACCAGCCCGGTGGCAAGACGGCGGTAGCCGCAAAGCCAGAGCGCCAGCGCCGCAGCCGTGGTCATGAAGAAGAGGCCGACGAAGCTGCCGAAAGCGGTCATGTCGCGTACCGCTTCCTGGAACCAGGCCGGGCCCAGCGGAACGGCGGGGTTGCCCGGCTCGCGCAACAGCAGGATCAGGCTCCTATCGAACGCGAAGCTGTGGCCTGAGGCGATGGAGGCTGCCAACGCCAGGAAGACGAGCCCCGCCAGCGCCGGAACGATCCATCGAAGGTGCAGCGGGGCAGGAGTCCTGCCGGACACGGGACGGGACATGCGGGCTTCCATTCTCACGGCGTCGTCGAACGTGCCGCTATAACGCGAAAAGCCCGCGGCAGCAGGCTATAGGTCAAGGGGCCCGCCTTGCGCTCGACCTCGCCATCGAAAGTGACGTGCCCACGACGCTTGTCGCGGCGCTGCAGCACGACCTCGTCGCCGAAGAAAGAGGTCAGATGCCCGGAGGAGCGCCAGCGGCCGGAGACGACCGACAGCGCTGCCTTGCTGCGGGAGTAGAGGCCTCCGGCATTCAGGATGTGGACTTCGAAGACGCCTCCGTCGAGCTCTCCGCGGCGCCACTCGGCGCCGTCGAACCGGTTAACGGTGACAAGCACCGCATCCGCCTCGGCGACGAGATGTTCCTGGCCGATGCGGATATCCACGGAGATCGGACGGGTGAACAGGATGGAGCGCGCGGCCGCGAGCCCGAAGGCGGCGGCACGGCTGAACGGAATGCGCCGGCGAGCATATTCGCGCTCGCGCGCCATCAGGCTGAAGAAGCCCAGGCCGGAGAGAGAATGGAACAACCGGTCGTTGACGCGGCCGACATCCATCGCGACCGGCTCGCCCGCGCAGAGCGCCGCGACCTGCTGCTCCAAGGTGCCGTACAGGCCCAGATCGCGCCCGAGCACGTTCACGGTCCCCATCGGCAGGATTCCGACCGGCCGCTCCGCCTGGATCAGCACGGGCAGGACACGGTTGATCGTGCCGTCGCCGCCGGCGATGACGGGGACGGAATCGCCGGCCTCAACCGCCAGCGCAAAGGCGTCGTCGAGTTCACGCGGCGAGACGAGCTTGATCTCGGCGGCCGAGCCCTGCGCGGCAAAAGCGGCCTTCAGCCTCGCGGAGAAAACATCGGCCCCAGCTTCGAGAACGGTACCCGCGCGGGCATTGACGACAACCGTGTGACGCATCGCTTCGTCGAGATAGGTCGCCCGAAGCCGTCCGCAAGGGCGGGATCGGGACCCGAAGACGCCTCAGGCCGCTGCCGGTTGGGCATCGAATTGCGGCGGCAGCATCGGTGCAAGCGGGATCGACAGATCCTCGACCTCCTCGGTGATCACCTCGAAATGCTGCACCGTATGGCTGCCGAAGGAGCTGATCATGGCGACATCCGTCGCGTCGCGGCCGCGGGCAATGACGATCCGGCCGATGCGCGGCTCGTTGTGCCGCGCATCGAAGGTGTACCAGCGCCCGCCGAGATAGACCTCGAACCAAGCGTTGAAATCCATCGGTGCGGGATTCGCGGGCACGCCGATATCGCCGAGATAGCCGTTGCAGTAGCGCGCCGGAATGTTCAGGCAGCGGCAGAACGCAACTGCGAGATGGGCGAAGTCGCGACAGACTCCGACCCGCTCGTGAAACGCTTCGGAGGCCGTGCGGGTGCTGCGGGCGAAGTGGTAGCCGAAGCTCAGGTGGTTGTGGACGAAGTCGGTGATCGCCTGGACCCGTTCCCAACCGGGCTGGACCTGGCCGAACAGACTCCAGGCCTGATCGGCGAGCTTGTCCGTCTCGCAATAGCGACTGCCCAGAAGAAAGGGCAGCGCCTCGCTCGGCAGGCGCGATGGAGGCACCTCCTGGGCAGCCGGGGTCTGACGGTCCGGCTCGCCGGAATCCTGGATCAGCCCCTCCGATTCGAGTCGGACACCTCCAGGTGGCGCCACCAGCCGGCGAGAGATATTGCCGAAAGCGTCATGGTGCTGACCGACCGCGACGGACATGGCGGAATTGGTGAGCGCCGTCGCCCGCATTTCATCCGGCCGCACGAGGTCGTGGCGGCGCGAGGGGTGGACGTCGAGCAGAGTCACGAGCGGCATCTCGTGCTCGCAGACGAGCTCGATCCGATAGCCGTAACGAATGCGCATGAATTCTCCCGGTCGAAGGGTTGCCTCTCGCGGGCGATGCACCGCTGCGGCTTTTCGTTTCCCCCACTGATCAGACGCTCGACCGGTCGGCAAAGTTCCGGGACTTCGAAGAAAAACTCGGCCTGTAAACACGGGCCAAAAAAGAAGATGCGGGCCTTTCGGCCCGCATCCCGCCGCCACGGCGGTTCGGCTGGGGGGATAGCAACCGCCGCGACCTGCGCCTGGGCTGCCGCTACATCATCCAGTAGGGCATCGTGCCGTAATAATCGTGGACACGCTTGCCGTAAGCCTTGTCCTCCCAGTCGGGCTCGCCTTCGCTGTCGTACATCGGCGCAGCCTCGAGCTTTTCCTTCGTCAGCGGCACGACATAGCCGCCACGCTGGGGATCGTAGTCGAGCACACTCCAGGGGATGGGGTGGTACTTCTCGCCCAGCCCGAGGAAGCCGCCGAAGGACATGATGGCGTAGGCCACCTTGCCGGTCTGCTTGTCCAGCATGATGTCGTAGATCTCGCCGAGATGATCGCCCGAAGTGTTGTAGACGTCCGTGCCGGCGACCCGCGCGCCGGCGATCAGCGGATTCGCGCTCGCGGAAACATTGGACATCGTCATCGTTCGCTCCATCCGTTTCATCTGTGCCAGCCGCGCCAGCTGGCCATGGTTCATCAGCTCGACGGGTCAACTCGCTGCCGAAGTGAAGGTTCCGGAGGCTGCGGCTCTCTTTTGGAATGGTGGCTCATGGTCGGAATTCGCGCTGGGCAACCGCTCCCGCGCGGGATGACCACTCTCCCTCATCTCGCCCACATCCGGTCTCCCTCTCGCCTTGCCGGCGCGGGAACCTTTCTGGCGTCGGCCCGTTGGGCCTGCGAGCGACAAGTGCAATCGAGAGGAGGGACTCGCATGAAGAAGGTGGTACTGATCGTCGCATTGGGCGCCGCCATTGGCGCCGGCGCGTGCACGCCCCGCGAGCAGAACGCGGGTACGGGCGCTCTGATCGGCGCGGGCGCGGGCGCCATCATCGGCGGCGCGGCCACCGGCCGTGCGGGTGGGGCTCTGGCGGGTGCCGCGATCGGCGGCGCCAGCGGCGCCATCATTGGCGGAGCCGCAACGCCCCAGCGGTGCTACGGACGGGACGAGTGGGGTCGGCGCGTGGTCTACGACTGCTGAGGCACGCCGCTCACGCGAGATCGCGTTTCATGAGATGGGCTCGCCAGCGATGGCGGGCCCTTTTTCATGACCGGGTTTCCGGGACCGCGATCAGACCTAGCCGTAGGGGCCGAAGCGACCAACGAAGCGGTGGCGCGGGCCAGGATAGAGCAGACGCACCGCCGTCACCGGACGATCCTGGTTCCAGGTCCGTCGCTCGACCAGCAGGCAGGGCTCGCCGATCGCGATGTCGAGCAACTCCGCCTCGTCAGCCTGCGCGCCGACAGCGCTGATCGCATGTTCCGCCTGGGACCAGAGGCTGTGCTGCAGCAGCCAATCTCCCGGCGGGGTTTTCGCGAAATCCTCGTCCGCGACGCCCGGTACGGCCGCCACATGAATGACGCGCTCCTCCAGCACATGCGGCTTGCCGTCAGCGCGGTGCAGGACAACGAGATGAGTGACCTTGTCGGAGCGCTTCAGGCCGAAACGCTCGGCGACCTCGGCACTGGGCCGCCCATCGCTGCGCGCGAGGACGTCATAGGCATAGGCCTGCCCGAGTTGTTCAACCTCCTCCGGGATCGAAAGGATGTCGAGCATGGCATGGCTGGCCGGAGGGCTCGCGACGATCGTGCCCGAGCGGCGGCGGCGAATGATCAGCCCTTCGCCGGCCAGTTGCACCAGCGCGCGGTGCACCGTCATCCGCGACGCGCCGAGCTGCTCCATCAGCGCGTGTTCCGGCGGCACGCTCGTGCCCGGCGGCCAGGCACCGCTCACGACGAGATCGCGGATCGCGCGCCGGATCTGGTCGTAGACTGGCCCGGCGCCATCCAGCTTCACAGCATCGGGCTGGGTTTCCGCCATCGTCTGTCCCGAATTGCCTCGCCTATGCCGCGGCGAGCAGGCGCCGCATCACCGCAGCGAAGCGCACCCGCACCGAATCGCGAGCGACATGCCGTCCCTCCGCGACGACACTCCTGCCACCGACGACGACATCGCGCAAAGGCAAGGCATTGGCAGCGAAGATCGCACTGTCGACCGCCTCGGCACCGGACTTGCCGACGATGGCCGGATGATCGATGTCGAGGGTGATGAAATCGGCACGATGGCCCGGCGCGATCGCGCCGATCGCGCGGCCACAGGCCTGCGCGCCGCCGGCGCAAGCGGCCGTCCAGAGCGCTAGCCCCGTCGAAGCCCGCTCCTCCGCGAAAAGCGCGCGTCGGCGGTCACGCAGACGCTGCGAGTATTCGAGCTGGCGCAATTCGGCGCCGGCATCGATCTGGATGTTGGAATCGCTGCCGACACCGAGGGCGCCACCGGCCTGCGCGTAACGGATGCCGTCGAAGATGCCGTCGCCGAGGCTCGACTCGGTAATCGGGCACAGGCCCGCGACCGCGCCGCTCAGGGCGATGCCATCTCGCTCCGCGTCGCTCAGATGGGTGGCATGGATCAGGCACCAGCGACCGTCGAGCGGAACCGTATCCATCAGCAGCTCGACCGGGCGCTTGCCGGTGATCTTCAGGCTGGCCTCGACCTCCGGCACCTGCTCGGCAACATGGATGTGGACCGGATCATGCGGCCGCAGAGACGATAGCCAGCCGAGATCGTCGAGCGCGACAGCGCGCAGCGAATGTGGCGCAACGCCGAGCCGCGCATCCGGCAGGCCGTGGATCGCCGCGGCGCTTCCTTCCAGCAGACGCAGATAGGCATCGCGCTCATTCACGAAACGGCGCTGGCCGTGAACCGAAGGCGCCTGTCCGAAATTGCCGAAACGGTAGAGCACCGGCAGCAAGGTGAGGCCGAGCCCGGTTTCCTGCGCGGCGGCCGCGATGGCCTGCCCCATCGCGGCGATGTTCGCATAGGGACGGCCGTCCTTGTCATGGTGGAGGTAGTGGAATTCAGCGAGCGCGGTGAAGCCGCCTTCCAGCATCTCGACAAAGGCCTGCGCAGCGATGGCCTGCACGTCCTCGGGATCGAGCCTGTCGAGGAAGCGGTACATCACCTCGCGCCAGGTCCAGAAGGAATCCTCCGGCGCGCCGCGCTGTTCGGACAGCCCCGCCATGCCACGCTGGAAGGCGTGGCTGTGCAGATTCGGCATGCCGGGCAAGGCGATCCCTGCAAAACGACGCCCCTCGCCGGCCGGTGCCGCATCCGGCTCGACGGCCGCGACGAAGCCATCATCGACAGTCAGTTTTACGTTCCTGGCAAAGCCTTGCGGCAGAAGCGCCTCCGCCAGATGCAGGGTCTCGATCACCGCTTCGCTCCACTGTCTCGGTTCGCGTCTAATTGCATATGCAAATATACGCTTGCCATTTGCATATGCAATTAGATAGCATACCCGCTAATCAAAGAGTAGCGGGAGGATGCACAGTGGCGAAAGCGCCCGGTGAAACGCTGGCTTGCGACAAGCTGTGGACCAACGCCCGACTGGCGACGATGTCGCCCGCGGTCGCTACTCCCTACGGCGCGATCGACGACGGGCTGATCGCAGCCCGCGACGGACGCATCGTCTATGCCGGGCCGCGCAGCGAGGCTCCTGCCTTGCAGGCGGCCGAGACCATCGACTGCGGGGGCCGCTGGATCACCCCGGGGCTGATCGATTGCCACACCCATCTCGTCTATGGCGGCGACCGGGCGCATGAGTTCGAGCTTCGTCTCCAGGGCGCGACCTATGAGGAGATCGCGCGGGCCGGCGGCGGCATCCTCTCCACGGTCAAGGCAACGCGCGAGGCGAGCGAGGATACGCTCTTCGCCTCCGCCGACCGGCGCCTCGCCGCGCTAATGGCCGAGGGCGTCACCACCGTCGAGATCAAGTCCGGCTACGGGCTGGAACAGCAGGCGGAGCTCAAGCAACTCCGCGTCGCGCGCCGGATCGGCCGCGAGCGCCCCGTCACCGTTCGCACGACCTTCCTCGGCGCCCATGCCGTGCCGCCGGAATACAAGGGCCGCTCGGGCGATTATACCGCGCTCGTCGCAGGGCCGATCCTCGACGCCGTCGCAGCCGAAGAGCTCGCCGATGCGGTCGACGTCTTCTGCGAGGGCATCGCCTTCTCGCCTGACGAAACCAAGGCCGTGTTCGAGGCCGCCAAGGCCAGGGGCCTCGCGATCAAGATCCATGCCGAGCAGCTTTCCAATCTCTACGGCGCCAAGCTCGCGGCCGAAATGGGTGCTCTCTCCGCCGACCATCTCGAATATCTCAACGAGGACGGCGTCACCGCCATGGCCAAGGCCGGCACCGTCGCGGTCGTGCTGCCTGGCGCCTTCTACTTCCTGCGCGAGACGCAGAAGCCGCCGATCGAGTTGATGCGCAAGCACGGCGTCGCCATTGCGCTGGCGACCGATGCCAACCCCGGCTCCTCGCCACTGACCTCGCCGCTGCTCGTGCTCAACATGGCCTGCACGCTCTTCCGGATGACGCCGGAGGAAGCCCTGGCCGGCCTGACCCGCCATGCCGCCAAGGCCCTCGGCCTCCAGGACGAAATCGGCACGCTCGAAACCGGCAAACGCTGCGATCTAGCGATCTGGGAGATCGAGCGCCCGGCCGAGCTCGCCTACCGCATCGGCTTCAACCCGCTTCACACCCGCATCTGGAACGGACAATGACCACGGTTTCGCTGAACCCGGGCGCAGCCCATCTCACCGACTGGCGCGCGATCCTCGATGGCGCCGCCGCCTCGCTCGACGGCGACAGCGCCAGGAACATCGCCTCCGGCCAGAAGATCGTCGAGGAGATCGTCGCCGCCGGCACCGTGACCTATGGCGTCAATACCGGCTTCGGCAAGCTCGCCAGCGTCCGCATCGCCGATGCCGACCTCGCCAAGCTGCAGAGCAACCTGATCGTCTCGCATGCGGTCGGCACCGGCCCTGCCCTGCCCGACGGCGTGGTCCGCCTGCTGCTGGCGATGAAGGCGGCGAGCCTGGCGCGCGGCGCTTCCGGCGTGCGTCCCGTCGTGATCGAGGCGCTG
The DNA here is from genome assembly GCF_002220095.1 of Bosea sp. AS-1. Lineage (GTDB taxonomy): Bacteria > Pseudomonadota > Alphaproteobacteria > Rhizobiales > Beijerinckiaceae > Allobosea. The sequence goes on from NZ_CP022372.1 coordinate 4,369,577, forward strand.
ACCAACGCGCTCAAGGCCGATGCCCTCCCGGTCATCCCGGCGAAGGGCTCGGTCGGCGCCTCCGGTGACCTTGCCCCGCTCGCCCATATGACCGCCGCCCTGATGGGCTTCGGCGAGATCCGCCTGAAGGGCGAGACCCTGCCGGCGGCCGAGGCTCTGAAGCGCGCGGGTCTTAGCCCGCTTGCGCTCGGCGCCAAGGAAGGCCTCGCGCTGATCAACGGCACGCAGGTCTCGACCACGATCGCGCTGACCGGCCTGGCTGCCATCGCCCGCGTCTTCGATGCAGCCCTCATCGCCGGTGCACTCTCGGTCGACGCACTCAAGGGCTCCGACACCCCGTTCGATCCGCGCATCCAGACGCTGCGTGGCCAGCCCGGCCAGATCAAGGTCGCCAAGATCCTGCTCGACCTGATCGCCGGCAGCGCCATCCGCGAGAGCCATCGCCACGGCGATACGAAGGTGCAGGACCCCTACTCCCTGCGCTGCCAGCCGCAGGTGATGGGCGCCGTGCGCGACCTCATCGGCAACGCCGCCGCGACGCTCTCGATCGAGGCCAATGCCGTCACCGACAATCCGCTGGTGCTCGGCCCCGGCGAGATCGTCTCGGGCGGCAATTTCCACGCCGAGCCGGTCGCCTTCGCCGCCGATATCCTGGCGATGGCCGTCTGCGAGATCGGCAATCTCTCCGAGCGCCGCATGGCGCTGCTGGTCGACCCCGTGATGAGCGGCCTGCCGCCCTTCCTCGCCCGCGATGCCGGCCTGAACTCCGGCTTCATGATCGCGCAGGTCACCGCCGCCGCGCTCGCCTCCGAGAACAAGCAGAAGGCCTATCCGGCTTCGGTCGACACCATCCCGACCTCGGCCAACCAGGAAGACCATGTCTCGATGGCGACGCATGGCGCCTTCCGCCTTCTCGACATGGCGAAGAACGCGGCGAGCGTCATCGGCGTCGAGTTGATGGCGGCGGCGGAGGCGATCGAGCATCACCGCCCGCTCAAGACCAGCGCACGGCTGGAGCCAGTGCTTGCGCTCCTGCGCAGCAAGATCGCGCCGCTGACCGAGGACCGCTACCTCGCTCCCGATCTCGCCGCCGCGACCGAGTTCGTACTTTCCGGCGCCGTCGGCAAGGCGGCGGGCCTCGACAGCTTCGCCGAGTGCAGCGCATGAGCGCCGAGATCGTCACGGTCACGCGGGGCTCGTCCCCGCTGATCCTCTCGATGCCGCATCCCGGCACCGGCGTTCCGCCGGAGGTCGCGGCGCAGCTCAACGAACGCGGAAAGCTGGTCGAGGATACCGACTGGCATATGCGCCAGCTCTACGGCTTCGCCGCCCCGTTCGCGCCGAGCATCGTCGAGGCGCAGCTTTCGCGCTTCGTCATCGACCTCAACCGCGATCCGGCCGGCGTCTCGCTCTATCCGGGACAGGCAACGACCGAGCTGGTGCCGACCACGACCTTCGACGGCGCTCCGATCTGGCAGAAGGCACCGGACGCCGCCGAGATCGAGCGGCGCAAGGCGACCTATTTCCAGCCCTATCACACGGCGCTAGCTGCCGAGATCTCGCGGGTGAAGGCCGAGCACGGCTATTGCGTGCTGTGGGATTGCCACTCGATCAAGTCGGTGATCCCGCGCCTGTTCGAAGGCACGCTGCCGACCTTGAACCTCGGCACGAATTCCGGCCAGAGCTGTGCACCAAGCGTCGAAGCCGCCGCCATTACCGCGATGGCGGGGCATCCCTTCACCCAGATCGCCAATGGCCGCTTCAAGGGTGGCTGGATCACGCGCCATTACGGGCGTCCCTTCGAAGGCGTCCACGCGCTCCAGATGGAGATCGCCCTTTCGGCCTACCTCTCCGAGGAGACCGCGCCCTGGACCTTCGACGCGACGAAGGCCGCCAGCCTGCAGACCGCCTTGTCCGCCATCATCGCCGCGGCCCTCGATGCGACCGCTGCCCTCGAACGGAGCCATTCATGACCCGCCTCGACAACACCCGTACCATTCGCGCCGCGACCGGCACCGAGCTCACCGCGAAGAGCTGGCTGACCGAAGCGCCGCTGCGCATGCTGATGAACAACCTCGATCCGAACGTGGCCGAGAACCCGCATGAGCTCGTGGTCTATGGCGGCATCGGCCGGGCCGCGCGCAGCTGGGAGGATTTCGACCGTATCGTCGCGACGCTGCGCCAGCTCGAGGCCGACGAGACGCTGCTCGTCCAGTCCGGCAAGCCGGTCGGCGCGTTCCGCACGCACAAGGATGCGCCGCGCGTCCTGATCGCCAATTCGAACCTCGTGCCGCATTGGGCGAACTGGGACCATTTCAACGAGCTCGATAAGAAGGGGCTCGCCATGTACGGCCAGATGACGGCCGGCTCCTGGATCTATATCGGCACCCAGGGCATCGTGCAGGGCACCTACGAGACCTTCGTCGAGGCCGGGCGCCAGCATTATGGCGGCAACCTGAAGGGCAAATGGGTCCTGACCGGCGGCTTAGGGGGCATGGGCGGCGCGCAGCCGCTGGCGGCGGTGATGGCCGGCGCCTCCTGCCTTGCCGTCGAGTGCAATCCCGACTCGATCGATTTCCGCCTGCGCACCCGCTATCTCGACGAGAAGGCCGAGACGCTCGACGAGGCGATGGAGATGATCGCCCGCTGGACGAAGAACGGCGAGGCCAAGTCGGTCGGCCTCATCGGCAACTGCGCCGAGATACTGCCCGAGATGGTTCGCCGCGGCATCCGCCCCGACATGGTCACCGACCAGACCTCGGCGCATGACCCTGTCAACGGCTACCTGCCGAAGGGCTGGACCATGGGCCAGTGGAAGCAAGCGCGCGAAGCCAATCCGAAGTCCGTGGAGAGGGCGGCCCGCGCCTCGATGCGCGAGCATGTCGAGGCGATGATCGCCTTTCAGGAGATGGGCATCCCGACCTTCGACTACGGCAACAACATCCGCCAGGTCGCCAAGGAAGAGGGGTTGGAGAACGCCTTCGCCTTCCCCGGCTTCGTGCCGGCCTATATCCGCCCGCTGTTCTGCCGCGGCATCGGCCCGTTCCGCTGGGCCGCGCTGTCGGGCGATCCGGAGGACATCTACAAGACCGACGCCAAGGTGAAGGAGCTGCTGCCCGACAACAAGCACCTGCATAACTGGCTCGACATGGCGCGCGAGCGCATCTCGTTCCAGGGCCTGCCGGCGCGCATCTGCTGGGTCGGCCTCGGCGACCGCCACCGCCTCGGCCTCGCCTTCAACGAGATGGTCCGGAACGGCGAGCTCAAGGCCCCGGTGGTGATCGGCCGCGACCATCTCGATTCCGGCTCCGTCGCCTCGCCGAACCGCGAGACAGAAGCGATGAAAGACGGCTCGGACGCGGTCTCCGACTGGCCACTGCTCAACGCCCTGCTCAACACGGCGTCCGGCGCGACTTGGGTCTCGCTGCATCATGGCGGCGGCGTCGGCATGGGCTTCTCGCAGCATGCGGGCGTCGTGATCTGCGCCGACGGCACCGACGATGCAGCCGCCCGCCTCGGACGCGTGCTCTGGAACGACCCGGCGACCGGCGTGATGCGCCATGCCGATGCCGGCTATGACATCGCGCTGGACTGCGCTCGCGAGAAAGGGCTCAATCTGCCTGGTATTCTGGGCTGACCCACCCATCCTTCGGCGATCCGTTCCAGGCTCGATCGGGAACGGCATCGCCAGGTCGAAAGGCAGAGCATCATGCGCATCATTCGCGCCGCCGACTGCAAGGTCATGCCGTGGAAGAACGGCGGCGGCACCACGACCGAGATCGCGGTGTCGCCCGAGGGCGCCTCGCTCGACAATTTCGACTGGCGCATCTCGATGGCGCATGTCGCGCAGGACGGCCCGTTCTCGGCGTTCCCCGGCATCGACCGGACCCTGTGCGTGCTGACCGGCAACGGTATCCGCCTCGCCTTCGGCGATGGCGCGGCGGTGATGCTCGAGCGTGCCTCCGGCCCCTACTTCTTCGCAGCGGACCGGGCCGTCGACGGAGAGCTGACCGATGGCGAGATCGACGATCTCAACGTGATGAGCCGCCGCGGGCGCTGGCAGCATGAGGTCCAGCGCTTCTCGAGCCCTGGCCAGCAGGCCTTCGCCGTCGATACCGGTCTCGTCGTCGCTTTTGCCCACCAGGGCGATTGGCGCGCGAATGGCAGCGTTCTGATGCCCGGCGACAGCGCGATCACCGAAGCTTCGCCGGCGCATCCCCTGCACCTTGAAGGCAGGGGCGACCTGATCGTCGTCAAGCTGACGCCTGCTGCGAGCTAGGTTGCCATGCGCCGGTGGGCGCTTGGCAACCCGATCTCCCGCCTACGCCGCCTGACGCGACTGCGGACCGACATAGACCGATTGCGGACGGATGAGCTTGCCGCCGGCGATCTGCTCCTGGGCGTGGGCGAGCCAACCCGTTGTCCGGCCGAGCGCGAAGACGCAGGTGAAGGAATCCGGCGTGAAGCCGAGCGCCTCCAGCAGCAGCGCGGTGTAGAACTCGACATTCGTCTCCAGCGTGCGGTTCGGCTTGCGCTCGCGCAGGATGGCGAGCGCCGCCTGCTCGACCGCCTCCGCAAGGCCGAGGCGTCCCGCATCGGCGCCGAGCCGGCGCAGTGCCCCCTTGAGCGCATCGGCGCGCGGGTCGCGCACGCGGTAGATGCGGTGGCCGAAGCCCATCAGCCGGTCGCCTCGGTCCAGCGCCGCTTCCAGCCAGGCACGAGCGTTTTCCGGCGTCCCGATCGCGTCGAGCATCTCGATCACCGGGCCGGGCGCGCCGCCATGCAGCGGTCCCTGCAGCGCGCCGATGCCGGCGAGCACGGCCGAGACGAGTCCGGCCCGGGTCGAGGCGACGACGCGGGCGGCGAAGGTAGAGGCATTGAGGCCGTGATCGGCCACCGTGACGAGGTAGGTATCGAGCGCTGCGGCCTGCTGCGTGGTCGGTGCCGCGCCCGTCAGCATGCGCAGCGTATCGGCCGCCTGCGGCAGAGACGGGTCAGGCGGGACCGGCGCGAGCCCACGCCGCAGCCTGAGCGCGGCGGGGGTGAAGACAGCGGGCGCCGCCAGAAGCTTCAGGACCACGCGGGTGCCTTCTCCGTCCGGAATCAACGCCGTCATGGCGCGAACCATCTCGACGGGCGAGAGTGTCACCGGGGCGGCTTCGCGCTTGACGATGGTCTCGAACAGTTCCTTGCGGGCCTCGCCCAACGCGACCTGCAACTGCTTCTGCCGCGGCAGGTCCGGCACGAAGCCATCAAGCATCAGCGCGGCCATCTCCTCGAAGGAGGTGTGCCCGGCGAGTTCGTCCAGGCTGTGCCCGCGGATTACGAGCCGGCCGGCTGCTCCGTCGACTTCGGACAGGACGGTATGGGCGGCGACGACATCTTCAAGGCCATCGGACATGGCGCTCACTCCTCGATCTGAATGACTTGAAGATCGCGAGCTTCATCGCTAGAATCAATCTTGAACAATATAATCAATATATTTTGCGATGAGCGACTGGCTGACGGCGCAGCAGGTGATGGAACGGCTCGGACTGAAGCCGCAGACGCTCTACGCCTATGTCAGCCGCGGGCTGATCGAGGCACGCGGTGATGCTGGCGACTCGCGCAGGCGTCTCTACCGGGCAGAGGACGTGGCGCGGCTGGAGCATCGCAAGGCGCGCGGGCGGAAACCGGCCGCCATCGCCGAGGATGCGATCGCCTTCGGCGAGCCCATCCTGGCCTCGGGCATCGCCACGATCCAGCGCGGCAAGCTCTGGTATCGCGGGGAGGATGCCGAGACGCTGTCAGAGACCGCTAAGCTGGAAGATGTGGCGCGGTTGCTTTGGGACTGTGGCTCGCAGCGCTTTCCACCGCTGTTCACGATCGTGCCGGAGGCGCCGGCCCGGCAGCGGATGTTTGCGGTGATCGCGGAGAAAGCCGCCAGCGACCCCGCAATGGCCGGCCGTGCGAAGAAGGCGCTCTATCTCGAAGCGGCGTCCGTCATCGACGCGCTGGTCGATGCCATAGCCGGGCGCCCCGGCCAGGGCCCGATCCATCACCGCCTGGCATTGGCCTGGGGTTGCGACGAGCGTGGCGCCGACCTGATCCGCCGTGCGCTCGTGCTGCTTGCCGACCACGAACTCAACGCCTCGACTTTCGCGGTCAGGGTAGCGGCCTCAACGCGGGCTTCGCTCGCCGCCTGTGTTCTGGCAGGCCTCGCGACTCTCTCGGGACCGTTGCATGGCGGCATGACGCCGCGTGTGCTCGGGCTGATGCGGGAGATCGCGGAGGATGGTCCTCGGACGGCCATATCCGCGCGTCTTGCAACCGGCATGCCCCTGCCCGGCTTCGGCCATCCGCTCTATCCGGATGGCGATGCACGGGCACGCGGCCTGCTCGCGGTATTCAGCCTGCCGCCTGCGTATGAGGAAGCGCGCCAGGCCGTCACGGCACTGACCGGCGAGGAGCCTAATATCGACTTCGTGCTGACGGCCATCGCAACCGAACTCGGGCTTGCAGCCGATGCGGCGTTCCAGATCTTCGCCGCGGCGCGTTGCACGGGCTGGATCGCCCATGCGCTGGAGCAGAACGAGACGGGCCGTCTAATCCGGCCACGGGCTCGCTATGTCGGGCCGGAGCCGGCCTAAGCCGGCTCGCTCTCGACAGCCTTGGCTGCCGGCTTCCGGCCGAACTGACCTTCGCGTTGCTCGATATAACTGCGCGTGATCGGCAGACCATCCAGCTTCTTGGCAAGCTGGAACTGGAAGACCACCAGATCGTCATGCCGGAAGCTGGCCTCCGAAGCCGCGAGGTAGAACTCCCACATCCGCGCGAAGCGCTCGTCATACATCGCGATCGCCTCGTCGCGCCGAGCGAGGAAATTCTCGCGCCAGGCTTTCAAGGTCTCGGCGTAGTGGATGCGCAGCACCTCGACATCGGTGATGACGAGCCCTTCCTTCTCCACCGCCGCCGCCACTTCCGACATCGCCGGGATATAGCCGCCCGGGAAGATGTACTTGGCGATGAAGGGGTTGGTGGCGCCCGGCGGGGAGCTGCGGCCGATGGTGTGGATCAGCGCCACGCCGTCATCCGTCAGCAAGTCGCGCACCTTGCTGAAGTAGTCGCGATAATAGCCGACGCCGACATGCTCGAACATGCCGACCGAGACGATGCGGTCGAAGCTCTCCTGTAGGTGGCGATAGTCCTGCAGCCGGAACTCGACCGGCAGGCCGGACGCCTTGCCCCGTTCCTGGGCAATGGCGAGCTGCTCCTCGGAGAGCGTGATGCCGGTGACGGACGCGCCGGTCTCGCCCGCGATCGACAGCGCCATGCCACCCCAGCCGCAGCCGATGTCGAGCACGCGATGGCCCGCCGCCAGATCGAGCTTGCCCATGATATGGCGCTTCTTGGCGAGCTGCGCCTCGGCCAGCGTCATGTCGGGCTGAGCGAAATAGGCGCAGGAATACTGCATGTCCGGATCGAGGAAGAGCTTGAAGAAATCGCTCTTCAGATCGTAGTGATGCGCGACGTTGCGCTTCGCCAGCGCCGGCGTGTTGTGCTGGTGGAATCGCCGCACCGCCGTGCGCAGGCCGGACAGTGTCTTGCCCCAGCCCTGAGGCCGGGCCTTGTGGACGGCCGCGACCAGCGCGTCGAGCAAGTCGTAGAGCGAACCCTGCTCGACGACGACCCGGCCATCCATGACTGCTTCGCCGAGCGCCAGCTCGGGATTGAGCGCGAGCTTCAGTTCAGTCGGCGTATCGACGATGCGCATGCGCAGGCGCGGCACCTTGCCGTGCCCGACCGTCTGAAGTGTCCCGTCGGGAAAAACAACATCGATCCGCGGCTCGATCGCGAGCCGCGACAACATCCTTGCAACCAGTGAACGCATTGGCCCCACCTTCGGCAGCGCCCCCTTGTTGTTCAAAAGATGGCAAGAGAAATCGTCGTCGTAACTCCGGTTGCGCGCAAGGCTGCTCTTCGCCTGCGGCATGACAACGCAGGCAGCGCGACTTGGTTCCGCTGCGGAAGCATAGCCAATGCAATACTGGGCAGACACGGCGCCCGGGTCAATGATCGGCGGCGACGACCTCCGCCCGGATCTCTTCGACGAGCCGCTCTTTCAGCGCGACGAACTCCGGGCTCGTCTTGATGGTGTAGGGCCGCGGATGCGGGAGATCGACCGGAATATCCGCCTTGATGCGGCCGGGCCTCGCGCTCATCACCACGACACGCGAGCCGACGAAGATCGCTTCCTCGATATCGTGGGTGACGAAGAGCACCGTCTTCTGCTCGCGTTCCCAGATGCCCAGCAGCATCTCCTGCATCAGAGCGCGCGTCTGGTTGTCGAGCGCGCCGAAAGGCTCATCGAGCAGCAGGATCTTCGGGTCGTTGGCGAGCGCGCGCGCGATGGCGGTGCGCTGCTGCATGCCGCCGGAAAGCTGCTTCGGGAAGTGATCGACGAAACCGGAGAGCCCGACGCGCCCGGCCCAGTTGCGAGCGATCTTCAGCCGCTCGGCTTCGGCTAAGCCCTTCTCGCGCAGGCCGAAGGCGATGTTCTGCTGCACCGTCAACCAGGGAAAGAGCGTGTAGCTCTGGAAGACGAAGCCGCGGTCGGCACCCGGCCCCGAGACGGCCGAACCGTCGAGGAGGACGCGGCCCTCGCTCGCCGTCTCCAGCCCGCCGACGATGCGCAGCAAGGTGGACTTGCCACAGCCGGACGGGCCGAGAATGGCAATGAAGTCGTTGTCGGCGACCTTGAGCGAGGTCGGCATCAGCGCCCGCGTCGGTTCGGCTCCGCGCTGGGCCGGGAAGACCTTGCCGACATTGTCGATGACCAGCTTGCTCATACGCGCGCCCACGGGAACAGGCGCTGGTTGACCGCCTTGAAGAGGAAATCCGAGATCAGGCCGATGAGCCCGATGACGATGATGCCGAAGATGATCTGCCCGGTGTTCAGCAGCGCCTGGCTGTCGGTGATCATGTGGCCGATGCCGGAAGACGAGCCGATCAGTTCGGCGACGATGACATAGGTCCAGGCCCAGCCGAGAACGAGGCGGAAGATCTCGGCGATCTGCGGCGCCGCATTCGGCAGCAGCACGCGGCGGACGACCGAACGGTCGCTGGCGCCGAGCGTATAGGCCGCGTCGACGAGATCACGCCGGATCGAGCCGACCGCGACGGCGATCATCAGGATGAGCTGGAAGACAGAGCCGAGGAAGATGACGAGCAGCTTCTGCGTCTCGCCGATGCCGGCCCAGAGGATCAACAGCGGAATGAAGGCCGAGGCGGGCAGGTAGCGCGCGAAGGAGACGAAGGGTTCGAGGAATGCCTCGATCGGCTTGTAGGCACCCATCAGGATCCCGAGCGGCAACGCAACGATCGCGGCGATGATGAAGCCGCCGACAACGCGCCAGACCGTCATCAGGATGTCGAAGCTGAAGCCATAGCGCGTCATCAGGTTCCAGCCTTCGCCGACCATGGTCAGCGGATCGGCCAGGAACAGGCGCTGCACATAGCCGCCGAAGGTCGCGACCGACCAGAGCGCGATGAAGAGCGCGAAGAAGGCGACGCCGTAGCCGATACGCTCCGGCGCGGAGACGGGTCTGAGCGGTTTCATGCCTTGTCGTGTCCGGTCATGGCGAGCGCGAGTTCTTTCCAGGGTTCGGGCGACCAGTAGCCGGCCGCCGCGCCGGAGGTCGAGGGCAGGATGAAGATTCCCACACCAGCGAAGGTGACGGTCTGCAGACCATAACCGAGCGACCCGGCCGCCGCGCCCAACGCCGTCTGTGCCGCGCGCTTGCCGTTGAAGGCGAGCCAGCGCGGGCGATGCGCGGCGATCCGATCCCGCAACCCGGCGACATCGAAATGATTGCCGCGCAAGGCAGAGTCGGGCCCGGAGCTGCGCTTGGCGACATCGGTGAGGCCGATGCCGTAGCGCGGCAACTCGCGGAAGCGCTGTGGAGCGAACCGTTCCGGCACCAGCCCGATCTCATGGATGATCGTCCAGAACTTGTTGCCTGGGCCGGCATAATAGGCACCGCGCATCGCCGAGACAGCTCCGGCCTGCGTGCCACAGAAGACGACATGCAGGCCGGGCTCCAGAACATCCGGCAGGACCGATTGCGTCACGCGGTCGGCGTCGCTTCGTTCACTTGCCTTCGACGAACTTGGTATCGACCAGCGAAGCGAAATCGGGCTTCGCCTTGATCAGGCCGACCTCCAGCAGCACATCGGCCGCCTTGGCGTTGAAGGCCTGCCATTCGCCGGCGAAGAACTTCTTGTTTCCCTCGGCGTCCGACCAGCGCAGATAGGCCGCCGACTTGCCGAACTGTTCGCCGGTCTGCTTCACATCGGCGCCCATGATCTCATAGGCCTTGGCCTGGTCCGCCTTGATCATCGCAAGCGCGTCGAAATAGCTCTTGGTCAGGGCGGCGGCCGCCTTCTCATCGGCAAGGAAGGCAGGCGTGCAGCCGACCGTGTCCATCACCATCGGATAATCGAGCGTGGTGGCGATGATCTTGCCGGCATCCGGCTTCTCGCGCACGGCCGAGAGATAGGGCTCGTAGGTCAGCGCCGCGTCGTTCTGGCCGGCGATGAAGGCCTGCGCGGCCGGGCCGGGCTCCATGTTGACGACCTTCACGTCCTTCACCGAGAGGCCATTCTCCTTGAGCATCCAGGCCAGGGCGAAATAGGGTGAGGTGCCCGGCGCCGAAGCCGCGACCGTCTTGCCCTTCAGGTCCTTGATCGCGGCGATGTCCTTGCGCACGACCATGCCGTCGGCGCCGTAGCTCTTGTCGAGCTGGAAGATCTGCTTGGTCTTGATGCCGGCGGCATCCCAGACCAGCCAGGTCTCGACCGTGGTCGCGGCGCATTGGACGTCGCCCGAGGCGATGGCGAGGTGGCGATCCTTCTGCGGAATCTTCTTGATCGTCACGTCGAGGCCGTTCTTGGCGAAGATGCCGGCCTCCTTGGCGAGGACGAGCGGCGCAAAGCCGGTCCAGCCCGAAATACCGATCGAAACCTTCGTCTGCGCCTGAGCGCCGCCCGCTGCCAGAAGCGCGGCGAGACCGAAACCGACGGTGGCGCCGATGCGCGTGACATTCTTCATGATCGAAACCTTTCCCCTGCTTGGTCGGCATTCGCGCCCAAGCGGCTCTAGCGCAAGCGCTGCCCCGGCACGATGCAACCTTCGTTCCAAGTCACGTTAAATGCCTATGCAAATCCGTCAAGCCGCCGATCACGGCTGTTTGGGGAAGCCATGACATTCTCTCGTTTGACATGCGGCGAACAATTTCCTCCCCTCAGCGCGCGAGGCGCATCGCCTCCTTCTCCTTCCAGTCTTCGAGGTTTCCCGGATGAACGGTGCCGACCGCCTTTGCGACACGCTGCTGGTCAACGATGTCGATGTCTGTTTCGCCAATCCGGGCACCTCGGAAATGCATTTCGTGGCAGCACTCGACCGCAAGCCGCAGATGCGCTGCGTGCTCGGCCTGTTCGAGGGCGTGGTGACCGGCGCCGCCGACGGCTATGCCCGCATGGCCGACAAGCCGGCTGCGACCTTGTTGCACTGCGGCCCCGGCATGGCGAATGCGCTTGCCAACATGCACAATGCCCGGCGCGCCCGCACGCCGATGATCAATGTCGTCGGCGACCATGCGACCTACCACCTCCAGCACGACGCACCGTTGACCAGCGACATCGAGAGCCTTGCGCATCCGATGTCTCATTTCGTCCGGCGCATCGCCTCTTCCGAAGATGTCGGCCCAGCGATCGAAGAAGCCTATGTCGCCTCGCTGCGGCTTCCCGGCGTTACCACCGTGATCCTGCCGGCCGACTGCGCCTGGAACAGCGTCGAGCCGACCGAGCTGAAGCCGGCCAAGCTGCCGGCACTGAAGAGCGTCGATTCAGCCACGCTCCGCGAGGTCGCCGCGGGCTTGCGCAAGCACGGCGCCCGCGCCGCGATCATGCTGACGGGGCTGGCGCTGCGCGAGAAGCCGATGGAGATGGCCGCTCGCATCTGCGCCGCGACCGGAGCAAAGATCTTCAGCCAGATGTCGAACGGGCGCATCCAGCGCGGCGCCGGCCGCGTCGCAATGCCGAAGATCTTCTACCCGATCGACAAGGCGCTCGAGCAGCTCAAGGACGTCGACTACCTCGTCCTGGTCGGTGCGCAGACCCCGGTCGGCTTCTTCGCCTATCCCGGCAAGCCCGGCCGCCTTGTCCATGATGGCTGCGAGGTCACGGCGCTCGCCAAGCCCGGCGACGACCTGCCGGCAGCGATCAGCGCGCTTGCGGAAGAAATGGGCGCAACGAAGACGGCGCCCGCCTACATCGCCCCGCCGCGCAAGGAGCAGCCCGGCCTACCGACCGGCAAGCTCGACGCCGACAAGGCCTGCGCCATCGTCTCGGCCCTGCTGCCGGAGAACTGCATCGTCTGCGACGAATCGGTCTCCTCCGGCCGCAGCTTCTACTACGACTGCCACAGCGCGCCGCAGCACGATTACATCCAGCTCACCGGCGGAGCGATCGGCGAAGGCATCCCGCTCGCCGTCGGTGCGGCGGTCGCCTGCCCCGACCGCAAGGTCATCGGCATGCAGGCCGACGGCTCGGGCATGTACACGGTGCAGGGGCTGTGGACGCAGGCGCGCGAGAACCTCGACGTCGTCACCGTCGTCTTCGCGAACCGGACCTACCAGATCCTGCACGGCGAGATGCGCGCCGTCGGCGTCAACGACTTCGGCCGCAACGCCACGCTCATGCTGAATATCGACGAGCCGGCATTGGACTGGGTTTCGATGGCCAAGGGCATGGGCGTCGAAGCCGCCCGCGCCACCACGGCCGAGGAGTTCACCAGCTTGTTCAAGGCCGCGCTCGCCAAGAAGGGACCGTTCCTGATCGAGGCCGTGATCTAAGTCGCGCCCCCCGCGCGCCGCAGCGCGCGGGGACCGGCATTACTTGAACCCACCCATGAAGGCATCGAGGCAATCGCCGATCGCCTCGATCGCATAACCGCCTTCCTGGACCACCAGCGTCGGCAGGCCGAGCCCCTTCACCTGCCGGCCGATGGTACCGAAATCGGACGCCTCCAGCTTCAGGACGCCAATCGGGTCGTCCTTGTGGGCGTCGTAGCCGAGCGCCACGATGAGCGCCTCGGCGCCGAAGTCGCGGATCGCCCTGCCGGCCCGGTCGACCGCCGCCTGCATCTCGGCCCCGCCGGCGCCATGCGCGAGCGGCAGGTTGAGGTTGAAGCCCTCGCCCGGGCCATTGCCACGCTCATCCTCATAGCCCGTGAAGAACGGATAGTAGTTCGACGGGTCGGCGTGGACAGAGATCGTCAACACGTCTGGCCGGCGGTAGAAGATCTGCTGCGTGCCGTCGCCATGGTGGGCGTCGACGTCGAGGATCGCGACCTTCCCGAATTTGCTGCGCAGCCGCTGTGCCGCGACCGCCGTATTGTTGATATAGCAGAAGCCGGTGGCGCGATCGGCACGGGCATGGTGGCCCGAGGGACGGCAGAGCGAATAGACGGCGCGCTCGCCTGAGAGGACCGCATCGGCCGCGGATACGGCCGTCTCTGCCGAACGCAGCGTCGAATGCCAGCAATGCTCGCCGATCGGTACCGAGAGGTCCCCCAGATACCAGCCGAGTTGGCCGATGAAGCCGGTCGGGCGGCAGGGCGGGCGGACATCCTCGTCAGGCCGGCCGCTCCAATAAGGGAAGGTGCTCGGCCAGACTTCCGGACCGCGCTCCGGCGGAAGCTCCTGCCAGCGGTGCCAGGCGCCCTGCAGGAAATCGACGAAGCCCTTATCATGGATCGCGAGGATCGGCTCGACGCCATGGCCCGCCGGCCGTTCCGGCGTGATGCCGTGCTTCGCCAGCGCGCCGAGCAACTTCTCGGTCCGCTCCGGCAAGTCCTTGGGCGCGACGACCGTGCCGAAGCGCATATATTGCTGCGGATCGTGAAGTGCCTGGTCGGGATGGTAGAAGGCACGCATCGGCTGGCAAATCCTCTAGGCTGAGCCGCTTCAGCAGCGGCGATCACGCCGCCATCGTAGCAAGCTGCCCCACCACCGCCAGTCATTCCACGCCTTCCGCCCCTGCATCCGGGACGGAGCGCTTACCTTTCCGCAGGCGAGATCAGCGCCGCGAATTCGCGCGCCAGCGTCGCGATGTCGAAACGCTCCGGCCGGTACCAGTCGGTCGAACCGTTGAGGGCGCCGAGCAGGAAATTGCGCAGCACATCGGGCGCCCGCCCGGCCGGCAGCGCACCGGCCTGCTGCAATTCGGCGATCAGCCCACGCCAGACCTCCTCATAGGCGCGGCGCACGGCGCGCACGCTGTCCGGCGCCGGCGCGGCCCCGAAGTTGAAGACCTTGATGCTGGCGGAGGTATAGTCGCCATGGCCATGCAGCGCTGCGAGATGACCGCGGATCGCCGCTTCGAGACGCTCGCGAGGCGCAGCGCCCTCCGTGGCGGCGAGCGCGGCGACGACGCCCTCGTGCACGAAGCGGACGCCATCGTTCACGACCGCCTCGACGATCTCCTCCTTCGAGGCGAAATGGTAGTAGAGGCTCGCCTTGCGGATACCGACGGCCTCGGCGATCTCGCGCAAGGTCGTCTGGTGGTACCCGCCATTGCGCAGCAGGCGCGCAGCATGGTCGAGGATCTGGCGGCGCGAACCGCCCTCGACCTGAGCCGCGCCCTTGTCCGTTGCGACGCTCACAGCCGCTTCGCCACCTCTTCGAGCATGACCTCGGTGGCGCCGCCGCCGATGGACTGCACGCGGGCATCGCGTGTCATGCGCTCGATTGCGCTCTCGCGCATATAGCCCATGCCGCCATGGAACTGCAGGCAATCATACATCACCTCGTTGACCAGCTCGCCGCAATAGGCCTTGACCATCGAGACCTCGCGGGTGGCGTCGAAGCCCTGCGCGTCGAGCCAGGCGGCGTGGTAGACGAGCTGGCGGCCGGCCTCGACCTTGCCGGCGAGCTCGGCGAGGCGCTGGCGGATCGCCTGCTTCTCCCAGAGCGGCGCGCCGAAGGCTTTTCGCGTCTTCACATAATCCAGCGTCAGATCGATGGCGGCCTGCGACTCGCCGATCGCCATAGCGCCGATCACGGTGCGCTCGTTCTGGAAATTGCTCATGATCGCATAGAAGCCGCGTCCCTCCTGGCCGAGCAGGTTCTCGGCCGGGACACGACAGTCGACGAAGGACAGTTCGGCGGTATCCGAGGAGCGCCAGCCATGCTTGTCGAGCGCGCGCGAGACCGAGAAGCCCGGCGTGCCTTTCTCGACGATGAAGATCGAGACCGATTGCGACGGCCTGCCCTGCGGGTCGGTCTTGGCGGCGACGCAGTAGAGATCGGCATGGACGCCGTTGGTGATGAACATCTTGGCGCCGTTGAGGACGTAATGATCGCCCTCGCGCCGCGCCGTGGTGCGAATGCCCTTCACGTCCGAACCGGCATCGGGCTCGGTGACGGCAACCGCGACGATCTTCTCGCCGGCGATGATGGCCGGGAGGTACTTGTCCTTCTGCGCCTTGGAGCCGGCATTGGCGATATGGACCGAGGCCATGTCGGTATGAACCAGCGCCGTGATCGCAACGCCCGAAAAGGTCGAGCGTCCCAGCTCCTCCGCCAGCACGACGGTGGCCAGCGTGTCCATTTCCGAGCCGCCATATTCCGCCGGGTAGCGGATACCGAAGAAGCCGAGATCGCCCATCTTGCGCAGCACATCGCGCGGGACGAGGCCGTCCTCCTCCCATTTCAGGGCGCGCGGCTTGATCTCGGTCTCGACGAAGCGGCGGACCTGGTCGCGCAGCGCCTCGTGCTCCTCGGTGAAATAGGGCGAGCGGCGCATGCCCTCGCCTGCAAGCGTCTCGACGGCCGACATGGCTTCCTCCCTGCTTGACCGCGGCGCCGCGATCTGACTACCTACCGGACGGTAGGTGAATGTCGCGGCGAGATCAAGACGCTCATTCTACCTGCGAACCCTCATCCTGAGGAAACGATCGCGGAAGAGGCACATGGCGCAAACCGACCCGGGCATCTCGACCACCCCTCCCCCGCTCTCCGCCATGCTGGAGACGCTGCGCCAGCGCCATGGTCTCGTCGCACAGGGCGGCGGCGAGAAGCTGCGAGCCCGCCACGAATCCCGTGGCAAGATCATGGTACGCGAGCGCATCGACCTCTTGATCGACCCGCAGACGCCCTTCCTCGAGCTTTCGCCGCTTGCGGCCTACGGGCTCTACGGCAATGAGGTGCCGGGCGCCGGCATCGTCACCGGCATCGGCATTGTGCAAGGCCGCGCCTGCATGCTGATCGCCAACGACGCGACGGTGAAGGGCGGCTCCTTCTTCGCAGAAACGGTGCGCAAGCATCTGCGCGCGCAGGAGATCGCCGAGGAGCATCGCCTGCCCTGCCTCTATCTTGTCGATTGCGGCGGCGCCTTCCTGCCGGAACAGGACCGCGTCTTCCCCGACCGCGACCATTTCGGCGGCTCCTTCTACAACCAGTGCCGGATGTCGGCATCCGGCATTCCGCAGATCTCGATCGTCTTCGGCGGCGCGACCGCCGGCGGCGCCTATATCCCGGCGCTCTCGGACCAGGTCATCATGGTAAAGGGCACCGGCCGTATCCATCTCGGCGGCCCGCCGATCGTGAAGGCGGCGGTGCACGAGATCGTCGACGGCGAGACACTGGGCGGGGCCGAGATGCACACGCTCGTCTCTGGGGTCAGCGACCATCTCGTCGAAACGGAGATGGAGGGGCTCGCGAAGCTGCGCGAGATCGTCGGGGCAATCGGCGAGATCGGCCGCATCGCGCCGCCGCCGCAGGCTCCCGCCGCGCCGAAATTCGACCCGGCCGAGCTCGTCGATACCGTGCCGACCGATCTACGCCGACCGTATGATGTGCGCGACGTGATCGCGCGGATGGTCGACGACAGCACCTTCCATGCCTTCAAGCCCGATTACGGCGCGACGCTCGTCACCGGTTTCGCCCATATCCATGGCTATCCGGTCGGCATCCTCGCCAATAACGGCGTGTTGTTCTCGGAAAGCGCAATCAAGGGCGCGCATTTCATCGAGCTCTGCGACCAGCGCCAGATCCCGCTGCTGTTCCTGCAGAACATCACCGGCTTCATGGTCGGCACAGAGGCCGAGCGCGGCGGCATCGCCAAGCATTCGGCCAAGCTCGTCTACGCCGTCTCGAATGCGCGGGTGCCGAAATACACCGTACTGATCGGCGGCTCCTATGGGGCCGGCAATTACGGCATGTGCGGACGCGGCTTCCGCCCGCGCTTCCTGTTCTCCTGGCCCAATGCCCGGATCGCGACGATGAGCCCGGAGGTTGCCGCGACCGTGGTGACGGAGCTGCGCCGGCAGTCGCTCAAGGGGGCGGCCGACGAAGCCGCCATCGCCGAACTCGACCGGCGCACCCGGGCCCAGTTCGAGGAGCAGAGCGATCCCTATTACGCCACGGCCCGACTCTGGGACGACGGCATCATCGAACCGGCCCAGACGCGCGACGTGATAGGCCTCTGTCTTGCGCTCTCGGCCGGCGAGGCACGCGACACCGGCCCGCGGCCGGTCTACCGGATGTGAGCGGCGCCATGTTCGACACCCTCCTCATCGCCAATCGCGGCGAAATCGCCTGCCGCATCATCCGCACCTGCCGCAAGCTCGGCATCCGCACCGTCGCGGTCTACTCGGAGGCCGACAAGGATGCGCTGCATGTCCGGCTCGCCGATGTCGCCGTCCCTATCGGGCCCGCACCGGCGCGCGAGTCCTATCTGCGTGCGGACCGCATCATCGACGCCGCGCTGAAGACCGGCGCGCAGGCGATCCATCCGGGATACGGCTTCCTGTCGGAGCGGCTCGACCTGATCGCCGCCTGCGAGGCGAACGGCATCGCCTTCGTCGGCCCCTCCGCCAACGCCATCGAAGCGATGGGCGACAAGATCCGCTCCAAGAAGATCGCGCGGGAGGCCGGGGTTCCGGGCGTGCCGGGCTATGACGGCGCCGACCAGGCGTCGGAGACGCTGAAGCGCGAAGCGCTGCGCATCGGCCTGCCGGTCATGGTCAAGGCCTCGGCCGGCGGCGGCGGCAAGGGCATCCGCAAGGTCGAGAGGGAAGCCGATCTCGACTCGGCGATAGCGACCGCCAGCCGCGAGGCCGAGGCCGCCTTCGGCGATGGGCGATTGCTGATCGAGAAATTCGTGACGCGGCCACGCCATGTCGAGGTGCAGATCGCCGGCGACAGGCACGGCAACATCGTCCACCTCTTCGAACGCGACTGCTCGGTCCAGCGCTCGAACCAGAAACTGCTGGAGGAAGCGCCGGCGCCGAACCTCAAGCCGGAAGCCCGCGCCGCCCTGCACGCGCATGCTCTGAAGCTGTCCCGCGCCATCGCCTACGACAATCTCGGCACGGTCGAATTCCTCGTCGATGCGACCACGCAGGACGTGTTCTTCCTCGAGATGAACACGCGGCTCCAGGTCGAGCATCCCGTGACGGAAGCGATCACTGGCCTAGATCTGGTCGAATGGCAGATCCGCATCGCGGCCGGCGAAAGGCTGCCGCGCCGGCAGGAGGAGATCTCCTGCACAGGCCACGCCATCGAGGCGCGGCTGACGGCGGAACGGGCCGAGGAGGGCTTCCGGCCCGATACCGGCAGCATCGTGCTCTGGCGCGAGCCCGAGGGCCTGCGCGTCGACAGTGGCGTCGCGACCGGCAGCAGCGTCTCGCCCTTCTACGATTCGATGCTGGCCAAGATCATCGCTTATGGCCCCGACCGGGATGTCGCGCGGATGCGCCTTGCGGACGGGCTCGAGCGCATGACGGTGCTCGGCCCGGCGACGATCCGGCCCTTCCTGATCGATGCGCTGCGCGAGCCGGTCTTCGCGCGCGGCGAGGCGACGACCCTGTTCATCGGCGAGACCTGGCCCGGCGGCTGGCAGCCGCGCGCCGCAGTCGCGCAGGAGCGTGACGCCCTCGCGGCGGCGATCTGGCTCGCCGGCATCAAGCCGACCGCCGCCGGACCTTGGGGGACGCTGACTGATTTCAGAGTGCTCGGAACCGCTGGCAAACCCGGTACGAGCCATCTCGCATTGACCCATGCCGACCAGACCAACCGGATCAAAGTCGAAAGCCGGGACCATGCCTTCCGCGTCGTGGCGATGGATGGTGAAGCGGAGGTCTTGGTTTTCGCCGGGACGGACCCGACGCGCTGGCCAGTATTGCTCGACGGTCGGCGGCTGACGGTGGACGCGGTGCGCGACGAGACCGGCGTCCATCTGCGCTGGGGCGCTTTCGAGGGCCGAATCGCGGTCGCCCTGACGGTCGTTGCGGAAGCAGCCGCGCGCGAGGCCGCCGGCAGCGCCGGCGATTCCGTGCGCGCTACCATGCCCGGCACCATCGCCGCCATCCATGTGCAGGAGGGCGACAGCGTGGTGGCCGGACAGGTCGTCGCGGTGCTCGAATCGATGAAGCTCTTCATGGATCTGAAGAGCCCGACGGCAGGAACGGTGGCGCGGGTAGCTGCCAAGCCGGGGGCGACGGCGGCCGCGGGCGAGCTCCTGATCGCGATCACCCCCGCCTGAGGGCGCGAGAGGAGGAAGGTCCAGCCTCCCTCCTCCGAAAGGCCACTCAGTTGCAGCCGCAGCCGTGGCCGAGGCCGCCGAGCAGACCGCCGACGAGGCCGTTCTTGCTGACGATCGCCTTGACCGGCGCGGTGATGCCGAGCTTGTTGCCGTTCGCGATCGGGCTTCCGCTCAGCACGCTGACATTGTTGAGCGCGTTGACCCGCACCCCGGAGACGGCCGCCGTCACGGGGGCCAGCACGCCGCCGAGCAGGGAACCGCCACGGCCGCCGGCCATCGCAGGCGAAACCGCAGAAACTGCAACCACAGCGAGTACAAACGCATACTTCATGTCACTCTCCCCAGTTATCGCTCCGGGCATCGAAGCGGTAAAACACGTATAGGTTGCAATTTATCGAAGAGACAACCTTATCCAATCGTTAACCATACTTGCTATCGTTAACGGGACCGCCAGCGCGAACTAACCAATACTTTTTTCTTTATACTTCAATCTTGGCGAATATTTATTCAGATAATTTTGGTAATTCATCAAAAATATACCAACCGTTAAGCATAAAATTCTACTGTCGCCACAGAACAGGCGGCATCATGAAAAATATTGTCTCCCTTTCGATTTCACTGATCCTTCTGGCGAGCGCCAGAACGACCTCGAATGCGGAGGATCATCAGAAAACCGCGGAGACTTCCATTGCAGTCATCGGGCTGAAGGGCGGCTTCGACAGCAATCCATCGGGGGTCGCGGGGGAAAAGGGCAGCCCTGTCGGCACCGTCTATGCAACCTGGGATTATCTCCGCGGCACGATCCAGGATGGATACGGACTCAACCTGACGTTGGTGGAGACACAATACGACCCGCGCAACCTCGCTGCCGCTCGCGGCCATTCCTTGACCCTGAAGCACGGCATCACCCTGGGAGAAGCGACAGTGATCCAGTCCTCGCTTTCCGCCGCCGACGAACAGACCTGGTCACGCCGCAAGAGCAGCCTCGCCTGGCGCGAGCGCATCGACCATGCTCTCGGCCCGTTTCGCCTGTTCGCCAGCGGGGAAGCGCGCATCACGGCCCTGAACGAGCGCAACGTCTTCAACCTCGGCGATTTCCTGCCGTGGAACGAGAATTTCGCAACACTTTCGGGAACGACGGGCGTCGCCTGGAAGAGTGGACAGACCGAGATCGGGGTCTCGTTCAGCGCGGCGCAAGTGCGCTTCGTCGACGGGGTGGACTATATCGGCTTCCGCCGCGACCATTACCGGCTACAGCCGAACCTGTTCTTCTCGACCATGCTCGGCGACGCCACGCTGGAGGGCTCGCTATCGCCGTTCCGGGCGGCGTTCCCGGACAAGGAGTTCGAGACCGTCGACAGCCTGCTTTACACAGCGAAACTCAAGCTGCCCTGGCGAAGCTTCGCGCTCGAACTGGGCTCGAACCGCTCGGTGGAGGATACGACACTTCCCTTCACGGTCATCGATCTGGTGACGAGCCATGAGGCGAAGGTGACGGCGAAGATCGACGAGCGCAATGCGGTGAGCCTGATCGCCCGGCGCAAGACCGACGACTATGTCGGCCTCGATGCCCGCTCCGACCAGAAGAGCATCGGTCTCGAATATCAGCGCGCCTTGGGAGACGGCCTTCTCGCGACCGCTTCCGGGAGCTGGCGCAGGACGAAGGAGACCGGGTTGGCACCGGTCGATTCCTTCAACCTGCTGCTCGGATTTCAGAAGCAGATCGATTTGAGCCGCGGCCTGCCCGCCGGCTCAAATGGGCAGCCGACCCAAAAGGATGGCTAGAGCACCCCGATGCCATTGCGCCCGAACTGGCGCGCGCCAACACTTCCGTAGCAGTCGCCGCCTCTTTTCCGCCGCTTTCCGATCAGCCCTTGTTCAGCTCCGCGCGACCAGAGTCGACCCATGACTTCGCCCTGGCACTCCCCGGGCGGAACAGCGGAAAGGAAGCGCCATGTCGCCTCACAAGCTCGTCCTGCCAGCCATGCTCGGCGCTCTGCTGCTCTCCGCCTTCCCGGCCGGGGCGCAGTATTACGACCCCTATCGGCGGCCGCCTCCGTCCTATGACGACGAATACGAGCGGCCGGCGCCGCCTTATGGCTACGGCTACGGCCGGCGCTACTATCGCCCGGCCTATGGCAATGTCTGCGTGACCGGCCGCGGCGATTGCCCGACTCCGGCGCTGCCCTACGGCTCGAACTGCGGCTGCTACATCCCCGGCTTCGGCAACAAGCGCGGCATCGTGCAGTAGCGGCAGCCTCCGTCAGGCCACGCGACTGCTTTCGACGCCGAGATAGCAGATGCCCTCACCCGGCTTCGCCTTGGGATTGGGGAAGATGATGAAGCCGTCGCGCGGCATCGTCACGACCGTGCCGTCCGCGCGGCGGGCGATCGGCGTGCCCTTGGCGACGCGGTCCCCTGTCTTCCACGTACCCTCGACGCGATCGCCCTCCGCCTCGCAGATGACGAGATCGTCCATGTGGACGACGGTGCGCTTCTCCGGGGCGGGCGCGGCCTCATCGGTCAACCCGAGATGGGCGAGCACGTTGCGGATCGCCCGGTAACCGACCTCGACGGAAGCCGGGTCTTCGTGGCGGCCGCATTCGAGCGTCACGCCATAACCGCCGGCGAAACGCATATATTCGGTGGTGCCGAAGCCTTCGGTCACGGCGAGCCGCGGCAGGTTCAGGCGCTCGCGCGCCGCGATCAGGCGTACATAGATGTCGAGCCAGCCATGGATCATCAGGTCGACGCCGAGGCAGCCCGCGAAGGCGATCTCGGCGGCGGCATGGCGGAACGGTTCGAGCTCGCCGCGATTGTCTTCCGGCCCGAAGAAGACGAAGGGCACACCCTCCCCCGTAAAGGAATGAACGTCGAGCAGCATGTCGTGCTGATGCAGAAGGGCCGTCAGCCGGTTGCCGATCCGGTCCTCGTTGTCGACCGGCTGTGGCCGCACGCGCAGGTCACGGTTCAGGTTGCGGTCCCCTTCGCGCGTGTTCTGGCGATAGGCCTTGGGGTTGGCGACGGGCAGGAAGGTGATCTCGCCGCGCTGGATCGAGACGCGACCGGCGCGGCAGTCCTCGATCACGCGCGCGATGGCGTTGGGCCCGCAGGTCTCGTTGCCGTGGACGGCACCGAAGACGAGAAGCTTCGGCCCCGCCTTCAGCCCGTGGAAGCGGATGGTCTCGAGCGGCGGGTCGATCAGGTCTGGCGTGGTCATCGTCTTATCTGTCAGGCTTTGCGTAGCTGGGAGTGAGGGTCGAGGATGTCGCGGAGGCCGTCGCCCAGCAGGTTGAGGCCGAGCACAGTGAGGAAGATCGCCAATCCCGGGAAGATCGAGATCCAGGGAGCGGTCGAGATCTGGTCGCGCGCATCGGAGAGCATCGAGCCCCAGCTCGGGAAGGGCGGGCGGATGCCAAGCCCCAGGAAGGAAAGCGAGGCTTCCGCCAGCACGGCGCCGCCCATGCCGAGCGTGCCGATGACGATGATCGGGCCGGCGATGTTAGGCAGGATCTGCGTCACCATGATGCGGAAGGTGCCATAGCCGAGCGAGCGCGCCGCCTCGACATAGCCGAGCGATTTGACCGAGAGCGCCGCCGCCCGCGTCAACCGGCAGGTGAAGGACCAGTTGGTGAGGCCGAGCGCGATCAGAAGACTGGTCAGGCCCGGATTGAGGATCGCCATGATCGCCAGCGCGAAGACCAGCGAAGGGATCGCCAGCATCATGTTGGTGAGGCCGTTGACGAAATCATCCCACCAGCCGCCCCAATAGGCGGCGGACAGCCCGAGCGCCACGCCGATCATCGTGTTGATCAGCTGCGAGACGATGCCGACCGTCAGCGAAATGCGGGCACCGTAGAGCACGCGGCTGTAGATGTCGCGGCCCTGCGCATCGGTGCCGAACCAGAATTCGGAGCCCGGCGGGATTTCGGCATTCATCAGGTTGGCGTCCATGACCGGGTCGGTATGGGCAAACCAGGGAGCGAAGATACCGCCTGCGACGACGAGCGCGAAGCAGAGGCCCCCGATCCAGAGATTGGCGCGGAACTTCATGGGCGGACCTAGCTGTACTTGATGCGCGGATCGACGACGGCACAGAGCACATCGACCGCGATGTTCACGACGAGGAAGAAGAGCACGATCGTCAGGATGCAACCCTGCACGACCGGGATGTCGCGCCAGGTGACGCTGTCGACCAGAAGCGAGCCCAATCCCGGCCAGGCAAAAAGCTTCTCGACGACGACCGCCTGTCCGAGGACGGAACCGAACTGCAGACCCAGCGTGGTCAGCACGATGACGAGCGCGTTGCGCGCAACATGCCAGCGCATCACCCGATAGGAGCCGGCACCCTTGGCGCGAGCCGTGCGGACGAAATCGGCATGCATCACCTCCAGCACCGCGGCGCGCGCCGTACGCGCCAGCAGGGCGAGCGGTGCCACGCCCAGCGCGATTGCCGGCAGCACGATGTAGCGCGGATCGCCGTCGCCATAGCCGAAACTCGGGAACCAGCCGAGCGTCAGCGCGAAGGCATACATCAGCAGCAGGCCCAGCCAGAAGAGCGGCAGCGACAGCCCCGAGACGGCGAAAACCATCGAGAGCATGTCGAGCCAGCTCCCCGGTTTCAGCGCGGCCAGGAAGCCGAGCGGCACGCCGATGACGATGGCGAAGAACATCGCCGCGATCGCGAGCTGAAGGCTCGGCCAGAGCCGTTCTCCGATCACGCCGGTCACCGGTTGGCGGGTGCGGAAGGAATCGCCCAGATCGAAAGTCGCGAGCCCTCCGACATATTTGGCGAAGCGCAGCGGCAGCGGGTCGTTGAGGCCGAACTGCTCGTTCATGCGCGCGATGGTCTCGGCGTCGATATTGCTGCGCCCGTCGGCCATCTGGCTCGTGGCGAAATTACCCGGAATGACGCTGAACAGCACGAAGATCAGCGCCGCAACCGCCAACAGG
Organism: Bosea sp. AS-1; assembly: GCF_002220095.1. Lineage (GTDB taxonomy): Bacteria > Pseudomonadota > Alphaproteobacteria > Rhizobiales > Beijerinckiaceae > Allobosea. The sequence goes on from NZ_CP022372.1 coordinate 4,394,117, forward strand.
ATCGGGATCGCCTGCAGCAGGCGGCGCGAAACATAAGGCAACATGAGGGGACCTCCTGACCGCCGCTGCGCGGGGCGCCATCGCTGGCGCTCGGATGCGGACAAGCTCCTGCCGCCGCGCCGAGGCGCGGCGGCAGGAGCTCAGGGCGCTTTACTTCGCCGCGGGCGAGGAGGCGTCGACCCAGAGGTCCTCATAGCGCTGGAGCGCGAGCTCCGTCGCGTTCGGCTGGAGGCCATGCAGCCAAGGCTGATAGGCCATGACCGCCTTGTTGTAGTTGAAGAACCAGACCGGCGCCTCTTCCTGCAGCAGGGCGTTGGCCTTCTTCAGGAGCTCGAGCTGCTTGGCCGCATCGGTCTCGGCCGAGGCCGCATCGATCAGCTTGTCGTAATCCGCGTTCTTGAAGGTGGTGTAGTTGCAGGAGGAGCGCGGCGTCGCGGAGTGGAAGCACTTCAGCGCCGTCAGCGAATCCGGGCCGGAGGTGTTCGACCAGATATAGGCCTGGAAATCACCGCCGACGATGACACCACCCAGAGCCGAGGTCTCGACCGGCTTGACCTTCACCTTGATGCCGACCTTGGCGAGCATCGGGATCGTCGCCTCGACGATCGGGATGCCCCAGCTCTCGTTCGGCGTCGCCGTCCATTCGAACTCGAAGCCGTCCGGATAGCCGGCCTCGGCCAGCAGCTTCTTGGCCTTCTCCGGATCATAGGCGTAGGGCTTGGCGCCCTTGTCGAATGCCGGCGAGGACAGCGGCAGCCAGCTCACCGCGCGATAAGCCTTGTCGCGAACGAGGCGCTTGATGATCAGATCGCTGTCGATGGCGTAGTTGATCGCCTGGCGCACGCGCTTGTCGGAGAAAGGCTTGAAGGTCGGGTTCATGCCCATGTTGCGGGTGAAGACCTCGGCAACCTCGAGCAGGCCCTTCGACAGGTTCGGATCGGCCTTGTAGGCGACATACTGGGTCGAGCCCAGGATCGAAACGTCGATCTCCTTGTTGCGGAAGGCGACGTCGCGCGCGGCAGCCTCACCCATCGGCGAGATGACGAGCTTGTCGGCATAGGGCTTGCCGGCCTGATAGTACTTGTCCCAGCGCTCGAAGACCATGCGCGAGCCGGGGACGTGCTCGACGAACTTGAACGGCCCGAGACCGATCGGCTTGTTGAAGAAGTCCGGCGCCTGCGCCTCCTTGGCCGGCAGGATCGCCGTCGTCGCGCTGAACAGGAAGTAGCCGGGGTCGGCCTTGTCCGTCAGCGTCATCTCCAGCGTGAAATCGTCGATCTTCTTGAGGCCGGAGATCTCCTTGGCCGTCCCCTTCTGGACATCGGTGGCACCAACGATGCGGGCGATATAGCGCGCGCCCGGATAGTTTTTCGCCCCGTCCATGATGCGGGTGTAGGACCAGATGATATCGTCGGCCGTCATCTTGCGGCCGTTGTGGAAGAGCGCGTCGTCGCGCAGCTTGAAGGTGTAGGTCTTGCCATCCGGCGAGACCGTCACGCTCTTGGCGAGATCGAGCGCCGGCTTGCCGTTCTTCGCATCCCACTTGTAGAGCATGCTGTGCAGCGCATAGCCGTAGATCTCGTCCTGGATCTGGTTCGAGACGTGGCTGTCATTGCTGACGAAGGACGCGCCATAGGGCGCCGTGAAGCGGATCGTTCCGCCGTGGCGCGGCTCCTGGGCCTGCGCCGAGAGGGTAAAGGCCGCCAGCGTCAACGCGGTGGCAAAGGCAAATTTCTTCAACAACACGATGTCTCCTCCCATTTTTATCGGCTCCGGCTGATCCGGAGTTGTTTGCTTCCAAGTGGAACCATAACGGCTTTGCCGCGCTTGTCTTCCCCCGCGCGGTCAAATCCACCAGAGCAGCTCCGCAAATCAGAAGATTGCGGAGCTACTTCGGATTTTTTTCGCATTTTCTTCGCGAAAACCGATCTCGCGCGCTCGAAAATGCCCCAACTCATGCACCTCGCTCGTAAACGACCTCGCCGCCGAGGATGGTGAGATCGCAGCGAGTGTCCTTGAGGATATCGGCGGGATCGGCCGTCAGCAGGTCACGCGAGAACACTGCCACATCAGCCAGGAAGCCGGGGGCAAGCCGCCCCTTCACCTTCTCCTGCTTCTGCGAGAAGGCTCCGAATTCGGTATAGGCCTGCAACGCCTCCTCGATCGAGACGCATTGCGCAGCATCCATCACCGTGCCCTTCCAGGTCTCACGCGTCAGCATGGTGTGGAAATTCGGGAAGGGGTTGGGATCGCAGACCGGCGCGTCGCTGCCCGTCGCCGGCTTCAGGCCGAGATCGAACCAGGTGCGGAAGGGATAGCTCGGCAACGCGCGTTCGGGCCCCAGCACCTTGACATAGGCATCGCCGAAATCATGGATGAAGACCTGCTGCGGGCAGGGATAGATGCCGGCCTTGACCATGCGCTCGTGCTGCTCGGGGGTCGAGAAGCCGCAATGCTCGATGCGGTGGCGCCGGTCCGGATCCGGATAGGCGGCGAGTGCCTTCTCATAGGCCGTGATCAGTTGCTCGATCGCGGCATCGCCGATGGCGTGGCAGGCGAGCTGGTAGCCCTTCTTGTGGGCGTCGAGCACCATGCGCTCGAGCTCGGCGTCCTCCCACATCCAGACGCCGGTGGTCTTGTCCTCGCCGAGATAGGGCTCGGTCATCCAGGCGGTGCGCCCGCCGGCCGAGCCGTCGAGGAAGAGCTTGACCGCGCCGACCATCAGCATGTCGTCGCCGGTGCCGGAGATCAGCCCGGCCTCGTAGCATTGCGGCACGATCGAGCGGCCATCGTCGCCCAGCAGGGTCAGCCAGGTGCGGACCGGCAGGCGCCCGTCGCGCTTGGCGCGATGATAGGCCGCGATCTCGCCGAAGCCGCCCTTCTGGCCGACAGCGGCATCCATGCAGCTGGTGATGCCGAGCGAGAGCAGGTAACGGCCACCGCGCTCGATACCGGCGATGATGTCCTCCTCGCTCGCAGCCGGGATCGCCGCCTGGACAGGGGCGCGGGCATTCTCGGCGAGGAGGCCGGTGAGACGGCCATTCTCCTGCTCGATCAGGCCGCCCTGCGGCGTCGGGGATTTTTCGTCGATGCCACCGAGACGGAGCGCTTCGGAATTGCAGATCGCGATATGGCCGCAGGTGCGCACCAGCATGACCGGGTTGTTCGGCGCCGCCCGGTCGAGTTCCTCGCGATAGGGATGGCGGCCGACATCGAGCTTGGTCTGGTCATAGCCGCGCGAGAGGATCCACTCACCCGGCTTGGACCGCGCGGCGCGGGCCGCGATGGCCTCGAGCAGCGTTTCCAGCGTCGGTGCGGCCTCGGGCTTGGAATCGACCCAGCCCATGGTCATGCCGAGCGAGACGAGATGCAGGTGCGAGTCGTTGAGGCCCGGCGTCGCGAGCCGGCCCTTCAGGTCGATCACGCGAGTCTTCGGACCGATCAGCAGTTTGATCTCCGCATCGCTCCCCGCCGACAGAACCTTGTCCCGGAAGATCGCGAGCGCCTCGACGACGCCTTCCTCGCGCCCGCACCAGATCGGCCCATTGCGCAAAACGATATCGGCCTGCACTGCCATGGCTCTCTCCTGAATTCCTGTCGTCTTCGCCAACCTTCGCGGACCGGCGGTCAGATGTCGTCGAGCGGGAAGATCGGGCGGCGCACTTTCTTGTACGGCCGTTCCTTGAAATTGCGGGTCGAGAGCGCGCCGGTGTCGACCTCGAGCACCTCACGCGCGATCGGCTCGAAGGCGGCCCGGAAATGCTGCATCGACTTGACGATCACGGTCGATTTCCGGGTCGGATCGACGCCGAGCGAGGTGAACTGAGCGAGATCCGTCGCCTGGCCGTTATGGGTGATGACGATGATCTCGACATCGTCGACGCGCAGCAGGGCCGAGAGCCCGTAATTGCGCCAGGTGCCGCCGCCCATCGGACCGTAGCAGATGAAACGTCCATCGGTCAGCGCCACGACATGGGCGTCGAGATCGAGCGGTCCGCCGCCCATCGTCGGATCGACCTTGCCACCGAGCTTCAGCCTGACCCGATTGCCGACGCCGGCAGCCTGCGCCGCGAGCGCGGCTTCGGGGTCGCAGATCGCATGGAAGCCGACATTCTTCAGCTTCGCCGCCAGCACGGCACGCAGCAGATTGGTGGCGTCGCCATAGGCGCCGGAACCAGGGTTGTCCGAATAGTCGGAGATCACCAGCGGCCTGGCGCCGGGCTTGCCGGCATCGGCCTCGCCGGCCTTGGCACGCATGATGGCTTCGGCCAGCGGCGTGAAATGGATGGAGGAGAAGCGGCGCTGCTCCCAGGCATAATCCATCAGCTCCTCGGCGATGGCCTGAGCCTTGCCGCGGTCGTCGGCGGTGACCGCGATGGAGGGGCCGATGTCGTGAACGTCGGCCGAGGAGAAGCCGGCCTGGACGCTGACGACCAGTGCGTCGCCGGAAGCCTCCAGCGCATCGCCGCGACGCAGCAACTCCAGGAAGGGCGGCGAGGTCGTGCGCCCACCGTCCAGCGCATAGAGGATCGGACGGCGGGCGAGCGCGACCCTGGGCTTGATCTCGCCCTTCATGGCGCGCTCCAAGAGCTCGGCGGCCTGCCAGGTCCGTTCGTACTGGTCGATATGCGGATAGGTCCGGTAGGAGATCAACGCGTTGGCATTATCGGCCATGAGTTGCGTCACGGTGGCGTGCAGATCGAGCACCGCGACGACCGGAATGTCCGGGCCGATGCGCTTGCGCAGCCGCGCCAGCAATTCGCCTTCGCCATCATCGGAGCTTTCCGTCGCCATCGCGCCGTGCAGATGCAGCAGCACGCCATCGACGCCGTCGGCCGCGCCGACGATGTGCCCCGCGAAGACATCGAAGGCGGCATCGGTGACGCGTCCCGAGGGGTTGGCGCCGGTCACCAGCGGATGGACAAGGTTCCAGCCGAATTTGTCGGCAGCCTCGAAGGCAGCCCCCATAGAGGTGCGGGTGCCGCGGAAAGCCTGCGGGATTTCGTTGCCGAGATAGGCTCCGTGGGCCCGAAACGTGGCCTCGTCCGTGAGCTGAACACTGAAGGTGTTCGTCTCATGCATGAATTCGGCAATCAGCACACGCGGCACGATCGTCTCCCCTTAGCGCATCGTTCAATTTTTTTGACAGTTTTGGCGAGATGCACGCGACCTTGCCACTGATTTTCGTGCATGCATCCCCAGAAACCAGCGCGCTTGTCGAAACGTGGTGAATATGCTCGACGATGGCGCCAGGCTGGAAAGCGATCTCCGCCTCTCGGAGAATCCAGTGCGATAACAACGGGGTAGATCACCGCCGTCTCGGTCGGGACGCATGGCGATCCGGGCGGAACCAATTGGCCCGGTCGCGCATTCTCCGCAGCGGATGTCTGCGAGCTCTCGCCATGCCGGTCTCCCCACACGCTAGCCGCCCACCCGCTCAGACGCGACTGCGGCGCGTTTCGTCTGACGAACTCACGATCCGCCGCATCCGCCACGGCCGCTCCTTCGGCTACCGGGATGCTGAAGGCGAGAAGATCACCGACCAGGCAACTCTGGCCCGCATCCGCTCGCTCGCGATTCCGCCGGCCTATGACGATGTTCGCATCGCCGCCGATCCGCGCGCCCATCTGCAGGCCGTCGGCCATGACGAAGCCGGCCGCATCCAGCATCGCTACCATCCGGATTGGGAGAAGGTGCGAGAACGCCGCAAGCTCAAGCGGCTGGCCCGGCTGATCGCGGTGCTGCCGCGGTTGCGGACGCAAATCGCCAAGGATTTGCGCGGGCGCTTGCTCGGCCGTGACAAGGCCCTCGCCTGCGCGGCCGCCATTATCGACCGCTGCCATATCCGCGTCGGCAATGAAACCTATGCCAAGGCCAATGGAAGTCACGGCGCCTCGACCTTGCTGAAGCGACATGTCGACATCACAGGCACGCGGGTCGCACTGCATTTTCGCGGCAAGAGCAGTCAGGACGTCGCCTGCACCATCGAGGACGCAGCCCTGGCACGCGCCCTCGAGCGGATCGCCAGTCTGCCCGGCCGGCGCTTGCTGCAATATCGGCGCGACGACGGCAGCGTCGCCCCTATCCGGGCTGCCGAGATCAACGACTATCTGAAGAAGGCCTGCCGCCAACCAGTCAGCAGCAAGGATCTGAGAATGCTCGCGGCCAATGCTGCCGCCGCCGAACTCCTGCTCGCCGGCGAGGAGGCCGTCAGCGAAACCGGGCGTCGGCGGCAGCTGACAGATATCATGCGCACGATCTCGGAGCGGCTCGCCAACACACCGGCCGTAGTGCGCAAGAGCTATGTCCATGCCATCCTCATCGACGCCTATGCGAGCGGGCAGCTCCAACGCAGCTACGAGAAGGTGCGCGCCACGGCCGGCTGTTCCCGGATCGAACGGGCGCTGGGCCGCCTTGCCGCCTGAGTTCGATCGAAAACCTCGGCGCGACAGACGTTTGAAGGCGCCCCCCGCCAGCGACGAGCGACGAGCTCGGACCGATGCGGCGACGTCGTCGGCTCGATCGCGATCCTGCAATTCCAAGCGAGGCCTGCTCTTGCCGTGACGGCCCTGCCCCGATGCGAACATGAGAGCAGGCTTGACAAGCCAAACGCTTAGAAAATCCTCCGAAACCAGAACAACCTGTTGAATTAGTTGATTTATTTATTTTTCAAACTTCGCGGAACCGATGTCCCTGATTCGACGTTCCCCACGCTGCAAACCTTCACGGCGGAGAGGGAGATGGACGAAGACAGGATCAAGCGGATTGCCCGCGCGATGTGCCGTGCAGCCCGGATCGACCCCGACAAGCCGGCCGGCAACAAGGGCCCCTTCACCATGTCGATGCAGGCCCCCGGACATGAGAGTCCGCAGCCGGCCTGGATGCTGTTCCGGCAGGAAGCGGCGCGTTTCGCGGCGCGTCATCGCGAGATCGCGCAGACGCTCTGACCCATCGGTAGCGGCCATCCGCAGGCATGCGGCGATGGCCATATGAGAAGGCCCGGCACTCCTCGCGGAGGCCGGGCCTTCCTGATTTCCGCTCCACCGGCAGAATCGTCTTCAGCACGCGCTACAGCGTCTTGAAGCTCGGATAATAGCCGCGGAAACTCGTTTCGAGGATTCTGGCTCCGCCGCGCTGCTTCAAGGCTTCGGCCGCCGCGATCCCGATCTGCTCCGCCTGCTCGGGCGGGCCGGCCTCCTCCGCGACGACATGCTCGGCGCCGTCGATCGACGTGACCTGGGCATGGAGCGTCAGCTCGCCCTCCTTCCACACCGCGCAGGCACCGACCGGCAGGCTGCAGCCGGCGCCCAGCGCATGCATCATCGCCCGCTCGGCTTCGACTTCGGCCCGCGCCTTCGGGCATTCGATCGCCTTCAGCACCGCGATGACGGCTTCGTCATCCGCCCGCGCCTCGAGTCCCAGCGCGCCCTGTCCCACGGCATAGGGGAACGTCATCGGGTCCAGCACCTCGGAAGAAGCTTCATTGAGCCCGAGGCGCTTCAGCCCGGCATGGGCGAGGATGACGGCATCGAGCGCATCCTCTCCACCGATCTTGGCAAGGCGCGGCCCGACATTGCCACGGATCGGCACGACGGTGACGTCGGGCCTGAGGCTCAGGATCTGCGCGCGGCGGCGCAGCGAGCCGGTGCCCACGCGCGCGCCCTGCCGCAAGGCATCCAAGGTGGTACCGCAGAGGCCGTCGCGCGGATCCTCGCGCGGCGGCACCGAGGCCAGGGTCAACCCCGCATGCAGCGTCGTCGGCAAGTCCTTCAGCGAGTGGACGACGAAATCGACCTCGCGATTGACGAGCTGCTGCTCATGCTCGACGGCGAAGACGCCGACCATGCCGAACTGATGGAACTCCGATTTGCGGTCTTTGTCGGCGATCGTCGCGATCTGGCAGAGCGTGAATTCGGCCTGCGGGAACTTGGCCTTGATCAGGCCCATGACATGGTTCGTCTGGGCCATCGCCAGCGGGCTGCGGCGCGTGCCGATCCTCAGATGCATGGGCTGAACTTTCGTCTTCCTCTTGGCCGTCGTTCCATCGATGCGCGGCGGCCGGTGTTCTACCGCGCCGCTATATCAGCCGCTCGCCCCGCTGACGAGTGTGGCTGCGCCGCTACCGGCCGGCTCAGCCTGCCGCAGTGCCCGCAAGGCTCGATCGAGCACGTCGTAGATGCGCGGCTCATGCATCTGGGCGACGTTGAAGCGCATGAATTCACCTGCGGTCTGCGCCACGCTGAAAACATTCCCGGGCGCCAGCACCACGCCCTCCGTCAGCGCGAGCCGGGAAAGCTCCGCCGGGTCGGCGCCCTGCGGCAACCGGCACCATAGATAGAAGCCGCCACGCGGCATCAGCCAAGGCCGGATGCCCAACGCCTCGAGCCGCGGCGCCACCGTGCGCCGGGCAGCCGCGAGACGGCGGCGCACCTCCTCCATATGCTTGCGATAGCCGCCGCCGGCGAGGATGTCGGCGATCAACCCGGCAGCCAGCGGGCTAGGCCCTCCGAAGCTGGTTGCGATCTGCAGGTCGACGAGCCCCTCGATCCAGTCGGGCCGCGCCGCGATGTAGCCACACCGGACAGATGCCGACAGCGTCTTGGAGAAGCTGCCGACGCGGATGACCCGGTCGAGGCCATCGAGGACCGCCAGGCGCGGCGACGGGTCGGGCTCGAAATCGGCGAAGATGTCATCCTCGACGATGGTCATGTCATAGGCCGTGGCAATGCTGAGCAGCCGATAGGCCGATTGCGGCGACAGACTGGCCCCGGTCGGATTGTGGAGCGCTGAATTGGTGATGTAGAGGCGCGGCCGCTCGGCGCTGACAAGCGCTTCGAAGGCGGCGATGCCGGGGCCGGTCGCCGTATAAGGCACGCTGAGCAGGCGCAGTTGATGGGCGCGCAGCAGGGCGCGGAAGTTGAAGTAGCAGGGGTCGTCCACCAGCACGGTGTCCCCGGGCTGGAGCAGGAAACGGCAGACGAGATCGACGGCCTGCGTCCCCGAACTCGTCAGCAGAAGCTGCTCCGACGACAATTGCAGCCCCTCCTCGCCGAAGCGTCCGAGCAGAAGCCGACGCAGCGGCAGCGAACCCCGCGTGCTTCCGTAATCGGCCAAGACCTCCTCCTCGCCGCGGGCGAGATTCCGCAGGCCGCGACGCAAGGCCTCGTTCGGCATCCAGTCGGCGGGCAGCCAGCCGCAGCCGGGCTTGAGCGCATCCGCATCCGCATCGAGCGACTGACGCGAGACCCAGAAGGGATCGACCGCCCGCGATGTGGCCGGCCGCGTCAGGCTGAGCGGCGGCAAGCCATGCCCGGTGAGATAGAATCCGGATCCGGGGCGGGCCCGTATCAATCCTTCCGCGGCGAGCCGGTCATAGGCCTCGACCACGGTCGAGGGCGATACCTTCATTACCGCTGCATAGCGGCGGATCGAGGGGAGACGGTCGCCCGGCGCGAGCTGGCGCGCGGCCGCTTTCCGCCTGATGGCATCCATGATCTCTTCGGTGCGTGTCGGCAACCGACGATCCATTTCACCTCACCGTATCAGCAACAATACCAATACAGTTTTCAAGAACCGTACGGAACTGTTTCTGTCACATGAGGTGCGATGCGCCTAGAGCCTGCCTGGAAAGCGAGGCAGAATGAGTTTTGCAGGCAAGGGCTGGGGTAGCGGTCTCCTCGGCGTGGTGATTTTCAGCGGTTCGCTGCCGGCGACGCGCGTCGCGGTGGCAGGCTTTTCGCCGCTGTTCCTGACCTCGGCCCGTGCGGTCATCGCGGCGCTGCTCGGCGGAGTCTTCCTCCTCCTGCTGCGCCAGAAGGTACCGGGGCGGGTGGACCTGTTCTCCCTCTTCGTCGTGGCGCTCGGCGTCGTCGTCGGCTTTCCCCTGCTGACGGCGCTGTCGCTGCAGCACATCACGGCGGCGCGCTCGATCGTCTTCATCGGATTGCTGCCGCTGGCGACGGCGATCTTCGGCGTGCTGCGCGGCGGCGAACGGCCCAAGCCGGCCTTCTGGCTGTTCTCGGTCCTCGGCAGCGCAACCGTCGCCGGCTTCGCGTTGCTCCATAGCGAGGGCAGCTCGCTGACAGGTGATCTGCTGATGGTCGCCGCCGTCCTGCTCTGCGGACTCGGCTATGCGGAAGGCGCGACACTCTCGCGCCGCCTCGGCGGCTGGCAGGTGATCTCCTGGGCGCTGCTGCTATCGCTGCCGGCGATGGCCCTTGTCGCTCTGCTCTACCTGCCGACGACGTGGAATGGCATCGGCACGCCGGCCTGGCTCGGCCTCGGCTATGTCTCGGTGTTCAGCATGCTGGTCGGCTTCGTGTTCTGGTATCGCGGGCTCGCACTCGGCGGCATCGCCGGCGTCGGGCAGCTCCAGCTCCTGCAACCTTTCCTCGGGCTGCTGCTGGCGGGGCTGTTGCTGCAGGAACCCGTCGCCTGGAGCATGATCGCGGCGACCGGCGTCGTGGTGCTCAGCGTCGCGGGTGCCAAGCGGTTCGCCTGACCGGTCACCGCTCCCTGGCGACGCAGCCCATCCGGCGAACCATACCGCGCGGTGAAAACCGAGGTTCGTCGCCGCGGCGGCGTCGGACCACTCTATGCCTTCGTGAAATCAGCCTTTAGCTTGCACCCCGGCTGTATTCGGGGCGAGGCATGTTCATCGTTTTCCACCAATTGCCGTTGACGGCGATGTTCGTCGTCATCCTGTCGATGAGCGCCCTCGCCTGCTGGCTCCTGATCGGCCTCGTCCGCTTCGCGGTTCCACGCCTCGGTTATCGGCTGGACGAGCCCTTGCCGATCCGCGATTCCATCATCAATGCGAGCGGCGCCTTGTTCGCACTGATGGTCGCCTTTTCAGCAGCCGGCATCTGGAACGATGCCGTTGCCGCGCGTAACGCCGTCCAGCGTGAAGCGGACGCGGTGGAAAGCGCCATGGTCCTTTCGGCTGCGCTCCCTGACGCCGCACGTACCGCATTGCATGAGAGCCTGCGGGCCTATCTCCAGGGCGTGGTGGCCATCGACTGGCCCGCAATGGCCAAGAGCATGCCGCTCGACAATCCGGCCTTCGACCAGTCCGAAAAGCATCTGCTGGGCGCGATCGAATCCGTGTCGCGGCAGGACGCTGCGCTTGCCGGCGCATCAACCTACGCGCCACTGCTCAACCAGCTACTACAGATTCGTCACGCGCGCCTCGCGCGCCTCGCCTCGTCCCAGGCAGGTGTCACCTGGGCGCAATGGTTCGCGATGTGGCTGATTTCGACCGCGACCTTGCTCGCGATCATCGTCTGCAACAGTCACGCCTTTCGCATGCAGATCGTCGCGGCCCATCTCTACGTGCTCGTCGTGTCCGCGGCCTATTTCGTGATTCTGGCGCATGATCGGCCGTTCGTCGGAAAGATATCCGTTGAGCCGACCGCCTTGCAGACCCTCCTCAAGCGCTGAAGCGGCCGGCGACGTCACGTCGAACGGCCTGCGCGATGGACGTGGGAGATGTAAGGGAAGAGGTGGTGCCGCAAGAGGGATTCGAACCCCCGACCCCCTCATTACGAATGAGGTGCTCTACCAGCTGAGCTATTGCGGCGACGGGTGGCGCTGTAACAGCAGGCGGGATGCTTGGCAAGCTGCAAGAGACGCCATGCACATGACCGAGACTTCCAAAGCCTCCGGCCGTCGTCGCCACCGTCAATCCTTGCGCAGCTTCTCCGTCTCCGGCTTCTCCTGGCCGAGCGCGACGATGCCGCGGCGGATGGCGCGGGTGCGGGTGAAATGCTTGTGCAGCGTCTCGCCATCGCCGTAGCGGATGGCGCGGGTGAGCAGGGCGAGGTCCTCGTTGAAGCGGCCGAGCATCTCCAGCACCGCCTCCTTGTTGTGCAGGAAGACGTCGCGCCACATCGTCGGGTCGGAAGCCGCGATGCGCGTGAAATCGCGGAAACCGCCGGCCGAGAACTTGATCACCTCGGACTGCGTCACCGCCTCCAGATCCTCGGCCGTGCCGACGATGTTGTAGGCGATGAGGTGGGGCAAATGACTGGTGACGGCGAGCACGAGATCATGATGCTGCGCGCTCATCACCTCGACCAGCGCGCCCATCCCCTCCCAGAACTGCCGTGTCCTGGCGATGGCCGTGGGGTCAGTGCCTTCTGGTGGGGTCAGGATGCACCAGCGATTGAGGAAGAGGCTGGGGAAGCCTGCGTCGGGACCCGAATTCTCCGTACCGGCGACGGGATGCGCCGGCACGAAGGACACGCCTTCGGGAAGATGCGGCATGACGGCATCGACAACCGCGCCCTTCACCGAACCGACATCGGAGAGAATGGCACCCGGCTTCAGCTCGCTCGCGATCTCCGCCGCAACCGCGCCGCAAGCGCCGACAGGCACGCAGAGGATGACATGATCGGCGTCACGCGCCGCCTCGGCGGCCGTATCCGCAACGACATGGCCGAGAGCGAGCTCGCGCGCCCGCTGGCGAACGGCCTCGTCGCGATCGGCCAGCACGATCGTCCCGGCGAGGTTCAGCTCCTTCGCCGCATGCGCGATCGAGGAGCCAATCAGCCCGATGCCGATGATGGCGAGGCGGGCAAAGACCGGCTCGGAACGGCGCGGCGCGAAGCTTTCCGCCATCTGCGTCAGGCCTTGCCAGCGAGGAAGTCGGCGAGAGCGGAGACGACGAGGCGGTTCGCCTCCTCGGAGCCGATGGTCATGCGCAGCGCATCAGGCAATCCGTAGGACGCGACGGCGCGCAGGATGAGCCCGCGCTGGGTCAGGAAGGCGTCCGCGTCCTTGGCGGTCTTGCCGGGCGTCTTCGTGAAATGGATCAGAACGAAGTTGCCAACCGAGGGGGTGACGGTGAGGCCGAGCTTCTCCAGCTCGGCCGTCGTCCAGGCGAGCCACTTCTCGTTGTGCTCGATCGCGGCCGCGACATGGGCCTCGTCCGTGACCGCTGCGGCGCCGGCCTCGATGGCGGCGCCATTGACGTTGAACGGACCGCGGATGCGCTCGAGCGCATCGACGATGTGAGCCGGCGCATACAGCCAGCCGATCCGCAGATTGGCGAGGCCATAGATCTTCGAGAAGGTGCGCGTCATCACCACATTTTCGCTCTCGGCGACGAGCTCGATGCCGGAGGCGTAGTCGTTGCGACGGACATATTCGGCATAGGCCGCGTCGAGCACGAGCAGGACATGCGGCGGTAGCCCAGCCTGCAGGCGCTTGACCTCGTCGAAGGGCAGATAGGTGCCGGTCGGGTTGTTGGGGTTGGCGAGGAAGACGATCTTCGTCTTCGGCGTCACCGCCGCGAGGATGCCATCGACATCGGCCGTGTAATTCTTCTCGGGCACGACGACCGGCTTGCCGCCTGCGGCGAGGATGGCGATGCGATAAACCAGGAAGCCGTACTGGCTGTAGATGCCCTCGTCACCCTCGCCCAGATAGGCCTTGGTGACGAGCTCGAGCAGTTCATCCGAGCCGTTGCCGCAGATGATCCGCGCCGGGTCGAGGCCGTAGCGTCCGGCGATCGCCTGCTTGAGCCGGCTCGACGAGCCATCGGGGTAGAATTCCAGCTTGCCGACGAGGCCTTCGAAGGCCGCGACCGCCTTCGGACTCGGGCCGAGCGGGGTCTCGTTGGAGGACAGCTTGTGCAGCTTTACGCCGGCGGGCGCGGCGGATTTGCCGGGGACATAGGCTTCGATCTCGAGGACGCCGGGACGTGGGGTCGGGCGGGACGCTGTCGCCATGATGATTGACCTTGCAGCAGGAAACGGTTCAGGCCCGCTCAGCGGGCGGATTTGACGGCGAAGCGCGCGGCGTGACTGCCGACTTCCGAGAAGTCGCTGAGGCCAGCGGGCGCCAGCGCCGCACGGATCGCGGCCTGATCGACCTCGCCGGAGGCGGCGACCAGCAGTGACAGATGCGAGCCGTCCGCGGCCGAAGCCGAGACTTCGGCCAGATGCTCGGCGAGGCTGTGCCGCAGCGCCTCCGACCAGCGCTCGACGCGGGCGGCATAGAGCACGATCTCTCGCACCGCCGCATCGGCCAGCGGCTTGGCGACGCAATAGACCGGCGTGCCGGCCGGATGGTCCGGCCGCTCGATGAAGGGCAGGCGCGCGATGATCTTCGGCTTGTCCGGGCCGATCAGGTCGCGCCACCAGATGCCGGCGCTGGCGCCCTGGTCCATGCGGAAGATGCCGAGATCGCCGGCGGATTCGGCGACCGCCCGGATGACGGCGCGGGCGTCCTCATGCGGGACGAAAGGAACGGTGAAGCCGAAATGGAAGCGGGCGGAATCGCGCATCGCCGGATCGCCACCGGAGACGTCGGCATGGACCGAATAGTTCGCCTGCACATAGGTGAAGGTGGCGATGATGATGCGCCAGATGCTTTCGACCGTGTCGAGCGGCAGAAGCCCCTTATGGCGCAATGCGAGGCGCTTCATCATGTCGGCCTCGCGGCCAGGGCGGAAGGCGGAGCCGGAAGCCTGGGTTTTCTTGACCGCGATCAGCGTCTCGATGATCTGCGAGCGCTCCATCAGCAGCGCATGCATCTCGCTGTCGATGCGGTCGATCCCGGCGCGGAGGTCGGCGAGGGTCGTGGGGGCGGCTTCGGTCATGGCAACGCACTTTCCGGCAAGGCCACGCTCCTTAGCGCTCCCGCCGGCCCTTGGCAAAGCCGGCTGCGCAATCCCGCGTTGACAGCGGCGCGTCGGCACGGCATCGCTAGGGTTCGATTTTCCGAACGCCTGGACCGGCAAGACAAATCTCCCTGCCGAAGCGGACGATATGAGCGATCTTTCTCCCAGCCTGGCCGACCCGCTGAAGGAAGCGAACGAGCCGTCGAGCCTCGTCGCGCGCTTCGGGCCGGAGGCCCCGCTGCTCATGGATTGCGGCATCGTGCTCGACCATTGGCAGATCGCCTATCAGACCTACGGCACGCTCAACGCCGACAAATCGAACGCGATCCTGGTCTGCCACGCTCTGACGGGCGACCAGTACGTGGCCAGCCGCAATCCGATCACCGGCAAGGGCGGCTGGTGGACGGCCATGATCGGGCCGGGCAAGCCGATCGACATCGAGCGCTTCTTCGTAATCTGTGCCAATGTCGTCGGCGGCTGCACGGGAACCACCGGGCCGGCCTCGACCAACCCGGCGACGGGCAAGCCTTGGGGCTTGTCGTTCCCGGTCGTCACCATTCGCGACATGGTGCGGGCACAGGCCGCGCTGATCGACTCGCTCGGCATCGAGACACTCTTCTGCGTCGCCGGCGGTTCGATGGGCGGCATGCAGGTGCTGCAATGGGCTGCGAGCTATCCGGCCCGCGTGTTCTCGGCGCTGCCGCTGGCGACCGGCGCCAAGCATTCGGCCCAGAACATCGCCTTCCACGAGGTCGGGCGACAGGCGGTGATGGCCGATCCGGAATGGCGGCAGGGTCGCTATCTCGAAGAGGGCACGCGGCCATCCAAGGGGCTTTCCGTGGCGCGGATGGGCGCGCACATCACCTACCTCTCGGAGCAGGCGCTGCACCGCAAGTTCGGCCGCAAGCTTCAGGACCGTGAGGCGCCGACTTTCTCCTTCGACGCAGATTTCCAGGTGGAGAGCTATCTCCGCCACCAGGGCCTGAGCTTCGTCGAACGCTTCGATGCCAATTCCTATCTCTACGTCACGCGGGCGATGGATTATTTCGACCTCGCCGCCGACCATGACGGTGTGCTGGCGCGCGCCTTCACCGGCACGAAGACGCGGTTCTGCGTCGCCTCCTTCACTTCGGACTGGCTGTTCCCGACGGCGGATTCCCGCGCGATCGTGCATGCGCTCAACGCGGCCGGCGCCTCGGTCTCCTTCGTCGAACTGGAGAGCGACAAAGGGCACGATGCCTTCCTGCTCGACGAGCCCAATCTCTTCGCCACGACACGCGGCTTCCTGAGTGCAGCGGCGCGGGCGCGAGGGCTCTGACGATGGCGCTGACCGACACTCAGACCAGCCGCATCGACCTCAAGCTCGTCGCGGAGATGGTGCAGCCCGGCACACGCGTGCTCGACGTCGGCTGCGGCGACGGGGCGCTGCTGGCACTGCTGGCCGAGACCCGCAATGTCGATGCACGCGGGATCGAGCTTTCGCGCGAAGGCGTGGCCGATTGCGTCGCGCGCGGCCTCTCGGTGATCCAGGGCGACGCCGATACCGACCTCGCCGATTACCCAGATGACAGCTTCGACTACGTCATCCTCTCGCAGACGATCCAGGCGACGCGCAATCCACGCCTCGTACTGGAGCAGATGCTCAGGATCGGCCGGCGCGCCATCGTCTCCTTCCCGAATTTCGGGCACTGGCGGATGCGTTCCCAGGTGTTCTTCCAAGGCCACATGCCGATGACCGAGGCCCTGCCCTATAGCTGGTGGGACACGCCCAATATCCATTTCTGCACGATCCGTGACTTCGTCGCGCTCTGCGATCTGATCGGCGCGGAAAAGGAACGCGCCGTCGCGCTCGACGCCGCCGGCGGCAAGGTCGGCGTCAACGCGCCCTGGTGGTTCTGGAACCTGTTCGGCGCGCAGGCCGTGTTCCTGCTGAAGCGGGGGTAGGCAAAGCCGCCTTGCCGAAAACGAAAAAGGGCCGCTCGCGCGGCCCTTTCCTGTCCGTCTGCCGGGCAGAGCTCAGTTCAGAGCGACCCCGGCCGGCCGCCTCTCCTTCACGGCCGCGACATGGCCCAGCATCAGCGAGCCAGGCCCGACGGTGATCGGCACGGTCTCGCCATCGACGATCTCGCCGGCCAGGATGGCTTCCGCCAGCGGATCCTGAACGAACTTCTGGATCACGCGCTTCAGCGGGCGGGCGCCGTAAGCCGGGTCGTAGCCCTTGTCGGCCAGCCAATCGCGCGCCTCCTTCGAGAGCTCGAGCGTGATCTTGCGATCGGTCAGCAGCTTCTGCAGGCGAGCCATCTGGATATCGACGATCTTGTCCATGTCCTTCCGCCGCAGGCGATGGAACAGGATGATGTCGTCGATCCGGTTCAGGAACTCCGGCCGGAAGGCATGGCGAACCACGCCCATGACCTCGTCGCGCACCGCGTCGCTGTCCTGCCCCTCGGGCTGGTTCACCAGGAACTCCGAACCGAGGTTCGAGGTCATGATGATCAGCACGTTGCGGAAGTCGACCGTGCGCCCCTGTCCATCGGTGAGGCGCCCGTCATCGAGAACCTGCAGCAGGACGTTGAACACGTCCGGATGCGCCTTCTCGATCTCGTCGAAGAGCACGACCTGATAGGGCCGGCGACGAACCGCCTCGGTCAGGGCCCCGCCCTCCTCATAGCCGACATAGCCGGGAGGTGCGCCGATGAGCCGGGCGACCGAGTGCTTCTCCATGTACTCGGACATGTCGATGCGCAGCAGCGCCGTGTCGTCGTCGAACAGGAACGAGGCCAGGGCCTTGGTCAGCTCCGTCTTGCCGACGCCGGTGGGGCCGAGGAACATGAAGGAGCCGATCGGGCGATTGGGGTCTTGGAGACCGGCGCGGGCGCGACGGACCGCAGTCGAAACCGCATCCACCGCCTCACGCTGCCCGACGACGCGGGAGCCGAGAACCTCCTCCATGCGGAGCAGTTTCTCCTTCTCGCCTTCGAGCATGCGGTCGACAGGCACGCCGGTCCAGCGGCTGACGACCTGCGCGACATGGTCCGGCGTCACCGCCTCCTCGACCATGCCAGCACCCTCGCCCTTCTCCTCGATCTCGGCCAGCGTCTTCTCAAGCTGCGGGATCTCGCCATAGGCGAGCTCGCCCGCCCGCTGATACTCGCCCTTGCGCTGTGCCTGGGCGAGCTCGTTACGGGCATTGTCGAGCTTGGTCTTCAACTCCGCGGCATGGCCGAGCTTGTCCTTCTCGGCCTTCCACTTGGTCGTGATGGTGTCGGATCGCGACTCCAGATCGGCCAGCTCGGATTCGAGCCGCTTCAACCGCTCCTTCGAGCCGGCGTCGTTCTCCTTCTTGAGCGCTTCCTGCTCGATCTTCAGCCGCACGATCTCCCGATCGATCGAATCCAGCTCCTCGGGCTTGGAATCGACCTGCATGCGCAGACGCGCCGCGGCCTCGTCGACCAGGTCGATCGCCTTGTCGGGCAGGAAGCGGTCGGTGATGTAGCGGTTCGAGAGGGTCGCAGCCGAGACCAGCGCCGAATCCGCGATGCGGACGCGGTGGTGCTGCTCGTACTTCTCCTTCAAGCCGCGCAGGATCGAGATGGTGTCCTCGACCGTCGGCTCCTCGACGAAGACGGGCTGAAAACGCCGCGCCAGCGCCGCATCCTTCTCGACGTATTTGCGATACTCATCGAGCGTGGTCGCGCCGATGCAGTGCAGCTCGCCGCGCGCCAGAGCCGGCTTCAGCAGGTTGGACGCATCCATCGCACCGTCGGTCTTGCCGGCGCCAACGAGCGTGTGCATCTCGTCGATGAACAGGATGACGCCGCCATCCGAGGCCGAGACCTCGGTCAGCACGGCCTTCAGCCGCTCCTCGAACTCTCCGCGATATTTGGCACCGGCGATCAGCGCGCCCATGTCGAGTGCGAGCAGTTCCTTGTCCTTGAGGCTCTCGGGCACGTCGCCATTGACGATGCGCAGCGCGAGGCCCTCGGCGATGGCGGTCTTGCCGACGCCGGGCTCGCCGATCAGGACAGGGTTGTTCTTGGTCCGGCGCGACAGCACCTGGATGGTGCGGCGGATCTCCTCGTCGCGGCCGATGACCGGGTCGAGCTTACCTTCGCGCGCCGCGGCGGTGAGGTCGCGTGCGTATTTCTTCAGCGCGTCATAAGCCTGCTCGGCCGAAGCGGAATCGGCGGTGCGGCCCTTGCGGATCGCCTCGATCGCGGCATTCAGCGCCTGCGGCGTCACGCCGGCCTTGGAGAGAGCCTTGCCGGCCTCAGTGTCCTTCTCGATCGCCAGCGCGAGCAGAAGCCGCTCGACCGTGACGAAGGAGTCGCCAGCCTTCTCCGCCGCCTTCTCGGCGGTGTCGAAAACGCGGGCCAGACCCGGCGTCAGGTTGAGGCCGCCCGAGCCGCCCGAAACCTTCGGAAGCTTCGCCAGCGCCTGGTCGACGAGCTGCAGCGCGACCCGCGACTGGCCGCCAGCCCGGTCGATCAGGCCGGCTGCCATGCCCTCATTGTCGTCGAGCAGCGCCTTCAGCAGATGCTCCGAGGTGAACTGCTGGTTCCCCTCCCGCAAGGCGATCGTCTGTGCCGCCTGGAGAAAGCCCTTCGCCCGATCCGTATATTTCTCAATGTTCATGTAAAATCACTCCGCCCGCGAAACCCGCCCCGTGGCGACGTGTTCCGCTGCCCTTTCATCAAGATGGGGCGCCGCTAGGGGCCGCCCCTCGCTCTCCAAGATAGTGTGGCATCCGCGCAACGGAAGAGGGGGACCCCACAATTGACCCGAGGGCTGCGACAGGCCCAGATCGGGCATGGCCGGAACCAAGCGACAGCAGGCGATTCGCAAGGCGCTGAGGGCGCTGGCGCCCGGCATTCCGCTTTCCGACGCCGAGGCCGTGATCGCGCTGGCCGAGCGGCGACACATGAAGGACCTGCCGCCCTCGACTGCGCTGTGGCTCGCGCTCGGCAGTCATGTCCGCCACGTCCATACCGACTATGAGCGACTGCTGGCCGAGGGTTACGACCGCGATGCAGCGCGCTTCTTCGTCGCCGACGATACCGACGCGGTCCTTGCCGAATGGGGCTGCCAGCGCTCGGTCAGCGAAGGCGAGGATGTGGAGGACTGATCGAAACGGATACAGAATTTGATCTGTCAGGGAGCCGGAAGGCGGATATGGTCCCGGCCAGTCTTCAACCTGTCGGACAGACCATGCGCATCGAGACGCTCTACCGCTACCCCGTGAAGGGGCTCTCGCCCGAGCGCGTGGCCGAGGCCGCCCTCGCAGATGGCGGCTTCTTTCCGGGCGACCGGCTCTTCGCCATCGAGAACGGCCCGTCCGGCTTCGACCCCGCCGAGCCCGTCCACCAGCCCAAGATCAAATACCTGATGCTGATGCGTAACGAGTCGCTGGCGCGCCTGAAGACCCGCTACGATGATGCCAGCGGCGACCTCGTCATCCGCCTTGACGGCAAGGAGGCACTCCGCGCCGCTACCGCGACCGAGGCAGGTCGTGCCGCGCTCACCCGTTTTTTCGAAGACTTCATGCCGGAAGAACTGCGGGGCGCACCGAAGCTGCTGACGGCCCTGCCGCCATACCGCTTCACCGATTCCCGCTCGGGTTTCGTCTCGATCATCAATCTCGCCAGCGTCGCCGATCTCGAAGGCCGGCTCGGGCGACCGATCGATCCCTTGCGCTTCCGCGGCAATCTGATGGTGAGCGGTCTGGCGCCTTGGGCGGAGAACGACCTCGTCGGTCGTGACATCGAAGGGCCCGAGGGCCTGAAGCTGCAGGTCATCAAGCGAATCGAGCGCTGCGCCGCCACCAATGTCGACCCGGACAGCGGCGCCCGCGACATGCAGATCCCCAAGGCGCTGATGCAGAACTACGGCCATGTCGACTGCGGCATCTACTGCCGCATCATCGCGGGCGGGACGCTGAAGGAAGGGGACATCCTCACGCCGGACGAGGCTCCCGCCGAACTCGGCGTGGCCTGACCCGCACCTCAAGACACGAAAAAGGGCCCTTGCGGGCCCTCTTTTGATTTCTGCCGTGCCCGAGGCTTACTCGGCCGGGCCATCGGCCTCGGAGCCGAGCGCGTCCATGACCTCGCGCGGCGAACGACGACGGCGCGTCCGCTTGACCGGGGCCTCAGCCTCGACGGGCGCTTCCTCGGCCTTCTCGACCGGCGCCGCTGCTGCAGGTTCCGCGGCAACCGGCTCGACGGGAGCCGGGGCCGGAGCACGGACCGGATTGGTCAGGAAGGACGGCAGGGCGCCAGAGACGTCTTCCGCCTCGGGCTCAGGCTGCCGCTCGCGGCGCGGGCGACGCTCGCCACGCTGCGGGCGCTCGGAACGCTCCTGACGCTCGAAGGAACGCTCGACCTGCGGCTGCTCGGCGGCGACCTCCATGGTCTCTTCGGTGCTGCCCACAGGGATGTCGGAGCGCGGCGCGTCGGGGCGCGGCGCATAGCCACCCTGGCCGCCTTCGCCATTGCGATCGAAACGACGATCGCCACGATCCTGCCGATCAAAACGGCGCTCGTTGCGGTCGTTGTTGAAGCGTTCCCGCCGGTTCTGCCGATCGAAGCGCTGACCGCCGCCCTGCTGCTGGCCTTCGCCGGCCTCGCCTTCGGCACGCTGGCCGCCATGACCGTTATAGCCGTTGCCGTTTATGTGGCCGTTCGGACCACGGAAATCCGGCTGCGGCCCGGTGCCGGGCTGGAAGCCACCCTGCCCGTCTTCGTCGCCCTCCTCCTCGAGATCGTCCTCGACCTCGACGAAGGCGCGGTTCGGCGGGAAGGTATGGCCGAATTGCTGCGTCATCTGCTCCTGCGCCGCGAGCAGGATGCGATAATAGTGCTCGGCGTGCTGGAAATAGCTCTCGGCAGCAACGGTGTCGCCCGACGACTGAGCATCACGCGCAAGCTGCAAATACTTCTCGGCGACATGCTGCGCCGTGCCGCGAACCTTTACGTCCGGCCCGTTGGATTCGTAGCTACGCTGCAACGGGTTTGGAGATTTACGATTGCCGTTATTGTTGCCGTTATTGTTACGGCCGCGCATACGCCGGTTCTGACCTGGTCTCATTCGCGTCTGTCTCGCGCTTCTGTGTTCAAAGCAACCGTGGCGTCGTCATGCGCGTTTCGACACACAGCGGGTTGCGACGCTGTGTCGGACTGAGTGGACCTGAAGGGGCCTTGCGCCGTTTCTGGTCTTCACGCGCTCTTATCCAAAAGGGGGGCCAACCCCGTAAGCCGATGGGCGCCGCAGCGCCTTCGGTGTCCAAACTGGTTCGTCAGTTGCATCGCTTCAGGAACACGCCCGCAAACAACGCTGATCTTGAGCAAAGGCCTGCCGTTCAAGGGGCTGCCCAACGCTCCGGCTCCGACGCCGCCAGCTTCGGCTGGAAGCTGCATAACCGCTTTTGGCTGCTTCTCCAAGCGAAATCGACCAAAAGCCTGTGCATTTCAAGCGGGCGCGAAGATCAGAGCCCGCTCATGCCCCCCAAGATCGTAACGGCTCGCCTGCAGTTCAAGTCCTTCAGCCGCCATCATCGCAACGACATCTGGCTTCTGACCGGCGCCGATCTCGAAGACGATGAAGCCGCCCGGCGCGAGCAGTCGCGGCAGGCCACGTGCAAAGATGCGATAGGGAGCGAGCCCGTCAGGGCCACCGTCGAGCGCCAGCCGTGGATCATGCTCGCGCACCTCGACCGACAGCGTCGCGATCTCGGGCGCCGGAATATAGGGCGGGTTCGAGACGATCAGATCGAAGGAACCGTCCAACCCCTCGGTCCAGTTGCCCTGGCGGAAAGAAGCGCGCGCGGCCACCCCGTTCAACGCGGCATTGCCGGCCGCGGTGCGGCACGCCTCGTCGGAAAGATCGATTCCGAGCCCCGTCGCCTGCCGGCACTCGCTCAGCAGGGCGATGAGCAGGCAGCCCGTTCCCGTGCCCAGATCGAGCATGGAAAGCGCCTCGCCTCGACGCCGGCCCAGCTGCTCCAGCGCTGCCTCGACGATCGTCTCGCTGTCTGGCCGTGGCTCCAGCGTCGCGGGCGAAAGGTGGAAGGTCAGCCCCCAGAATTCCCGTTCGCCCAGGATGCGCCAGACTGGCTCGCCGGCAAGCCGCCGACGGAGGAAACCGGCGAGTCTCGTCACGGCGGCGGCGTCGAGCAAACGATCCGGGTCGAGCTGGCGCGTCTCCAGGCTTCCCTCAAGCAGAAGCCGGGCATCGAGACCTGCCGTATCGATCCCGGCCTTGCGCAGAGCCTGAACGGCGAGACGCCGCGCCTCCCTCACGGTCGGCACGGCGCCCTCCCCTAGCTTCGCAACAGCCCCCGGGGCCGTCGATTCAGCCGAACTCAGTTGCCCGTCATCTTCTGGTTGACGCACTGCCGCATCTTGATGCGCAGCGACTTCTTGCTCTCGCGAGTGCCCCGCATCTCGGCTCGGCAGGCCTTGTTGGCCTGAGCCTGCGTCATGGCACCCTGGACCGACGCCGGCGGGCCGGAGGTCGTGATCTTGCGGAGCGTCTTCTCCTGGGCCTGCGAAGCCCCGGACAGCGCCACGGCCATCAGGCCGGCCATCGCGATGGTCGAAAACGTCTTGATCATGGGAAGCTGCCCCCGTTGCTGGTGTCGATACGTCACCAACGCCGTCGGAGCGATTTGGTTTCATCGCCGCCATCTCAGGCGATGCCTTCTTCGGATAGCAGCTTCGCCTGATGCTCAGCCGTCAGGGCATCGATGATCTCATCGAGCACGAGCCCCTGCATCATCTCGTCGAGCTTGTAGAGAGTCAGGTTGATGCGGTGGTCCGTGACACGCCCTTGCGGGAAGTTGTAGGTGCGGATGCGCTCTGACCTGTCGCCCGAGCCGACCTGGGCTCGTCGGTCGGCCGCGCGTTCGGCATCGGCACGGTTGCGCTCGAGGTCATAGAGACGGGCGCGCAGCAATTCGTAGGCGCGCGCCTTGTTCTTGTGCTGCGAGCGTTCGTCCTGCACCAGCACGACGGTATTGGTCGGAATATGGGTGAGGCGCACCGCCGATTCGGTCTTGTTGACGTGCTGGCCGCCAGCGCCACCGGAGCGCAGCGTATCGATGCGGATATCGGCATCGTTGAGGGCGACATCGACATCTGTCGCCAGAGGTAGCGTGGCGACGGTCGCGGCCGAGGTGTGGATGCGCCCGCTCGCCTCGGTGTCGGGCACGCGCTGGACGCGGTGGACACCGGATTCGAACTTCAACCGGGCATAGACGCCACGGCCGTTGATCTCGGCGATGACCTCCTTGTAGCCGCCGACCGTGCCTTCGCTTTCGGTCAGGACATCGACGCTCCAGCCCTGCTGGGCGGCGTAGCGCTGGTACATGCGCAGCAGGTCGCCGGCGAAAAGCGAGGCCTCGTCACCACCGGTGCCGGCGCGAATTTCGAGGATGACGCCGCGCTCGTCGGCAGCATCCTTCGGCAGCAGCGCAATCAGGATCTCTCTCGCGCGCGCCTCGATCTCGGTCCGGGCAGCATCCCGCTCCTCATAGGCGAGATCGCGGAACTCGGGATCGGTCGCCGGATCGGCGATCAGCGCCTCGGCTTCGGTCAGCGTCGCCTGCGCCTGGCGCCAGGAGGCGATCGCCGCAACGACGGGATCGAGCTCCGCAAGCTCCTTCGCCAGCTCGACGGTGCGCGTGGGGTCACTCGCATGGTTGATCTCCTCGGTCGCGGCAGCGTGACGCGCCACGATGCCGTCGAGACGATCCTGTGGAAGCTGTAGGGACATGGGGAAACTCTTGAAATCAACAGTTGCGGACCGCGCGACGGAGAGCGGCGCTAGACCGGCACCTTGAACTCGGAAGCGAAGGCGGCAAGCTGCGGCCGAAGATTGATCGTGCCTTCGGGCGAGGCGAGCATCCAGTCGAGCCGCTCGCGAAGCTTGCCCGCATCCAGGCCACGCAGCATCGCCTTGACCGGGCCGATCGAGGCGGCCGACATCGAGAAGGCCCGATAGCCAAGCCCGATCAGCGCCATGGTCTCCAGTGGCCTGCCGCCCATCTCGCCGCAGACGGTCACCGGACAGCGCGCCTCACCCGCGGCATCGATGATCCGTCGCAGGGCCCGCAGGGCGCCGACGCTGAGCGGATCGAAACGATCGGCGACGCGCTTGTTCTCGCGATCGGCGGCGAAAAGGAACTGCATCAGATCGTTGGTGCCGATCGAGAGGAAATCCGCCTCCTGCGCGATCTCCTGCAATTCGAACAGCAGCGACGGCACCTCGACCATCACCCCGACCCGCAGGTCGCGCGGCGATGCGACACCCTGCTTCTCCAGCATTGCCTGTTCGCGATTCAGGATGACGCGCGCCCGGCGGAACTCCTCGGTCGTCGCGACCATCGGCAGCATGATCTTGAGGTCGCGCCCGGCACCGGCCCGCAGCATCGCGCGGAGCTGCGCCCGGAGCAGCCGCGGCTTGTCGAGGCCGATGCGGATCGCCCGCCAGCCGAGCGCGGGATTCTCCTCTTCGACCCGTTCCATATAGGGCAGCACCTTGTCGCCGCCGATATCGAGCGTGCGGAAGGTGACCGGGCGATGCTCGGCGGCGTCGAGCACGGCCGCGTAGAGCGCCTGCTGCTCACCGGTGGTCGGCATGTGCTGCGCCACCATGAACTGCAGCTCGGTGCGAAACAGCCCGATGCCGGAGGCGGCCGTCGCGGCGATGTTCGGCATGTCGATGATGAGGCCGGCATTGATCTGCAGAACGATATCGACACCATCCTTGGTGATGGCCGGCAGTTCCTTCAGCTTCTCGTATTGCTTCTGCTTGCGCGCGCGGAGCCGCGCCTTGTCCTTGTAGGCGTTCTCGACGTCCGGCTGCGGGCGGATCTGCACCTCGCCGGCCTGGCCGTCGACGATGATGGCATCACCTGCCTGCACCAGCGCCGTCGCATTGACGACCTCGCCAACAGCCGGAATGCCGAGCGCGCGAGCGACGATGGCGATGTGGCTCGCCGGCCCGCCCTCCTCGAGCAGGAGGCCCCGCAGATGTGACCGATCGTAATCCAGCAGAGCGGCAGGGCCCATCGAGCGCGCCACCAGGATGGCGTTCTCCGGCAGGTTTTCCCGAGCGACGCCGTTGGCTTTGCCCGTCAGCGTCCGCAGCAGGCGATTCGCGAGATCGTCGAGATCGTGCAGGCGCTCACGCAGGTAAGGATCGGTCTGGCGCATCATCCTGGCGCGGGTATCGGACTGCACACGCTCGACCGCGGCCTCGGCGGTGAGGCCCGTCAGCACGACCTCGCGCATGCGACGCAGCCAGCCCTGGTCATGGGCGAACATGCGAAAGGTCTCGAGCACGTCACGATGCTCGCCGGTATGGGCGACATCGCCGCGCTCGATCAACTCGTCGATCGAGGCGCGCATCTCGCCGATCGCAGCCTCGAGCCGCGTCACCTCGGCAGCCGGATTCTCTGCGATGAGATTGGTGATGGCGACGCGCGGTTCGTGCAACACCGCATGTCCGAGGCCGACGCCGTCGGCCAGCGAGACACCGACGCCGTGGATCGCCCGGTCGAGTCCAATGGATGCACCGGGCGCCGCCAGGGACTTCAGCCCGCCGGCCGCGATCATCTCCGCCATGATCATGGCGGTGGTCTGCAGCGTCTCGATTTCCTCCTCGGAATAGATCCGGGAGGCGCGGTTCTGAATGACGAGCACGCCCATCACGGCGCCGCCCCGCAGGATCGGCACGCCGAGGAAGGAACGGTAGACCTCTTCGCCTGTCTCCGGACGATAGGAGAAGGCCGGATGCGCCTGCGCATCCGAGAGAGCGAGCGGCTCGGCCTCGCTGGCGATCAGGCCGACGAGCCCCTCGCCGGCGCGCATGGTGGTGAGGTGCACCGCCTCGCGATTGAGACCTTCGGTCGCGTAGAGTTCGAGCGAGCCATCCTCGCGCAGGACGTAAACCGAGCAGACTTCGGCGACGAGATTGCCGGCGATCAGGACGACAAGCCGGTCCAGTCGCTCCTGCGGGCTGATGGACGCGGCCATCACCTCGCGGAGGCGGCGCAGCAGAACGCCCGGTCCTCCGAGAGCGCCTCGCATCGATCTCAGCCCTCCGCCCGCCTCCTCAGCCATCGACGATACGATGCCTGTCCTGACCCTGAGTCGCCCACTCGGATCATTGCGCCTTCTAGCGACGAAAGCCCGCCTTCGGCAAGGGGCGGCTGCGAGGGGAGTGACATGACAGGCCCTGACTAGCCGTTTTCCACCTGCGACCTATCCGCCCCGCCCTCAGCGAACGAGCGTCAGATGTCCGCTCTCCGCCGGCACGGCATTCCGCTTTCGCCCTGCAGGAACGGGGCGGCCCTTGACCTCCCCCCGGTCCAAGACCGCCGCGCGCGGCTTCCGGCTCGTCCCCCGCGCCGGCGCATCCACCTTGCGTGGTGGTTCGGCAATCTCGGCCTCGACAGGCGAGCGGGTGAGCGCATCCAGGTAGCGCTGCGTCCACCAGTGGATGCCGCTCGTCTCGATGACGTGATAGAGCGCCTCGAACCGGCGGATGCGCTCGCTCTTCGGCATCGCCAGCGCGGTGCGGATCGCCTCCGCCACTTCATGCGTGTCGTAGGGATTGACGATCAACGCCTCGCCGAGCTGCTGGGCGGCCCCGGCGAAGCGGGAAAGCACGAGCACGCCGGGATCAGCCGGGTTCTGGGCTGCGACATATTCCTTGGCGACGAGATTCATGCCGTCACGCATCGGCGTGACGAGGCCGACTTCAGCACGGCGGTAAAAGCCGGCCAATGCCGTGCGGGAATAGGCTTTCTTGACGACGCGGATCGGCGTCCAGTCGAATTCGCCGATCTGGGCGTTGAGACGGCCGGCGACCTCATCGGACATCCGGTCGAGCTCGGCATATTCCGGCACGTCGCTACGCGAAGGCGGTGCGATCTGCAGGAGACTGACCCGGCCGCGCTCGTCCGGATGGCTCTGCAGGAACTGGCCAAAAGCCTCGAGGCGCTGGACGATGCCCTTGGAATAATCGAGGCGGTCGACACCGATCACCAGCTTGCGCTCGCCGAGCGATTCCCGCGTGGCCCTCAGCGGGGTCGCAGCCTGCCGGACAGAGGCGGCGGCGAGGCGGCGGAACGCCTCGACATCGATTCCGATCGGGAAGGACTGCACCGCCGTCTCGCGCACACCGAGACGGACACGCCGCCCGTCCGTTCGCGCGCCGCACATATCCACGAGGCAGCCGATCAGATTGCGGGCATCCACCTCGGTCTGCATGCCAACGAGATCGTAGGCGGCCAATGTCCGAACCAACGTCGTACTGAACGGCAGGGCCGACAGAACATCCGCCGACGGCCAGGGGATATGGTGGAAATAGCCGATCCGGTTGGTGACGCCACGGCGGCGCAGCTCGGCCGCCAGCGGGATCAAATGATAGTCGTGGATCCAGATGACGTCGTCCGGCTGGATCATGCGGGTCAGTTCGCGGGCAAAGCGCCGGTTGACGCCGAGATAACCTATGTAGTCGCTGCGCTGGAACTCGGTCAGCCCCAGACGGTAATGCATGATCGGCCAGAGCGCGCGGTTCGAAAAACCGAGATAATAGCTCTCCCGCTCCGCCTCGCTGAGATCAGTCACGGCGTAGGTCACGTTGCCGCGCTGGGTCTCGCGCAACTGCCGGGCCGCGCCGACCACGCCGCTCCAGCCGAACCACAGGCCGCCATGCCGTTCCAGCGCCTCACGCAACGCGACCGCGAGCCCCCCTGCCGCCGCCTTTTCATGACGATCGGGAATGGTGACGCGGTTCGAGACGACGACAAGACGCATAAGCGACGAATTCTCCGAAGGAAGGCCGCCCGATTTTCGCCATCGGCGGCAGGAACAGAACGCCGTGAAAGGCGTAATGTTTCCGTGAGGCAGGGCCGGCGGCGTGGCGAAGCAGTGGCGGCCTTGCGGTGAAATCGTGTCTCGTATGTTAGGCATTCAGTAGAGCGAGACAACCCCAAGGACGATTTTTCCGCGACCTCGCTCGACAAATCGTGAGAAGAAAGGATTCGCGGACTGGCCGGCCGTTCTTCTGCCGCCTTCGCCGCCCAGATACAGAGCGATGACAACCTTGATCGAACCCGAATCTGCCCTTGCCCCTCCTGAGATCGCTCCAGATGAGCAGCAGATCGCTCTCTTTCTGGATTTCGACGGCACGCTTGTGGAAATCGCGCCCTCTCCGGAGGATGTGAAACTCGACCGGCGCGTCGCGCCCGCGCTGGAGACGCTGCGCGGAAAGCTCGATGGCGCGCTCGCTCTGGTATCCGGCCGCCCGATCGCCTTTCTCGACGCCATGCTCGCCCCTCACGCCTTCGACATCGCCGGGCTGCACGGCGCCCAGATCCGGCTCGGCGGCGAGCTGCGCGCGCAATCCGATGCGCCCGACAGCATGCATGAGGCGCTGCGCGATCTCGTCCGCTTCGCCAACAGCCATGTCGGCATCATCGTCGAGGACAAGCGGGTCTCGGTGGCGCTGCACTGGCGCCTGGCGCCCTCGCTCCAGGACGAGGCTCTCGCACTGATGCGCAGCACTGCCGCGAAGATGGGGCCGGGCGTGCGGCTGCAGGAAGGCAAGGCGGTCGCCGAACTCGTGCCGGCAAGCGCCAGCAAGGGCGACGCCATCGCCTGGCTGATGGCGACACCGACCTATGCCGGCCGCCGACCGGTCTTCATCGGCGACGACATCACCGACGAGGACGGCTTCAAGACCGTCAATGCGATGGGTGGGTTGTCGGTGCGGATCGGCGCGGATCGCGAGAGCCACGCCCTGCTGCGGCTCGCTTCGCCGACGGCGCTGCGCCATATCCTTCTCGAAGCCGCCGAAAACGGCCATCTTACCGCCGCCAACTTTGCCCGGACTGACCAGGACTGACCATGACCGTAACGACCACGGCCGCGAGGCACCACTCCGCCTCGCTCGACCTCGGCGTGATCGGCAATTGCTCGATCGCCGCTCTCATCGACCGGCGCGCCCGCATCGTCTGGGGCTGCTTTCCGCGCTTCGACCGCGACCCCGTCTTCTGCTCGCTGATCAACAACGAGGCGAATGACGGCGACGATGCGCCGGAGAAGGGCTTCTTCGCCATCGAGCTCGTCGGGATGACGCGCTGCGAGCAGACCTATCTCGACAACACCGCAATCCTCTCTTCGGTGCTCTCCGACGACCAGGGCAACGCGATCGAGATCCTGGACTTCGCGCCGCGCTTCGAGCGCTACGAGCGCTTCTTCCGGCCGCCGCAGCTGGTGCGTCGGGTGCGGCGCGTCTCCGGACGGCCGCGTATCCGCGTCCTGATCAAGCCCTGCCTCGGCATCGGCGAGGAGCCGGACGAGATCACGCGCGGCTCCAACCATGTCCGCTTCGTCGGTGCCGACCAGACGATCAGGCTGACCACCAACGCGCCGCTGTCCTACGTGGTCGACGGCATCCCCTTCGCAGTCGACCAGAGCTATTCCTTCTTCATCGGTGCGGACGAGGCGCTGCGCGCCGAGATCGAGACGACCTCGCGCGAATTCCTCGACAAGACGACGGACTATTGGCGCGACTGGGTGCGCTCGCTCTCGATCCCGTTCGAGTACCAGCGCGAAGTGATCCGGGCCGCGATCACGCTGAAGCTCTGTTCCTTCGAGGAGACCGGCGCCATCGTCGCAGCGCTCACCACCTCCATCCCCGAGGCGCCCGGCACTCAGCGCAACTGGGATTACCGCTATTGCTGGCTGCGCGACGCCTATTTCGTCGTGCATGCGCTCAATCGCCTCGGCACGACCCGAACGATGGAGGATTATCTCGGCTTCATCACCAATATCGTCGATTCCTTCTCGGAAGGCGGCGCGGAGCATCTGCCACCGCTTTATCCGATCACGCGCGGCGGCACGCTCACCGAGTTCGAGGCGAGCAACCTGACCGGCTATCGCGGACATCGACCCGTGCGCTTCGGCAATGGCGCAGCCGGGCAGATCCAGAATGACGGCTATGGCGCGGTCGTGCTGGCGGCGACGCATTCCTTCTTCGACCGGCGCCTGATCCAGCCCGGCAAGGACACGCTGTTCGCCCAGCTCGAGCGCATGGGCGAACTCGCGCTCGGCGTCTTCGACAAGCCCGATGCCGGCCCCTGGGAGCTGCGCGAGAAGGAAGCGGTGCACGCCTTCTCCAGCGTGATGTGCTGGGCGGCCTGCGACCGGCTCGCCCGCATCGCCGGGACGCTCGGCCGGGCCGACCGCAAGGACTACTGGAAGAGCGAGGCCAAGCGGCTGAAGGGCATCATCGGCGAGCGGATCTGGAACGAGCGGAAGGGTCATTTCGTCTCGACCTTCGACGGCGACGACCTCGATGCGACCTTGCTGCTCCTGGCCGAGATCGGCTTCGTCAAGCCGGACGACGCCCGCTTCGTCGCGACCGTCGAGGCGATCGGGCGCGAGCTGAAGCGCGGCGACCTCCTGCTCCGCTACGCGACGCAGGACGATTTCGGCTACATGCACACCGGCTTCCTGATCTGCGCCTTCTGGTATGTCGATGCGCTGAATGCGATCGGCCGTTGCGACGAAGCCAAGGAGCTGTTCGCGCGCATCCTGCAGCGACGCAACAGCTTCGGCTTGCTGTCGGAAGATGCCGATCTCAAGACGGGCGAACTCTGGGGCAATTTCCCGCAGACCTACTCGATGGTCGGCATGATCAACTGCGCGATGCGCCTCAGCCGCGATTGGGAAGAGGCTTTCTGAGGCACCCTCAGCGCGGGGCGCCGAAGCGGAAGGCGATCGGAATCACGCCGTAGACCATCGCCAGCACCATCGGTGGCACGGCCAGCGCCGTGACGCCGAAAATCGGCCAACCCGCAGTGAAAGGCGCCAGCGCCGCCAGCACGAGGTTGATGGCGGCGTAGGCCCCGACGATCGCGACGATCAGGAAACGCAGGCGCGAGGCAAGGCGGGAAGGAAGAGACACGGTCATCGGGCGGCTCCACATAACGAAACGTTCCGTTTCTATAAGTTGATCTAAACGGCCCGTTTCGTTATGTCAACAAGGTCCAAAGCAGACGAGGTTCGAACGCATGGAGCCCAAGCCGAAACGGCGCGCCTCGATCGGTGCCCGCCGCAGCCCTGAGACCGAAGCCGCGGTAAAGGCGGCGGCGCGGGACCTGCTGGCGGAGAAGGGCTATGCCGGTTTCTCGATCGAGGAGGTCGCGCGCCGGGCCGGCGCCGGCAAGCCGACGATCTATCGCTGGTGGCCGAACAAGGCCGAGCTGTTCATCGCGATCTATGGCGTCGAGAAAGACGCAGCCATCCCCCTGCCCGACACAGGTTCCTTGCGCGGCGATCTGCTGCGCTACACCAAGGACCTCTGGCGCTTCTGGCGCGAGGATGCGGCCGGGCGCGTCTTCCGTGGGCTCATCGCAGAAGCGCAGAGCAGCGAGACAGCGCTCGCCGCACTGCGCTTCAAGTTCATGCCGGAGCGCCTCGCCTCACCGCGCCGGATGTTCCTGCGCGCAGCCGAGCGCGGCGAGATCGCCATCGAGGAGGTCGACGACCGGCTCGAACTCTGGGTCGGCTTCAACTGGTTGCATGTACTGACCGACCGGCTGAGCGAGGACGAATTCTCGCTCCAGCGCAAGATCGCGCTGCTCTGCCGTTGATGATCAGCCTACCTTGGCGGCAGCGCGCATCACGGCGAGTGCCAGCACCTGCGCCGCCGGAACGATGCTCTCGATCTCAAGGAACTCGTCCGGGGTATGCGCCATGCCGCCGATCGGGCCGACGCTGCAGAGCGTCGGAGTGCCCTGCGCGGCAGTGAAGCCGGAATCGGCGCAGCCGCCGGTGAACTCGGCCGTAACGCCGATGCCGAAGGCGGCGGCCGCCTCGCGATAGGTGTCGTAGAGCGCGGCCGATTCCGAGGAGCGCTCGAGCGGCAGGAACTCGCCTTTGATCGAGAGAACTGCACTGGTGCCGGCAACCTCCGGCTTCTCGACGATCGCCTTGATCTTGCCGACCATCTCGTCGCGCTGGGCGGCCGTGACATAGCGCAGATCGATCTCGCACCAGGCATTCGGAGCGATGGTGTTGACGGTCTGGCCGCCGCCGATCAGCCCGACATTGACCGTGATGCCCTTTTCCAGATCGGTGAGGCCCTGGAGCTTCGGAATCTTGATGCCGAGATCGACGATCGCCGAGGCGCCTTTCTCGTAATTGGCACCGGAATGGGCCGGCTTTCCGATGAACTCGGCACGCATGAAGACGCCACCCTTGCGGCCGCTGGTGACGGACTGCTTGTGATCCTTCGCGAATTCGGTGCCGGCCGGCAGGCGGCTCGGCTCGGCATTGAAGACGCAGCGCGACTCGCGCGCCGCCGCCTCGATCACCGGGCGGGATGACGGCGAACCGATCTCCTCGTCGCTGGTGGTCAGCATCAGCAGCGGCGCGGCGATGCCGCCGCATTCGGCGAAGGCAGCGGCGACGAAGGCCGAAATCACGACGCCGCTCTTCATGTCGGCCACGCCCGGGCCATAGGCCTGCGAGCCCTTGATGGTGAAGGGCCGGCGCGTCGGCTCGCCCTTTGGGAAGACGGTGTCGCGATGACCAAGCAGCAGCACGGGGCGCTGATCATTGGCTGTGGGATTCGGCAGGCGGGCTTTGACGGCATCGCCGAAGCGGCTGTCCGGCACGATCTCGACATCGAGCCCGTTGGCCTTGTGGAAGCGAGCGACGACCTCGCCCGCCGCATCGACGCCGGCCTTGTCGTAGGAGCCCGAGTCGGTGTCGACGAGTTCGCGCAGCAGGGCGACCATGCCCTCCTTGCGGTTCGCCAGCCACTCCGTGACCTTCTGTTCCTCGGGGGTCAAAGCGCTCATCGGCTTACTCGCATTCGTTCCGGATGGGACAATGCGAGCAGCTTAATGGTTGAGCCAGCTGCGACAATGGGAGATGGCCGCGGCGAAGCCATTCATGCCGTGCATGTCGCCAGAGTCAGAGGAGGCCGGCGGACCAGGCCGCGACGTAGACGGCGGTGCCCGCCGCCATCGGCACGAGCGGATTGACCTTCGAGCGATAGGTGACGAAAGCAGTCGCCGCCGTGATCGCAAAGCCGAAGAGGCCGGCGTCGGCCGCCAGCGCCGCGACCGCGCCGCTCGCCAGCATCAGCCCGAGCGCGATCGGCACCAGCGCCAGCGTCACGATCCGGACGATGCGGTTGTCGCTGAAACGCTGCAAGCCGCGGCTGCAGGCGAGCGCCAGTACCGACGACGGCAGCAGCATCGCCGCGGTCGCAACGAGCAGGCCGCTCGTGCCGGCGACATGCCAGCCAACGATGCTCGCGAGCATCACGTTCGGCCCCGGCGCCGTCTGGGCGATGGCGAAGAGGCGGGCGAAGGTCGGCGCATCCATCCAGCCGAGGATTTCGACGATCTGCCGATGGACCTCGGGCACCACCGCATTGGCACCGCCGATCGCCATCAGCGAAATCGTGCCGAAGGTGACGATGAGCTGGCTGAAGACGCTGCGTTCCATCAGAACCGCCGTGCTCCGAGCGAGGCTGCGACGAGGCCGAGCGGCACGAGCACCAGCAAAGTCGGCAGCATGGGCAGCCGTAGCACCCCAACGGCGAGGAAGGCCGCAGCCGACATGATCCAGGCCCAGCGCGCGAGCCCGGCCTTGGCGAGCAGGCGCGCCGACGTGCCGAGGATGAGGCCGGCGGCGCTGGCGGCCGCGCCGGTCAGCGCGACCTGCGCCAGCGGATGGTCGGAGACCGCGTCATAGATGTTTGCGATCGCGACTAGCGAGAGCAAAGGCATCGCCATCAGGGCGAAAACGCAGGTCAGCGCTCCCGCTGCCCCGCGAAAGCGATCTCCCAGCATGACAGCGGCGTTGACAGTGTTGGCGCCGGGCAGGGCCTGGCAGATGCCCATCAGCTCAGCATAGGCACGGTCATCGAGCCAGTTGCGTTCCGCGACGATGATGTGGCGCGCCACCGGCCCGACGCCACCAAAACCCATCAGCCCGATCTTGAGAAAGCCGGTGAACAGGTTTGGCAGGCTCGGCGGGCTTGTATCCGTGGCGGTTTCGAGGGCGCTCATCGGCGGCGATCAGCGGCGCGCTTCCATCGCCATGCGCAGGGCAAAGCCGGCGAGCACCGTGCCCATCAACCAGCGCTGCACCAGCGACCAGAAAGGCCGCGTCTTGAGGAACAGCGCAATGCCGCCGGCGGCCATCGCGATCAGCGCGTTCACACTGCCACTGATGACGATCTGGGTGAAGCCCAGCACGATCGACTGGCTCAGCACATGGCCGGCGGCCGGATCGATGAACTGCGGCAGCAAGGCGAGATAGAGCATCGCGATCTTCGGGTTGAGCAGGCTGGTCAGCAGGCCCATGGCGAAGAGCTTGCGCGGCCCATCATGCGGCAGATCGCGCAAATGAAAGGGCGAGCGTCCACCGGGGCGCACCGCCTGCCAGGCGAGCCAGAGCAGATAGGCGGCCCCGCCGAGCCGCAGCGCGTCATAGGCATAAGGCACGGCGAAGAGCAGCGCCGTGATGCCGAAGGCCGCGCAGAACATGTAGACGAAGAAGCCGAGGATGACGCCGCCTAGCGAGATCAGCCCCGCTGCCCTGCCCTGTGCGATCGAGCGCGAGATCAGGTAGATCATGTTCGGCCCCGGCGTGAGCACCATGCCGAGCGCGATCAGGGCAAAGGTCGCGAGTGTCGTCATCTCGGGCATGGGCGAGCGCTCCAGCAGGATCCCGCGCTTGGAGCATGGATCGTCGCACCAAACAATTGACGGCATCGCCAAGGCGGCCATGCAGCGCCGCGATGGATACGGGTCGGGCGGCGCTCCGGGCGGAACCCGCGGAAGCCCCAGCGGTTGTGGGCTGCAAACGCAAAGGGGGAAGCATGACGCTCTTCAGCCGCATGCTCTACACTGTGATTTCCTTCGCGCTGCTCGGCGCCTCGGTGATGTTGATCGGCGTCGCGGTCTGGCGCACGGCCACCGGCTACTGGACCGGCGAGAATGCGCTCGACGGCATGCTGGACGCGATCGGCCTCGTCATCATCGCCGTCGCCGTCGCGGATGTCGGCAAGTTTCTGTTCGAGGAGGAGGTGGTGGCGGATCGCGAGATGCGCCGCCCTGCCGAGGCCCGCGGTTCGTTGACCAAGTTCATGTCGATCATGATCGTGGCGCTGTCGCTGGAAGCGCTGGTCCTGGTCGCCAAGACCACCCGCGAGACGATGAGCGAAATCGTCTATCCCGGCCTGCTGGTGCTGTTAGCCGTCCTCGCGCTGGTCGGCCTCGGCCTGTTTCAGCGGCTCAGCCAGCATGCGACAGCCGCTGTGCCGCCCGATCGGGGCGAGGATGAGGACGCAGCCGAGAGCGTTGAATCGAGGCTTTCGAGATCGAGCTCCAAACGCGGGTCGTCCCGGCCGAAGCGAAGCGCAGAGCCGGGATAACCCGCGTTTGAAACGAAACGCCCCTCAACGCCGCTCGTCGACGAGGAAAAGATCGGTATCGTCGGGCTTCGCTCCCGCCGCGGTCAGCATGCCGTGGATCTGGCCGCGATGATGGGTCTGGTGGTTGAAGAAATGCGCGATCACGAAGCCACGCGGCCTGCCCATCTCGCGACCGGCAGCACCCGAATACCAGATCAGCGTGCCGCGCAGCCAGTCAGCCGTGACCTTGTCCGCCCAGTCCAGAATGAACTGGTCGCGCTGGCGCCGGCGTGCGCAGAACTGTGCCCAGCCTTCGAAATAAGCCGCCGAATCGCGGCCGCCGACGGAAGGCTTCTCGCTGCCGGCAAGGCGGCTGAGCCAAGTCTCATCGCCCCAGAGGACATGGTTGAAGGTGCCGTGGATCGACTTGAAGAAGGCGCCGCGGTCGAGCTTGCGAGCCTCGTCGGTCAACCCGTCCGCAGCCGCCATCAGGCTGCGGTTCTGCCAGGCATTGTAGCGGGCCATGGTCTGGACGAAAGCGGGATCGACCATGCGGCCTCCTCGTCAGATGATGTTGGCCTCCGCAAGCGGCCTGCCCGCCACGATGCGCTCATGACCGAGATCGGCAAGGTCGAGCGAGCGATAGCTGCCATGCGCGATGTGCTCGGCAATGCCGCGTCCGACCGCCGGCGACTGCTGCAGGCCGTGGCCCGAGAAGCCATTGGCAAGATAGAGATTCGGGACACCGACTGCCGGCCCCACGATGGCGTTATGGTCGAGCCCACACATATCGTAGGGGCCAGCCCAGGCGCGACCGGGCCTGATCTCTTCGAAAGCCGGGATGCGGTGCGCCAGCGGCGCCCAGACCGCCTCCTCGAAGAACGGCCAGTCGACGTCTTCGGCCGCCGGGTCGGTCTCGACCCATTCGACATCCTGTTCGGGGGTCAATGGTGAGCAGCTGCCGATGAAGAGCTGGCCTTCCGCCGTGCGCTGGCCTTCCGGCCGGCACCAGGCGCCGGCGGTATCGATCAGCAACGGGCAGTTCCCGACATCGCCCTTGCAGGTGAAGGTGAAGACATAGCGCTTCATCGACTTCACCGGGATCGAAACGCCCGCCGTCGCCGCCAGCTTCGCGCCATGGGTGCCACTGGCGTTGACCACCGAGCCGCAGGCGATGCGGCTGCCATCGGCGAGCTCGACGCCGGTGATGCGGCCGTTCTCCGTGAGGTAGCGGGCGACCTCGCCCTGCCGATATTCGATGCCGAGACTGCGCGCCTTCTTGCGGAACGCCTGCAGCAAAGCCCAGCCATCGAACCAGCCCTCGCCGCTGACGCCAAACGTGCCGCAGGCGAGATCCGAAGTGTTCAGCCACGGGAATTTGCTGCGCAGCATATCCGCAGCATAGAGCGCGATATCGGCTCCCTCCTGCTGCTGAAGCCTCTGGTTGGCTTCGAGAATCTTCTGCCCTTCCTCCCCGGCGAGATAAAGATAACCGCCCTCGTGAAGATCGATCGCCGGCACCTCGCCATCGACCGAAAGGTGGCGGCCGATATTGCGCAGGAAGTCGATGCCGAAGAGCGAGATGCGGATGTTCACCGCGCTTGAGAACTGCTGACGGATCGAGGCCGCCGAAAGCGCCGAAGCCGAATAGCGATAGGTCGGATCCTTCTCGATGACCAAGACCTTGCCTGAGAAGCCTGGCTCGGCAGCAAGGTGGTAGGCAACCGAGGAGCCGATCGCGGCGCCGCCGCAAATCACGACATCGGCGGTTTCGGAGACGGACGACATGGCGAGCCTCGCGCGGCGGCCCTGAAGAGAGCCGGTTGGTGAATTCTGCGCATGAATGACCCGAGAGGCGGCGCTTGTCGAGAGGCTAAGTCGAAGAGGCGAACTCCGCCAGGAGCCAATCCCGGAACGCGGTGACGGTCGGTAGGTTCGCCTTCTCCTCCGGATAGACGAGATAATAGCCTTCCTGCCCGACCAAGGACCGGTCGACCGGGATGACGAGCGCCCCCGAGCGCAATTCCTCCTCGACGAGGAACCGCGGCACGATGGCGAGACCGAGCCCCGCCACTGCCGCCTGCGAAACCATGGCGAACTGCTCGAAGCGCGGCCCCATCAAGGCCCGCTGCGGCGGCAGGCCCTGTTCTTCCAGCCAGTTGGCCCAGGCGCGGGGCCGCGTCGATTGCTGCAACAGCGGCGCCTTCAGCATGTCGGCCGGCTCCGAAAGGCCGAAGCGGGCGACGAGGGCTGGCGAGGCGACCGGCACGATCTCCTCTCCCATCAGACGGTGCAGCCGAGCCCCGGGCCAGACCGGGTCGCCAAAATGGACCGCGGCGTCGAGCGGCTCGCGGCCGAAGTCGAAGGGCACGAGCTTGGTGGCGAAATTGATCGTGATACCGGGATGGGCTTCGATGAAACGCGGCAGACGCGGGATCAGCCAGCGCGTGCCGAAGGTCGGCAGGATCGCGAGGTTGAGCACGCCAGCCGCGCCCCGGAAAGCCATGGCGGAGACGGTGGCAGCGGCAAGCCGTGACAAGCCATCGCGAACCTCCACAGCATAGGCCGCACCGGCGACAGTGAGGCTGACGCGCTTCTTGACGCGCTCGAACAGACTGACGCCGAGCACCTCCTCGAGATGGGCGACCTGCCGGCTGACGGCCCCTTGCGTCAGGTTCAGCTCCTCGGCGGCGCGGGTGAAGCTGCCATGCCGGGCCGCGGCCTCGAACGCCGCGAGCGCGGATAGGGAGGGCACGGAAAGGCGGCCAGGAACGAAGGCATCATCCATGATCAAAACTCATCAAGTGGTGAGAACATATCGGTTGCCCCATCGATAGGAAAGAGGGCATTCTCCCGGCCTGAGCGCGGCGACCCTGGTTTCCGCGCCCTTATGTCATGCGCCCCAGGGCCCTTGCCCGCGACCGCTGGAAGACACAGATGGCCACATCCCTGCCGAAAGACACGCTCGCCCTGCTCAAGCGCCTCGGCGTTTCCGAGAGCGCCTATGCCGATGCTGGCCTCTCGGCCCGTTCGCCGATCACTGGCGAGACCGTCGTGACCCTGCGTGAGACCAGCCCTGTCGAGGCCGAGGCCGCGATCGGTCGGGCCCAGTCCGCCTACCTCGCCTGGCGCAAGGTGCCGGCGCCGCGACGCGGCGAGTTCGTCCGCCTGCTCGGCGAGGAGTTGCGCGCCGCCAAGACCGATCTCGGCCTGCTGGTGACGCTGGAAGCCGGCAAGGTCACCTCCGAGGGCCTCGGCGAGGTCCAGGAGATGATCGATATCTGCGATTTCGCCGTCGGCCTGTCGCGCCAGCTCTACGGCCTGACCGTCGCCACCGAGCGCCCGAACCATCGCATGATGGAGACCTGGCACCCGATCGGCATCTGCGGCGTGATCTCGGCCTTCAACTTCCCGGTCGCGGTCTGGTCGTGGAATGCGGCGCTCGCCTTTGTCTGCGGCGACAGCGTCGTCTGGAAGCCTTCCGAGAAGACCCCGCTCACGGCGCTCGCCGTGCAGGCTATCGTCGAGAAGACGATGAAGCGCTTCGGCCCCGAGGCTCCGATCGGCTTGTCGGAAGTCCTGATCGGCGGCCGCGAGCTCGGCGACATCCTGGTCCAGGATCATCGCGTTCCGGTCGTCTCGGCCACCGGCTCGACCCGCATGGGCAAGGAAGTCGGCCAGAAGCTCGCCGCGCGCTTCGCCCGCGCCATCCTGGAACTCGGCGGCAACAACGCCGCGATCGTCGCCCCGTCGGCCGATCTCGACATAGCGCTGCGCGGCATCGCCTTCGCGGCGATGGGCACCGCCGGCCAGCGCTGCACCACGCTGCGCCGCCTGATCGTGCATGAAAGCGTCTACGACGCGCTCGTGCCGAAGCTCGCCAAGGTCTACGGCTCGGTGAAGATCGGCGATCCCCGCGAAGCCGGCGTGCTGGTCGGCCCGCTGGTCGACGAGGCCGCCTATCAGGGCATGCAGAAGGCGCTCTCCGAGGCCAAGGCCGAGGGCGGCAAGGTCCATGGCGGCGAGAAGGTCGATGTCGGAGCTGGCGGCTTCTATGTCCGCCCGGCCCTGGTCGAGATGCCCAGGCAGTGCGGCCCGGTCGAGCGCGAGACCTTCGCCCCGATCCTCTATGTGATGAAGTACAAGTCCATCGACGAGGCGATCGCGATCCAGAACGCCGTCGGCGCTGGTCTCTCCTCCTCGATCTTCACGCTGAACATGCGCGAGGCCGAGCTCTTCGTTTCCGACGAGGGTTCGGATTGCGGCATCGCCAACGTCAATATCGGCCCCTCGGGCGCCGAGATTGGCGGCGCGTTCGGCGGCGAGAAGGAGACGGGCGGCGGCCGCGAGGCCGGCTCGGACGCCTGGAAGGCCTATATGCGCCGCGCCACCAACACGCTGAACTACGGCACCACGCTGCCGCTGGCGCAGGGCGTCAGCTTCGACGTGGATGCGTGACGCACAACGTCATTCCCGGGCGCCGCTTCGCGGCGGCCCGGGAAACTCATGACAAGACAACACAGGTTTCCGGGATGGTCGGGTCGAGCCCGATCATGACGGTCTGAATATCGGGGAGACGAACACCATGGCCGGCAGCCACAAGCTCGCGAAGTTCACCTGGGACGATGCCTACCTGCTCGACGAGCAGCTGAACGAGGACGAGCGGCTGATCCGCGACACGGCCCGCGCCTATGCGCAGGAGAAGCTCGCTCCGCGCATCCATGACGCCTATCTCGACGAGAAGACCGATCGCTCGATCTTCAACGAAATGGGCGAACTCGGCCTGCTCGGCGTCACCGTCCCCGAGGAATATGGCTGCGCCGGCGCCAACTACGTCTCCTACGGGCTCGTCGCCCGCGAGGTCGAGCGCATCGACTCCGGCTACCGCTCGATGATGTCGGTGCAGTCCTCGCTGGTGATGTTCCCGATCTATGCCTATGGCAGCGAGGAGCAGCGCAAGAAGTACCTGCCGAAGCTCGGCTCCGGCGAATGGGTCGGCTGCTTCGGCCTGACCGAGCCGGATGCCGGCTCCGATCCCGGCGGCATGAAGACCCGCGCCGAGAAGGTCGCCGACGGCTACAAGCTGACCGGCTCCAAGATGTGGATCTCGAACTCGCCGATCGCCGACGTCTTCGTCGTCTGGGCCAAGTCGGCCGCGCATGACAACCAGATCCGCGGCTTCATCCTCGAAAAAGGCATGAAGGGCCTCTCCGCGCCGAAGATAGGCGGCAAGCTTTCGCTACGCGCCTCGATCACCGGCGAGGTCGTCATGGACGGCGTCATCGTGCCGGAAGAGAACCTGCTGCCGAACGTCTCGGGTCTGTCCGGCCCGTTCGGCTGCCTCAACCGCGCCCGCTACGGCATCTCCTGGGGCGTGATGGGCGCCGCCGAGGATTGCTTCCACCGCGCCCGCCAGTACGGGCTTGACCGCAAGCAGTTCAACAAGCCGCTCGCCCAGACGCAGCTCTACCAGAAGAAGCTCGCGGACATGCTGACCGAGATCACGCTCGGCCTGCAGGGCTCGCTCCGTGTCGGGCGCCTGCTCGACGACGGCAAGATGGCCCCGGAGATGATCTCGCTGGTCAAGCGCAACAATTGTGGCAAGGCGCTCGACATCGCCCGCCAAGCTCGCGACATGCATGGCGGCAACGGCATCCAGATCGAGTACCAGGTGATGCGCCACGCCGCGAACCTCGAGACGGTGAACACCTATGAGGGCACGCATGACGTCCACGCGCTGATCCTCGGCCGGGCGATCACCGGCCTGCAGGCGTTCTTCTGAGCCCTACCCACCCCCTCCGCGTCATCCCGGGCGACCGAAGGTCGACCCGGGATCCATTCCGGAACATCGCCGATTGGCGGTCAGGCATGGATCCCGGCTCTCCGCTTCGCTCCGGCCGGGATGACGGCGCGGATCGAGCCTGATGCCCCCCTCTCCTCCCCTCGCCGGCCTGCGCGTCCTCGAACTGGCGCGCATCCTCGCAGGTCCCTGGATCGGCCAGCTCCTGGCCGACCTCGGCGCCGATGTCGTCAAGGTCGAGGCGCCCGAAGGCGACGACACCCGCAAATGGGGTCCGCCCTTCGTCGAAGGCACCGGCGACGAGCATCTCTCCGCCGCCTATTTCCACGCCGCCAATCGCGGCAAGCGTTCGATCACCGCCGATTTCCGTACGCCTGAGGGACAGGC
This sequence comes from Bosea sp. AS-1, assembly GCF_002220095.1. Lineage (GTDB taxonomy): Bacteria > Pseudomonadota > Alphaproteobacteria > Rhizobiales > Beijerinckiaceae > Allobosea. The sequence goes on from NZ_CP022372.1 coordinate 4,436,377, forward strand.
ACTGGTCCGGCGTCTGGCCGCCCATGCCGATGTCGTGATCGAGAACTTCAAGGTCGGCGGCCTCTCGAAATACGGGCTCGACGCGGCCTCGCTGCGCAAGAACTTCCCGCGCCTCGTCTATTGCTCGGTCACCGGCTTCGGGCAGGACGGCCCCTATGCGCCGCGCGCCGGCTACGACTTCCTCGTCCAGGGCATGGGCGGGGCGATGTCGATCACCGGCGAACCGGCGGGCGCGCCGATGAAGGCGGGCTATGCGGTCGCGGACATCTATACAGGGCTCTACGCCACGGTCGGCATCCTCTCGGCGCTCCGCCAGCGCGATGCGACCGGCGAAGGCGCGACGCTCGATCTCGCCTTGCTCGACTCGCAGGTCGCCGTGCTCGGCAACCAGGCGATGAACTATCTCGTTGGCGGCAACCCGCCGCCAAGGCTCGGCAACGCTCACCCGAACATCGTGCCCTATGACGTGTTCCCGGTGGCGGACGGCCATATCATCATCGCGACCGGCAATGACGGGCAGTGGCGCAAGCTCTGCGAGGTGCTGGGCGAGCCGGCTTTGGCCGACCATCCTGATTATCTCGACAACAAGTCGCGGGTGAAGAACCGTGTCGCGCTGACCGCGAAACTGCACCTGCTCTGCCAGCGCTATGCCAAGACCGATCTCCTCGCTGGACTGGAGAAGGTCGGCGTGCCCGCCGGCCCGATCAACGATATCGGCGAGGTCTTCGCCGACCCGCAGATCATCGCGCGTGGCGTCAAGGTCGCGCTGCCGAGCGCGGCTGCGAAAGCGGGCAGCATTCCGACCGTCGCCTCGCCCATCGTCATGAACGGCGTGCGGCAGGTAGCAGGGCGTCCGAGCCCAAGGCTCGGGGAACATGCCGACGACATTTTGAACGATCCGGCCTGGGGAGGGCCGCAGCATGGCTAATCGCACTGGCGGGCAGATCCTCGTCGACCAGCTTCTGATCCACGGCGCCACCGACGCCTTCTGCGTGCCCGGCGAGAGCTATCTCGCCGTGCTCGATGCGCTGCACGACGCCTCGATGAAGGTCACCATCTGCCGCGCCGAGGGCGGCGCCTGCATGATGGCGGAAGCCGCCGGCAAGCTCACCGGCAAGCCGGGCATCTGCTTCGTGACGCGCGGCCCCGGTGCGACCAACGCCTCGCCCGGCATCCATATCGCCGACCAGGACTCGACCCCGCTGATCCTCTTCGTCGGCCAGATCGACGGCAGCATGCGCGAGCGCGAGGCCTTCCAGGAGCTCGATTACCGCGCCGTCTTCGGCACCATGACCAAGTGGGCGACCGAGATCGACGATGCCGCGCGCATCCCGGAGATCATCAGCCGCGCCTTCCATGTTGCGACCTCGGGCCGGCCCGGCCCAGTCGTGATCGCGCTGCCCGAGGACGTGCTGACCGACCTCGCCGACGTCGCCGACGCCGAGCCCTCTCAGGTCACCGAGCAGCACCCTGCCCCGGCGCAGATGACCGATCTCGCCAAGCGCTTTGCCGCAGCCAAGTCGCCCATCGCGATCCTCGGCGGCTCGCGCTGGAGCCCGGAGGCGATCGCCGATTTCCGGGCCTTCGCCGAAAGCTTCGACCTGCCCGTAGCGGTCTCGTTCCGCCGGCAGATGCTGTTCCCGGCCGATCATCCGAACTTCGCCGGCGATCTCGGCATCGGCCCGAACCCGAAGCTGCTCGCCCGCATCAAGGAGAGCGACCTCGTCCTGCTCGTCGGCGGGCGCCTCTCTGAGATGCCGAGCCAGTCCTACACCCTGTTCGGCATTCCGAATCCGGGCCGGCCGCTGGTGCATGTCCATCCCGATCCGGAGGAGCTTGGACGGGTCTATCGTCCGACGCTTGCGATCAACGCGTCACCGGCCGGCTTCTGCGCCGCGCTCAAGACGATCGAGCCGCCCAAGGCCCCGGCCTGGAAAGGCGCCCCCGCCGCCGCGCATGAAACCTATATCGCCTGGAGCGAGCAGCCGGCGCCGGTGCCCGGCGAGTTCCACCCCGGCGAGATGGTACGCTGGCTGCGCAGCCAGCTCCCCGACGACGCCATCATGTGCAATGGCGCCGGCAATTACGCGACCTGGCTGCATCGCTTCCACCGCTTCAACAAATTCGCGACGCAGCTCGCCCCGACCTCGGGCTCGATGGGCTACGGCGTGCCGGCGGCGATCGGCGCCAAGCGGATCTTCCCGGAGCGCACCGTCATCGCCTTCGCCGGCGACGGCTGCTTCCTGATGAACGGCCAGGATTTCGCGACGGCCGTGCAATACGACCTGCCCGTCATCGTCATCGTGGTCGATAACGGCATGTACGGCACGATCCGCATGCATCAGGAGCGAGAATATCCCGGCCGTGTCTCGGCGACGACGCTGAAGAACCCGGATTTCGCCGCCTATGCCAAGGCCTTCGGCGGCCACGGCGAGCGTGTCGAGAAGACCTCGGAGTTCGCGCCGGCCTTCGGGCGCGCGGTGAAGAGCGGCAAGCCCGCGATCATCCACTGCCTGCTCAACCCCGAGGCGATCACCCCGGCGAAGTCGCTCTCGACGATCCGGGCGGAAGCTTTCGCGGCACAGGGCAAGCGCTGATCGCGCCAGAAGCGAAAAATTTACTGTCGCGCCTGAACCGAAACCGAACCTTTCGCGACCATAAGTCGTTGATAGGCGACAGTGCGGAGGGTGCGGCGGTGAAACACGGCATTGCGGTCCGGCTCGGGGCGATGGCTCTGCTCACGGCGGCGGCTGCGCCCAGTGCCGAAGCAGCCGGACTGTTCGAGGGATTGGCACGCGCCATCTTCGGAGGGCCGCGCGTCTATGCGTCACCGATCTACGAATTCGACGACGAGGCGCCGCGAGCCAGGCCGCGTCATCGCGCGCCTGAAGTCGCATCGAAGCCGAAGCCGCCCGTGATCAAGCTCGATCCGCAAACCGACCCCTATTGGTATCTAAAGGACCCGACGCTGCGACGTGGGGACATCGTGGTCACCGCAGGCGGGGTGCTGGTCTATCAGGGCCGCGACAGCGACGCGTCACGCCCCGCCGATTTCGTCGCCCTCGGCGGCAGCGACCCCAAGGGCTGGAAGCAGAAGCTGCAGACCGCAGCCGCCGGTGGCCGCACCATGTTCCACAGCGAGCCGACCAAGACGGAAACCGTGACGGCGGAAGCAGGCGAGAACGACCGCCCCGAGACGACCCATTAGAGCCGCTCCGCAACTCCTTGAATCGCGGATCGACTCCGGGCTCTTGCTTTACCGCATTGTCTTCACGCGAACCGGTGTCCACTTCGCTTGAAAATGCTCTAGACGCTTCTACAGCCAGCGTCGGCCGAACCACATCCGGCCAAGCAACCCGTCACGCCAGAGCAGCATGTGGACGGCGACCGCCGCCACATGGACACTCCCCAGCACGATCAAGATGTTGCCAAGCCGGTCATGCAGCCACAGCATCCGCTGGTAGATGGCGGGGTTCGGGCCGATCGGGTGCGGCACCTGGAACAGCCCGAAATAGAGCGTCGGAATCTGGATCGGCGCCGCAGCCGCCATCAGCAGGCCCGAGATCGGCAGCGCGACGATGCAGAGATAGAGCGCGGCATGGACCAGCGCAGCGGCGCGGCGCAGCCACGGGTTCTGGTTCTCGGGATCTGGCTGGGACAGCGTGACCCGCAGAACCAGCCGCAGCAGGACGAAGGCTGCGATGGTCAGCCCAACCGACTTGTGGAGTTGATAGAGTTCGAAGCGCGCGATCAGATCGCGCTTCTCGTCCAGCATCGGGCCGGAAACCCAGAACTGGAACAGGATCAGCAGGAAGGTGAGCCAATGCAATGCGACGCTGGCCGGATGCCAGCGCGTCGGTTCGCTGACGCGACGCCGCGCTCTTCTGGATAGCAAGCTTTCGCCAGGTCCTTTTGCCATCGCGCCTTCGCGCTCATCGCGCCAGCCGGCCCTTGATCTCGATGTCGATCTGATCGTCCACGATGTTGACGTCACGACCGATATCGTAGACCGGCCGCAGGAAGCTGCCGCTGGCGCGGAAGGGCAGTGCCTCACCGCGCCGGGCCTTGTCGACGTCGCCATCGATCATGACGCGCACCCGGATGGGATGCGTCATACCCTTGATGGTGAGGCTGCCCCGGATCTCGAGATCATGGTCGCCTGTTCGCGTCACGCTGTCCGAGACGAAGGTCGCGGTGGGGTATTTCGCGCTGTCGAGCATGCTCGCCCCGGCGATGAAGCCGTCGACCAGGGCGGAGCCCGCCTTGATCGAAGCCGTGTCGAGCGTGACCTTGATGCGGCTCTTCTCAGGGTGGTCGAAATCGATCGAGAAGGTGCCGTCATAGCGCTCGAAGCGGCCGTTGGTGACGATCGCGCCGAAGCGATGGCCGATGAAGCTGATCTGCGTCGAGGTCCGATCGAAATTCCAGCTCGACTGGGCCTGGACGGGCAAGCCGAGCAGGAGGGCTCCGAAAGCAAGGACGGCAGGCCGGACCATGGTGCACCACAGGCAGCTTGAGACTCGCCCAAGCTAGCGCCGCATCCGTGGAAAAGCCGTGGCAAAACGCGCCGCCACACGCAAAGGTGAAGCGGCGCGACAAGCCGCGAGCGCAGCCCTCAGCCGCGCTTGGTGATCACGCCGTCGAAGGTCGAGCGGATGGCGCGGGCCAGCGCGATCGCCGCCCAGCCCTGGAAGATCAATTCGATGGCAAGGAAGGTGCCCAGCACCCACAGGCTCGAGGCCGGCCATTGCGCGATGATCATGCCGCCGAGCACGACCGACAACAGGCCCGAGAAGGCGACCCAGCCCCAATACGGCAATTCGCGGTTCTGAAAGGCGACGATGAGGCGCAACGCCCCCGTCGCCACGAGGCCGCAGCCGGCGAGCAGCGTCAGCGAAGCGGTGGCCGCCAACGGATTGGCGAAGGTGACCGCCCCGACCGCGAGGTAGAGGACGCCGATCAGAATGTGTAGCAGCCGGCTCTTCCAGCCCTGTTGGCGGAAGGCGTCGATCAACACGACGATGCCGCCGACGAAGATCATCGCGCCGAACCACACCGCGCTTGCAACGCTGAGGAGAGCGACCGAACCGAGGCCGATGACGCCAAGGACGATCAGGGCGATGCCGGCGGCCATCAGCCAGCCCCAGTTGCGGCGCAGCGGGACGAGATGCGTGCCCAGGGAAGCAGGCTGATGCGCGGAGGTTTCAGAGGGTGTGCTCATGGCGACCGGCTCCGTTTGGGGCAGCCGCCGACGATCGGGACCGCCTGTCAGACCCCGACATGAGAGACCTGCGCAACCGCCGCGTCAATCGGATGCGGCCACTCGCCTTTCAATAGGTCGCGCGACCGCCGGACAAATCGAACACCGCTCCGGTCGAGAAACTGCAGCGCTCGCTCACCAGCCAGGCGACGAGTTCCGCCAGCTCATCGACGGTGCCGAGCCGCTTCAGCGGGCTTTTGCCGATCATCGTCGCGACCGTCTCCTCGCTCATCTGCTGGAGCAGTTCGGTCTCGATGGCGGCCGGTGCGACCGCGTTGACCAGAATGCCGGTGCCGGCCAGCTCCTTGCCATGGGCCTTGGTGAGCGCGATGACGCCAGCCTTGGCGGCGCTGTAGCCCGACAGCGTCGGGGTGCCCTCCTTGCCCGCGAGCGAGGCGATGTTGACGATGCGGCCATAGCCACGCGGCGCCATCACCGCCGCGACGGCGCGTGAGCACAGGAAAGTACCGTCGAGATTGACCGCCTGAATCTTGCGCCACTGCGCCAGCGGGGTTTCGGCCACCGTGGTCGAAGGGCCCGTAAGCCCGGCATTGTTGACGAGCACGGCAATCGGGCCGTGCTCGCGCTCCGTGGCGGCCGTTGCCGCCGCCACCGAAGCTTCATCGGCGACATCGCAGCGGACGTAAGCCCGCCCATCGGCGGCCGGTGCCGCGAGGTCCCAGATGACAGGCGTCAGCCCGTCCTGCTCGAGCCTGGTGGCGACCGCCGCTCCGATACCCTTGGCGCCGCCGGTGACGACGGCGATCCGCGCTTGCGCCATGGCTCAGGCGAGCTTTTCGGTGACGAGCTTGCGCAGGCTGCGCAGGTCCTTGACGAAGCCGCGGATGCCCTCGGCCAGCTTTTCGGTCGCCATGGCATCCTCGTTCATGGCGAAGCGGAAGGCCTTTTCGTCGAGCGAGAGCTTCGCGGGTGCCTTGCCGGGCGCGTCGGGCTTGAGCTGGCGCGGAAGCTCGCCTGTCGCGGCCGCAAGCTCGTCGAGCAGGCCAGGGCCGATGGTCAGTCGGTCGCAGCCGGCCAGCGCCTCGATCTCGCCGGTGTTGCGGAAGGAAGCGCCCATCACCACCGTGTCGATGCCATAGGTCTTGTAGTAGGCGTAGATGGTGCGGACCGAGATCACGCCAGGATCGGTCTCCGGCGTGTAGGGGCCGCCGCCGGCCTTGACGTGCCAGTCGAGGATGCGCCCGACGAAGGGCGAGATCAGGAAGGCGTCGGCATCGGCCGCGGCCACGGCCTGCGGCAGCGCGAAGAGTAGGGTCATGTTGCAGTCGATGCCCTCGCCCTGCAGCACCTTGGCGGCCTGCAGGCCCTCCCAGGTCGATGCGAGCTTGATCAGGATGCGGTCACGCCCGACCCCACGCTCCTCATAAGCCGCGATGATGGCGCGTGCCTTCTCGATCGAAGCCTTCATGTCGAAGGAGAGATCCGCGTCGACCTCGGTCGAGACGCGGCCGGGCACGATCTTGCTCAGTTCGGTGCCGAGGCTGACGGCCAGACGGTCGCAGATCGCATGGACGGCCTTCTCGCCACTGCCCTGCTTGCGGCCCCAGGCGATGGCCTCGTCGACGAGATGGGCATAGGCCGGAGTCTCGACCGCCTTGAGCAGCAGCGTCGGATTGGTGGTGCAGTCGACCGGCTTGAGCCGGCGCACCGCCTCGATGTCGCCGGTGTCGGCGACGACGGTGGTCATCTCGCGGAGCTGGTCGAGCTTGGAAGCCATGATCTGTTCCCGGGGTCCTGGTCTTGAGCGGTCATCCACAATGTGGCGCCTCTGACCTGCCATTGCGAGCCCGCCATGGCAATCCGGCCATGCGTCCGGGTGACACGCGCCCGCCGGCCATTTACGACACAAGCTTCACGGAACTGTCACGCGCAGGGTCTACCGGCAGCGCCATCCCGCAGAAGCGGCCAGAGATGGAGAAGAATATGCAGCGCAAGGCATTGAGCGCCTTCACGGTTGCCGCCGGCCTCATCGTCGCGACATTCGGTGCCCAGGCGCAGGGCGTCGAGGGCAAGCTCGTGCTCTATACGAGCCAGCCCAACACCGACGCTCAGCAGACCATCGATGCCTTCAAGGCCAAGTATCCGAAGGTCGACATCTCCTTCGTCCGCGACGGAACGCCGCGCATCCTGGCGAAGCTTCGGGCCGAATTCGAGGCCGGCGCGCCGCAGGCCGACGTGCTGCTGATCGCCGATTCCGTGACCATGGAAGGGCTGAAGAAGGAAGGCCGGCTCGAGGCCTACGACAAGGCCGACGTCTCCGCCTATCCCGCCGGCATCCACGACCCGGCCAAGTTCTGGTTCGCGACCAAGCTGATCACCACCGGCATCGTCTACAATACCAAGGCGACGATGCAGCCGACGAGCTGGCTCGACCTCACCAAGCCGGAGGCGAAGAACCAGATCGCCATGCCGAGCCCGCTGAACTCGGGTGCCGCGCTGATCCACACCATCACCCTGACCAGCAACCTCAAGGACGGCTGGAAGTACTACGAGGCTCTGAAGGACAACGGCACACTCGCCGCCGGGGCCAATGGCGACATCCTGCGCCAGGTCGCCACGGGCGAGAAGCTCTACGGCATGATCGTCGACTTCATGCCGATCCGCGAGAAGGCCAAGGGCGCGCCGGTCGCCTTTGTCTTCCCGAGCGAGGGCGTCTCCTCCGTCAGCGAGCCCGTCGCCATCCTCAAGGGCACCAAGAACGAGGCAGCCGCCCGCGCCTTCATCGACTTCGCGCTGTCCAAGGATGGCCAGGAAGTGGCGCTGAAGCAGGGCTACGTCCCGGCGCGGCCCGATGTCGCCCTGCCAGCCGGCTACCCGGCCCGCGACGCCATCAAGCTGATGCCCTTCGACGCCGCCAAGGCGCTGGCCGAGTCGGACGCAGCCCGCAAGCGCTTCGGCGCGATCTTCGAGTGATCGCGCTCCCCCCTTCGGGACAGCCGGCGCGATGACGCTCGTCCTACGCCAACCACGGCAGCCGGACCCCGCCCCCGGGATCCGGCTGCCGCAGTTTTCCCTGCCCTCCGAGGCCGGCCTGCCGGCGCTCGTCGTCGCGGTCGCCCTGCTCTTCGGCGGCTTGCCGTTCCTGCGGCTCCTGCTGGCCGCCTTTGCACCAGGCTGGCAATTTGCGCCGGCGACCGCCATCGAGGCGATCACGAGCCGCTCGGCTGCGGCTGCCACGCTGCATACGCTCGACACCTCGTTCTTCTCGGCGCTGGGAGCGCTCGCGATCGGCGCCATCGTCGCTCTGGCGCTGGGCGTCACCGATGTCCGCGGCAAGCGCCCGCTCGCCTTCGGCTTCGTTTTCTCGATGATGATCGCGCCGCAAGTCGCAGCGCTGGCCTTCCTCAGCCTGCTCGCACCGAACTCGCAGGTGCTGATGCTGCTGGGGCTCGCGCCGGAGCCGGGCACGGCGAACCCGCTGCTCGGGAGCGGCGGCATCATCCTGGTGATGGCGCTGCACCATGCACCGCTGGTCGCGATCACGCTCTGGACGGGCCTGCGCAGCATCCCGCATTCGCTGGTCGAGGCGGCGCAGATGGAGGGTGCTGGTCCTGCGACCATCACGGCTCGGATCATCCTGCCGGTACTGCGCCCGCAACTGATCGCGGCCGGGCTGATCGCCTTTGTCGCCGGCGTCGGCAATTTCGGCATCCCCGCCCTGCTCGGCCTGCCGGTGAACTACCTGACCCTGCCGACCCTGATCTATCGCCGGCTGTCGAGCTTCGGTCCCGAGAGCCTGCCGGAGGCGGCGGCACTGGCCCTGCTCGTCGGCATGGTCGCCGCGCTCGGCATCCTGGCCGGCATGACGGTCGCGCGGCGCCAGGGCGGCAGAGTCGAAATCGAAAGGCCGCTCGAACCCTATTGGCAGCTGGGCTCGGCCCGCATGTTCGTGGCCGCGGCGCTCTGGCTGCTACTCGTCGTCAAGCTCGGCCTGCCCCTCTTCGCGCTTTTGAGCGAAGCGCTGACTCCGGCGCTCGGCGTGCCGCTCTCCTGGCAGAGCCTGACCTTCGACAAATTCGCCGAGGTTCTGTTCCGCCAGGCCGTCACCATTCGCGCCTTCTGGAACTCGTTCTGGTTCGCGGCCGTCGCCGCGATCCTGCTCTCGCTGACCGCGATCGCCTTCGCCTACGGTCTGGAGCGGCGGATGGGCAAGCTCAGGCGCGCGGTCGAGCTCGTCGTCGAGCTGCCCTATGCCCTGCCCGGCGTGGTGCTCGCTATCGCCTGCATCCTGATCTTCCTCAGGCCGCTGCCGCTGGTCGGCGTCAGCCTCTACGGCACGCCCTTCATCATCCTCTTCGCCTATCTGGCTCGCTTTCTGCCGCTCGCGCTGAAGGCACCGCTCGCCGCGATGGCCCAGATCGAAGCGCATCACGAGGAAGCTGCCAGGCTCGACGGCGCCAGCCTCTGGCAGATGCTGCGCTTCATCGTCGGGCCGATTCTGGCTCCCGCTGCCGCCGTCTCGGCGCTGATGGTCTTCCTCGTCGCCTTCAACGAACTGACCGTCTCGGCACTGCTCTGGTCTTCGGGCACGGAGACGCTCGGCGTCGTGCTGTTCAGCCTGAAGGAGGCCGGGCTCGCGGGCGAGGCCGCGGCCATCGCGATCAGCGCCTCGGTTGTGATCCTTGCGGTCATGCTGATCCTCGATGTTCTCGGCCGACGCCTGCCGCAAAACGTACTGCCCTGGCGGATCTAGCTCCTTGTTTCAGCATCTACTCCGCCGCCGCCCGCAACTCCGGTTTCGGCTCGCCCATCAGCAGCGAGCGGGATGCCTTGGCCTCCCTGACGACGAAGTCGACGATGGCGCGTACCCGCGCGACATCCTTGAGGTCGGCATGGACAAGCAGCCAGAAGGAGCGCGTGATCTGCACCGTATCGGGCAGCACCGGGACGAGCCTGGGATCGCCCTCCGCCATGAAGTGGTGGATCACGCCGATTCCCGCTCCGGCGACGACGGCGTTCATCTGCGCGATGACGCTCGAGCTCTGGACATGGGCGCGCAAGCCTTTGGCGACCTCGTCGAGGTAGTCGAGCTCCGGTGAGAAGATCAGGTCGTCGATATAGCCGATGATACGGTGCTCGAAGAGATCATCGGGCCTCGTCACCGGCGGCATCGCGGCGAGATAGTCCCGCGCAGCGTAGAGGCCGAGGCGATAATCGGCGAGCTTGCGTGCCACCACCTTGCCCTCCTTCGGCGGGGCAAGCGTGATCGCGACGTCAGCTTCGCGTTTCGACAGCGAGAGCAGGCGCGGCATGGCGATCAACTGGATCTCCAGCCCCGGATAGGATTTCGCGAAGAGCGCGAGCCGCGGGGCCAGGAAGGAAGTGCCGAAGCCGTCCGGCGCGCCGATCCTGACCGTGCCCGACAGCGCCATGTCGGCGCCGCCGATATCGCTCTGGATCGCGAGCGCCTCAGTCTCCATGCTTTCGGCCTTGGCGAGAAGGCGCTCGCCATGGGCGGTCAGCGTATAGCCCTGCGGGCGACGCTCGAAGAGCTTCGCCTTCAGCGCCTCCTCCAGCGAGGTGATGCGGCGCGAGACTGTGGCATGGTCGGCGCCGAGCCGGCGGGCCGCGGCCGTCAGGCGCCCAGAGCGCGCCACCGCGAGAAAGAAACGGAGATCGTCCCAATCGAAGCGCTCCAAGCCTCCCTCCTCGTATTTGTGTTTTTGCACGACTGACGTTCCACTCTCGCTATAGCCGTGCGCAAACGAGAATGGTAGGGAAGAGGCGGGATCACCACAACAGCAATTCGTAGGGAGGGCGCCCATGCGTCAGGTCGGACATTTCATCGGCGGCAAGAACGTCGCCGGCACCTCTGGCCGCACGGCCGACATCTACCAGCCGATGGATGGCTCGGTGATCGGCAAGGTGGCTCTGGCCTCCGCCGCCGAGCTCGACGCCGCGGTGCAGAACGCTGCCGAGGCACAGCCGAAATGGGCGGCGGTCAACCCGCAGCGCCGTGCCCGCGTGCTGATGAAGTTCCTCGACCTGATCGCCCAGAACAACGACGAACTCGCCGATCTGCTCGCCCGCGAGCACGGCAAGACCATTCCCGACGCCAAGGGCGACATCCAGCGCGGCGTCGAGGTGATCGAATATTCGCTCGGCATCCCCGGCCTGATGAAGGGCGAGTTCACCGACGGCGCCGGCCCCGGCATCGACATCTACTCGATGCGCCAGCCGCTCGGCGTCGTCGCCGGCATCACCCCGTTCAACTTCCCGGCGATGATCCCGCTCTGGAAGCTCGGCCCCGCCATCGCCTGCGGCAACGCCTTCATCCTGAAGCCGTCCGAGCGTGACCCCGGCGTGCCGATGCGCCTCGCCGAGCTCTTCGTCGAGGCCGGCGGCCCTCCCGGCATCCTCAATGTCGTCAACGGCGACAAGGAGGCGGTCGACGCCATCCTCGACCATCCCGAGATCAAGGCGATCGGCTTCGTCGGCTCGACCCCGATCGCGGAATATATCTACACTCGCGGCTGCGCGGCCGGTAAGCGCGTGCAGTGCTTCGGCGGCGCCAAGAACCACATGATCATCATGCCCGACGCCGACATGGACCAGACGGTCGATGCGCTGATCGGCGCCGGTTATGGCTCGGCCGGCGAACGCTGCATGGCGATCTCGGTCGCCGTGCCTGTCGGGAAGGCCACCGCCGACGAACTGGTGAAGCGCCTGATCCCGCGCGTCGAGAGCCTGAAGATCGGCCCCTCGACCGACCTCAGCGCCGATTACGGCCCGGTCGTGACCAAGGCGGCGATGGAAAAGATCAAGTCCTATGTCGACATCGGCGTGAAGGAAGGCGCCAAGCTCCTGGTCGACGGCCGCGACTTCAAGATGCAGGGCTATGAGAACGGCTTCTATGTCGGCGGCTGCCTGTTCGACAACGTCACCAAGGACATGCGCATCTACAAGGAGGAGATCTTCGGGCCCGTCCTGTCGGTGGTGCGCGCCGACACCTATGACGAGGCGCTGAAGCTCACCAACGACAACGAATACGGCAACGGCACCGCGATCTTCACCCGCGACGGCGATGCGGCCCGCGACTTCGCGTCGAAGGTCCAGGTCGGCATGGTCGGCATCAACCTGCCGATCCCGGTTCCGCTGGCCTACTACACCTTCGGCGGCTGGAAGCGCTCCGCCTTCGGCGATCTCAACCAGCACGGGCCGGACGCGATCCGCTTCTACACCAAGACCAAGACGGTGACGGCGCGCTGGCCGAGCGGTATCAAGGACGGTGCGAGCTTCGTCATCCCGACGATGAACTGAGGCGCCCACCGACGGAGGAGGTCATGGAGCGATCGCTGCGCAGGTCCGCACCGTCGCTCGCCCTCCTCTGCTGCGCGGCGTTGCCTGCCCTCGCGCAGGACACGCTCTCGCCCGCCTCGCCGGAGGACGCTTTCTGCGAGTCGGGAGTCGTCGAGCATCTGACACTCGACGCGGCCCAGCGGAGCCATTGCCAAGCGCTCTGGCAAAGCCGGATCGAGGAGATGCGCCGGCGCAACGAAGCGCATGTCGCGCGCATCATCGAGGAAAACCGGCTGCGGCGGGAGCGCGAGGCCGCCCTGCCTCCGCCACCGCCCCCGCCGATCACGACCGAGAGCTTCATCGGCGGCGGCACTCTCGCCTATGGCGACGTCGTCGTGACCGACAAGGGACCGCGGGTCTTCATCGGCAAGGGTGAGGGCCCACCGACGCCCGCCGACTTCGTCGCGCTCGACTCGCCCCTGTCGCCGCACCGCGGCAACACCACCCCCTATGACGGGGCCTTTCCCGGCCAACGGCGCCTGCAATCGCCGCGGTCAGGCAGGACCGTCCTCAAGCCTCAGGAGCGCTAGCCTTGACGCCGTTTTCCCTGACCGAGGACCAGATCGCCATCCGCGACATGGCGCAGGAATTCGCCGCCGAGACACTCGCCCCCCATGCCGCGCGCTGGGACGAGGAGAAGCATTTCCCGGTCGAGGAGATGCGTGCCGCCGCCGCGCTCGGCATGGGTGGCATCTATATCCGCGACGATGTCGGCGGTTCCGGCCTTTCGCGGCTCGATGCGGCGCTGATCTTCGAGGCGCTCTCGACCGGCTGCCCGACGGTCGCAGCCTATATCTCGATCCACAACATGTGCGCCTGGATGATCGACCGCTACGGCTCTGACGAACAGCGCCAGCGCTTTCTGCCCAGGCTCTGCACCATGGAGCATCTGGCGAGCTATTGCCTGACCGAGCCCGGCGCCGGCTCGGACGCCGCTGCGCTGAAGACGAAAGCCGTGCTGGACGGCGACCATTATGTGCTCGACGGGCAAAAGCAGTTCATCTCCGGCGCCGGCGTCTCCGATATCTATGTCGTGATGGCGCGCACCGGCGAGCCCGGCCCGGCCGGCATCTCGACCATCGTCGTCGAGAAGGGCACGCCGGGCCTCTCCTTCGGCGCCAACGAGAAGAAGATGGGCTGGAACGCCCAGCCGACGCGCGCCGTGATCTTCGAGAATTGCCGCGTGCCGGTGGCGAACCGCCTCGGGCCGGAAGGCATCGGCTTCAAGATCGCCATGGCGGGCCTCGATGGCGGCCGGCTTAATATCGGAGCCTGCTCGATCGGCGGCGCGCAAGGCGCGCTCGACAAGGCTGTCGCCTATGCCAAGGAGCGCAAGGCCTTCGGCTCGCCGATCGCCGATTTCCAGGCGCTGCAGTTCAAGCTCGCCGACATGGCGACCGAGCTGGAGGCGGCCCGCACCTTCCTCTGGCGTGCGGCCTCGGCGCTGGACGCCAAGACGCCGGACGCGACCAAGCTTTGCGCCATGGCCAAGCGCGTCGCTACCGATACCGGCTTCGAGGTCGCCAACGATGCGCTGCAGATCCATGGCGGCTACGGCTATCTCGCCGATTACGGCATCGAGAAGATCGTCAGGGACCTGCGCGTCCACCAGATCCTCGAAGGCACCAACGAGGTCATGCGGATGATCGTCGCGCGTGGCCTGGTGGGGCGCGCCAAGGGAAATTGAGAGCCGGTGTCAGGTTCGTTCGGGCCACGCTCGGGGCCGGCCATGACGGAAAACCAAGGGAGACAACGCCAATGACCAGCATCGCCTTCATCGGCCTCGGCAATATGGGCGGCCCGATGGCCGGGAACCTCGTCAAGGCGGGGCATAGCGTCAAGGCCTTCGATCTCGTGCAGGCGTCGAAGGATGCCGCCGCCGAGATGGGAGTAGGCATCGCCGGCTCGGCGAAGGAAGCCGTGGCCGATGCGGAGGTCGTCGTGACCATGCTGCCGGCCGGCAAGCACGTGCTCTCGGTCTGGGCCGACATCCTGCCGGCAGTGAAGCCGGGCACGCTGCTGATCGATTCCTCGACCATCGACGTCGAGAGCGCCCGCAAGGCGCATGCACTGGCGGCCGAGCGCAACTGCCCCTCGCTCGATGCTCCGGTCTCGGGCGGCACGGGCGGCGCCAAGGGCGCGACCCTGACCTTCATGGTCGGCGGCACCGACGACGCCTTCGCTAGGGGCGAGCCGATCCTCGCGAAGATGGGGCGCAAGATCGTGCATTGCGGTGGCGCCGGAAACGGACAGGCGGCGAAGATCTGCAACAATATGATCCTCGGCATTTCGATGATCGGTGTCTCGGAGGCCTTCGTGCTGGCCGAGAAGCTCGGCCTCTCGCATCAGGCGCTGTTCGACGTCGCCTCGACCTCCTCCGGCCAGTGCTGGTCGCTGACCACCTATTGCCCGGTGCCCGGCCCGGTACCGACCTCGCCGGCAAACAACGATTACAAGCCCGGTTTTGCCTCGGCGCTGATGCTGAAGGATCTCAAGCTGTCGCAGGAAGCGGCCCAGGCCGCCGGCGCCTCGACCCCGCTCGGGGCGGCGGCCGCGCAGCTCTTCGGACTGCACAATGCCTGGGGCGAAGGCGGCACGGATTTCTCCGGGATCATCCAGCTTTTGCGGGGACGCGGGCAGGCGTGAGAGGCGCTTGCGCGGCAGGGTGTCGCGGGTCTAGACCGATGGCATGACCGATGCGCCCCTCCGCCGCGAACGCTCCTCCCTCACCGGCTTCGCGGTCAACCGGCTCGACCGGCGCGAGGACCTGCGCAACAAGCCTGATGCGGTGACGGCACTGCGCCACCGCTCGGACACGCTGATCGCCGCCGTAGCTGGCGAGACGCCGATCCTCAACCGCATCGACGGCGACACGCTCTCCGTCTGGTTCAGCCATGGCGAGACCGAGATGCTCGGTCCCGCGCTGGAGGAGATCTTCCTCGGCATGGCCGAGGATGGCTCGCCCCGCTTCGGACGACTGCTCGACCGGGCCCTCGCCGAAACGCTGAAGGAGCGCCCTGAGCTCGTCGTCACCGATCTGCGCTCGGTCGCGTTGAAGCGGCTCGTGCCGGAGGATGAGGTCGGCCCGCTGGGCGAAGCCAAGGCGGTGCTCGACTGGCACGCCCGGCACCGCTTCTGTGCACAATGCGGCGGCCAGACCGTCCCCGGCACCTCGGGCTGGCGGCGCGAATGCACCGTCTGCGGCGCCCTGCATTTTCCCCGCACCGACCCGGTCGTGATCATGCTGGTGACGCGCCGCGATACGTGCCTGCTGGCACGCCAGGCGCGCTTCGCACCGGGCATGTATTCCTGCATCGCCGGCTTCGTCGAACCAGGCGAGACGCTGGAGGATGCCGTGCGGCGCGAAAGCTGGGAGGAAGCCGGTCTTCGCGTCGGCACCGTCCGCTACATCGCCTCGCAACCCTGGCCCTTCCCGTCGTCGATCATGGTCGGCTGCATCGCCGAAGCACTGGGCGACGAGATCACGCTCGACATGACCGAGCTCGAGGCCGGCCGCTGGTTTCCGCGCGAGGAGGTGCTGCAGATGCTCGACGGCAAGCATCCCGACGGCCTCGCCTGCCCGCAGCACATCGCCATCGCCAACACGCTGGTCCGCGCCTGGGCGCTGGAAGGCGAACGGATCTAGGGCCTGCCCTGGGGGAGCATGACGACAGAACCCTCATGACGGACAGGATCAACGCCTTCGTACCCGGCCCACGGGCCCATATCCCCGGCAAGCCGGGTGGACCGCTCTCGGGCCTGACCTTCGCGGTCAAGGACCTGTTCGATATCGCCGGCGTGCCCACCGGCGGCGGCAATCACGACTGGGCCAGGGCCAATCCGGTGCCGGAGCGCCATGCCTGGGCCGTGCAGGTCCTGATGGACGCCGGCGCGGAGCTTGTCGGCAAGACGATCACGGACGAGGTCTCGCTCGGCATCCTCGGCGAGAGTGCCTTCGACGGCACGCCGCTCAACAGCGCCGCGCCGGACCGGGTGCCCGGCGGCTCCTCTTCCGGATCGGCAGCGGCCGTCGCAGCCGGACAATGCGACACCGCGCTCGGTACCGACACGGGCGGCTCGATGCGCGTGCCCGGCAGCTTCTGCGGCCTCTACAGCATCCGGCCGACGCATGGCCGGCTCGACCTGACCGGGCTGATGCCGCAGGCGCCGAGTTCGGACACCGCCGGCTGGTTCGCCCGCGATGCCCGAACCTTCGCCCGTATCGGCACGGTGATACTGGGCGAGGCGCCTGGTCCCCTGCCGACGAAGCTTCTCGTCGCCGTCGATGCCTTCGGCTTCGCCGATCCGGAGGTCGCCGACGCCTTGCGCCCGATGGTCGAGCGGCTGGCACGCGTCCTCGGCACCACGCCACGCGAGGAGATCATGGCGCCGCAAGGGCTCTCCGTCTGGGCGCGAGCCCAGCGCAGCCTGCAGCCGGTGGAAGCCTGGCAGACCTTCAAGCCCTGGATCGAGCAGCACAATCCGCGCATGGCCTTCAGCGTTGCCGCGGGTCTGATCGCCGGCTCGCAAGTTTCAGCGAGCGAGCGCAACTGGGCCGCATTGATGCGCGAGGAGGCGCGCGCCCGGCTGCGCTACCTGCTCCCGCCCGGGACGATCCTGTGCCTGCCCACGACGCCTTTCCCCGCGCCGCTGCGGGGACTGCCGATGCCGACGCTGCAACCGATGCGAGACCGCATCACCTGCCTCTGCGCACAGGGGGGTCTGGCAGGTCACCCGCAGGTCAACCTGCCGGGCGCGACAGTCGGGGACGCTCCCGTCGGTCTGTCGATCATCGGTGCGCGCGGCAGCGACGCCAGCCTGATCGCCGTCGCACAAGCTCTGGAGGACGCCGCTTGACCGATCTGACCCCGAACCGGCCCGAGGTCGTTGCCGAGATCAGCGAACTCTTCGAGCATTACGAGCAGGCGCTGATCGACAAGAACGTGGACGTGCTCGACGCCAGCTTCTGGAACAGCCCGCACACCATTCGTTACGCTCTGGGCGAAAACGGCTACGGCTTTTCCGAAATCCACGCCCATCGCGTCGCCCGCCCACCGGGGCCGGGCATCAAGGAGAAGCGGATCCGGCTGGAGATCCTGACGCTCGGTCGCGACTTCGCCACCGTGAACCTGGAGTTCAAGGTACGCGGGCGCGACGTGGTCGGCCGACAGAGCCAGAGCTGGGTGCGCTTCCCGGATCTGGGCTGGAAGGTCGTCTCGGCCCATGTCTCGACGATGGAGGGGCCGCGCCCCTGGTAAACGGCCCGACCTCGTCATGAAGGCGGCCTGAAATCGGCGTTCACTGCGCCGGTCGGACAATGCTGGAGGAGCACCGATGCCATTCTACCGCGGCATGACCTGCGCGAACGTGACCATCGGCGGCGACGGAGGCGATCCCATCACCGCCTATGTCGCGAAGCCCGAGGGACCCGGACCCTTCCCGGCCGTGGTGCTGGTCCACCACCTGCCCGGCTGGAGCGAGTTCTATATCGAGACGACGCGGCGCTTCGCCCATCACGGCTACATCGCGATCTGCGCCAATCTCTACGAGCGGTCAGGACCGGGCAATCCGGACGACGTCGCCGCCAGGGTGCGCGCCGAAGGCGGCGTGCCGGATGCCCAGGTCGTCGGCGATACCGCGGCCGCGGTGAAGTGGGTGCGCAGCCAGCCGGAGCACAATGGCAAGGTGGCGCTGTTTGGTTCCTGCTCCGGCGGACGACATGCCTTCCTCTACGCCTGCCGGAAGCAGGACGTCGACGCCTGCGCCGAACTCTGGGGCGGCCGCGTGGTGATGCCGCCGGAAGACCTGAACGCCAAGACGCCGGTCTCGCCGAACACCCTGACCAAGGACCTGTCCTGTCCGCTCATCGGCATTTTCGGGAACGAGGACCGCGCTCCGAGTCCGGAACAGGTCGATCAGCACGAGGCGGAGCTGAGGCAGCACGGCAAGGCTTACGAGTTCCACCGCTATGACGGCGCCGGCCACGGCTTCTTCTACTGGCACCGGCCGATGTATCGCCCCGAGCAGACGATGGACGCCTGGAGCAAGATCTTCGCGTTCTTCGGCAAGCATCTGTCCTAATCGGAGGAGCACAGCATGTGCACATCGATTGTCGAGATCGTCCCGGTCGAAGGCATGGCCAAGCGCGGCGAGGACTGGTTTGCGCTGACGCAGGCGGTCGTCGCCTATGACCATGCCCGCCACGCGCCGCTGGCGGATGCCATCACGCTGGATTTCGTCAACTCCGGGCTCGACGCCGGTGCGCGGGCCGGCATCGAGTTGACGCTCGAAACCGCCAAGGCACTGCATGAAGCGCTCGGGCGAGCGATTGCGGAAGCGGAATTCGAGGAGGCAGAGGTGCGCGGCAGGGGTGCATCGGCGCGTTTCGTCAGGGTGGCTTAGGCGACAGCTCCCGCTTCTCGCCTGCTCCGGCCGATCATGGCGGCGCGGTCGACAGCCACCAGCTCCCGCCGGCGAGCCAGCAACTCTCGTCCGGCTCGCCGCCAAAGCGGATCGACTGCACGCTCGCGATGTCGCCCCTTGCGAAGGCGGCCGCGAGATCGCCTTCGATTTCGGCATCCTGCTCCGCCTGGCAGGGAATGAAGCTGGCCTGCGAGATGAAGCGCGCGGACCAGGACGACGGCTCTCCATCCCACGGCTTCTCGACAAGAAGCATTCCGCCCCGCCGCTGCTCCCCCTGCAGCGGAAACAAGAGCCGGCCGCCGGGGCGCAATGCCTTGAGCCAATTCGCGGAAGGTCGGCTGATCCCGGCGTTCACGTAGACGACATCGGCCTGGGGCAGGCCGTCGACCGTGCCCGAGCGGGCCATCAACTTCGCCTGCGGCCAGGATTGGAGATTGGCCGCGGCTCGTTCCGCCAGGGCGGGATCGATTTCATAGGCATGGACATGGCCCTCGGGGCCGACCAGCGTGGCGAGGATGGCCGAATAATAGCCGCTGCCCGCGCCGATCTGGACAACCGTCTCGCCCGGTTGCGCTGCGACGCAGTCGAGGCAGCGCGCATGCAGGCTGGGCTCACCGATGTTGATCCCACGCGCCGGATCGAGCGCGATCAGCACGTCCTGGTAGAGGAAGGCGGGATCGGCATCCGGCGTCTCGACATAGCCGACACGTCCGGGCCCCTGTTTCCACGGGCTGGCGACGCGGATCTGCCATGGTCCCGGCCCGACGAAAGGCTCGCGCGGAACGGATGCGAAGGCGGCCTCGATCCGAGGATCGCGAACGGCGCCCACCCAGGTCACGTAGCGGGCGAAGAACGCCCGCAGCTTGGCAGTCCGCTGCGCCTCCGCAGTCACAGATTGCTGGTCAACCATACCCGCCCCTCGAAGCGCCGTCGTTCAACGGTATCGCTTCAGCGGTGCGGATCAACCGCCAGGCGAGGCACGAATGCCCCCTGGTTACTCCGCCGGCTCTTCGATGGTCGAGCGGAAGTCGCTGGCTGGGTAAACGCCCATGATCTTCATCTCCTTGGAGAAGAAGGCGAGTTCGTCGAGCGCGCGCCGGAGCGCCGGATCCTCCGGATGTCCCTCGACATCGGCGTAGAACATGGTCGCGGAAAACAGCCCGTCGACCATGTAGCTCTCCAGCTTGGTCATGTTGATGCCGTTGGTGGCGAAGCCGCCCATCGCCTTGTAGAGCGCCGCCGGGATGTTGCGGACGCGGAACATCAGCGTCGTCACCGTCTTGCCGGCCCCCTGGCGGGCATATTCGGGGTATTTCGAAAGCACGACGAAGCGCGTGGTGTTGTGCTTCTCGTCCTCGATATCCTCCATCAGGATATTGAGGCCGTAGACATCGGCGGCAATGCGCGGGGCGATGGCGGCGCGGGTGACGTCGCCGGCCTCCGCGACCTGCCGGGCGGAGCCCGCGGTGTCGGCCGCCACCTCGGCCTTCAGCCCGAGCTTGCGGATGATCTTGCGGCACTGGCCGAGCGCATGGATATGGCTCTGCACCGTCTTGACGGTGCCCAGCGTCGCGCCCTCCACGCCCATCAGATGGAAGCGGATCGGCAGGAAATGCTCGCCGACGATGTGCAGGCCCGAACGCGGCAGCAGATGATGGATATCGGCGACGCGGCCGGCGATCGAGTTGTCGATCGGGATCATGCCATAGCGGGCCTTGCCGTCGCTGACGGCGGCGAGAGCGTCCTCGAAGGTGGCGCAGGGCAGGAGCTCGCAGTCCGGAAACACCTGGAGAGCCGCCTGCGAGGAGAAGGCTCCGGGCTCACCCTGGTAGGACACGACGAAGGACATGGGGACTCTCAGGCTCCTGCACGGGACTTCAGGATCGCGCGGGCGCGATCAAGATCATGAGGCGTATCGACGCCGAGCGGCACGTCGTCGACGACGATGATGTCGATGCGCATGCCGTCCTCGACGGCGCGCAGTTGCTCCAGTCGCTCGCGCTGCTCGAGCGGCGACGGCGGCAGCGAGACGAAGCGGTCGAGCGCGCCCCGACGATAGGTATAGAGGCCGATATGATGATAGAGCGGCCCCTCCCCGCTCGGAGCGGTCGAGCGAGTGAAGTAGAGCGCCCGCATCCGGCCAGGTGCGATCGTGCTGCCGATCGCCTTGACGACGCTCGGCTCCGTCTTCTCCTCCTCGCGCGTGATCACCGTGGCGAGCGTGACGATGTCGACCACACGCTCCTCGAGCGGCTTCACCGAGGCGATGATGACGCGCGGGTCGATGGTCGGCAGGTCGCCCTGGACATTGACGATGACGTCGTGACGGCCCTGCGGATCGACGAGATCGGCCGCTTCCTTGATGCGGTCGGAGCCGGACGGGTGATCCGAGCGGGTCAGGACGGCGCGGCCACCCGCTTTTTCCACAGCCGAGACGATCTCGGGCGTATCGGTGGCGACCACGACGGGTCCCAAGCCCGTCTCCATGGCGCGGCGCCAGACATGGACGATCATCGGCTCGCCATGGATGTCGGCGAGCGGCTTGCCGGGCAGGCGCGTCGACTGCATGCGGGCGGGAATGAGAATCAGCGGATTCGGCATGAGCGGCGGCAGGTCCGGTGGAACACCGCACCTGATCGGAAGCGGCGTCGAAAAGTTCTCGAAACGAAGCGCGCTTATACGAGTTGCAATCAAGCGCGCAAAGCGGTTAAGCAGCATCCGAGGCTGGAGCCGTTCAAGACTCCGGCCAACCGCTATCTCGTCTCCCGCGCCTTGGCTGCGGAAGGCTCCAGGGTTCGGATACGATGAATATCGAAGCCAACAAGATCGCCGGCGCGGTTCTCTCCACGCTGCTCGTGGTGATGGGCCTCCAGATGGTAGCCGGCATCGCGTTCGCGCCACACAAGCCGGCCGTTCCCGGCTATGATCTGCCCAGCGCGGAACCGGCGGCTGCCGGCGGCCCGGCCCCGGCTGCCGCGGAAGATCCGCCGATCGCGGATCGCCTCGCCAAGGCCGACCCGGCCAAGGGCGAAAAGGCGACCGCCGCCTGCAAGGCCTGCCATACCTTCGAGAAGGGCGGCGCCAACAAGGTCGGACCGCATCTCTTCGGCGTCGTCGGCCGCAACGAAGGCACCGTCGAAGGTTTCGGCTACTCGGCTGCGATGAAGGGTCGCACCGACAAGACCTGGGAGGCCGAAGGCCTCGACCACTTCCTGAAGAACCCGAAAGCCTATGTCGCGGGTACCGCGATGTCCTTCGCCGGCATCAGCAACCCGCAGACCCGCGCCGACGTGATCGCCTATCTCAGCACCCTGAAGTGACCAGCTTCGCCTCGGTCGATTGCTGACGTTTCGAGCCGGGCTTCATGCCCGGCTTTTTCTTGCGGCGTCTCACTCCTGCCCTCACCATGGCGAGAATGCTTCGGCATTGCCGTTCCGGCCTTCGCGGGCGACAAGGGACAGGCGAATCGGAGAAGGAGACGCGAGACGATGGCGATGCGCATCACACGCCGCAGGCTGTTCGAAGCCGGAGGCGTCATGGCGGCAGCGGCCGCCCTGCCGGAACTGTCCGGGTCGGCGCTCGCGCAGGAAACCGAAGCGCACGGGCTCTCGACCTTCGGCGAACTCGCCCTGCCACCCGATTTCCCGCATTTCCCCTATGTGAATCCGCAGGCGCCCAAGGGCGGCACGCTGACGGTGCAAATCAAGAGCGCCAGCGGCAACCAGAGCTTCGACACCTTCAACACGCTGAACATCTGGGTGCTGCAGGGCGACGGCGCGGCCGGGATGGATGCCTGCTTCGACAGCCTGATGGCAGGCTCAGGCGACGAGCCGGGCTCACTCTACGGGCTGCTGGCGAAAAGCGTCGCCGTCTCGCCCGACAAGCTGACCTATCGCTTCCGGCTCAGGCCCGAAGCGAAATTCCAGGACGGCTCGCGGGTCACGGCCAAGGACGTCGCCTTCTCGCTCAACATCCTCAAGACGAAGGGACATCCCTCCTATCGGTTGATTCTGGGCGAGCTGGTCTCGGCCACGGCCGAGGGTGACGACATCGCCGTCGTGCAGCTCTCGCCGAAGCGCAGCCGTGACCTGCATCTGGTCGTGGCGAGCCTGCCCGTGTTCTCGGAAACATATTGGTCGACGCGGGACTTCACCGCCTCGACGCAGGAGCAGCCTCTCGGCTCCGGCCCCTACAAGGTCGGGCGCTTCGAGCAAGGCCGCTTCATCGAGTTCGAGCGCGTTGCCGACTACTGGGCCAAGGACCTGCCCGTGAATATCGGCACCAATAACTTCGATCGTGTGCGCTGGGAGTATTTCCGCGACCGCCAGGTCGCCTTCGAGGGCTTCAAGAGCGGCGTCGTCACCTTCCAGGAGGAGTTCACCTCTCGCATCTGGGCGACGGGTTACGACTTTCCTGCGATCAAGGAAGGCAAGGTCAAGAAGGAAAGCCTGCCGAGGACGGAACCCGTGGCCTCGCAGGGCTGGATCTACAATCTGCGGCGCGAGAAATTCGCCGACCCGCGTATCCGCGAGGCGCTGGGCCTGGCCTTCGACTTCGAGTGGACGCGCAAGACCATCATGTTCGGCTTCTACGAGCGACTGACCTCCTATTTCGAGAACTCGGATTCGAAGGCCGTCGGCAAGCCCTCGCCGGAGGAGCTCACACTGCTCGAGCCCTGGCGCGGCAAGGTGCCGGACGAAGTCTTCGGCGAGCCCTGGCTGCCGCCGGTCTCCGACGGCTCCGGCAGCGACCGCGCCCTGCTGCGCAAGGCCGACGAGATGCTGCGCGCCGCCGGCTGCAGGCGCGAGGGCAATGTGCTGAAACTGCCGAACGGCCAGCCCTTCGAGATCGAGTTCCTCGACTCCAATCCGGCGCTCCAGCCCCATACCCAGCCCTTCCAGGCCAATCTCAAGCGGCTCGGCATCAACGCCACCTCGCGCTTCGTCGATCCGGCGCAGTATCAGCGCCGCCTCGACGAGTTCGATTTCGACATCATCACGCGCGCCCTCAGCGGCAGCGCCATCCCGAGCGACACGCTGCGCGTCGTCTACGGCTCGGAAGCCGCGAAGACGCGCGGATCGCGCAACCAGAACGGTATCAGCGACCCTGCCATCGATGCCATGATCGACAAGATCGGCCAGGCCCACAGCTATGCCGATGCCGTCACCGCCGCGAAATGCCTCGACCGGCTGCTGCGTGCCGGACGCTACTGGATCCCGATGTGGTGGAACGACGAGGTCTGGCTGGCCTATTGGGACATGTTCGACCGGCCTCAGACCAAGCCGAAATACGGCTCCGGCGCGCCGGGCATCTGGTGGTACGACGCCGAGAAGGCCAAGCGGATCGGGAAGGCGTGACCGGCGCATGCTGAGCTATATCGCCCGGCGACTCGCCCTGATGGTGCCGACCCTGTTCGGCATTCTGCTCGTGTCCTTCATCATCGTGCAGTTTGCTCCCGGCGGCCCGGTCGAGCGCGTGATCTCCCAGCTCCAGAACCCCAATAGCGGCGCGGCCGATCGCGTCGGCGGCGGCCAGGGGGGCGATACCGGCGCCCATAGCGACGGCAGCGCCTATCGCGGCGCGCAAGGGCTGGACCCCGCCTTCATCAAGGAACTGGAGAAGCAGTTCGGCTTCGACAAACCGGCGCCGGAACGCTTCTGGAAGATGCTGACCGACTACGCACGCTTCGATTTCGGCCGTTCCTACTTCCGTGGCGCGCCGGTGCTACAGCTCATCAAGGAGAAGCTGCCCGTCTCGATCTCGCTCGGCTTGTGGATGACGCTCCTCTCCTACGCCATCTCGATCCCGCTCGGCATCCGCAAGGCGGTGAAGGAAGGCTCGCGCTTTGACACCTGGACCAGCGCCATCGTCATCATCGGTTACGCGATCCCGAGCTTCCTGTTCGCGATCCTGCTGATCGTGCTCTTCGCCGGTGGCTCCTTCTGGCAGATCTTCCCGCTTCGGGGGCTGACGTCCGACAACTGGAGCGACCTCTCGCTGATCGGCAAGATCAAGGACTATCTCTGGCATATCTGCCTGCCGGTGACGGCGATGGCGCTCGGCGCCTTTGCGACCTCGACGCTGCTGACCAAGAACTCCTTCCTCGACGAGATCCGCAAGCAATACGTGCTGACCGCTCGGATGAAGGGCCTGACCGAACGTGGCGTGCTCTATGGCCATGTCTTCCGCAATGCGATGCTGATCGTCATCGCCGGCTTCCCCGGTGCCTTCGTCAGCGCGCTCTTCGCGGGCTCGCTGCTGATCGAGACGATCTTCTCACTCGATGGGCTCGGCCTTCTCTCCTTCGAGGCGATCGTCAACCGCGATTATCCGGTGGTCTTCGCCAACCTCTACATCTTCTCGCTGATCGGCCTCGTCGTGCACCTCATCACCGACCTGACCTATAGCTGGGTCGATCCCCGCATCGATTTCGAGACGCGGGAGAGCTGAGGATGAGCGATACGCTGCTCGACGTTCCGCCGCCCTCTCTCCGCAGCGACGCGCCGCTGGCGCCTGTCGAAGCGAGTCAGGGCTGGCTGAAGCTGACGCCGATCAACCGGCGCCGGCTCAACAACTTCAAGGCCAACAAGCGCGGCTGGTGGTCGTTCTGGCTATTCCTGGCGCTGTTCGTGCTGTCGCTCTTCGCCGAGTTCATCGCCAACGACCGCCCTCTTCTCGTCCGCTACAAGGGCGAGTGGCTGTTTCCGGTCGTGGTGAACTATCCCGAGGAAAAATTCGGGGGCTTCCTCGCCACGACCGATTATCGCGACCCGGTCATCGCCAAGGAGATCGCCGCGAACGGCTTCGCGGTCTGGCCGCCGATCCGCTACAGCTACAACACCAACAACCTCGACCTGCCCGTCCCGGCCCCCGCCCCACCGACCTGGCTGCTCAAGGACGAGCAGTGCAAGCCGATCGCCAAGCGGACCGGCGGCGCGACCTGCCGCGACATCGAATGGAACTGGCTCGGCACCGACGACCAGGGCCGCGACGTGGTGGCGCGACTGATCTACGGCTTCCGCATCTCGGTGCTGTTCGGGCTGATCCTGTGCGCCTTCTCCTCGGTCATCGGCATCACGGCCGGCGCCGTACAGGGCTATTTCGGTGGCTGGACCGACCTGATCTTCCAGCGCCTGATCGAGATCTGGACCTCGATCCCGGCGCTCTACCTGCTGATCATCGTCGCGGCGATCATCACACCGAGCTTCTTCGTGCTGCTCGGCATCCTGCTCCTGTTCTCCTGGGTCTCGCTGGTCGGGGTGGTGCGCGCCGAATTCCTGCGGGCGCGCAACTTCGAATATGTGAGGGCGGCGCGCGCGCTGGGCCTGTCCAACCGCACGATCATGATCCGCCACCTTCTGCCCAACGCCATGGTGGCGACGCTAACCTTCCTGCCCTTCATCCTGAACGGCTCGATCACGACGCTGACCTCGCTCGACTTCCTCGGCTTCGGCCTGCCGCCCGGCTCGCCTTCGCTCGGTGAGTTGCTGGCGCAGGGCAAAGCCAATCTGCAGGCGCCCTGGCTCGGTCTCTCCGGCTTCATCGTGATCGCGCTGATGCTGTCGCTGCTGATCTTCATCGGCGAGGCGGTGCGCGATGCCTTCGACCCGCGGAAGACCTTCGCATGAGCGCGCCGCTGCTTTCCGTCGAGGACCTTTCGGTCGCCTTCCGCCAGGGCGGCAAGGAGGCGCTCGCGGTCGACCATGTCTCCTTCTCGATCGACAAGGGCGAGACCGTCGCGATCGTCGGCGAGTCCGGCTCGGGCAAGTCGGTCTCGGCGCTGTCGATCCTGAAACTCCTGAACTATCCGGCGGCGCATCATCCTTCCGGCAAGGTGCTGTTCAAGGGGCAGAACCTGATCGCGGCCGACGAGGACGCGATGCGCAAGGTGCGCGGCAACGACATCACCATGGTGTTCCAGGAGCCGATGACCTCGCTCAACCCGCTGCACACCATCCAGAAGCAGATCGGCGAGATCCTCGAGCTGCACAAGGGCTTGCGCGGCGAGAAGGCGCGGACGCGGACGCTCGAACTGCTCGGCCTCGTCGGCATCCGCGACGCGGCAAGCCGGCTCGACGCCTATCCGCACCAGCTCTCCGGCGGTCAGCGCCAGCGGGTGATGATCGCGATGGCGCTCGCCAACGAACCCGACCTGCTGATCGCCGACGAGCCGACCACCGCGCTCGACGTCACCGTGCAGGCGCAGATCCTGAAGCTGCTCAAGGAGCTTCAGGCCCGGCTCGGCATGGCGATGCTGTTCATCACCCATGATCTCGGCATCGTCAGGCGTATCGCCGATCGCGTCGTGGTGATGCTGAAGGGCAAGGTCGTCGAGGAAGGGCCGGTCGCGGAGATCTTTGACAACCCGCAGCATCCTTATACGAAGCGCCTGCTCGCCGCCGAGCCGAAGGGGCGGCCCGAACCGGTCGCGAGCGATGCTGCGACGCTGCTCGAAGCCGGACCGATGAAGATCTGGTTCCCGATCAAGTCCGGCTTCCTGCGCCGCATCACCGGCCATGTGAAGGCGGTCGACGGCATCTCGGTGAAGGTGCGCGAAGGCGAGACCCTGGGCGTCGTCGGCGAATCCGGCTCGGGCAAGACCACGCTCGGCCTCGCCATCCTCAGGCTGATTTCCTCGGAAGGGCCGATTGTCTTCCTCGGTGACCGCATCGACGGACTCTCCAGCAAACAGGTCAGGCCCAAGCGGAAGGACCTGCAGGTCGTCTTCCAGGACCCTTATGGCTCGCTCTCGCCGCGCATGTCGGTAGCCGAGATCGTTGCGGAAGGCCTCGGCGTGCAGCAGAAGAACCTGTCCTATGCCGCCCGCCGCGAGATCGTGGCGCAGGCTCTCGCCGATGTGGGCCTGGATCCTGCCGCGATGGACCGTTATCCGCACGAATTCTCCGGCGGCCAGCGGCAGCGCATCGCGATCGCGCGCGCGATGGCGCTCAACCCGAAATTCGTGGTGCTGGACGAGCCGACCTCGGCGCTGGATATGTCGGTCCAGGCACAGATCGTAGACCTGCTGCGCGGACTGCAGGCGAAGCGCAAGCTGGGCTATCTTTTCATCAGCCACGACCTCAAGGTGGTGCGGGCGCTCTCGCATCGGCTCGTCGTGATGCAGAACGGAAAGGTCGTCGAGGAAGGTCCGGCCGAAGAGGTCTTCGCCCGGCCACGCGAGGCCTATACGCAGGCCCTGCTGGCCGCCGCGCTCAATATCGAGTCGGCGTCCAATGGTGCCGTCAGGGAGTGAGCATGGCACGCGCGCTGCTCATCGTGCTGGATTCGGTCGGTTGCGGCGCTGCGGAAGACGCTGGCGCCTATGGCGACGAAGGCTCCGACACGCTCGGCCATATCGCCGAAGCCTGTGCCGAAGGTCGCGGCGACCGGGAGGGGCTGCGCACGGGGCCGTTGCAATTGCCGAACCTCGTGCGGCTCGGGCTCGCCCATGCTTGCGAGGCTTCGACCGGCCGCGCACTCGCCGGAGTGACGAAGCCCGCGCAGCCGCAAGGACGCTGGGGTTACGGCGTCGAGGTCAGCCAGGGCAAGGACACACCTTCAGGCCATTGGGAAATCGCCGGCTGTCCGGTGAACTTCCGCTGGGGCTATTTCACCGATCTGGAGAACTCTTTCCCGCCGGAGCTCATCGCCGGCATCGTCAAGGAAGGCGCCCTGCCCGGCATCCTCGGCAACAAGCATGCCTCGGGCGTGACGATCATCGAGGAGCTCGGCGCGGACCATATCCGGACCGGCAAGCCGATCTGCTACACCTCGGTCGATTCCGTGCTGCAGATCGCGGCACATGAAGAGCATTTCGGTCTCGACCGGCTCTATGCGCTCTGCAAGACGGTGCGCGGGCTGGTTGATCCGCTGAAGATCGGCCGCGTCATCGCCCGGCCCTTCATTGGCTCGCCGGAAGACGGGTTCACCCGCACCGGCAACCGCAAGGACTTCGCCATCCCTCCTCCGCGGGAGACGATCCTCGACCGGCTGACGGCGCAGGGCCGCGCGGTCGTGACCGTCGGCAAGATCGGCGACATCTTCGCCCACCGCGCCACCGGCATCGAGATCAAGCCCTTCGGCAACAATGCGATGGTCGAGGCGGCGCTGGAGGCCTGGGATGGGCTGCCCGATGGCGGCTTCTGCTTCGTCAATCTCGTCGATTTCGACACCGAATACGGCCATCGCCGCGATATCCCGGGCTATGCTGCGGCACTCGAGGCCTTCGACAAGCTGCTGCCGCGGATCGAGGCTGCGTTGAAGCCGGACGACATCGCCGTCATCACGGCCGACCATGGCAATGATCCGAGCTGGCGCGGCACCGACCATACCCGCGAGCATGTGCCGATCCTCGCCTTCGGCCCCGGCATCGTGCCCGAGCCGCTCGGCCGGCGCGAGAGCTTCGCCGACATCGCCGCGAGCCTCGGCATCTGGCTCGGCGTCGGCCCCGTCGGACCGGGGCGGCACTGGTAGCTCAGGCGGCCGCGACGTTGCCGCAGAAGAGCGCGACGTCCTGGCGGATGCTCTGGGCTTGCTGCGCGAGGTCGGCCGCTGTTTCCTGCAGCTTCTCCGCCGCGCCATGCGTCTCGACTGTCATGCTCTCGAAGCCGCCAGCCATGTCTGCGCTGCGCTGCGCGCCCTCGAAGGACAGCCTGACCTGATAGGCGATCTCGGAGGTCGCCCGGCTCTGCTCGTCCACGGAAACCGCAATCGCATTCGCGACCCGCTCGACCTCGCCGATAGCGTCAACGATCTCGCGGATCGCCCTGAGCGAGCTCTGCGTCGCCTGCTGCATCGCGCCGATATGGGCCGAGACCTCGTCGGTCGCCTTGGCCGTCTGAGCGGAGAGCGTCTTGACCTCGCTCGCGACCACCGCGAAACCGCGCCCCATCTCGCCGGCGCGCGCCGCCTCGATCGTCGCGTTCAACGCCAGCATGCTGGTCTGGGCCGCGATACCGCGAATGATCTCGACGACGGCACCGACATCCTCGCTACGTTCGGTCAGTTCCTCGATCTCACGGCTGGCCTGCCGAGCCAGCTCGGCCGTGGATTTCGAGCCATCGGCGGACTGGCCGGCATTGCGGCCGATTTCCGCGATCGAGGCGGCGAGCTCGGTGCTGGCTGCCGAAAGCTGGTCAATGCTGTCCATCGTTCCGGCAGCCGCCTCGGCGACGAGCGTCGTCTGGCCGCGTGCATGTGTAGCCGTTTCCGTCAGGCTGCCTGCCTTCGACTGCATGGTTTCCGCCGAACGGTCGAGCAGGATCATGGCGCCGTCCATCTGGCTGCGGAAACGCGAGACGAGCGCCTGCAGGCTGGTGGCGCGACGGCTGAGTTCCTCGGACAAGGCCCTTTCCTTTTCGCCCGCCAACCTCTCGCGCTCGGCCACTTCCTGCGCCCGCGCCAAATTCTCTTCGCCCTCATTCAGGCGCCGCTGCAGCAGCAGGGCGAAGGTCGCGAGAAATGCTGTCTCGATCAGCACGATGACCGCGTGGAGAAGAACCCTGAAAAGATTGCCGCCCTGGTAGAAGACCGCTGCCGGCAGGACATATTGCAGCACGAGGTGATGCAATGCAGTCAGCGTCGCCCCGAGCAGGATCGGTCGCCAGTCACAGAAGCCGGCAAACAGCGCCAGGACCGCGAAGTAGTACATGTGGATGTCCGGCTGCCAGGGGTGACCGGCGAAGCTGAAGACCAGCGCCGAGACCTGACCGATCAGCACCGTGACGATGGCGAGCTGTGTGACCTGGCCTGTGCCCGCGACACGATAGAGAAGCGGCAGGATCGCCGCTGCAAAGCCGATCAGCGTCACGGGCACGATGCCATCCTGGCCTCGCATCCAGAAGCTGAAGGCCAGCAGCGGAACATGCAGCAGGGCCAACCCGATCAGGGCTAGCGCGACGCGGCGGCGAATGACCTGAAGAGACCAATTCACTGAACTTCTCCCGGCACGGCCGCGCTGTCGAGGCAGCCGGCAAGACCAGCCAGTTTCAGAGACAGCCAGGCGCCCCGCGGCAAAGAGGCGGGTTCCGCGCGCGGCGCGACGACGACGATCGAGGCCAGCCGCCCGGTCCTCAGCACGCGGTCGCCCGCAGCGAAACTGCGCGCCACCGCCTCGGCTTGGCCAATCCAGAACGGGAACACGATGGCGACCGGCTCATCGCCGGCCGAACCATGCGGAAGGCTCGCCAAGGCTGCTGCTGCACCGAGCAGGGTCAGCATGGCGACGAGTGCCGTCGCGGCAATCATGCCCTTGCGACCATGCGTTTCATCGGGAGAGAGCACGGAAAGGTCGCTAGGCAGCACGCTGTTCGTCCAGGAAGGGATACATGGCCAAGAACGACAGGCCGGTAAAATTTCATCTAACCGACTAGGTCTTACTTAAACAGAAACTCGCCGGATCCGTCGCGTTAGGGATTCATTAACGCGCGAAATACAACCTAAGGTTGTTAATTCTAATGGAACTTTCGCGATGATTGCTTCGCTGGGACTGTTCAGAAGGGATGAAGACGGGACGAGCGCGATCGAATTCGCCTTCGTCGCGCCGGTCCTGCTCCTGCTGCTGTTCGGCATCATGGGCTACGGCTACGTCTTCGGCATCTATCACAGCGTCCAGCAGATGGCTGCAGAGGCGGCCCGCTCCTCGGTCGCGGGTTTGAGCGATGCGGAACGCGCCCGGATCGCGCAGGACTACGTCGCGGCCAATGCTGGCGCCTACGCCTTCATCGACCCTGCCAAGGTGAAGGTTCGCACGCTCCAGACCGGGCCGCAGCAGCAGAGCTTCGAGGTCGCGGTCAGCTACGACATGACCGGCTCGCTCTACGACCAGCTCAGCCGGCTCGTATCGCTGCCGCAACCCCTCATCGAACGCCGCGCCGTCGTGCAGCGCGGCGGCTACTGAATCCATCGGCATCGGGCTGGGGAGGCCTCGCCATGCGCAAGCTTCGGGATTTTCGTAACGACGAACGCGGCGGAGCCGCCATTCTCTTCGCCATTTCGCTCGTCGCCCTGCTCGGCTTCGGCGCCATGGCGGTCGATGTCGGCAGCTTCTTCTACGAAAAGCGCAGGCTGCAGACCGCGAACGACCTCGCAGCGCTCGCGGCGGCCAGCGACATCCCGCGCGCCCAGGCCGCGGCGCAGGCCAGCGTGAGCCAGAACGGCTTCCAGGGCGGCAATGTCAGCGCCGTGCAACCCGGTATCTACACGCCGGACCCAGCGAAAGCTCCGGAGGACCGCTTCGTGCCGGGGCCGGCTTCGAATGCCAATGCCGTCCGGATCGACATGCGAATGATGACGCCGCTCCTGCTTGGACGCGCGTTCGCCACCTCGCGCACGACAACACCTCCACCCGGGACGAAGCCGTCACCGATCCAGGCCAGCATGGAGGCGGGCGAAGTGCCGATCGGCAGCCGCGCCATCGCCTATCAGGATGCGCAAGCCTCCTTCGCGATCGGCTCGCGCCTGCTCAAGCTTGACGGCGGCCTGCTCAACGGCCTGCTGGGCGGCCTGCTCGGAGGCGGCGTCTCGCTGTCGGTGATGGACTACGAGGCGCTGGTGAAGGCGCGGGTCGATCTCTTCGACTTCTCCAAGCATCTGGCGACGCGGCTCAATCTCACCGCCGCGACCTATGACGACGTGCTGAAGGCGCATGCCACGCTGGGCGACGTGCTCTCCGCCATCGTCGATGCCTCCCGCGACAATGATGCCCGCAGCGGTGCGGCCACCGCCGCGCTGGGCAAACTCGCCTCCGTCGCCGCCAGCGGCCTGCCGGTCGATCTCTCGAAGCTCGTCTCCTTCGGGCCGGCAGGCGACAAGCCGGTTTCCGGGCCGAAGCCGCTCGCGGCCTCGCTCACGGCGCTCGACATCGTCTCGGCCGTCGCGCAGATCGCCAATGGCCAGCGGCAGATCGATGTCGGGCTCGCGCTCAACCTGCCGGGCATCGCGGCCGTCAACCTCAAACTCGGCATCGGCGAGCGGCCGATCGGCAGTGCCATGGTGCGCGTCGGCCGGACGGGGGCGAGCGTCCACACGGCGCAGACACGCCTGCTGCTCACCGTCGACCTCGTGGGTTCGGGGGCGGCCTCGCTGGTCAGGCTCCCGGTCTATCTGGAGCTTGCCGCCGCAACGGCGAAGCTCACTGCCGTGCAGTGCTCGCCCGGAGACGTCTCGACCTCGCGCGTCACGCTGGGCGTCAGGCCGGCGCTGGTCGATGCCTGGATCGGGCAGGTCTCGATGGCCGAATTCAATAATTTCAGCACCGCGCCAAACCCGCCAGCCGCGACCCTCGTCAACGTCGCCGGCCTCGCCAAGGTCAATGCCCGCGCCCATGTGACGATGACAAACCTCGCCGAGACGCCGGTGATCTTCAGCTATGCCGAGATCCAGCGCGGCGACAAGAAGACGACTTCCACGCAGAATTTCGTCGCGACCCTGCTCGGACGACTTGTCGGCGATCTCGAACTGCGGGTCGAGGCACTGGGGCTCGGCCTCGGCGTGCCGGGTCTCGACGGGCTGGTCGGCGGCATCGTCGGCAATGCCGTCACGCCGCTCGACCAACTCATCAACGGCGTCCTCGGCACACTCGGCATCGGGCTCGGCCAGGCCGATAGCTGGGTGACCGGCGTGCGTTGCGGCGGGGCCGTGCTGGTGCAGTGACGGCCGTCAGTCCCTGAGCCTTTCCTTGATGCGCCGGGTCAGCCCGTCCCGAACATCGCGATAGGCATCGAGCTTCTGCTCGCGTGCGCCCTGCACGAGAGTCGGGTCCATGGTCGGCCAGTATTCGACGGTGGTCGCCAGGGTCCGCGTCAACTCCAGCGCCTTGTGATGAGCCTCGGGAGAGAGCGAGATGATGAGGTCGAAGTTGAGACCTTCCCACTCCTCCAGTTCCTCGACCGATTTCGGCCTGTGTCGGCTGAGATCGATGCCGATCTCGTCCAGAACCTCGAGGGCAAAGCCGTCGACCTCGCCTTTCCGGGCGCCGGCGGACTGGACATAGATCGACTTGCCGAAGAAGTGCTTGGCCAGTGCCTCGGCCATGGGCGAGCGCACGGCGTTCATCGCGCACATGAAGAGCACGCTCTGGACCTTCCGCGGCGGGGCCGGCTCCAACCGGGTCAGCCTTTCCAGTGCAACGCGTAGATCAGCGTGAACAGCCGCCGGGCCGTGTCGAAGTCGATCTCGACCTTGTTTGCCAGCCGGTCGACCAGAATGCCCGCAGCCTCGTCGTGCAGGCCGCGACGGCCCATGTCGATGGCCTCGATCTGGTCGGGCGTCTGCGTGCGGATCGCGGCATAGTAGCTCTCGCAGATCAGCTCGTAGTCCTTGACGATGCGCCGGAACGGGCTGAGCGAAAGGTGGTGCGTGACGACCGGCTCGCCGTCCGACGCCTTGATGTCGAAGACGAGGCGCCGCTCGACCAGCGCGAGATGGGCGTGATACGGGCCGCCATCATGGCCGGAGACGACGAAGCGGTTCCGCTCGATCAGGTCATAGATCGCGATGGCGCGCTCATGCTCCTGGTCGGGCGAACCCCGCCCCAGCGAGGATTCGTCGAGGGTCACGCCGACAAGGCACTGGTTTTCCGAAGACGGGTCGGCCGGCATCGCTCCTCCTGTCGCAGCGACGCCCTGCCCGGCGGCGCTCAGAGATTCAGCCTGATCGTCACGGAACGGCCGTGCGCCTGCAAGCCCTCCGCTTCGGCCAATTGCGTGGCGGCCGGCGCAAGCCGGCGCAGCCCTTCCGGTCCGCATTTCAGAAGCGAAGTCCGCTTCATGAAATCGGCGACGCCAAGACCCGAGGAGAAGCGCGCCGAGCGGGCAGTCGGCAGCACATGGTTGGGGCCGCCGACATAATCACCGATCGCCTCCGGCGTATGGCCACCGAGGAAGATCGCCCCGGCATTGCGGATGAGCCCGGCCAGACGGTCCGGCTCGGCAGTGATGATCTCGAGGTGCTCCGGTGCGATCCGGTCGACCAGCGGCACCGCCGCCTCCAGATCGGCTACCAGCAGGATCGCGCCGAAATCCTGCCAACTCTTGCCGGCGATCTCGGCGCGCGGCAGCGTCGCGAGCTGGCTTGCGACCGCCTTCTCAACTTCGGCCGCGAGCGCGGCGTCATCGGTCATCAGGATCGACTGGGCCGAGACGTCATGCTCTGCCTGAGCCAGCAGATCGGCCGCGATCCAGTCGGGATTGGCGGTGCGATCGGCAATGACCAGCACCTCGGAGGGGCCGGCGATCATGTCGATGCCGACCTGGCCGAAAACGCGGCGCTTGGCGGCGGCGACATAGGCGTTGCCCGGACCGACGATCTTGGCGACGGGCGCGATCGCATCCGTGCCATAGGCCAGCGCCGCCACGGCCTGGGCGCCGCCAATACGATAGACCTCATCGACGCCGGCGAGCCTGGCCGCCGCCAGCACGAGCGGATTGGTCTCGCCGCGCGGCGTCGGGGCGACCATGACGATACGCGGCACCCCCGCAACCTTGGCGGGGATGGCGTTCATCAGCACCGAGGACGGATAGCTCGCCGTACCGCCCGGCACATAAAGACCGACCGCCTCGATGGCACTCCAGCGCCAGCCGCTCTCGACGCCGGCATCGTCCTTCACCCAGGAATCCTCGGGCTTCTGGCGGCGGTGATAGATCTCGATGCGCTGACGCGCCGTTTCCAGCGCTGCCAGCAATTCGGGCGAGCAGGCAGCGACAGCCGCGTCGATCTCGGCCTCGCTGACCCGCAGCGTCGCGGGGCTGAGGTCCAGGGCATCGAAGCGGCTGGTATAGGCGATCAGCGCGGCATCGCCCTTTTCACGCACCTCCGCGATGATGTCGGCGGCGATGCGGTCGACCTCTTCCGAAACCTCGCGCTTGGCGGAAAGCAGGGCTGCGAAGCCCTCGGCAAAGCGTGCGTCCCTATCGTCGAGCCTGATCGGCATCGCTGGTCCCCGGCAATGATCGCGAGAGAGTTAGGTCAGGCGTCGGGATGGCCGGGCGTCGCCACGGCTTCCCAGACCGGGCCGAGGTCCTTCATCTGGGCCTCGACGCATTCGACGGAGAGCCGGATCGCGGCTCCTTCCGAGAAATGCAGCGTCACATCACCGGCAGGCTCATCGCTCTGATCGAAGGTGATCGCCAGGAGATTCAGCACCTTGCCCGTGTCGTTCTTGTCGAGCTTGGCACTGCGAACGCTGAGCACGCGGTCGAAATGCAGCGCGGCCAGCCGGCGACGGCGCTGGCCATGCACGGCGCCTTCCCAATCGAAACGGCGCGCCGCGAGAGCGAAGCGCTTCTCGGCCGGCAGATAGACGATGTCGGCCGCCTTCAGCACCGCATCCTGGAGATGGGCGGAGACGATGGCGAGGTCGTCGGCGTCGAGCGCGACGAGCTTCAGCGGTTCGGCGGCGTCGTCAGACATGACATCGTTCTGACGAGCCGCACCGAGAAAATCAACCGCCGCGTCTCAGCTGCTGATGCGTTCGACCACAGCGCCGCAACGACTGAGCTTGGCTTCGAGCGCCTCGAAGCCGCGATCGAGGTGATAGACGCGGTTGATCGTGGTGTCGCCCTCGGCAGCAAGCCCGCCGATCACGAGCGAGACGGAGGCGCGCAGATCGGTCGCCATCACCGGCGCGCCGGTGAGCTTCTGGACGCCGTCGACATGCGCGACATCACCGTCGAGCCGGATCTTCGCACCAAGGCGGGCAAGCTCCTGCACATGCATGAAGCGGTTCTCGAAGATGGTCTCGCGGATGCGCGAGGTGCCCTTGGCCTTGGTCATCAGGGCCATGAACTGCGCCTGCAGATCGGTGGGGAAGCCGGGGAACGGATCGGTGTCGATATCGACCGCATCGATGCCGTGGCCGTTGCGGCGCACGCGAATACCTTCGTTGGTCGAGCTGATCTCGACTCCAGCCTTGGTCAGCACGTCGAGCGCCGATTGCAGCAGTTCGGGGCGCGCGCCTTCGAGCACGACATCGCCGCCGGTCATGGCGACCGCCATGGCGTAGGTGCCGGTCTCGATCCGGTCCGGCAGGACGGCATGGTGGGCGCCGCCGAGCCGCGAGACGCCCGTGACGACGATGCGCGAGGTGCCGGCGCCTTCGATCTTGGCGCCCATCTTGACGAGGCAGGCCGCGAGATCGGTCACTTCAGGCTCGCGCGCCGCGTTCTCGATCACGGTCGTGCCTTCGGCGAGGACAGCGGCCATCAGCGCAGTATGCGTGCCACCGACCGTTACCTTCGGGAAGACGATCTCACCGCCCTTGAGACCCTTCGGGGCACGGGCCAGCGCGTAGCCGTTCTCGATCTCGATCTCGGCGCCGAGCTTCTCCAGAGCCATCAGCAGCAGATCCACCGGGCGCGTGCCGATGGCACAACCGCCGGGCAGCGAGACCTTGGCCTCGCCCATGCGGGCCAGGATCGGCGCGATGACCCAGAAGCTCGCCCGCATGGTGGAGACCAGCTCGTAGGGCGCGCAGGTGTCGACGATCTGGCGCGCGGTCAGCGAGATATTCTGACCGGTCTCGGCCGACTGGCCGATGCGCTTGCCGGCAACGGTCCGGTCGACACCGTGGTTGGAGAGGATGCGCGACAGGGCGGTGACGTCCGACAACCGCGGAACATTGGTCAGCGTCAGCGTCTCATCCGTCAGCAGGCTCGCGATCATGAGCGGCAGGGCGGCGTTCTTGGCGCCGGAAATCGGAATCGCGCCATTGAGGCGCTGGCCGCCGGTGATGCGGATCTTGTCCATCGTCAGGTCCTGCTCGGCCGGCGGGGTCAGGAAGCCGCGGCGCGTAGAGATATGGAGATTCAGGTCCGGGGAATATCGGCCTGAGCTGGCGGCGCCGGTTCATGCTCATGCGCCAGCGCCTCTTCCGCTCGGCGAGCACGAGCCTGCGCCTTGCGGCGTTTCAGGTTCTCGCGCAGGGCGGCGGCAAGGCGCGCCTGCTTCTCGTCGTCGGCAGTCTGGCGAGTCACGGCATCAACTCGGCATCGGTGTTTGAACGCGGGAACGCGGCGAATTCGCGGCGACATGGTTAGCCGCACAGCCGCCAACGGACAAGCACAACGACAAACAGACGGCTGGGACATCGCCGTCCCGCATCAGGTCAGGTCCCGTCCCGTTCTGCGACAGCCGTTCCGGCTCGCCGCTGGCCGACGCTCCATCATTCGACAGATCCCGATATTTATCGACCCTAATGCCGAGAACTCAATTTTATACGCAAGATTGTTGCAAATTCTCACGACCCCGCAGGGAGGCGCGGATCTTGCCCTGAGCGCGTCACCGCCGCGCAATCAGCGCGGAATCTTACCATAGGTAAACTGAAAATCTTAATGAAATTAACCATTTCCGGCGGAATGCGTTTACACTTTGTTAAGCTCGTTTACGCTGCCGGTGTTCATGCTGCAGAGGTGGCGTCATGTTCGATGCGTTCACGGTGAATGAGGACCGCACCGGTCCGGCTCTCCTCGAAAGCTGCGAGGTGATCGATGCCATCCGCTACAAGGCGGGCTTCCTGCCGGAAGTGGAGCTTGCCTATGAGGCGGCCATCAAGACGCTATGGGTGACGATCCGCCCGGAGCTGAAGCCAGTCTTCACGCTGCAGCTGCTCGACAGCCTGGTGAAGATCCAGAGCGCGATCTTCGCGCTCTGGGGCGCGCCCGACCAATATCACCGTGCACCGGTGCGCTTCCTCGCCTTCCGCGGAACCGGCCCGTTCTTCACACTGGGCGGCGATCTCGACTTCTATCTCGACTGTCTGGCCAAGAACGATCGCGCGGCGCTGGCGGAATATGCCCGCCTCTCCGCCGAAGGCGCGATCTGGAACAGCAGCGGTCTCAACGGCCTCGTGGTGACGCTGTCGACCATCCACGCCAAGGCGATCGGTGGCGGCATCGACGCGCCACGCTCCTGCAACGTGATGATCGCCGAGGAGCAGGCTTCGTTCGTCTATCCCGAGATCAAGTTCAATCACTTCCCGATCACGGCGGTCGCGATTCTGTCGCGGCGGATGGGGCCGCGCGCTGCCGAGAAGCTGCTGATGTCGGGCGAGGAGATGAGCGCGCAGACCTTCATGGAGGCGGGCGGGCTCGAGGCCGTCGTGCCGACCGGCACCGGCGAAGCGTGGATCCGGAAGTATTGCGCCGATTCCCTGCCGATCCATGCGGCGAAGACGGCACTGTTCACTGCCTTCAACCGGCGCGCCGGCGATCTGCGCGAGGAGCTGTCGCATCTCGGCCAGATCTGGGCCGACTGCATGCTGCGTCTCAGCCCGAGCGCGATCTCCAAGTTGCAGCGCATCGCGCAGACCCAGGACCGCATGCTGGCGCGCGTCTACCAGCGACAGATGGAGACCGCCTGAAAGCAACCGCCGGCTGTGGGACTTTATCCCTTTCAATCCGCAAGACGGGTGGCGTCTATTTCTTCGCGCCCCTGATCGAAGATTGAATCAAACTCTCACGAAGCATTTACTTCTGCCAACCTAAAGCTTCAGATCACGTGAGACGTCCGGACACCTCACGCATCGAGCCGCCCGCAGCGGCAAAGGCAGGAGTGAATGGCAGACGCTTTCCAGCGTTTGATGGCCAGGGGGCGGCGCGAGCGGGGCGATGACTTCGACCTGACCGGCTATACCCTGCTGGTCAACTCGCTGTTCTCCTCCCCCGCCTCGATCATTCCCGGCGGCATTGCCGGCATGCTCACCCCGTTTCTGTGCTGGGTCTCGACGGGGCGCTTCATCTTCGTGCAGTTGACCCTGCTGGTGACGCTGGTCGTCGTCCTGCGCCTGGTCACGCTCATCGCCTATCGGCGCCACAACCACGCGGGCGACAGCTACGCCGAGACGCGGCGTTGGGACCGCGACTACTTTCTCGGCGCGACCGCCTTCAGCGCCGTGCTTGGCTACAGCTGTTACGTCGCATTGGTGCAGACCGACGACGCCGCCGCGCACATCACCTCGGTCTCCTCGACGATCGCGCTTGCCTCGGGTTACGTCGCGCGCAATGCCGGGCGGCCAAAATTCGTCGCCGTCCAACTGCTGGCCTTCTGCATCCCGATGGCAATCGGACTGATCGCCGCCAACAACCCCTACTACAAATATATCGGCTACTTTGCCTTCCTTTACGTCGCCACGAACATCGCGATCACCAACTCCCTGCATCGCAACCTGCTCGCCCTCAGCGATGCGACCAAGCAGTCGAAGGGGCTCGCGACCGCCCTGCACTCGCAGAACCTGACGCTCGACGCCGCGTTGAACACGATGATCGACGGGTTGGCGATGTTCGACCGCAGCCTCAAGCTCGCGGTCAGCAACGCCCCGCACAGCGCGCTCTATGGCCTGCCGGAGACGCTCGCCTTGCCGGGCACGCCCCTGACGGCGATCGCGCGCTTCCTGGTGGAGCGGCAGGTGATCAGCTCCGAGCAGCTCCGCGATATCCGCTCCGCCCTGGTTTCGGTGCAATCGACGCAGCAGGCTGCGAGCCAGGAAGTCGTCACCCGCGGCGGGCTCGTGCTCGTCGTGACCTTCGCCCCTG
This sequence comes from Bosea sp. AS-1, assembly GCF_002220095.1. Taxonomy (GTDB): domain Bacteria; phylum Pseudomonadota; class Alphaproteobacteria; order Rhizobiales; family Beijerinckiaceae; genus Allobosea. The sequence goes on from NZ_CP022372.1 coordinate 4,476,907, forward strand.
CGGCCGAAGGCGGCATCCTGATGCTGACCGAGGATGCAACCGAGCGAAAACGGACCGAGGCTCGCATCGAGCAGATGGCGCGCTTCGATGAGCTGACGGGCCTCGCAAACCGCTTCGAATACAACCGCCATATCGAGGAGGCCTTCGCGCGGCTCGAACGAACCGGCGAGGCCTTCGCGCTGCTCTATGTCGACCTCGACGGCTTCAAGCAGGTCAATGACAGCCTCGGGCACGATATCGGCGACCTGGTGCTGATGGAGACGGCGAGCCGCCTGCGCAACGCCATCCGCGGCAACGACATGCTGGCGCGCTTCGGCGGCGACGAGTTCCTGCTGATCCTGCCCTCGGCCGATCACGCGGTGGTCACGGCTATCGCCCAGCGCATGATCGACAGCATGACGCGGTCTTTCGATGTCGACGGCAAGACCGTCTACGTCACGGCCAGCATCGGCATCGCGATGGCCCCCGCCGACGGCATGTCGCCGGCCGACCTGCTGCGCCACGCCGACACCGCGCTCTACAAGGCGAAATCGGCGGGGCGCAACACGCAGATGTTCTTCAACCCGGCCATGGCCGAGGAGATGACCGAGCGGCACGAGATCGAAGTCGACCTGCGCAAGGCCTGCACCGACGGCTCGCTTGAACTCTTCTACCAGCCAATCGTCGACCTGAAGACGCAGACCGTCGTGTCGCGCGAGGCACTGATGCGCTGGCGCCACCCGACTCGCGGCATGGTGCCCGCCGGCATCTTCATCCCGATCGCCGAGCAGTCCGGGCTGATCGCCGCCATGGGCGACTGGGCCATCCGACAGGCCTGCAAGGACGCTGCCGGCTGGGAGCCGGGGGTCGGTGTCTCGGTCAATGTCTCGCCATTGCAGTTCCGCGAGCCGCGCCGCCTCGTCGACACCGTGAAGGAAGCGCTGATCGCCTCGGGGCTGAGCTCGCGGCGGCTGACGCTCGAGATCACCGAATCGCTGCTGATCGAGGACAACAAGCTGACGCTCTCCGTGCTCGAGGAGCTCAAGGCGCTCGGAGTGAGCTTCGCCCTCGACGATTTCGGAACGGGCTATTCCGCGCTCGGCTATCTCTCCGCCTATCCCATCGCCCAGGTGAAGATCGACCAGAGCTTTGCCCGCGACGTTCACACCAGCGAGGCCCCGAAGGCCATCATCGAGGCGGTCTGCCAACTCGCCCGGCGCCTGCAGATGAACGTCGTGGTCGAAGGCATCGAGACCGAGCAGCAGCGCATCGCCGTGCAGCTGCTGGGTGCCCATCGGGCGCAAGGCTATCTGTTCGGCAAGCCGGAAAGCCTCTCGACCATCAAGCGCAAAGGCAACGGGCGCAGCGTGGCCTGAGCGCGGCATCCTTCGTCGCATCGGCCTTGATTCCGCCGTTGCAACCAAGCATCTGCGATAGGGACAGCAGGCGGAACGGATCACCCGGTGAGCGATGCGACGGCCAAGGCGGCGAAACCCGCCGTACTGACACCCGATCTTTGCGTCATCGGCGCAGGCGCCAGGGGCATCGCGCTGGCGACGGCGGCTGCCGCCTTCGGCGTGCCGGTCGTGCTGATCGAGCGCGAAGCTGCGGGCGGGCGGCACATCGAGCTTGCTGCCAAAGCGCTCATCGAGGCTGCTGCACGCGCGCAAGACCTGCGCGAGGCTGGCCGGCTCGGCATCCAGGCCGATCCCCCGCGCGTGAACGATGCGCAGATCCACGACCATATCCAGCGAGCGCTGGCCGTCACTCTCGCCAACCAGCGGCCGGAACGGCTTGCCGTGCTGGGCATCCGTCTGATCCGGGGCGAGGCCCATTTCACCGGACGCGGCAGCCTCAAGGTCGGGGACATCACGGTGAAGGCCCGGCGCTTCGCCATCGCGACCGGATCGCGGACCGAACTTCCGGCGCTGCCTGGACTGGCAAGCCTTGATCCGGCGCTGATCCTGACCGGAGACGACCTGCCCGCGCTGACGCGTCTGCCGGAGCGGCTCGCGGTCCTCGGTGGAGGCGCTTCCGCCGTCGCACTGGCACAGGCCTTTGCGCGGCTCGGCAGCACCGTCACCCTGATCTGCCCCACCGGTATTCTGCCGGAACATGATGCCGAGGCGGTGATGACCCTGCGCCAACGGCTCCTGCGCGAAGGCGTGAGACTGCACGAGGACGGCGAGATCGCGCATGTCGAAAGCCACCGCACGGGCCTGGGCCTGACCGTCACGGGGCTTGCCGGCGAGAGCGCGATCGAGGTTTCACGCCTCCTCGTCGCCGGCCACAGAAAGCCCGACATCGAAGCGCTCGACCTCGACCTCGCCGGCGTCCGTAGCGATGCTGCCGGCGCGACGGTCGACAAGAGCCTGCGGACCGATAATCGCCGAATCTACGCGCTGGGGAGCTGCGCCGGCGGAGCAGCAGCAGGATCGCGCGATTTCGCCAGCGACGACCAGATCGGGCTGGTGCTGCGCAGTGTGCTGTTTCGCCGCAATGGCTCGCTCGACCGGGCCAGCCATCCCCGCATCGCCTGGTGCCGGCCGGAAATCGCATCGGTCGGCGACTGGCAGGCGGCCAAGGACGCACGGCCGGGCACGCTGCGCTTCCTGCGCTGGCCCTTTGCCGAGGCACCGGGAGCGGCTGCAGCCGGCAGGAGCGAGGGTTATGTCAAACTCGTCACCGACCGGAAGGGGCGTCTGCGCGGCGTCACCATCGTCGGGGACGGCGCAGGCGAGCTGATCATGCCCTGGAGCATCGCCCTGAAGGCAGGCCTCGATGTCCAAGCCATGGCGGAGGGCGCCTTTCCGGCGCTGGCGGCCTCCGCAGCATCCCGCAGCGCGGCGCTGACGTTCCATGGACCTGCGACGACGAGCCCCGGCCTGCGCCGGCTCATCGGCTTTCTGCGCCGTTTCGGCTAAGGTCCGACGGATGCACGAGCCCGGCTCGCCCAGACACGACCTGTCGATCAGCATGCCGCGCGGCCTGACGCGACTCGGCCTCTCGGCCAAGCTCCTGCTCGTCACCGTGCTGTTCGTGATGCTGGCGGAGGTGCTGATCTATGTTCCCTCCATCGCGAATTTCCGGCGCAACTGGCTGAACGACCGGATCGCGGCGGCACAGGTCGCGGCGCTGGTGCTGGAAGGCGCGCCCGAGGACGGGCTGCCGGAAGGCAGCGAGAACCGGCTGCTGATGGGCGTCGGCGCGCGGGCGATCGCCGCCCGCGTCGGCGGCGCGCGCCGGCTGCTCAGCCTCGACTCGATGCCACCACCCGAGGTCGCGCGCTCCGTCGACCTGCGCAATCTCGACTGGTGGACCTCGATCCGCGAGGCCATTTCAGTGCTGATCGCACCGGCCACCATGCCGATCCGCGTCGTCGGCGAGGCCGTCGGCGGGGCAGACTTCGTCGAGATCGTCATCGATGAGGCGCCGCTCCGGCGGGCGATGCTGAAATTCTCCTGGAGCCTGCTACTGATCTCGTTGCTGCTGATCGGCCTCACGGCGCTTGCCGTCTACATCGCGCTCAATTCCCTGATCGTCGGCCCGATCCGGCAGCTCGCCGCCAATGTGATGGAGTTCGAAGCCGAACCCGAGAACCCGCAGCGCGTCATCGAACCGTCGCTCAGGGCCGACGAGATCGGCGAGGCGGAACGCGCGCTTGCCCGCATGCAGATGACACTCGCCGGCGAGTTGCGCACCAAGAAGCACCTCGCCGAACTCGGCCTCGCCGTCAGCAAGATCAATCACGACCTGCGCAACATGCTGGCAGCGGCGCAGCTCATGTCCGATCAACTCGTCGAGACGCGCGACGCCAAGATCCGCCGCTTCGCGCCGCGGTTGATCGCGACGCTGGGCCGCGCCATCGAATTCTGCCAGGCCACCCTCGCCTATGGCCGCGCGGCAGAGGCGACCCCAGCGATCCGGCAGGTCACGCTACGCCAGCTCGTCGCCGAGCAGGCTGAGTTGCTGGGCCTGCCCGACAACAAGCAACTGCGCTTCGACAATCAGGTGCCGGCCGAGCTCACCGCGGCCTGTGACCCCGACCAGATGGCGCGCGTGCTGACCAATCTGATGCGCAATGCCATCCAGGCCCTCACCCAGGCAGGCGCGGAAGCCGGCAGCCAGCCGTTGCTGACCGTGACCGGGGCTCCCACGAACGGGTCGGTGACGCTGCGCGTCATCGACAACGGCCCGGGCGTGCCACAGCGGGCGCGTGCCAACCTGTTCCAGGCCTTTCGCGGCTCGGTTACGCCGGGTGGCACCGGCCTCGGCCTTGCCGTCGCGGCCGAGCTCGTGCGGCTCCATGGCGGCACGATCGAGCTCGAGCCTTCACCGGTCGGAGCTGTCTTCCGCGTCTCTCTGCCGCTGCGGCGCGGCAACGGGCACTGACGGCCCGCCTGGGGTGCGTTCTATTGGCTCGCCCAGATCACGCGGGCCATGAAGGCGACATCGGCGAGGTTCAGCACCCGGTCGGGATGCTCGGGATTGAGCGAGGCAAGTTCGACCGTCTTGGCGGTCTGGCGCTTGAGCTGCTTGGCCAGCACCTCGCCCTCCACCGTCTTGACCACGACACGATCGCCACGCCGCACCGTCGCGGTCGGCGAGACGATGATGGTATCGCCGTCGCGATAGAGCGGCAGCATCGAATCGCCCGAAATCTCCAGCGCATAGGCCTTCTCGTCGGCGGCACCGGGGAAGGCGACCTCCTCCCAGCCGGCACCGACCGGAAAGCCGCCATCGTCGAAGAAACCGCCCGAACCGGCTTGGGCAAAGCCGATCAGCGGGATGGTGCGGGCCGGCGCGGCCTCGCGCCGCATCACCACGCTCATGAACTCGTCGAGCGAGGCGCCCGTCGCGACCAGGATCTTCGCGATCGATTCGGTCGAGGGCCAGCGCTCGCGCCCGTCCGGTCCCGTGCGCTTGGACCGGTTGAAGGTGGTGGCGTCGAGCCCGGCCTTGCGAGCGAGCCCCGAAGCGGTGAATCCATAGCGCTGGGCGAGCGTGTCGATCGCCCCCCAGATCTGGTCATGTGACAGCATCGTGCGGGCCTCGCAGGGCTCTTGCCGTTGGGCGGGGATAGGCGATAGGAAATATACCCTATCACGTAAGATTTCAATCCGATTCTCGCCACATTCGCGACACGGCTTGCGGAAAGCTCCTGCCAGTGTCTATGCCGGCTGGGGCCGTTTCCGCGCGAGAACTCAGATGCCGCTGATCTACAAGATATGCCCCGCTGCCCTGTGGCGCGACGCCGAAGGAAAAGGCCGCTTCGACGGCGCGCCGGTCGACCTCTCGGACGGCTACATCCATTTCTCGACCGGCGCGCAGCTCGCCGAGACCGCAGCGAAACATTTCGCCGGGCAGGACGGGCTGCTGCTGATCGCAATCGACGATTCGCGGCTGGGCGAAGCGCTGCGCTACGAGCCTTCGCGCGGCGGCGCGCTATTTCCGCATCTCTATGCGGCGCTCGACCCGAAGGCCATACGCTGGGTGGCGCAGCTGCCACTGAAACCCGATGGCGGCCACGCGATTCCGGCCGATCTCTAGCCCCGCCCCAACCCTGCAGCTGCGGCGAAAAATCGATATCCATCGGCGCCCGCGATGTTCTAAAGACCCCGCATGCTCGCAAGCCTCTTCCACCTCGCCCGCCCTCTGATTCACCGGATGGATGCGGAGACGGCGCATCGCATGACGGTTGCAGCGCTGGCGGCGGCCCCCGCCCTGAAGCCCTCCCCCGACGATCCGGTGCTGACGACGGAAGCCTTCGGCCTGTCCTTCCCGAATCCGGTCGGGCTCGCCGCCGGCTTCGACAAGCATGCCGAGGCGATCGACGGCGCGCTGGGACTGGGCTTCGGCTTCGTCGAGGTCGGCGGGGTGACGCCGCTGCCGCAGCCCGGCAACCCGCGCCCGCGCGTCTTCCGGCTGGCCGAGGACGAGGCTGTCATCAACCGCTACGGCTTCAACAGCGAAGGGGTGGAAGCCGTCGCCAAGCGACTTGCCGCCCGGCGCGAACGGGGTGGCATCGTCGGCGTCAATCTCGGCGCCAACAAGGAGTCGGCCGATCGGGAGCAGGACTACGCCATCCTGGCGCGGCGCCTGGCGCCGCTCGCGGATTTTCTCACGATCAACGTCTCCTCGCCCAATACGCCGGGCCTGCGCAACCTGCAGGCCGAGAGCGCGCTGGACGATCTCGTCGCCCGCACGCTCGCCGCTCGCGACGAGGCCGCAGCCGGCAGCAAGCGCACGCCGGTCCTGCTCAAGATCGCCCCCGACCTGACGCTGCCCGAGCTCGACGGCATGGTCGCGGTCGCACGGGCGCGCGGCATCGACGGCATGATCGTCTCGAACACCACGGTGGCGCGGCCGGAAACGCTCCGCAATGCTGCGAAGACCGAGACCGGCGGGCTCTCGGGCAAGCCGCTCTTCGCGGCATCGACCCGTATCCTGGCCGAGACCTTCCTGCGTGTCGAAGGACAGTTTCCGCTGATCGGCGTCGGCGGCATCGATTCGGCCGAGGCCGCCTTCGCCAAGATCCGGGCCGGAGCCACGCTGGTGCAGCTCTATTCGGCGCTGGTCTACAAGGGGCCGGGGCTGGTCAAGGAGATCAAGGCCGGGCTGGCCTCGCAGGCACGCCGGGCCGGGCTGCCACGCCTCACCGCCTTGATCGGCCGCGACGCCGCCGCGATCGCGCGCGGCGAAGGGTTGTAGGAGCTCAGCTCACTTCCGCGCCGCGAAGAGCCGCATCAGCAGCCAGAGCGGCACGACGATCAGCGCACCGGCGATGACCCAGTCACCGACCTCACGGACAGCGCCGAAGCCGAGCCCGGTGATCGAGCGAACGAAGCGGGCGGCGGCCTCGTAGAGGCCGCGCGGCGACAGGCCCAGAAAAGCCATGGCCGCGCCGACGAGCAGCGAGATGAAGATCAGCCTGACGAGCACGCTGAGCGGCGAGCCGCCGATGAACCGTTCCATGAACCCCTGGCCATCCTGTTACGCGCCCGCCTCCTGGAGGAGCGCTTCCCGAGCGTCTTAACCTGAAACCCGCCACGCTTGAACGGCGGCTGAATGCCGTTTGCACAGCCGCGCGACATCAGACCACCGGGCGCGATCACATTGGTTGGACAATCCTCAGGCCGTCGCGCCAGTGCCCGTCGTCGCCCAGGCGGTGCCGGCGATCTTCGAGGCGGCGATCACGGCCTGGGTGCGGCTGTCGACGTCGAGCTTGGTCAGGATCGCCGAGACATGCGCCTTCACTGTCGCTTCCGAGACGCCAAGCTCATAGGCGATCTGCTTGTTGAGGAGTCCCTCCGACAGCATCATCAGCACGCGCACCTGCTGCGGCGTCAGGGTCGAGAGACGGCGGACCATGTCAGCCACCTCGGCGTCGACGGGGGCGGTGAGATCGACGCCGGGCGGAGTCCAGACGCCGCCATCGAGCACGGCTTGGATCGCCTCGCCCATCTGCGGGACATCGGCCGTCTTCGGCAGGAAGCCGAGCGCGCCGAACTCGATGCAGCGGCGGATCACGGCTGGGTCGTCATTGGCCGAGACGACGATGACCGGGATCTCGGGATGGTCGGCCCGCAGGAAGAGCAGGCCGGAAAAGCCCTGGACACCGGGCATGGTGAGATCGAGCAGGACGAGATCGGCGTCGCCGCCGCTTGCCAGCGCCTCGGTCAGGGCTTCGAGCGAACCGACCTCGCTGACCTCCGCGCCGGAGATGGCTTGCGAGACGGCCTGCCGCAGGGCACCGCGAAAGAGCGGATGATCGTCGGCGATGACGATGCGTGTCGAAGGCTGCTTGCTCATCGCGCCCCTCCCAATTGCCCCTGTTGCGCCATGTGGCCGCGACTCTTCTAGCTTGTAGTTTGCCCCAGGCGCGAGGCGGATCACAAGCATTGCGCGCGCATGGACGCAACCCGCACGGCCTCAGCCATTGGTCGGCAACAGTGCTTCCAGCACCTCGATATGGTCGGCCTCGTTCGGCGGCTTGTCCCAGCGGATGCGGTTGATGCGCGGGAAGCGCATGGCGAGGCCGGATTTGTGCCGGGTCGAACGCTGCAGCCCCTCGAAGGCGACTTCGAAGACCAGCCCGCTCTCGGCCGTATGCGTCACCTCCCGCACCGGGCCGAAGCGGTTCAGCGTGTTCTTGCGGACATATTTGTCGATCTCGAGCAATTCCTCGTCGGTGAAGCCGAAATAGGCCTTACCGACCGGGACGAGCTCGAGCTCACCGTCCTCACTGAGGCGCCAGACGCCGAAGGTATAATCGGAATAGAAGGAGGAACGCTTGCCGTGGCCGCGCTGGGCATACATCAGCACGCAGTCGACAAGGCGGGCGTCGCGCTTCCATTTCCACCAGTAGCCCTTCGGGCGACCGGGCAGATAAGGCGAATCGCGACGCTTGATCATGCAGCCTTCGACCGCTTCGGCATCGGCGCCAGCGCCGGCCGAGGCCGGATCGGCCCGGGCCGCGGTCAGTTTCTCCCAGGAGGCGAAGGAGATCAGCGGCGAGAGATCGAAGCGGATGCTGGCGAGCCGGCCCAGAAAGGCATCGAGACGCTTGCGCCGCTCTTGGAAGGGCAGATGGCGGATATCCTCCTCACCATCGACAAGCAGATCGTAGACGCGGATATGGGCCGGGAACTCGCCCAGCATCTTCGCCGTCACCGTCTTGCGATTCAGTCGCTGCTGCAACGTATTGAAGCTCTGCACCGTGCTTTCGCGCATCACCAGCAATTCGCCGTCGAGCGCACCGTCCTGCGTCAATTCCTCGACGAGGTCGGGGAAGGCGCCAGCGATGTCCTCGCCGGTGCGCGAATAGAGCCGGGTGACGCGGCTGCCATCGGCGCGCCGGCCGCTGGCAGCCTGGACGCGGATGCCGTCCCACTTCCACTCGGCGCTGAACTCGGCCGGGTCGAGCTTGTCGAAATCACCATCCTCGATCGGATGCGCGAGCATGACCGGGCGGAACGGAGCGGGATCGCGCGCCTCCGGTCGCGGCCCCCTGTCCTCCAGCCAGGCGAAGAGCTCGACATAGGGCGGCTCCAGCCCATGCCAGACCTGTTCCACCTCATCCGGCAACACATTGCCGATACTCGCTGCCGCCGTCTTGGCAAGGCGGGCCGAGACGCCGATGCGCAGGGCGCCGGTGATGAGCTTGAGCAGAGCCCAGCGACCGGTCTCGTCGAGTGCATCGAGCCAGGAGGCGATGAGGCGCGGCAGATCGGTCTTGCCGGCCTCGCGCAGGCTCTCGACCACCTCGGGCAGATGCGGCACGGCATTGGCGCCGTGGCGAGCCGGCCACATCAAGGCGACGGTCTCGGACAAGTCGCCGACATAGTCGTAGGACAACGCGAACAACGCCGGATCGGTACGCTCGGCGATCAATGCGCGGATCAGCCCGGCCTTGGCATTGCGGAAGACGAGACCGCCCGTCATCGCCGCCAGTGCATAGCCGCGGTCGGGATCGGGCGTGGTGCGCAGATAATCCGCGATCAGCGCCAGCTTGGCGTTGCGGCGCGGTTCATAGGCAAGGCGGTCGAGCAGCCAGGCGAAGCGGTTCATGGCGTCACTCTTCCGCCACGCTCGGTGGATAACCGGCCGCGCCGCTGCGATTGTCCTGTGCTGCCACGCATCGTTCAGCCACCGTTCATCGACAGTTCCGTAGCGGCACTATCGTCCAAGGGAGATCCATGCCGATGCGTGCCGCGATGCGGTTCCTTGCCTGGCCTGCCATCGCCGTGACGCTTTCGGTTGGAGCCGCTGCCCAGGCAGCGACCTTCTCCTGCCGCGAGACGCCGATCATCCAGTCGCATGCGGTACTCACGCCGCTGGCCCAGACCGTCGCGCAGGGGCGCCCGCTCACCATCCTCGCCATCGGCTCCTCCTCGACCGAGGGGATCGGCGCCAGTGCCAAGGACAGGACCTATCCAGCGCGGCTGCAAACTTTGCTGGCCAAGGCCTGGCCGAAATCGCGGATCGAGATCGTCAATGCCGGCATCGGTGGCGAGACCGCGCCGCAGACGCTCGCGCGCCTCGAAACCGCCCTGGCGGGGCGCCATTTCGATCTGGTGATCTGGCAGGTCGGCACCAACGACGCCGTCAAGGGCGGCGACATCGAAGCCTTCCGCGAGATGGTCGGCAAGGGCATCCGGTTGGTGAAGGAGGCGCATACGCCGCTTGCCATCCTCGACCCGCAATTCTTTCCCTCGGTGCGCGACTCCGAGCGCTACAAGCGCTTCGTGGCGGCTGTCGGCGATGTGGCGCGGCGCGAGGTCGTGCCGGTCTTCACCCGCTACGAGACGATGCGGGAGTGGCATGACAGCGATGCCGACGCCTTCAAGGCGGCGCTCTGGACCGACGGCTTCCACATGAGCGATGCGGGCTATGACTGCCTCGCCCGCGACATGGCGAATGCGCTGGTCGGCATGGCAGCCCCTGCCCGCCCGGTCGTGGCGGAGACGCGCTGATCCTTCAGGCTGCGGGCACATCGGCAGCCTCCCCTTCGCTCTCCGCCTCGCCCTCGTCGCCATAGCCGACGAGATGCAGCGGCTTGGCTTTGAGGCCCGCCGTGCCGCACCAATGGACGAGCGCCTCGGCCTCGCCATGCGTGACCCAGATCTCTCCCGCCCGGACCTCGCGGATCGTCGCGAGCAGGTCGTCCCAATCGGCATGGTCGGAGATGACGAGCGGCAGTTCGACACCCTTCTGGCGCGCCCGCGCCCTGATCCGCATCCAGCCGGAGGCGAAGGCGGTGACCGGGTCGGGGAAGCGGCGCGCCCAGAGATCCTGCGTTGCGCTCGGCGGGCAGATGACGATCTCGCCGCCAAGCGCCTTGCGATCCAGGCCGGCGACCGTCGCGATCTCGCCGAGCGGGACGCCCTGCTCCTGATAGAATTCCGTGATCTTCTCGACAGCGCCATGGATGTAGATCGGCCGCTCGTATCCGGCCTCGCGGATCAACGCCATGACGCGCTGCGCCTTGCCCAGCGAATAGGCGCCGACGATATGCGTGCGCTCCGGAAAGAGCCTGACCGATTCCAGGAGCTTGCCAACCTCGCCGTCGGCCGGCGGATGGCGGAAGACCGGCAGGCCGAAGGTCGCCTCGGTAATGAAGATGTCGCAAGGCACCGGCTCGAAGGGTGCGCAGGTCGGATCGCGCTCGCGCTTGTAGTCGCCTGAGACGACGATGCGTAAGGACCGGCTCTCGACCGCGATCTGCGCCGACCCAAGGACATGCCCCGCCGGCACGAAGGTGAAATCGACCTCGCCGATGCGAATGACCTCGCCGGGCACGGCCACCTGTTGCGTACCCGTGAAACCCTCACCATAGCGCAGCGCCATGATGGCCAGCGTCTCGCGCGTCGCCAAAACAGCGCCGTGGCCGGCACGCGCATGGTCGGAATGGCCATGGGTGATCAGCGCGCGCGGCACTGACCTCACCGGATCGATATGGACATCGGCAGGCGGGCAATAGAGCCCGGCCGGGGTCGGCACGAGCAGTTCGGCGGGGCGCCAGCGCGGGCTTTGTCTGGCCAGTGTCATTCTCCTGAGCTAGACCCGTCGGCATGAGCGAGACGGGCAAGACCACGCATCATTCCAGTTCCGGCGACCCCATGCTCGACCGACGCTACGCCTGGGCGGAAGCCGCGTTCAAGGAGGGCGATGCGCAGGCCGCCGTCGAGATCCTCGACCAGACGCTCGCCCAAGCCTATCATTTCACCGCCGCCTGGCATCTCTACGGCCTCGCCAAGGAAGCGCTCGGCCAGAAGGAGGATGCCGCGACCGCCTGGCGGCAATGCCTCGACCTCGACCCCAACGACCATTTCGGCGCACGGCTCGACCTTGCCCGGATCGGTGCCATGCCGGCCGAGGAGGCGACCTCGGAGAACTTCTCCGGCGCGCTCTTCGACGGTTACGCCGAACGCTTCGACAGCCATCTGACCGAGGCCCTGCATTACAATGCCCCCGCCCTGCTGAAGGATGCGCTGAGGCGCTGCTGTGACAACGCCGGGCGGCCGTTCCGGTTCGGTGTGGTCTACGACCTCGGCTGCGGCACCGGGCTGATGGGCGAGGCGATCCGTGCCGAGAGCGGCTTCCTTGCCGGCTGCGATCTCTCGCCACGGATGGTCGCGCGGGCGCAGGCGAAGTCGCGCGGCGACGGCACGCCGCTCTACGACAAGCTCGCCGTCGCCGGTTTGACAGCCTTCCTGACAAGCCGCCCCGACCAGTCGGCGGATCTGGTGATCGCGGCCGACGTCTTCGCCTATCTCGGCGAGCTGCGGCCGAGCTTCGCCCAGAGCGCGCGGGTCCTCAAAGCCGGCGGCCTCTTCGCCTTCACGGTGCAGAGCCATGAGGGCGAGGGCGTGGTGGTGGGAGCGGATCGGCGGTTCGCGCATGCGGAGAGTTGGCTGAGGCAGAGATTGGACGAGGCTGGTCTCTCCCCGATACTGATCGAACCCGCCAGCACGCGGCAGGATCGCGGCGTGCCCGTGCCGGGTCTGCTGGTCGTGGCGGAAAAGCACTGAACCGAATTCCGCTCGGGCGGCTAGCGGAAATGCCGCAGAGCCCAAAAGCCCAGAGCGGCCAGGCCCAGCAGCCAAACGAGAACGATGACCGCTGCCCCCGACAAGCTGCGCGGGCGCCCGGCGCGCGCGTCGGCCCGCTTCCGGAAATCGCTCATGAGTTTTGCCGGGATGAGGCGAACGGCCAGGGCGATGCCGGCGGGCACGATCAGCAGATCGTCCAGGTAGCCCAGCACCGGAATGAAATCCGGTATGAGGTCGATCGGGCTCAGGGCGTAGGCCGCGACGGCAGCGGCAACCATCTTCGCGATCAGCGGCGTCCGCGGATCGCGGGCAGCAATCCAGAGGGCGACGGCGTCGCGCTTGAGCCGCCGCGCCCATTGCTTGACTCGCTCCAGCATTGCGGCGGCATCGCATGAACCAGACGACCTGCAAAGGGGTGGCAACGCCCCTGCCATGGGAATCTGGATCCCGGCCTGCGCCGCTGCTCAACTCGGCGACCTCCGATTGGCCTGCACATCCGCCCAGGGACCCGAGCCTTCTCGCCTGATCCGTCACCGATCTGAACTGCTGCTTCGCGAGTCCTTGCGGCAGCGGTTATATTCCCCTTTCGTTCTCACACGCCCCGACCTATCTTCGGCCGGCATGGCCGCGCCCTCCCCACTCCCTCCCGCCTTCGAGGCCTGGTTTGCCGGTCGTGGCTGGAGCGTGCGACCGCATCAGCTCGCCCTGCTGGAGGAAGCTCGTGCCGGTCGCTCGACGCTGCTGGTCGCACCGACTGGCGCCGGCAAGACACTCGCCGGATTCCTGCCCTCGCTGGTTGAACTGGCCGAACGCGGCGGAAAGCATGACGGCCTGCACACGCTCTATATCTCGCCGCTGAAGGCGCTCGCCGTCGATATCGCCCGCAATCTCGAAGCCCCCGTGCGCGAGATGGGCTTGCCCATCTCGATCGAGACGCGCACCGGCGACACCTCCGCCGCCAAGCGCACACGCCAGATCCAGCGCCCGCCCGATATCCTGCTGACGACGCCGGAGCAGCTCGCGCTGCTGGTCTCGCATCGTGACGCGGCTCCGTTCTTCTCGAGCTTGCGCCGCATCGTACTCGACGAATTGCACGCGCTCGTCACCTCCAAGCGCGGCGACCTGCTCGCGCTCGATCTTGCGCGCCTGAAGGCTTTGGCGCCGCAGGTTTCGGCTGTCGGCCTTTCCGCCACGGTGCGGGAGCCCGCCGACCTGCAACGCTATCTGGGCGGTGCCGAGACGCCGGCCGGACTCGTTACCGTCGCAGGCGGCGCCAAGCCGCGCATCGGCATCCTCGACACGGAACGCAGCCTACCGATCGCCGGCCACACGACCTTGCATGCGATGGCCGAGGTCTACGAAGCGATCCGCACGCACAAGCTGACGCTCGTCTTCGTCAACACGCGCATGCAGGCGGAATTCGCCTTCCAGGCGCTGTGGAACCTCAACGACGACAACCTGCCGATCGCGCTGCATCACGGCTCGCTCGACGCCCAGCAGCGCCGCAAGGTCGAGGCGGCGATGGCCGATGGACGGCTCAAGGCCGTGGTCTGCACCGCGACGCTCGATCTCGGCATCGACTGGGGCGATGTCGATCTCGTCGTCAATCTCGGCGCCCCCAAAGGGGCGAGCCGGCTGATCCAGCGTATCGGCCGCTCGAACCACCGCATGGACGAGCCCTCGGAGGCGCTGCTGGTGCCCTCCAACCGCTTCGAGCTGCTGGAATGCCGGGCCGCGCTGGAAGCCGTGCATGAGGCCGCGCAGGACACGCCGCCGCTGCGCATCGGCGCGCTCGACGTGCTGGCCCAGCATGTCCTTGGCGTCGCCTGCTCGGACGGCTTCGAAGCCAATGCGCTCTATGAGGAAGTCCGCACCGCCTCGCCTTACGCCGGTCTCGCCCGCACGGATTTCGACGCCGTCGTCAATTTCGTCGCGACCGGCGGCTATGCGCTGAAGAGCTATGAGCGCTTCGCCAAGCTCCGGCAGGACAAGACCGGCCTCTGGCGCGCCAGCAATGCCCGCGTCATCCAGCAATACCGCATGAATGTCGGCACCATCGTCGAGGCGACCATGCTCAAGGTCCGGCTCGGCCGGGCTCGTGCCGGAAAGCCGGGGCAACCCGGCATGATCACCCGGGGCGGGCGCGTGCTCGGCGAGATCGAGGAGTATTTCGCCGAGACCATGGTGCCGGGCGACACCTTCGTCTTCGCCGGGGAGGTGCTGCGCTTCGAAGGCATCGTCGAGAACGAGGCGGTCTGCTCGCGCGCCGCCGCCGGGACCGATCCCAAGATTCCCTCCTATGACGGCGGCAAGTTCCCGCTCTCGACCTTCCTCGCTGCCCGTGTGCGCGCCATCCTGGCCTCGCCCAGCCTCTGGCATACGCTGCCGGAGGAGGTTTCGGCCTGGCTGCATGCGCAGAAGCGAAAATCACGGTTGCCCAAGCCTGGTGAGCTTCTCATCGAGACCTTTCCGCGCGGCGGGCGGTTCTATCTCGTCGCCTATCCGTTCGAAGGCCGCCTCGCTCACCAGACGCTCGGCATGCTGCTGACGCGCCGGCTGGAGCGCGCTCGCATGCGCCCGCTCGGCTTCGTCTGCAACGATTACGGCATGGCCTGCTGGACGCTCGGCGACATGTCGGCGGCGATCGCCCGAGGCGCGCTCGATCTCGACGAGCTGTTTTCGCAGGATATGCTCGGCGACGATCTCGAGGACTGGATGGCGGAATCGGCGCTGATGAAACGCACCTTCCGCTCCTGCGCCATCATCGGCGGACTGATCGAGCGGCGCTATCCGGGCCAGGAGAAGAGCGGCCGGCAGGTGACGATCTCGACCGATCTCGTCTATGACGTGCTGCGCCGGCACGAGCCGGACCATATCCTGCTCAAGGCAGCGAGGGCCGATGCGGCGACGGGCCTGCTCGACATTCGCCGGCTCGGTGAGATGCTGACACGGATCAGCGGCCGAATCGTGCATCAGCCGCTCGACCATGTCTCACCGCTCGGCGTCTCCGTGATGCTCGAGATCGGGCGTGAAGCCGTCTATGGCGAGGCAGCGGACGAGATCCTGGCGGAGGCGGAAGCGATGCTGACGGAAGAGGCGATGGCGTGACGGCTGCAGCGGCGGTTCCAGCGAAGACGAGCGAGGCCTTCATGCTGGGCCGGCTCGCGCTCGTGCCTGATCTCTCGGGCGCGCTCTGGCTGCCGGAAGAGCACACACTCGTCGTCGCCGATCTGCATCTGGAGAAGGGCTCGTCCTACGCGGCGCGCGGCGTCATGCTACCACCCTATGATTCGACCGCGACGCTGGCAGCGCTCGCAGCCGCGATCCGGCGCCACCAGCCGGCCCGTGTGATCGCGCTGGGCGACTCGTTCCACGACCGCGACGCAGAGAGCCGCCTTGCGCCGGAAACGGTCGCCGCGCTGCGGCTGATGCAGCAGGGCCGCGACTGGCTCTGGATTACGGGCAACCACGACCCCGCCATCAGCCGCGCCATGGGCGGCGAGAGTGCCGATAGCCTCGTGCTTGCCGGTGTCACGCTGCGCCACGAACCATCCGCTTCCGAAAGCGGATACGAGATCGCCGGCCACCTTCATCCCGCAGCAAAAGTCAGGATGCGCGGACGGGCCGTCCGGCGCCGCTGCTTCGCCTTGTCGGCACGCCGCTGCGTGATGCCGGCGATGGGGGCCTATGCCGGCGGCCTCAACCTGCGCGACGTGGCCTTCCGGCCGCTGTTCGGCGGGGAACTGAGCGCGCATCTCATCGGCGACGGCCGTCTTTTCCGGATTGATCCACGGTTATTGCTGCCGGATTGAGAGAGCGGGTTGCGTCCGCCCCGCGCTTGTGGCATCAGGGCGCCGCTTCGCAACGAAGCCGCGCCGCAAACGCCCTTGGCGAGAGCCCGCGACTTGGCTGACGATCCTGCTGCCGTAGCTCAGTGGTAGAGCACTCCCTTGGTAAGGGAGAGGTCGAGAGTTCAATCCTCTCTGGCAGCACCATCAGCTTTTCAAGTGCTTAGCGGCAGCCGGGCCCCTTTCGTTTTCATCAGACATACGTCGCTTGGCGCAGAATTATCACGCCACCAGCTTGCAGAGGTTCACCTGGACCTCTTCCTTCTGGGCTTGGGTCAGCACGTTCCGCGAGAACATCGCCGCGATCCGCACGCCCTTGAATCCGTGCTGGAAGTTGTGGCTCATGATCGTGGCATCGTCGGTGCTGTCGACCACGACGGCGTTCCGATTGATCGCGACCGAGCCATCCATATGCCCCAGCGGCGTCTCTCCGATGCTCACCGTCGACGTGTTGGTGGCCTGGCGGGCCAATCTCGGGAAGTGGCGCTACTTGCTCTCAGGCAGGCCACCTTGATCAACAACACGACTATAATCAACGCAAGCAGCACGTGGTGCTCGAGATCTATCAGGAAATATTCAAGAGCCGAGGTTGGATCTGAGCGGGTGAGCCGGCCTTGTCCTATTCCTGCGATTGCACGGTCCAGTTGCCATACAGGCAAAAACCGGCCGATCGCGCCAATGCGGCCGAAGCTCTATTGTCCAACTGGCAGCGAAATTGCGGATGAAATCCCTTCCGGATGGCATAGGCGGCCATGGCACGCACGACGTCTCGCGCGAAGCCGCGGCCGCGCTCTGTTGGAAGCGTAACGACACCCATGTCCGCGAGCGATGAATTTTGCCACGGATACATGCTGCCGGCTGCCACGAGCCGCCCATTCGCCAGGGCGCCAAAAACCGCCCAATGATCGAGTTCCACATAGGCGGCGTCGAGATCGTCGGGAGCAATTGCAGCTTCAAAGGCTTTGAACAGGTCGGCATCCGCCTGGCCGAGCTGTCTCACCAGGTCCGGTGTGGGTGCCACGAGCAGCCGTCCAGTCTCCCCCTCCGAACAATAGAAGACGTGGTCAGTGCCATGAAGCGCGACGCCATTTTTCGACAGCGCCTCGCGGAGCGCTCCAATCGTCCAGCTCGGCTTGGGGTGCCCAATTCGCGCGCCAACAGCGGTGGTGGTGACAACCCGGACTTCTTCGCCTTCGTGTTCAAGGATCATGGAGCCCAGCTTTTCGTCGAGATCATCCCGCAGCGTGATCTGAAGCCCTGAGGCCACTTGTCTCGGTTTGCCGAATTGCTCGTTCCAAAAATTTTCAATCTGGGGCGAGAATGCTGCTGAGGGTTTCATGATCGCGCTGGTTAGATGGACGTAGGCTGAGTTTCGGCACCTATATGCCATCGAACCTGACGTCGACATTGCGCATTTCCCTCATAGCGGAGTGGAGCTTTCGGAGCGCGCCGCAATTTACGAGTAAAGCAAGCCGATTGCGGGTGGCGATGTTACCGGCCGCAGCGACATCAACAGGGCGATGGCGACCTCCTGCAAACGCCTTGCGGGGATATGTCGGCTCTACGTCTAGAATGGGCCGGAAGCGGGTGGAGAGCCACGGCCGAATAGCTAGGCATGAAGAACCAGCCAAGCGCCGCCACCAGAAGGGCTTCGGCATCTTAGAAGAAGATATACGCAGGAGGTCGTCGATCGGATCGCGGTTATCCGAATCTGCACAAAAGCTGCACGGAAATCCTGAAGTTCTGCCGAATCCGACCGAACCCACTGCAAACGGCAGGCGCATGGGTTGTGCGCATGGCGGACATCATCACTCCAGAACCCTTCTCGTCGAGGCTCCCTCGTCGGCTGGCCAGGGACGGCTGGTGGCTGGAGAGCATGGTGCCGACCGCCTGCGCCGAAATCCTCGCCTCCCGGCCCGGCTAGCCGCTGCCGCTGGCGATTCCAACCGAGATCGACAACCATTGGCAGGAGCATCCGCGGGCAGCGCTGCGCCTGTCGTTTTCGGGGTCTTTCGCCTGTTGGGCGACCTGTCGCGTGCCAGCAAATTCGATCGGTATGTCCGCCTGAGCCTTTCGCTTCACCAGGTCACGCGCAAGCCTGCGGTTGCCGCATGGGCGGTGAGGTCGCGATTCAGGCGCAGGTCGTAGTCGGCGAACAGGGTGAACCTGCGGTCGAGCCGCAGCGAAAGGCCGGCGCCGAGGACGGCGCTGTCGCGGGCGATCCGAGCGCCCTGCACCGCAAAGCTTGCGGCAGGTGCGCCGGTGAAGGAGGCGTCCAGCACCATGTCGCCATCGCCGAACTCGTGCTGCCAGCGTCCACGCGCCTCGACCGCGAGTCGCCCGGCGTCAATGTCGAAGCTTTTTGCGAACCGCAGGCCGAGGCTGCCGAGCAGGCTCTGCGCCAATTGCGACCGGGTCGCCAATCCAATGCTCCCTGCCCCGACCTCGGTGAAACCGTCCTGGCTTAGATATGTGTAACGCAACCCTGCCAGCGGCTCGATCGTCGACCAGCCCAGATCGATGCGATAGCCAGCCTCCAGCGCGGCGCTGAAGCGGTCGCCCTCATAGGTGGCGCGCGCCCGGCGCGCCACGGACCCGAAGGCAATGCTGCGCTCGCTGTCGAAGTTGAGGCGGGCATAGCTCATAATGCCGTCGAACCGCAGCGGTCCGTCCGCATAGCTGCCATAGAGTGCGCCCTCATAGGCCTTGACGCTGCCTTTGCCGTCAAAATTGCGGAAATCCGCATCCAGGTTCGAATAGCCGAAGCTGGCACCGCCCAGGAACGAAGGTGCAAGCTGCCGGTCGACACCGCCGATCACGCCGCCGCCGCGATAGTCGCCGCCGCCGGCATTGACATCGCCGCCGAGGCGGCCGAACAGGCCGTAGCCGCGCAGCCAGGTGCCGCCTTCCGACGCGGACGAACCAGGCGGAAGCGTCTTCAGCATGGCCGTCAGCGGCTCACCCGGTGCGGCCGATGCATAGGCCATCGCTACACCCCCGCCGCCCGGTTCCGCCTGCCCCGATCGGAGCGCGGCGAGGCGCTGCTCGATCATTCCCGCAAAGGGAGCGAAGCCGCCCAACGCCAGCGTGCCGAGATTGGCAGAAACCTCGCCGGAGAGCGCGGCGAATGCGCGTTGTGCGCCAGAGCGCGATCCGGCCGACTGCAACACTCCAGCCACTCCGAGCAGGTCGGTATCGGCGCCGGCGAGCCCGCGCTCCAGCCCAGCGGCGACGGCGCACTGGTTGGCGCTTACGCAGACTCCCGGCGTGTCGAACGGGAGGGTGCGGATGTCGAGATAGGCGACATTCGGCTCGTATCGCAGGCTCGCCTCGACAAAAGCGGCCGTACCATCGCCGGCCGGCCCCTCGACTCCATCGAAGCGGCCGGCGATCCCCTGCCCCGCCCGCAACACTGGCGCACTGAGATAGCGTGGCAGGAGCTTGTTCTCGCCGGAGAAGGCGACGAGGCCGGCGAGGCTAGCCGTGCCGGTGACGGCGAGATGGTTGACGCCGCGATCCCCGTCGATCTGCTGAACCAGCACACCACCGGGCTGCTGCATGTAGTTGCCGTTGATCGTCAGCATGCCGACGGCATGCTCGTCGCCGGCCCAGACGGCGCCGGCATTGTCGACGGAGCCGTTGATCACGCCCGTTCCGGCCAGGACACCGAAGCTACCGATGCTGGTCGGCGAGGCGATGCTGCCGATCACCGAAAGGAATCCGCCCTCGACCCGCGTCGCCCCGGCATAGGAGCTGTTGCCGGTCAACACGAGCGCGCCGGCACCGCGCTTCACCAACCCGCCGGCACCGACGATGTCGTTCCCGAAGACGGCGATGCCCGCCGGCTGCTCCACGACGAAGTCCCCCCAGTCGAAGCGGCCGGGGCCACGCACCGCCTTGCCGACATCGAGCAAACCGTAGCCGAAAACGTCGTCGACGCCCGGCGCGCCGATGTCCACAGCCGTTCCGAGCAGGGTCTGGCGCACCTGGTCGGCCGTGAAGAACGGAAACATCTGCCAAACCAGCGCCGCGGCGCCCGAGACATGCGGCGCTGCGAAAGAGGTGCCATCGACCTTGGTGTAGCCCCCGTTGACGGCAGCGACGATGATGGGATCGTCCGGAAACTCGTCATACCAGTCGCCGCCGCCCGGCGCAGAAAGGCACCAATTCTTCGCGACGCCGCAAACATTGCTGTAGGCGGGCAGATAGCCCGGCCCGATTGCCGTGACGGCGAGCCAACCCCGCTCCAGTTCCGAGAAGTGGTGGGGCAAGCCGGCTTCGAGGAATGGCTGGCTCAGTCCGTCGTTCCCGGTGGCCCAGACCATGAGCGCCCCCGCTTGCACGGCCTTGCGATAAGCAGGCAGTTCAGCGGACATTCCCGCCACGATTTCCTGAGGCGTCACCGCCGTGATCGGCCAGGTCGTTCCCCAGCTAACGTTGATGATCCGCACGCCCTGCGCCATCAGGCCGTCGATGGCTCTCGGCACGTAGGAGGGCTTGAAATCGCTGCCGGCCCCGATGCCTGCACCCACGACCGTCGCCCCCGGCGCGACGCCGTGGATGCCGACGCCATCCCGGTTACCGACGAGCACCGACGCAACGCCGACGGCATGCTCATCGGGCGCGGCCGCGCTGCTTCCCACGGTATAGTCGTAACCACCGGCAAAACGCCCGATCAGCTCACTATGCCGATCGAAGGCAATTCCGCCCTCCATCTGCCCGATGACTATGCCTCGGCCATCGACGCCCCGCGCATAGGCCTGCGCGGCATTGATGAAGTCGAGGCCCCATTGCGCCCGGTACTCCGGCGTCCGCCAGCTTTCCGGATCGGTTGCGGGACCTGCCGATTGGGCGAGCGCTGCGCTGGTCAAAACCGTCGTCAGCAGCAGGGCAACAACGGCAGGCATAGCTCGGACAGGCACAGGCGCAACCTCGGGGTAGGCACCCTCCTCGCGGAGGATCGAGGCTGACAGCTTTGCGGTTCGGCCCACGCCGCTCAATACCGCAGATGCCGCAGTTCACAACTTAAGATCGCAACACCTGGAATCCTCCCGTGGGCAGAGCACCCCGGTAGCCTTCTCAGGCCTGCGGCCATGCAAGGGCGCTCAGCCTCCCACCATGACATCCGCCAAGCTGTAGCAGTGACTTCCCTGATAGGCGTTCCGGCCGCGGTTCATGTGCGTCAGGTTGAAGGTCCGAATGGCGGTCACAATCCGTGGTGCCGCCAGGAAACAGCGAATGGAGGCGGAGCTCCGGACATTGATGCCGAACATATCTGCGCCGCGTGGGAGGAAGTAGCTGATGTCCTCGGGCCTCGTGACGCAATGCTTGAGGACATCTTCGTCCAGATGGTCCTGTTGGGGCGATTGATCCGCGGTGAAATCCGAGAGGTGCACCAGGAAGCGCGCACGGATGCCCTCGCCATCCGCATAGAGCGTGAACAGCTCCATCCAGCTCGCATTGACGCGGGTCAGCGGCTTGTCGGACGTCGACGGCAGGCATGAAACCGACCAGAAGTGACGCTCGCTCAGACGCGGGACGGGAATGCAGTTCTGGCCGTAGAACTTGAGGATATCCAGAACCTCTTGCGCCTGCGGATGGCGAAGCAGCTTTTGAAAGCGCGGAACATATTTGAGCCGCAGTTCGAGCGACTCCGAGCGTCCGTCGGCGTCGCGCAAGTCGACCTTGCCGTCTATCCAGTCGCGCTGCTGCTCGAGGCCCAGAAATTGGCACAGGCCAGTGGTGGCGCGGCGAGGCGTCGTGCTCGTGTCAGCTGCCATGCGAGATCCATCTATGCCAGGCATTGCCGTGGGTTTGGCGGCATCATGGATCAGTCCCTGGACAATATACGGCCGTAGTCCTCGTCGTCACGCCATCCGCAGGGCCTCCGCGACGAGCGCTCCGAAACGTTTCGTGCCGGTCTTCCCGCCAAGGTCGGGGGTGCGCGAGGCAGGGTCGGTCAGCACGGTGTCGATCGCCTGATCGATCGCGTGGAAAGCCTGCTCGAAGGCGGGAAGCTCGCGCGTCTCGCCCAGCCACTGGAGCAACATGCCGCAAGACAGCATCATCGAGACCGGGTTCGCCTTGTCCTGGTTCTGGATATCGGGCGCCGAACCATGCTGGGCCTGCGCGCAGCAGTGCGTGTCGCTCGCCATCATCGAGCCTGCGAGACCCAGGCTGCCGGACAGCTCACTGGCCAGATCCGAGATGATGTCGCCATAGAAGTTGGTCGCGCAGATCACGTCGAACCGCTCCGGGCTCCGCACGAGGTGAGCCGTCGAGGCGTCGATCAACAGGTCGTCGAGCTGCACTTCCGGGAACTCCGCCGCGACCTTGCGAACCTCGCGCAGGAACAGGCCGTCCGTCTGGTGGAAGCTGTTGACCTTGTGAACCGCAGTCACCTTCTTGCGGCGCTTGGCCGCGAGCTCGAAGGCGCGCCTGGCGATACGGTTGGAGCAATGCGCCGTGATCTTGCGCAGTGAGATCGCCATGTCGGGAGACGGCATCAACTCGGCCCAGCCGAGATGCATGTTGCGGTCGGGATAGAAGCCCTCGGTGGCCTCGCGCATGATGACAAGGTCCATCGTCTTGCCCGGCTTCATGTTGGACTCGATGAAGGGGCGCGTGCGGGCCGGGCGCACATTCGCATAGAGATCGAGGCCAATGCGGAAGCCGGCGGACACGTTGCGCCCCCCCTTCTCCGGTGCTGGGTAGTCGGCATGCGACTGTGTGCCGAGGACCACGCCATCGAAGTCGTTGCGCGCCCGATCCAAGACGCTTTCGCGCAGGGTGCTGCCGTATTTTTCCAGGCTCTTGAAGCCGACATCGTCGTATTCGAACTGAAGATCGAGACCAAACCGGTCGCTTGCGACCTCGAGGACGGCCATGGAGGCGGAAACGATCTCCGGACCGATGCCGTCACAGGGCAGGACGAGAATCTTCATTTTGGATTTCCTCTGACGCAGTCGCTGCCTTTAATTGGCTATTGCATCGTATAAAACCAATGATGGGTCAAGGTGGCATCAGCGATTTGCCATCCCGCCTGTGACCTGCGATCACTCGTGAAGTTCGAACGGCGCAACTCATGTCCAATAGTCCTCTCGCTCTTCGCATCGCCAACGACATTGTCGCGCGCATTGGGATGGGGGAGTTCGACACAGGATCGCATCTGGCGACCGAGGCCCTGGCCAAGCGCTTTGAAGTCTCACGTTCGCCCGTACGCGAGGCGCTGGCGATCCTCTGCGAACAAGGCGTCATTGAAAATCGCCGGAATCGCGGCTTTTTCGTTCTCCCGACCGCGCAGCGCAAAGGTGGAGAAGGCGCGACTGATCCATTCGAGCCGACGGAAAGCGCTCCCTACTACCAGATGGCAGAAGACTGGTTGAACGACCGGATCGGAGCCGACCAAACCGAGCAGGCCATCCGGGAGCGATACAATCTCACGCGCTCGCAGGCACAGGATCTTCTGTCCCGCGCCGCACGGGAAGGCTGGGCGGAACCGAAGCCCGGCTATGGATGGAAGCTGCGTCAGGTGGCCAAAACTGCCGAAGCCTTCGAGGAAATCTATCGCTTTCGCGCCGTGATCGAACCGGCGGCGCTGCTCGAGCCGAGCTTTCGCTTCGACAGAACCGTCGCAGCCTCG
This sequence comes from Bosea sp. AS-1, assembly GCF_002220095.1. Classification (GTDB taxonomy): domain Bacteria; phylum Pseudomonadota; class Alphaproteobacteria; order Rhizobiales; family Beijerinckiaceae; genus Allobosea. The sequence goes on from NZ_CP022372.1 coordinate 4,500,930, forward strand.
CTGCGGCGGACGCAGGAGCGCCTGGCCTCGGGAAACCTCGAAGGACTCGCCCCCGCGGCGATGACGGCTGCCGGGGCGGAGTTTCACGAGAGCATCATCAGGATGTCGGGAAATCCGATGTTCTTCTACGCTCTCGAACGCGCAAACCAGTTGCGGCGGCTGGCGGAATACCGGTTGAAGGTGAACCCCCAGCGCATCGCGGTGCAGAGTTCCGAGCACCTGCAGATCCTCGACCTCCTGGCGAAGGGGGATAACCTGGAGGCTGCTCATTTGATGCGGCGGCACCTCAGCGGGGCCCTCGCGTCGAAATCCCCGGTCGTGCATCCGCGCCCCGACGACGCCGAGCGCGACGCCTAGCCGAGCCAAAACCTCAACGAATTCACAGTCCTGGACACCGGCGACGCATGTCTGCGCAGCAATGGTTTTTTAGATTGATAAAACCAATATCTGCGGATAGGCTTTCTCCACAATGAAAAACCACTGGGAGGATGGCCATGATCAATCGTCGGCAATTCGTGCTTGCGTCGGCCGCGAGCACTGGAGCCTTGGGGCTTGGCCTGCCGGCACGTTCTCAGGAACCGCCTGCCGGCTACCCGGCTGACTACAAGGCGGTCGTCGAGAAGGCGCGGGCCGAGGGTGTCGTCTCGATCTACACCTCGACGGACGACGTGCAGGGCCGCCCGGTCGTCGAGGCCTTCCAGAAGGCCTTTCCCGGCATTCGCGTCGACTACAACGACCTCGGCACCAATGGCGCCTACAATCGTACCATCTCGGAAGCCGCAGCCAAGCAGGTCGGCTCCGATGTCGTCTGGACCTCGGCGATGGATCTCCAGATGGTCCTGGTCCAGAAGGGCCTGGCCGAAGCCTACAAGTCACCGGAAGCCGGCCATCTTCCGGGCTGGGGCAATTTCAACGACACGCTCTATGGAACGACGGTCGAGCCGGTCGGCATTCTCTACAACAAGGCCCAGCTGGCCTCGTTCAAGCTTCCGAAGACGCGGGCGGACCTGCTGGCCTTCATGCGCGACAACAAGGATGCGTTGAAGAGCAGGCTCGCGACCTTCGATCCCGAGAAGAGCGGCTCCGGTTTCCTGTTCTTCAGCAACGACGCCAAGACCATGCCGGATACCTTCGAGCTGGTGCGTGCCTTCGGAGCCACCGAAGGCAAGACCTATGGCAGCTCAGGCGCCATGCGCGAAAAAATCGTATCGGGAGAACATTGGCTCGCATTCAACATCATCGCGTCCTACGCGATCGAATGGGCGGCGAAGAACCCCGCACTCGGCTACATCCTCACCTCGGACCACACCGCGGCTTTCTCCCGTGTCGCCCATATTTCCAAGGGCGCACCGCACCCGAATGCCGCGCGCGTGTTCCTCGACTTCCTGCTGGCGAATACGGGCCAGTCGGCACTGGCGTCGGTTGGCGCACCATCGATCCGCACCGATGTGACGAGCGGCCTCAACCTGACCAAGCTCACCGAGATGGCCAACGGCAATCTCAAGCCGATCCCGATCACCACCGCGCTCCTCGAGGCCACCGAGCCGAAAAACCGCGCGGACTTCTTCCGCCGCTGGAAGGAGGCGCTGCGCGGCTGAGCCGCGCAGCTCCCCGAGGGATCCAATGTCGCTCGCAGCTCACGCACCCCGCTTCAGGGCCATCGTCATCCTGGCCCTGTTTGCGATGGTCACGGCGCCGGCCGCGCTTATCATCTACCAGAGCTTTCTCAGCGCTCCGTTCTTCGACGAGACCGCCCGCCCCAGCCTGGAAGCCTATGCGTTCATCCTGACGGATCCGGAATTCTATCGGGCTCTCTGGACGACGACCCTCTACGCCGTCGGCCTGGTCGTCGTCGCCGTGCCGCTAGGCGGGCTCCTGGCCTTCCTGATCACACGCACGGATCTCAAGGGGCGACGCTGGCTCGAGCCGCTCGTCCTGGTTCCGATGTTCCTGTCCTCGATCGTGCTCGCCTTCGGCTACACTGTCGCGGTCGGGCCCTCCGGATTCGTGACGATCGCCTTCCGGAACATCTTCGGGGCGGCGCCGTGGAGCATCTATACGCTACCCGGCATCATCCTGATCGGCGGCCTGAGTCACGTCCCGACCGTCTATCTGTATGTCGCCTCGGCAATGCGGCGCCTGCCGAGCGATCTGGAGGAGGCGGCGAGGACGGCCGGAGCCAGCATCTGGCGCGTCTCGCTCGACGTCACGCTCCCCATGGTGCTGCCCGCGCTCGTCTTCAGCGCAGCGCTCAATCTGCTGCTCGGCTTCGAGACCTTCGGCATCCCGCTCGTGCTCGGGGACCCGAACGGCATCCTGGTGCTCACGACCTATATCTACAAGGTCAACACGATCTTCGGTGCGCCGACCTATCAGGTCATGGCGGCGGTCACGGTCTTCCTCATCCTGATCACGCTGCCACTGGTCTTCGTCCAGCGCCGGCTGCTGCGGCATGCCCGCCGCTTCGCGGCCGTCGGCGGCAAGGGCGCACGCACGAACCTCCTGAAACTGGGCGGCACGGGACAAGCCATCGCGCTCTCGGTCATCGGACTCTGGCTGCTGGTTTCGGTCGTTCTGCCGGTGGGTGGAATCATCCTGCGCGCCTTCGTCGAGAACTGGGGCGAAGGCGTCCGCCTGTCCGAGCAATTGACGCTTGCGAATTTCCAACGCGTGTTCGAGCTGCCGAGCCTGTCGCGCGGCATCGTCAACACGATCCTGCTGGCCGCTGTCGGTGGCGCATTCGCGGTCGCCTTCTACCTGCTGGTCGGCCTGGCCGGACACCGCAACCACGGCCGGACCGGCACGCTTCTCGACTACTCCGTGCTGATCCCGCGGGCGTTGCCAGGGCTGATCGTCGGCCTCGCCTTCTTCTGGCTCTTCCTGTTCGTGCCATTCCTGGTGCCGCTGCGGACGACGCTGTTCAGCTTGCTGATCGCCTACACCATCGTCGGCCTGTCCTATGGCCTGCGCATCATCCAGGCGACACTGCTTCAGGTGGCGCCGGAGCTCGAAGAATCCGCCCGCACCGCCGGTGCAACGACCTTCCGCACCTGGCGCGACGTGGTCATCCCGCTCGTGCGCCCGGGGCTGGCCGGCGCCTGGGCGATGATCATGATCGTCTTCCTGCGCGAGTACGCCACGGGCGTCTACCTGATGAGCGCCGGAACCGAGGTGATCGGCTCGCTGATGGTGTCGCTGCTGACCTCCGGTGCGATGGACCAGATCGCCGCGCTTTCCTTCATCTCGATCCTGCTGACCGCGGTTGGCCTGATGCTGGCCTTGCGGCTGGGAGCCAAGATCCATGACTGATCTCGTCGTCGACAACGTCCAGAAGTGGCTGGGCGGCCTGCAGATCCTGTCCGGGGCGAGCTTCACGGCGCAAAAGGGCCGCATCGTCGCGCTGCTCGGCGCCTCGGGCAGCGGCAAGACCACGCTGCTGCGCTGCATCGCAGGCCTGGAACAGCCGGAAATCGGCGCCATCAGGATCGGCGGCACCGCCGTTCTGGATCACGAGGCGGATCTCGCCCTGCCGCCGGAGCAGCGCCAGATCGGCCTGGTCTTCCAGTCCTATGCCTTGTGGCCGCACAAGACCGTTCTCGAGAACGTGGCCTATGGCCTGAAGCTCCGAAAGGTCGCCGCAGCCGAGATCAAGGCGAGGGTCGAGGCGATCCTCGACAAGCTCGGCCTCGCGCATCTTGCAGCGCGCTATCCCGATCAATTGTCCGGCGGCCAGCAGCAGCGCGTCGCGATCTGCCGCGCCCTGGTCTACGAACCGAAGGTCCTCCTGCTCGACGAACCTCTCTCGAACCTCGACGCCAAGCTGCGCGAGGAGGCGCGCTTCTGGATCCGCAAGCTGATCCTCGATCTGAAGATCTGCGCCATCATGGTCACGCATGACCAGGCCGAGGCGCTGGCCATCGCGGATCAGGTGCTGTTGCTGAAAGGCGGCAGCATCGTCCAGTCCGGAACGCCGCTCGAGATCTACAGCAGGCCGGAAACGTTTTACGCCGCCGATTTCATGGGCACGAACAATGTCCTGAGCGGCCGATTGGTCAAAGCATCGGGGCAGGCCGACGCCATCGATTGCGCAGGCCTGTCGCTGCCGGGAGTCTGGAAAGACCGGGAAGCTCCGGCTGATCCGGAGGCGGTGCGTGCCGTCATCCGAATGGAGGCGATCTCCGTCTCCCCGGAGCCGACCGCCGACAGCGCTCCCTTCGACGTCGAGGGCTGCATCTATCTTGGCGAGAAGTGGGAATATCGCCTGAAGCGCGGCGATCTGCGGCTGCGCGCCCAGGGACATGAGCCGCTGGCCGGGGCCGTCGCCCATTGCCGCATCCCTGCGGCGGCCACCTGGCTTTTCAATCCGTGAGGGCCCCGATGACCAACCGCATCCGCATCGCGCTGATCCATGCCACCCCGGTCGCGGTCGAGCCGATCGCGCAATCGTTCCGAGAGATCTGGCCGGAGGCGGAAGCCGTCGGCGTGCTGGACGATGGGCTGGCGCTCGACCGCGCTGCCGCCGGCGCGCTCACCGACGCCCTGTCCCGGCGCATCGTGGCGCTGGCGCATTACGGCCTGTCGACCGGCGCACGAGCGATCCTGTTCACCTGCTCGGCCTTCGGCCCTGCCATCGAGGAAGCGGCCCGCGCACTGCCGGTGCCCGTGCTGAAACCGAACGAGGCGATGTTCGAGGAAGCCCTCGGCCATGGCGGCGACATCGGCATGGTAGCCACCTTCGGGCCGGCGGTCCCGATGATGGAACAGGAGTTCGCGGAGGAAGCGGCGAGGCTGCGGCCGGGCGCCCGGCTGACGTCCTTCCTCGTGCCGGGCGCCATCGAGGCCCTGCGCGCCGGCGATGCAGAGACACATAACCGGCGCGTCGCGGAAGGTGCGGCAGAGCTCGGCACTCGTGACGCGGTCCTGCTCGCGCATTTCTCGACGTCGCGGGCGAGCGAAGCCTGCCGGGCCGTGACGGCGCGGCCTGTCCTGTCGTCGCCCGATGCGGCGGTCCGGAAACTGCGCCGCCTGCTGGGCGGCTGAACGAAGAGCTCGACAACAGAGCCTGTCCGAGGGAGATCGCAGTGAGGTTACCGGTCAATGGCGTTCTAGGATTCTGTTCGGCCTTGCTGCTGGCTGCAAGCTGCGGGATGGCCGACGCCCAGCCCTTTCCAGAACGACCGATCACCATGGTCGTGCCCTTCGCTGCCGGGGGAGCCGCCGATGCCACCGGCCGCATCCTCGCCGAGGGCATGAGCAAGGTGCTCGGCAAGGCCGTCATCATCGAGAATGTCGGTGGGGCGGGCGGCGCGACCGGAACGGCCCGCGTCAAGAACGCCCGACCCGACGGCTACACGATCGGCCTCGGCCACACCGGAACGCTGGCGGCGGCGGTGACCGTCATGCCGAAGCTGCCGCACAATCCCAAAACCGATTTCGCCTATCTCGGCGTGGTGGCGACAACGCCGAACATCATCTTCGTTCGCAAGGACTTCCCTGCGAACGACCTCAAGGAATTCATCGCGGTCGCCCAACAGAAGAAGGAGCAACTGACTTTCGGGCACTCCGGCAACGGCGCGGCCTCGCACATCACCTGCCTGCTGTTCTTCGGGCTGATCAAGGCGCCGCCGACCTATGTGCCCTATCGCGGTTTCGGGCAGACGGTGAACGACATCATCGCCGGCAAGATCGACGGTTCCTGCGACCTCGTCGCCTCGGTCGCGGGCCAGGCGCAGTCCGGGCTGGTGAAGGCGCTCGTGGTCGCCTCGAAAGACCGTTCCCCGACGCTGCCGGATGTGCCGACCGCCGTCGAAGCCGGGATTCCCGAATTCCAGGCCGAGACCTGGACCGGCCTGTTCGCTCCCAGGAACACGCCGAAGCCCATCCTCGACATCCTCGGTAAAGCGGTTGCGGCGGCGCTGAACGATCCCGAGGTGGACAAGCGGCTCGCCACCATCGGCGCCCGCGTCCCGGATGCCGACGGCCGCGGCGCGGCGGCGATGCAGAAACTGGTCGCTGCAGAGATCGACCGCTGGGCCGACATTCTGAACAAGGCGGGCTTCAAGCCCGATTGAGCGCGTGCAAGGTATCGACAAGACCCATTGGAAAACCTTTCAGGCGGCAGGCGAGACGTTCCGCCGCCTTGATGTCGCTTCGCTGGTCGGGCCGGATTTCGGTCGCCTGCCGCATGTCCTGCGGATCCTTCTGGAAAACGCGATGCGCTCGGCATCTGCCGGCGAGGGCCGCGATCTGCCGCAGGCATTTCGGGACTGGCTCGCCGATGGGCACAGCCTTGTCGAGATCCCGTTCCTCCCGAACCGGATCATGATGCACGATACGACCTGCGGCCCGGCGCTGGTCGATATCGCCGCGATGCGGGATGTTCTGGCGGAAAACGGCCGCGACCCCGATCTCCTGACACCCCGCATTCCAGTGGATGTCTCGACCGATCATTCCTCCGGCGTCGACTTCTTCGGCCGCAAGGATGCGTTCCAGCGCAACCTCGAGAAGGAGTTCGCCCGCAATGCCGAGCGCTATCGGCTGATGAAATGGGCGGCCGCGGCCATGCCAGGCATCCGCGTGCATCCGCCCGGGTCGGGCATCATGCACACCATCAACCTGGAGCGGCTCTCCAGCGTCGTCGTCTCGCAGAACCAGGGCGGCGAGCGCGTGGCCTTCCCGGACGCGTTGCTGGGGACCGACAGCCACACACCCACGATCAATGGGCTCGGCGTGCTCGGCTGGGGTGTTGGTGGCCTTGAAGCCGAGGGCGCACTGTTCGGCGTGCCGGTGGTTCTCCGCATCCCGGACGTGATCGGCGTCAGGTTGACCGGCCGCTTGCAGGATGGCGTGCTGGCGACAGACCTCGCCCTGGAGGTGACCCGTGCCCTCCGCGCGCTCGGCGTGAGCGGGGATTTCGTCGAATTCTTCGGCCCCGGTGTCGCGACGCTCTCGGTCGGGGAGCGTGCCGCGATCGCCAACATGGCCCCCGAATACGGCGCCTCGACCGGCTATTTCCCGATCGATGATGCATCGCTGACCTATCTGCGGCGGCTCGGCCGCCCGGCGAAGGCGTGCAGCCTGGTCGAAGCCTATGCCAAAGCCAGCGGTCTCTGGTTCGATCCCGGCGCAGAACCTCGTTTCACGCGAACGGTCACCATCGATCTCGACGCGATCGAGGCCAGCGTGGCAGGTCCGCGCCGCCCGCAAGACCGGCTGGCAGCCGGCGAGACCCGCTCTGCTTTCACGCCGCCGCTCGGGCCTCCGGATGCCTTCGCCGTTCCCGACGGCGCTGTCGTGATTGCCGCGATCACGAGCTGCACCAACACGTCCGATGCGAGCCTGCTTGCGGCTGCCGGCGTCCTGGCACGAAAGGCGCGCGCCCGTGGGCTGGCGCCGCCTGCTTATGTCAAGACCTCGTTGGCGCCTGGATCCCCCACCGCCGAGCGGTTCCTCAGCCGGGCCGGCCTGCTGGACGATCTGGAAGGGCTCGGTTTCGGGATTGTCGGCTATGGCTGCACGACCTGCATCGGCAACTCCGGAGCTTTGCCCGACGTGGTGCGAAACCAGCTCGGCCGACCGGGCTTCCGGCCACTGGCGGTCCTCTCTGGCAACCGCAATTTCCCGGGCCGCGTCCATCCTGACCTCGAAAACGGTTTCCTGGCCTCGCCTCCGCTCGTTATCGCCTTCGCGCTTGCGGGCACGGTCAACATCGACATCACGCGCGAGCCCGTCGGGTTCGACGCCGAAGGCCTGCCCGTGATGCTGCATGAGATCTGGCCCACGGGCGCCGAAATCGACGACGCCGTCGCCTCCGGCTGGAACGTGGCGGACTTCGACGCGGCCTATCATGAGGCGGCGACACGACCGCTCTGGGTTGAGCTCGATGCGCCGAGGGGACCGCGTTTTCCATGGGCCCCGACCTCGACCTATCTGCGCAGGCCGCCCTTCGCCCGGGAGCATGGGTTGCCTCACGCAGAGGGGTATGCCCGTCCGCTTATCGTTCTGGGAGATGATGTCACCACGGACCACATTTCGCCGGCCAACCAGATCCGGCTGGATAGCGCCGCCGGCCGACATATCGTCGCCGAAGGCGGCGACCCTGCCGATCTCAACGTCTTCGCCTCGCGGCGGGGCAATTTCGAGGTGATGATCCGCGGTGCCTTCACCAACCGGTTGGTCGTCAATCGCCTGATCCCCGCGGATGCACCGGCGGGCTACACCCGGCATGAGCCTTCCGGAGACATCGTGCCTCTGATCGAGGCCGCCGAGCGATACGCCCGGACGAAGACGCCCCTGGTCCTTGTCGCGGGCGAGCGCTACGGGATGGGGTCTTCGCGGGACTGGGCCGCCAAGGCCGTGGCGCTGCTCGGTGTGCGCGCCGTGATCGCATCGAGCATCGAACGGATCCATCGCACGAACCTGATCGGGATGGGCATCCTGCCGCTGCTGCTTCCCGAGAGCGTCCATCCGGACAGCCTCAACATTCGTGCCGAGGACCTCTTCGATCTCGACCTCGGCCCGGATCGCCTGACGCCGCGATGCGAGGTTCCGCTGACCATCCTGCGCCCCGACCGCGAGCCCCTTCATCTCACGTTGCGCGCCGCGATCGAGACCTCGCTCGAAGTCACCTTGCTCAAATCAGGTGGCCTGATCCCCCACGTCCTGGGAGAGCTGCTTGGCAATCCCGAGACGGCTGTCGCAGGTGTCGCATGACCGGCGTCGTGACCATTCCCCCCGGCGCATGCGATTGCCACGTCCATCTGTTCGGGCCGGCTGAAGCCTTTCCTTTCGCGGAATCGCGCGTCTACACGCCGGGGAACGCCCAAGAGGATGCCCTGCTGGCTCTTCATGAGAGGCTCGGCATTTCCCGGGTCGTCCTGGTTCAACCCAGCCCCTACGGTTCGGACAACAGCCGACTCCTCGCGGGCCTTGCGAGGCTGGGCTCGCGAGCTCGCGCCGTCGCCGTCATCGAAGCCGACACTCCCGAGAAAACGCTGACGCGGCTGTCGAAGGCCGGCGTTCGGGGCCTGCGCCTGAATGTCGATACGCATGGCGTCTCCGACCCGGAGGTCATCTGGGCAAGCCTGAGCAAGGCATCCGCCCGCTGCGCGAGCCTCCGCTGGCATACGCAGATCCTGACGCGACTCTCCGTCATCGAGGCGTTGGAGCGGCACATGGCAAAACTGCCCGCACCGCTGGTGATCGACCATTTCGGTCGACCGGACATCGACCAAGGCGTCGGGCAGCCGGGCTTTCCGTCACTCTTGCGATTGATGCGAACCGGCCAAGTCTGGGTGAAGCTCTCCTCGATCGGCCGGCTTTGTGGCGCCGATCAGGATCGGATCGCACCGTTCGTTCAAGCGCTGGTCGATGCCGGCGCGGATCGGCTGATCTGGGGCTCGGACTGGCCGCATACGGGAGGCGGAAGAGGCGGACGGCCCGCCTCCGCCGTCGAACCCTTCGCGCAGGTCGACGACACGGAATCGCTGGCGGCTCTTGCGCGGGCTGTCGGCGATGCCGCCACGCTTCGCCGGATCCTGGTCGACAACCCCGCGCAACTCTACGGATTTGAGGGATGATGAAGCCTTTCGACACGCCCGCCGAGCTGGCGAGTTCCGATCTCGACCTCGTCGTCTGCGGCTTCCCCGGCAAATCAGCCTGTCATGGCGGGCTCGGCTGGAGCACCGTGGCGATGCTACGGCAAGGAGATCGGGTCGCGCTTGTCGATGCCGGCAATTTCGGAATGCGCAAACTGCTGATCGAGCAGCTGGATCAAAGGGGCCTGAAGCCGTCTCAGGTCACCGATCTTCTGCTGACCCATTCTCACTACGACCACTCGGTCAACTGGACGCTGTTCCGCGATGCGCGGATCGTGGTTGGCGCGGTCGAGATGGATTGGGCGCTCACGGTTCCCTGGGGAGAGACGCCGGTCCCGGAGCTCTATGTCCGGGCCCTTTCCGATTGGCCGACCTGCCACAGGGTCGAGGACGGCGCCGAGGTCTTTCCCGGGATGACGGCGCATCTGGCGCCCGGCCACACGCCAGGCTGCCTGATCTTCCATTGGCGCACGCCCGCCCGGGACATCATCTTCACGGGCGATGCGGCCAAGAACCGGGCCGAGCTGATCTCGCGCGACACCGACATGACCTATGACGCTGCGGTCAGCCGCGCGACGATCGATATGATCTGGAAGAGATGGCGCGAACGGCCCGGCACCGTGGTGGTACCGGGACACGATCTGCCGATGCTTCTGGACGGCGACGAGCCGCGCTATCTCGGCAAGCGGCGCGCCTCGATCAGAGCCTGGTTTGGGAAGGATATCGCGACCCTCACCGAGTTGGATCTGACCACCGATCGCGCTTGAGGGCGACCGGCATCGGCGCCGCCTGTCGACGCAGCCCCCCTCGGCTCGCTCAGTCAGGCGATACCGAGCCGTTCTCCGCGATAGCGGCCGGCACGGATGTCGCTCCACCATGCCTGATTGGCCAGATACCAGGCGATGGTTTCCCTCAGCCCGGTTTCGAAATCGTATCGCGGCCGCCAGCCGAGCTCGCGCTCGATCTTGCCGGCGTCGATCGCATAGCGCGCATCATGGCCGGGCCGGTCGGTGACGAAGGTGATCAGCCGCTCCCGCGTCCCGGCCGGGTCGGGCCGGATCTCGTCGAGGATGGCGCAGACGCGCCGCACCACCGCGATATTGGCCATCTCGCTGCGCCCGCCGATGGCGTAGGTCTCCCCCGGCCGCCCGCGCTCCGCCACCGTCAGCAGCGCCTCGGCATGGTCCTCGACATAGAGCCAGTCGCGGACATTGCGCCCGTCGCCATAGACCGGCAGCGCCTTGCCCTCCAGCGCATTGAGGATCATCAGCGGGATCAGCTTCTCGGGGAAGTGATACGGCCCGTAATTGTTGGAGCAGTTCGTCACCAGCGTCGGCAGGCCATAGGTGTGGTGCCAGGCCCGCACGAGGTGGTCGGACGCCGCCTTCGAGGCCGAATAGGGCGAGTTCGGCTGATAGGCCGTCGCCTCGTGGAAGAGCCCCTCGGCGCCGAGCGAGCCGAAGACCTCGTCGGTCGAGATATGGTGGAAGCGGAAGCGCGCCTTCGCCTCCCCTTCCAGCCCGCGCCAGTGGCGCAGTGCCTCCTGCAGCAGGGTGAAGGTGCCGACGATGTTGGTGTCGATGAAGGCCGCCGGCCCGTCGATCGAGCGGTCGACATGGCTCTCGGCCGCCAGATGCATCACGATATCGGGCCGGAACTGCGCCAGGATCGCGCGCATCCGCTCGCCATCACCGATATCGGTATGCTCGAAGCGATAGCGCCCGCTGCCCGAGACCGGCGCCAGCGAGGCCAGGTTCCCGGCATAGGTCAGCTTGTCGACCACGCAGACCTCATGCGCCGTCGCCTCAATCAGCCGGCGAACCACCGCAGAGCCGATGAAACCCGCCCCACCCGTCACAAGAAAACGAAGGCTCAACAGATCCCCCTTTTAAAACCAGCGCCGCACGTGCCGGAGCTTCAGCCATGGTGAAACAGCGTTCTCGACGTGGAACAAGCCGGAAGCCTCACGGCCTGAGCATGCCATTCAGCAGGAACATCACGTAAGGCGTCGAAAGCGCGAGGGCACAACAGAAGCTTCGCCGCAGCATTGCGACGGCTTCCGAACGCCTCGTGACGTAGTCGAGGAGGTCGCGCGGTCCGGGCCGATGGCTGAGGTGGGTCGATGATGGGTACATTGAAACGCAAATTTTATGTGGGAACTATTCCCACATAATGCAATCTCGCGCCGCCCGCAATACCTCGCCATAAAAATGTGGGATTGTGTCCCACTTAGATTGGAGCTAACTGGAATGGATGACGGATGCAGCTCCTGGCCCCGCCGCTGACAAGCTTTACCCGCCATTGGCGCGGCTGTTGCGGCCACTTGTCCGTCTCTGCATTCGCGCCGGCATGACCTTCCCCGCGCTGAGCCAGCTCCTGCGGGAGCTTTACGTCAATGTGGCGGAGTACGACTTTGCCTTGCCCGGAAAGGAGCAGACCGACAGCCGTGTCAGCCTGCTGACCGGCATCCACCGCAAGGAGGTGAGCCGGCTGCGTGGTGCTGGCGCTCCCGTCAATGCCGTGCCGGCAGCGGTCTCCCGGACCGGCGCCATCATCGCGCACTGGCTGGCCTCGCCACGCTTCTGCGACGCAGCCGGAACTCCCCTGCCCCTGCCACGCAATGCAGAAGGATCGTCCCCGTCCTTCGAGGAACTGGTGTCATCCGTCACACGAGACGTAAGGCCCCGTGCCGTGCTCGATGAATGGCTCGACCGCCGGATCGTCACGATCGATACGGAAGACCATATCGTGCTGGCGGAGGCGGCCTTCATCCCGCAGCACGGCGACGACGAGAAGCTGTATTATTTCGGCCGAAACCTGCACGACCACATTGCGGCGGCGGCGGCGAACGTCCTCGGCTCCAAGCCGGCCTTCCTCGAGCGCTCGGTTCACTATGACGGCCTTTCCGCCGAGCTGGCCGAACGGCTCGAAGCCCGCTCGCGCGAACTCGCCCTCGAAATGCTGCAGCGCATCAACCGTGAGGCTCACGTTGCCAGCGAGACGGACCGCGGCGGCGAGCATCGCTGGAATTGCGGGGTCTATGTTTTCCGCGAGCGCGATAGCCGCGCGAGCGACGAAAGCAACCTGGCATGACAAGGCGTTTTGCATTGACGCGCCGGGCGATGCTCGCCGCGCTCGGCGCAATGGCGGCTTCACAGCGTCATGCGCTTGCCGCGCCGGAGCGACCGCGCGACGTCGGTATCGGTGGCACCGGCGTCGTACCGGAAGGACAGGGGGGAAGCGACCGCGGCATCGGCGGCACAGGCTTCACCGGGACGATCCAGCGCTTCGGCAGCATTTTCGTGAACGACAGGCGCATCGCCTATGAACCGGACGTCCCGGTGACGATCGACGGGCTGAGACAGAGCGTGCGTGACCTGCGGATCGGCCATGTCGTGCGCGTTGTGGCACGCCCCGACCGGACCGGGCTCATCACGGATGCGATCGATGTGGACAGCGAAGTCGTTGGTCCGATTACAGCGATCCATCCCGGCGCCATCGAGGTCCTTGGCCAGAAGGTCCTCGTCGGGGGAGCCAAATCGCGCAGATCGTGGCGCAAGGGCCAGCACGTGGCCGTCAGCGGCCTGCGCCGGCTCGACGGCGCGATTGCCGCCAGCCTGATCGAGCCTCGCGAGCGGGGTCCGTCGCGCGTTCTCGGGATTCTCGAGCGGGACGAGGATGGCTTCTGGATCGGAGGGTTGAAGCTGCTTCAAGCCGATGAGGCCTATCTTGGCCGGCGTGTACTCGTGACGGGGCGCCTTGGACGCGGAGGCTTCCTGCCCGCCGGCATCGAGAACGCTCCCCCGGTTTCAGCAGCGGGCTCCGTCTCGATCGAAAGCTATATCCAGTCTCGCGATGGACGGTTGCTGCTCGGGTCCGGCCTCTCCGTGCGCAACGATGCCTTCGCGGCCGATCTCTCCCCCTGGGCGGACGTTCGTGCCGTTCTCGACGGTCGCCTGGGCCTGGATGGCGAACTTCAGGTGGACGATATCCGCTTCGCCCGTCCGGGTGGCGAAGGCGGGGGGAATTCTGGCCCCCACGGTCCGAGCGGGTTCGGACCAGGTCGAGCTGGGCCTGGGCCGGGCCCCGCCGGACGGGGCGGGTTCGGCCCGGGCGGCGGCGCCCCCGGAGGCGGCGGCCCCGGTGGAGGACCCGGAGGCGGCGGTCCCGGAGGTGGAGGCTCCGGACCGGGAGGCGGTGGTTCAGGCGGCACTGGAGGCGGTGGACCGGGCCGCTAATGCCGAGCGCACATCAGGCTTGCTCGGCTGCGATGGCCAGGAGTTTGCGGCCATAGTCCGTCTTGCCGAGCGCGGCTCCTCTTTCACTGAGTTCGGCGAGCGAGATGAAGCCCTGCTGGAAGGCAATCTCCTCGAGACCAGCGACGAGCTGTCCCTGGCGCTTCTGAATCGTGCGGACGAACTCGCCGGCCTCCAGCAGGCTGTCATGGGTGCCCATGTCGAGCCAGGTGTAACCCCGCGACATGCACTCGACGTGGAGATCACCGGCTCGCAGATAGGCCTCGTTGATATCGGTGATCTCCAGTTCTCCGCGCGCGGACGGCTTGATGCCGGCAGCTATATCCAGGACCCGGTTGTCGTAGAAATAGAGGCCGGTCACCGCCCAGCGCGACTGCGGGAGTGCGGGCTTCTCGGCGAGGTGCACCGGACGGCCCGTGGCGTCGAGCGTAACGACACCGTAGCGCTCCGGATCGTCGACGGCATAGGCAAAGATCGTCGCCCCGCTTGGCCGCGATCGCGTGCGAGCCAGCATGTCGTGCAGGCCGGCGCCAAAGAAGATGTTGTCGCCCAGCACCAGTGCGACGCTGTCCTCGCCGACGAAATCGCGCCCGATGATGAAAGCCTGCGCCAGACCCTCCGGATACGGCTGCACAGCGTAACTCATCGTCAGCCCGAAGCCGGAGCCATTCCCAAACAGGGAAACGTAGTTGTAGAGGTCGTCGGGAGTCGAGATGATCAGGATTTCGTCGATGCCGGCCTGCATCAGGACCGAGACCGGATAATAGATCATCGGCTTGTCGTAGACAGGGACGAGCTGCTTGTTCACGGCGAGCGTTGCGGGATGGAGACGCGAGCCGGTGCCGCCCGCCAATACGATGCCTTTCATGATTTCCTCGAAATTTCAGCTTGTGGAGCTCAAGGTCGGATCAGCCGCGCCGGAGGGGCGCGCGGACGTCATGACTGCCGCAGGGCGGCCGGCACGGCCGCCGTGTTCCGCGGCGTGGTGGCGCGACTGCGCCAGCCTTGTCGCCAGAACGGGATGAGGGCGCGGTCCGGCGGGCCGAGGCGCACGAGCACGCCATCCCGCAACCCGTTGACCAGCGCTACCGTACAATCGGCCGAAAAGCGGTGATGAACGAGGTGGACGGCGAGCCTGACCGGCAGGGAGAGCAGGAACTTGGCCTTGTGGCGGACCGGCACATGCTGCAAGCGCAGCATCGCGAGCTGGTTGCGGACATAGGTATAGAGCCGCCGCGGCGGCTGATCGGTCAGCAACAGGCCGAGGGGCAATCGGATGACACCCTGCCCGAGTCGATGCGGCATCGGCACCGTGGGGTCGACCCAGATCGAATATCCCGCGGCCCCGGCACGAAGGCACCATTCGATGTCGATAGCGTCGATGAAATAGTCCGTGCGGAAACCTCCGATAGCGGCCATCGCATCGAGATGGATCAGCGAGCCGGACGAGATCACGAAACTCGCCCGCAGCGGTTTTTCTCCGTTCTGCCGCGCAGCCGCCGGCAGCTGCATCTTCTCGCCTGCAAGGTCGACCGGCTGCGGCCCGATGGCCGCCGGCCTCTCTCCACGCTCGGCCAGCCGGCGGTAGGTCGCCATCAGGGCACCAGCCATGCCAGGCCGAGGCGCGCTGTCCTGGTCGAGGAGAAGCAGGAACGCGTTGCCGTCGGCCTGGGCCAATTGGTGCAGGGCGTTGTAGGCAGCGCCGAGACCGCGATTGAGCCCTGGCCGCAAGATTACCAGTTTGGCGGGGCTCGCGGCTTTCCTCAGCGCCTGTTGCTGCTCGCCGCTGATCGGTGAATTGGCGTAGATCGCAACGGTTGCGACGTCGCCCGAGAGGCTAACCACGAGACCTCTCAGCGCTTCGAACTCCGGGCGATAGATGACGATACCCGCGAGGCAGCGCGGCTGATGAAGATGCGGATGAGACATGCCGAAACTTTCCTCAGAGCTGAGAGGGTGTACGCGACAGCACCTCGCGCAGCGGCCCGTCGGCGACGAGCCGGCCGTGTTCGAGGCGCAGGGCGCGTGTGCAGAGGCTGGCGAGCAGGCCGTCGCTGTGCGAGGCCAGGACAAGGATGCCGGCACGCGCGACGAAAGCGGCAAGGCGCGCCTGCGCCTTTTCCATGAAGGCCGCGTCACCGGCGAGGATGCCCTCGTCGAGCAGCAGCACGTCGGGATCCACGCAGGTGCAGATCGCAAAAGCGAGCCGCGTCTGCATACCGGCCGAATAGGTCCGGATCGGCATATCGAGAAAGCCGCCGAGCTCGGAGAAGTCGGCGATCTCGTCGATCCGGCTCTCGATCTGTCGGCGGGTCAGGCCGAGATACAGGCCACGCAGGCGGATGTTGTCGTAACCACTCGCTTCTCCATCCATGCCGAGGCCGATATCGAAAAGCGGGGCGATCTTGCCGCTGACCGCGACACGTCCCGCCTGGGGCACGTAGATGCCGGCCAGCACGCGCAGCAGCGTAGTCTTGCCGGCGCCGTTGTGGCCGACCAGGGCGACGCGCTCGCCATGGGCGATACCGATGCTGATGTCGCGCAAGGCCTCGACGCAGATGCGCGAGCGCGCATCCGAGCCGATGCGCCCGCCGGTGGCGCTGCTGACGATGCGGTTGCGGAGCGAACGGGCGCTGCCACCATAGAGCGGGAACTGCACGCCGACACGGTCGAGGCGGATCGAACTCATCGACGCCTCACAGCCAGTAGGCGACGCGCGAGCGCAGGCGTGCATACAGCACGAGCGCCACGCCGAGATTGACCACGGTGACGGCCAGCGCGACGGCGAAGCTCCGTGCCGGAAACGCGGCGCCGAGCAAAGGCGCCCGCACGATCTCGATCAGGTGGAATAGCGGATTGAATTCCGCCAGGACACGTCGCTGGCCGAGATCGTCCGCGCGCCAGAGGACCGGCGTGACGAAGAGCAACATCTGGGTCGCATTGGCGACGAGCGGGATCACGTCGCGGAATCGCGCACCGATGAGGCCGAGGGACAGGCTCCAGCCGACGCCGTTGACGAGCAGGATGACAAGGCCCGGCAACGCGGCGAGCCCCGCCCAGCCCGGCCTTGCGCCGCAGGCGACCAGGACGATGAGCACGATCGCCGCATTGTGGGCGAGGACGATCAGGTTTCGCCAGACGACGCGCAGCACGTGAATGCCAATCGGCGCGGGCATCTGTTTGATGGCGGCGGTCGCTCCCGTGAAGGTGGCGGCGCCTTCGTTCAGCAAGGCGGTGATCAGCGACCACAGCACCATGCCGACGGTCACATAGGGCAGATAAGCCATCACCGGTACGCGGAAGAGCGCGGCGTAGGTTATGCCGAGACCAGCCACGAACACGGCCAGGCTGATCGTTACCCAGAATGGTCCGAAGACCGAGCGGCTGTAGCGCTGGCGCACGTCGTACCAGCCCATCGTCAGCCAGAGCTCGGCGAGCCTGATTCCATGGCAAAAATCGGTGACGGCATCTCGCCACGGGTGGCGACGGCGCAGCCGCGCATCGTGAACAAGCATAGCAGGGTTCGACACCCGAAGTGCTCCTCGAACTGCAGATCCAATCCGGCGAGTAAAGCCGCGCCGGGTTGACAAGCTTAGTATGTGGGAATAATACCCACTTCAAGATTTAAGTGGGCAATTTTCCCACCAAAGAAATTCACCCTTCTCCAGGGTCGGTTTGGACGCGGAAAGCGAATGTCGAAGATCAGGAAACAAGCGATGGGGCAGGATGCCCGCCGGCACTGGCTGGAAATTCGCCGCGGCCACCACATTGCCGGGACGGAGACCGACTCGGGCGGCAAGAAGGTCCGCCTCCCCTCACGGCGCGGTGACCTCGGCGCGCCCGGCTTCAACGCCAGCCGGGCCGCCGACTTCGGCAACAGCACCTGCCCTGGTTCGAGATCATGACGCACAGAGACGATACGATGGCTGCAGAGGCACGTTCCGCCCATGGCATCGCTGGCAGGCTGCTTGGAGGCTTGTCCGGCCTCTGGAAGCGCCGGGCAGGAATGCTCTTCCACCCCGCCGGGAATATGAGCCCGGAGGCCGCGACGGGGCATTGGCGAAGCGCGGGCTTCGATTCCTATTTCTACATTCCGATGCGATGCGAGGCGGGGCTCTTGCGCGTCAATTTCGACGCGACACTCTGCGATGCCGGCCTCGATCATCGTGATCGCTGGCGGCTTTATTTCGATATCGGCGGAGGTTTCCGGGACGAGGATTGCCTTGTCGTCAACTGCAGCGGCATCCGGATCGAAATCGAGACAACGATCAGCCTACCAGCACCGGCACTGGCTTTCCGGGTCGACCCTTGTGAGGAAGGCGGCCGGTTCGCGCTGCACAAGCTGGAGCTGACTCCGCTCGTCGCATCGCCACCGCCTTCGGAAGATATCCTGCAACAGCTTGCTCAGCTCCATGGCTGGAGCAGGCTCTTGCAGAAGATGACAGCGGCGATTCGGCTCGCACAACGCGGCCGCCGACACAGGCCCCGGGAAGGCCGGAGAACCTCCGCTCCGCCCGCAGCGCGGAATGTCGAGCTTGGCCGTCCTGCTCTGCCTTCAGCGATAACACGAGTTTGCGCCGGCGTTATGCGGGCCCCGGAACAAAAGCTTTGTTTTGAACCTGGTCTCAAGATCAGAAATGAAGAGATCTTGCAAATAAGCAATATCTTCCCGACCAAGGCCCTTAAACGCAAACCGATCTCAATTCTGAAATCTCAACAGGAACTCAGGAATTAAGATGCTTATCTCAATAAAATTCCTGATATTCCACTTTCTACGACTCATCGTGAAAATAATATATCACGATAGCGCCGTCTTCATAGCAAAAATTAAATTCATTTTCGACAGAAAAATCTCATTGGTATCTGTTGAAAAGGGTAAAAATGAGCACAACAATAATAATTATGCTATCTTTCTGATCTACCAGCCGAACGAAATATCCTGGTATGTCAAGAATGCACTCGATTCTCTGAACGATGCGAAAATCAATGTCGTCGTCGTCGTTAATCACGAAATTAATGAGACTAAATTACTGTACTTAAAGGAAAAATCAAATATCGTAATTGTTAGAAACAACAAAGGATTTGATATAGGCGCCTTTAGAGACTCAACTCTATACCTTCATTCACTTAATATTAATATTAACCGTTTAATTTATATAAACGATAGTGTATATTTTTTCAACGAAGGTCTATTAAGCTTATTTTTGAAGCTAGCAGAATCAAAATCTGATATCTGCGCTCCGTTCGAAAATTGGGAAATACATTACCATATTCAATCATTCTGTTTTTCAGTTAGTGGTCGAATTTTTAAAAACGATATCTTTCAAACTTTCTGGAAGAATTACGTCCCCGTCAATTCAAGGTTGTGGGCGATCAACGAAGGGGAGGTTGGCCTCTCTCGAACTATAGTCCCCTTAGCGGACTCGATTGAAATTATTTATAGGCCAAATAATCTTCGTGCTCCTCTAGATGGAATCCAAGATCTTGAATCTAGAGCAAATCTTATTAGGATGATTCCTATTCCATTTCGGACTCAAACTTCTGAAATATTCTCAATGATGAGATCAGAAGCAACCCAATTTTTTATTTCTAAGATAGGCACCAGTTCTCAGATACACACCGGCGGATTCATATACAGAAAATACAACCATTGCCCTCTAATGAAAAGGGATCTCCTGTTTAGAGAGCAATTTACGATCGATGAGATCGAATACGCTCTGAATAATATTGGTCATGAGGGTCATTTAGATGAAATAATGGCAGATTTTCGTAGAAAAGGAAAATCAAGCCAGCTCCCAATGATTAGAAAACTGAAAGCTGCAAGCGGGATAATCTAAAACACCGAAAAATATTACTTTGCCTATATATAGTCATTATATGTAAACGATTATTATCTCGGGAATGCGCATGCAAACACCACCACCGCGGATCGCCGCGGTGGTGGTGGATTCGTCGGATTATCAATCAATCCCCCACCGGCTTGTGAGATAGAATACCTCAAATCAGGATGCTGTCAGGCCATGCCGGCGAGCACCCTGCGGTTACTGGCAGGTCCGGAAGGCCGCGCCTTCCTCGCCTCTCTCAATGTAAACTGCCTCTTCTCAAACCATCCGCGCCAGCGGCAGGCAAGCTCTCCGGATCGTGTCACATTCCATTCGGAGAGAGCTGCAGCCATGATCGGGGGTGCCGCCGCCAAGCGAGAGCCCGCTTAAAAGTACCGCACCTCGTCAGCTTCAACGCTGAGCGGATCGCGGCCGCGCTTGTTCAGCCAGGAATAGACTGGCGGCACCCGATCAGCGATCGACTCGATGTGGATGTCGATCAGGCATGGCCCCTCCGTATAGGCGAAGGCGCTTGCCAGTGCGGTATCGAGTTCTTCGGAGTTCGTCGCCGTCCAGGCCTTCACGTCGAAGGCTTCGGCGATCGCCTGGCCGCGCGGCGGCGTGAAATCGACACCGAAGCACTGGTTGTGCCCCTTCAGCCGGTGGAGACCCTTGATCCAGCCGAAGGTGCCGTTGTTGAACAGCAGGAGAATGGCGGGAACCTGCAAGCGGACGAGCGTTTCGAGCTCGCCGACCGACATCCCGAAGGACCCATCGCCGAACATGCCGATAGGCCGTCGCTCCTTGTCCGCGAACCAAGCGCCGACCGTGGCCGGCAGCGCCGAGCCGAGGCCGCCGAAGGCGCGCGGGATTGCAAAGCGGGTCCTCCTATCCCTCAGCTTCAGGAACCGCGTCATATGCGGCGTCGGCGTGCCCGCATCCGAGTAGATCAGGGCCGGCTTGCCATAGAGCTCCAGCGCCTCGTTGAAGCAGCGCACGGCGCGCTCCGGCCGCAGCGGCGTGGCTTCCGAGCTCAACAGGGCTTCGGCATTCGCCCAGAACCTGCCGCGCAAGTCGTTGAGTTCGTCGACCCAGCCTTGCGTCCGGCCGGCATCGACGTCGGCGGGAACCAGATCGATCAGCCGCTCGAGGGTGAGGCCGGCATCGCCCTGCACCGAAACGACGTTCTCGTAGTTATTCGCCATGATCTCCGGATCGATGTCGATCTGGGCGACGCGCTTGTTCAGCGTGATCTTGGGAAAGGTCCAGCCGATCGTGACGACCGAGCCCATGCGGGAGCCGACGAACAGCACGAAGTCCGCATGTTCCAGCGCCCAGTTGGCATGCGGATGGAAGCCGTTGTCGCCGATGACGCCGACCGCGAGGCGGTGGTCGTCCGGCATGGTGCCCTGTCCCGTCATCGTCGTGCAGACCGGTATGTTCAGCCGCTCCGCCAGTTCGGTCACCTGCGGGCCGGCGCAGGAGCGATTGACCCCGCCCCCCGAGACGATCAGCGGGCGCTTGCTTCCCGTCAGCAGGGACATGATGGCGTCGAGTTTCCCCGGAGGCGGCAGCGTCGGGTAGGCAGGAAATTCGATGCATTCGCTCTCGACATGCAAGGAGATCCGGGCCGGATCGACCTCCGCCAGCAACATGTCCTCCGGGATCTGCAGATGGACCGCGCCCGGCTTGCCGGAGCAGGCGACGCGGAAGGCCCGACGGATGATCTCCGGCAGCTTCTCGGCGGATTTCACCTGCACCGACATCTTGGTGACCGGCTCGAACAGACGCGCGCAATCGAGCTCGGTCAGTACGCCACGCCCTTCGCCGGGCAGGGGGATGTCGATCGTCAGCAGGATGACGGGAACCGACGACCCGTTGGATTCGGCGACGGGCGGCAGTGAATACATCGCGCCCGCGCCCGACGGGCATTCGAAGACGCCCGGCTTCTTCGTGAAGCGGCCATAGGCATCGGCCATGTAGCCCGCGGAACGCTCGTCGCGCGCCATGACATGGCGAATGCGGCCTTCGCGCAGCTGCAGCGCTTCGTAGAACGGCACGTTCGTGTCGCCGGGAACACCGAAGACCACCTCGACGCCATAGCCGATCAGCATCTCGGCCAGGATATCTGCGCCACGCATTGTCTCGTCTCCTCGAAATTTGGGAATGGGGCCGGTCGGCCCATCGGTGGTGCCGGGCGACTGGCAGTGTTTTCTGCTCAAGGCCGCTACTCGAAAGCGCTCACGCCAGAAGCCGGAACCGGCGCGGCGAAAAGACCGCGATATCGGGAGCTTCAGAAAGACCGGCGACGTGCTGGGCGACCATGCGCCCTGTCGCCGGACCTGCGGCGAAACCGACATGGCCGTGCCCGAATGCGTAGAAGATGTCGGGCGAGCTGGACGAGCGACCGATCACCGGCAGCCCGTCAGGCGTCGATGGCCGATGGCCCATCCACCGGTCGATCGGTCGCTGCTGCGCATCGGCCAGCGCAGGATAAGTCCCGCGCGCGTGAGCCAGCAGGATATCGACACGGCTCCAATTGGGGGCTGCGTCGAGCGATGCCAGCTCGACTTGGCCCGACAGCCGCAAACCCGCCGCCGTCGGCGTGTTCGCCATCTTGCCGTCGCTTGGCATCACCGGGTGGCGTGGGCCGCCAGCGTCCCCGGCAACGACGCCATGATAACCCCGCTCGCTTTCCAGCGGGATGCGATCGCCGACGGAGCGCGCAAGGCGCTTCGACCACGCCCCCGCCGCGATGACGACCCGGTCACAGGCGATCACATCGGTATCGGTGCGTACCCCGCGGACGCGCGGTCCGTCGCGCAGGATCTCACGGACCGTCGCCCGGGCGATCTTGGCGCCATGGGTGCGCGCGGCCGCGACGATCGCGGCGATGTACGCCGCCGGGTCGATGCAATGCGCGCCGTCCTCCGCCAGGATGCCGAAGGTGTAGCGCCTGTCGAGATCGGGTTCCCGCGCCGCGAGTGCCCCGGCGTCGAGCTCGCACCAGCGCAGCCCGGCCATCCGCCGCAGATGCCAGGACAGGCTTTCCGCCTCGAAGGCTCGCCTGTCTGGATAGGCGTAAAGCAATCCTTCGCGCCGGATCAGATCGGGCACGCCGATCTCGCGGCTCAGCACCGCGTGGCGTTCCGGGCTGTCATGGAGCAGCCGGTCCAGCGCCCTGGCCGTCGCCTCGACGCGCGCCACGGAGGAACCCGCCCGCAGGAAGCGCAGCAACCACGGCAGGAGCCGAGGAAAATGACGCCAACGGATGACCAGCGGCCCGTGCGGATTGAGCAGATATCCCGGGATCTGCTTCCACAGGCCGGGCATCGACATCGGCACGACCGAGGCCGGGCTGATCCAGCAGCCATGGCCGTAGCTGGCGGATTGCCGACCTGCCGGCTCACCGCTGTCGACCAAGGTGACGGCATGGCCGGCGCGCGCCAGCTCCAGCGCGCAGCAGGCGCCGACGATGCCGCTGCCTATGATCAGGCTGTGCGTTGGAGCCGCGCTGGGCATGTCCCGTTTCCTCCGGGTATTCAGGCAATAGCTCTCCTCTCCGTCACGGCGGAGGCCGTGAGCGGCTGGGACGAGCCGTGGTGGATTCAGTCGAGCGTCAGCGTTCGGCGAGAATGCGTGCGTTCGATCTCAGCGATTTCTCGGACACGCGAATCCCCAGGCCGGGGCCGTCGGGGACGACCACCGCGCCGTCGCGGTTCACGATCTTCTCCTCCAGCACGTCCTCGGTCAGCACGTGATGAGGCATGTAGAATTCGCAGCCGAGCGAGATGCCCGGCGTCGCGGCGATGAACTGCGTGCCAGCGGCGAGCGCGATGCCGCCCTCGTAAAGCGTGCCGCCATAGCCGGGCAGGCTCGCGAGATCGGCCAGCGCCATCAGCGCCTGCGCGTTGAGCATTCCGCCTGATTTCATGAGCTTGACCGAGATCGCATCGGCCGCCTGCAGCCTGATGATCTCCTGCAGGTCGCGGGCGTCGAAGCAGCTCTCGTCGGCAAGGATCGGCGTGTCGAGATCCGCCGCGAAGGAGGCCATCGCCGTCAGGCAATCCCGCGGCACCGGCTGCTCAATGAAGGTCGGCTTGAACTGGTCGACGTCGCGCAGCTTCTTGATCGCGCCGAACGGCTGGAGCGCCTGATTGTAGTCGACGCGGAGGTCGATCGTATCGCCGAAGGCGTTCCGCATGGCTTCGAGATGAGCCACATCCTCCTCATGGCTCTTCACCCCGGTCTTGACCTTGAAGATGCGGTTGCCCTTCGGAACCATCTCCTCCATGCGGCGCATGTCGGCGTCGAAATCCGGGTCCGCGATCGAGAAGGACAGCGGGATGGTGTCGCGAACGCGTCCGCCCAGCAGGGTGGCGATCGAGAGGCCCGACGACTGGCCCAGGATGTCGAACATCGCGGTCTCGACGGCGAGCTTGGCTTCACCATGGCCGACGAGCGCCTTCTTCATCTGCAGGGTCAGCGCACGGATGCGATCCACCCGCGCGCCCATGACGAGCGGACGCAGGTAGATGTCGAGGGCTGCGACCGCGGCCTCGGCCGTGCCGGTAAACACCTCCCAGGGCGCAGCCTCCCCCCAGCCGACGATGCCGGATGATGAGGTCAACTCGACCAGGACGCGCTTGACCGTCCCCTTGACGTCGCCGACGCCCTGTTGCCGCTGCATCTTGATCGGACTTTCGATCAGGAAGATGCGCAGGTTTGTGATGGTTTCCATCGTCTCGAGCTCTTCTGTGTGGCCTATTGCGGCGTCACTCTGTGGAAATGGCTGAGGAAGGTTCTGGTCGCGTCCACGCGGGGGGTGTCGATCACCTCGCGGGCCGGCCCCTCCTCTACGACGTAGCCGTCGCGCATGAAGACCACGCGGTCTGCGACATCGCGCGCGAAGGGGATTTCATGGGTAACGATGACCATCGTCATGCCATCCGCGGCAAGCTTTTGGATCGCCTGCAGGACTTCGCCCACCAGTTCGGGATCAAGCGCCGAGGTCGCCTCGTCGAACAGCATGACCTCCGGTTCCATCGCCAGTGCGCGGGCGATCGCCACGCGCTGCTTCTGGCCGCCCGACAAGGTGTCGGGCATCTGCGAAGCCCGATCCGCCAGCCCGACCTTTTCGAGCTGAGCCATGGCCTGCTCGATCGCCGTCTTGCGATCGAGGCCTTTCACATGGATCGGCGCCTCGATGACGTTGCCCAGAACGGACATGTGCGGAAACAGGTTGAAGCTCTGGAACACCATCCCGGTGCGGGAGCGGAACGCCGCCAGCGGCTTCGCCTTCGGCTGCTCCATGGACTGTCCGAACCGGAAGGTGGTCTCGCCGACGCGGATGGTCCCGTCATCCGGCTGCACGAGCAGGTTCATGCACCGTAACAGCGTGGACTTGCCGGAGCCCGACGGCCCGAGCAAGGCGACGACGCCGCCTTGCTCGACCTGAAGATTGATGTCCTTGAGGACTTCGAGCTGGCCGAAGCGCTTCCGCAGCCGCGCGACCTCGATCATCGGTACTTTCGCCGTCATCGGGCAGCTCCCAGGCGGCGTTCACGGCTGCGCACATAGAGCGTCAGCGGGAAGAGGATCATGAAATAGGCGACGGCCACTGCCGTGTAGGTTTCCAGCGGTCGGAAGCTGTCATGCGCGGCGATCTGCCCCTGGTAGACGAGATCAGGAACGGCCAGGACGGACACGAGCGAGGTGTTCTTGAACTGGAGGATCGACTGGTTCATCAGCGCCGGCAGCATCCGGCGCAGTGCCTGTGGCAGGATGATGCGACGCATTGCGAGGCCAGGTGTCATGCCCAGCGCCGAAGCCGCTTCAGACTGACCGGCGTCGATCGAAACGATGCCACCGCGGATGATCTCGGCGTAGAACGAGCCGCCATAGCAGGACAAGGCGAGAAGAGAGGCTGTGATCGGCGTCATTTCGATGCCCGCGATCATCGGCAGCGCGTAGTAGCACCAGATCAGTTGCACCAGCACGGGCGTGCAGCGAAAGATCTCGATGAAGCCAAGCGCGATCCCGCGCAGGATCTTGAAACGCGACAGCAGGCAGATCGCCGCGGTCATACCGATGGTCAGGCCGCCGATGACGGTCGCGGCCGTGAAGGCCACAGTCACGCCCAGCCCCTGCAGGAGCAACCATCGGTAGCCCCACAGGATCGAAAAATCCCACTCATACATGGTCATGAATTCCCGTGATCGAAATCGGGCGTGGAGGGGCGGAAGCCCCGCCATACCAGATGATCAGATTTCGAAACCGGGAGGAAAGTCGCTTTCCTTGACGCCGACAAGCTCCATGTTCTTGACGATGGCGTTCTTGACGAAGCCGCTGTCGCGTTGCTTGCTGATCCAGCCATCGACGAATTCGCGCCAGGATTGATCGGCCTCGCGCCGAAAGCCCGCATTCGACGTCGTGAAGTCGGGAGGCGTCGGCATCACAATGTCACCGAGCGCAGCATTCTTGGCACGCAGCGAGAGCGACAGGATCAGCACCAGGCACTGGGCATCGACGCGCCCCGCCTGCAAGGCTGCCGTTGCGTCACTCGCCGTCTTCAGGCGCGAGATCTGCGCTTGCGGTGCAAGCCGCGTGACGGCCGCATCATGAGACGAGCCCGCATCGACGGCAATGCGCATCTCAGGCTTGTTGAAGTCGCTCCAGCTCTTCGCGCCGAGCCCCTTCTTGGTGACCATCGTGAAGGCGTTCTTGAAGACCGGACCCGAGAAGTCGATGACCTTCTGCCGTTCCGGCGTGGGATTGAGGCCGAAGAAGACATCGATTTTGTCGGCCTGGAGATCCAGCACCGAATTGCCCCAGGTCGTTTCCAGGATCGACAGCTTGACCCCGAGATCGTCCGCCAGCTTCTGGCAGATGTCGACGTAGAAGCCGCGCCAGCTGCCGTCCGTCACCATCTTCTGGTAATAGGGAGCGCCATCGGCGACGGCGGCGATGCGCAAGGTGCCGGAGGCTTTCACTCGCTCCAGCGAACTGGCGGCGAGAGCGCTCTTGCCGGTGTAAAGGCCTGCCGCCGCGGCAATCCCGCCCAAGCCCATCAGCTTGTTGAATTCGCGCCTGTCCATACTCTTCCCCTCTCCGGTTCGATTGCGGCTTCGGTTCTGTACGCCTGAGCAGGTGACTGTCCCCCTCGGATCAGTCGCTCATGGTCCATTTTATGAGCCGGCCGAGAGAGTTTGGATGAGCCCAGGGCGAAACAAAAACGTTGAAAACTTCGTCTAAGATGACTTTTAATCATGATAACTGCCGGGGTTCTCATGAGACGCTATCTGCCGTCGCTATCTGCCTTGCACGCTTTCGAGGCCGCAGCGCGGTTCATGAATTTCACGAAGGCGGCCGAAGATCTCGGCCTGACACAGAGTGGCATCAGCCGGCAGATTCATAATCTGGAAAAATTTCTCGGCGTTCCTCTCTTTCACCGATCAGGCCCCCGTCTCGTCCTGACGGAGGTGGGCGCAAACTACTATCGCGAACTCGCGCTGACACTCGACAAGCTCCAGGAGATCACCATCGACGCCGTCCGTGGGCGCTCGGTAGACAGCTCCCTGATGATCGGCACCCATCCGACCTTGGGCGCGCGCTGGCTGCCCCGGCGGATCGAGACATTCATCCGCGCGCATCCGGATATCCCGGTCGAGGTCACGCTGGTGCCTGCCGATCTCAACTTCGAGACCACGCGCCTGGATGTCGCCATTCTGCGAGGGGGTGGAACCTGGCTGAATGCCAGGGCAGTCGAATTGTTCGCCGAAGAGATCGCCGTCGTGGCCTCGCCAAAGCTGATCCCGCTCGGCACGACGCTGGAAAACAAGGACTTTGCCAACTTCCCGCTGCTTCAGAATGCAAGCCGTCCGAGCATATGGCTGCATTGGCTGCGCCTGTCGGGCCTCACCTATCAAGGGCGCATTCAAGGGACGCGTTTCGCCCATACCGAGATGCTGATCAATGCCGCGCTCCAAGGCATCGGTATCGCCATTGTTCCGACCTGCTACATCGAAGCGGAGCTTGCTTTCAACGAACTCCATATGCCGTTCGGGCCGCCAATCTTGTCCGGGGACTCTTATTTCGCGGTCCATCCTGAGCGAAAAGCACAGCTGCAAAGCGTCATGGCTTTCCGTGAATGGGCGATGCGAGAGACGCGAAGCTATCGAAGGCCGAAGACGCAATAGCGCGTCAATCACCCATCGCGCAGCGCGCCGTTGGTTCCGGTCAATGCTGTAGGCAATCGGCGCACGCGCGCCTGCGCGACAGGCTTCGCTTATGGTCGCCGCCTCAGCAACGTTCCTCCGCCCGATCTCGCGCCTGCAGTTCCGCACTTCGTTCGGCAGCCGGCCCGTAGCCACCAGCACCGGGCGTGATGATCTCGACGATCTGACCCTTTTCCAGCGCGCCGTCACCCTTGAAGAAGGGTAAGACGCCCTCGCTGAAGACGAAGGAGCCACCCTGCCCCTCGCCGCCGCCGGCGAGCCCCCAGGGCCGCGAGGTCAGGCGCGAATTGTCGACGTTCAGCCGGCACGGCGCCTCTGCCCGGTAGACGCGGCGCAGACCCATCCCACCGCGCTGGCGGCCATCGCCGCCGGAGCCATCGACCAGCTCGTAGCGCAGCAGGGTCAGCGGATATTCGAGCTCCAGCGCCTCGACCGGCAGGTTCGAGGTGTTGGTCATATGGACATGGACACCGTGGAGCCCGTCCTTGTTGGCGCGGGCACCGGAACCACCGCCGATCGTCTCCAGATAGACCCAGAGCTCGCCACTGCCGGGCTGCTCGCCGGCGAAGGTGGCCGAGGCGACCGCGCCCGAACAGGCTGCGATGACGCGGTCCGGCACCGCCTGCGCGAGCGCGCCATGGATCAGGTCGACGACGCGCTGGCAGGCGGCGATGCGGCCGTTGACGGCGGCCGGATGCACGCAGTTCAGCACCGTGCCTTCGGTCGCGGTGACGGTGAGCGGGCGCGCGAGCCCGGCATTGGGCGGTATGGTCGGGTCGGCCACGGTCTTGACCGCGTAATACACGGTCGAGAGCAGCGCGGTGTAGACCATGTTGAAGCCGGCCCGCATCTGCGGCGGCGAGTCGAAGGCGAGCGTCATCTCCTCGCCCGCGACGGTGATCGCGACCGAGAAGGTCAGCGGCTCGTCGATTTCGGGATTGTCGAAGGAATCCGAGAAGCGATAGGTGCCATCGGGAATCGAGGCGATGCCGGCGCGCATCTTGCGCTCGGCATAGTCCTGCAAGGCCTTGCCGGCGGCGAGTACCGTATCGCGGCCATATTTGTCGCAGAGCGCGCGCAGGCGCTCGACGCCGAGGCGGTTCGCTGCCATCTGGGCGCGCAAATCCGAGAGGCGCTCGCGCGGGACCTGGCAGTTGAGCAGGATCAACTCCTGCACGTCCTTCATCAGCACGCCGCCGTCATAAAGGCGGATCGGCGGGATGCGCAGGCCTTCCTGATAGATATGGGCGTGGCCGCGATCGGCGAAATCCGAATGGTGGGCCGTGTTCACCGCCCAGGCGATCATCACGCCTTCGTGGAAGACCGGCTCGGCCAGCACGATATCCGGCAGGTGCGTGCCACCGCCCTCATAGGCGTCGTTGCCGATGAAGACGTCGCCCGGTTTCATATCCGCGACGGAGTGGCGCTTCAGGATATGCGGAATGATGCCGATGAAGGAGCCGAGATGCATCGGGATATGCTCGGCCTGGCAAAGCGTCTGGCCCTCGACGTCGAAGAGCGCGGTCGAGCAGTCGCGACGCTCCTTGATGTTGGTCGAGTAGCTCGCCTTGACCAGGGCCTCGCCCATCTCCTCGGCGATCGAGGCAAAGGAGGAGCCGATGACCTCGACGGTGATCGGGTCGACGCTGACGGATGCGGAAGCGGTCATCACGGCATCTCCAGGATCAGGTTGAGATAGGGCTCGACCGTCGCGGTCATGCCGGGCAGCAGCACGGTGGTCGAATCCATCTGCTCGACGATGGCCGGGCCAGCGAAGCGGTTGCCGGATCTGAGCTTGTCGCGATCATAGATCGGGCAGGCGACGAATCCGCCGGCCTCGGGGAACCAGACCTCGCGGCTGCCAACGATGGCGTGCGAGGCATCCGGCCCGGCATCGGGCTCCGGCCGGAAGGCGGCCTTGGGTACAAGCCCGACCGCCTCGACGCGATAGGTCACGAGCTGGACCGCCTCGCCCTCGGCGACGAAGCCGTAGAGCCGCTTGTGGGCGGCGGCGAAGCCTTCGGCGAGCGCGGCGATGGTCGCGGGCGTGATCGGCCCGTCCGGCACGTCGATAGCGAGCTCGTAGTTCTGGCCGTGATAGCGCAGATCGGCGGTGCGCTTGAGCCGGCGATCGGCCGAAGCGACGCCCTCCTCCGCGAACCAGTGATCCGCCTGTTCCTGCAGGGCGACGAAGATCTCGGCCATGTCGGGCACCAGCGCATCGGAGAGCGTCGCCAGTCGCGTGGTGGCGAAATTGGCGCGCAGGTCGGTGAGCAGCAGGCCGAGCGCGCAGCCGATACCGGGATTGCGGGGGACGACGATGCGCTTCATGTCGAGCTCGCGCGCGAGCCGCGCGGCATGCAATGGCCCTGCCCCGCCGAAAGCGACCAGCGCGTAGTCGCGCGGATCATGCCCGCGCTGGACGCTGATGACGCGGATCGCCTTGGCCATATTGGCGGTCACGACCGAGATGATGCCCTGCGCGGTCGCCATCAGATCGAGGCCGAGTTCGTCGGCCAGCCGGCCGATCGCCTGTTTCGACAGGCTCTGGTCGATCGGCATGCGGCCGCCGAGCAGATGCGTCGGGTTCAGGGTCTGCAGCACGACATTGGCGTCGGTGACGGCGGGCTCGGTCGCGCCGCGCCCATAGCAGACCGGGCCGGGATCGGCGCCGGCCGAGCGTGGCCCGACCTTGAGCAGGCCGCCGGAATCGATCGCGGCGAGCGAGCCGCCACCGGCACCGACCGTGTGGATGTCGAGCATCGGCGCCTTGATCGGGTAGCCGTGGACATTGGCCTCCGAGGCGAGCTTGGCCTCGCCGTCGTCGAGCAGGGCGACGTCCGAGGAGGTGCCTCCCATGTCAAAGGTGATGAGGTTCGGGATACCGATCATGGCACCGATCGCCTGCGCCGCGACGACGCCGGTCGAGGGACCGGAAAGCACCGTGCGCACCGGCAGGCGAGCCGCCATGTCGAAGCCGATGACCCCGCCATTGGACTGCGTCAGATGCGGCGTCGCCTTGAGGCCCAGTTCCTTCAAACGGTCAGCGAGGCGGCGGATATAGCCCTGCATGACCGGGCCGAGATAGGCGTTGACCACCGTGGTCGAGATGCGCTCGTACTCGCGGAACTCGGGCGCGACCTCATGCGAGGCGCAGATGAAGGCCTCGGGAAACTCCTCGGCCACGATGCGCTTGGCCGCTTCCTCGTGCTCCGGCCGGACGAAGCCATAGAGAAAGCCGATGGCGACCGCCTTGACGCCCTCGGCCTTCAACGCCCGCGCCGCCTGCCGCACTGCACCTTCGTCCAGCGGCGTCTCGACCGCGCCGTCATGGCGGACACGCTCGGCGACGCCGAAGCGCAGGTCGCGAGTGACCAGCGGCGGCGCCTTGTCGGCCTGGAGATCGTAGAGATCGGGCCGCTTCTGCCGGCCGATCTCGATCAGATCGCGGAAACCCTCGGTGGTGACGAGGCCCGTCTTCACGCCGCGATGCTGGATCAGGGCGTTGGTACCGACCGTGGTGCCATGACCGAAATAGGCAATGTCCGCCGGGCTGGCGCCGACGCGCTCGACGCCTTCCTGCGTGCCGCGCGCGATGGCGCGGGAGGGGTCGTCAGGCGTCGAGGGCACCTTCCAGACCGCGACCATGCCGGTCGCATCGTCGAACAGGCAGACATCGGTGAATGTGCCCCCGGAATCGATCCCGATCCGCCACGCCATTTCCGCCTTCCTCCCTTACAGCACCGCCGTCTCGGTCTGCGTCCACGTCACACCGTGGCCGAAGCCGCCCTGATAGCCGCAGACCCGAGCCGCCTGTTTGGCCCCAGCCGCCAGGGCGGCGGCGATGCCGGCTCCATCCAGTATCGCCAGCAGGCAGGCGGCGATGAAACCGTCACCGGCGCCGAGCGTATCCACCACGGATGCAGGGCTGGCCGCCTGCTCATGGAAGCGTCCCCCAACGAGTGCCACCGCGCCCTTCGCGCCGCGCGTCGCCACCACCATTCCGGCACCCCAGCCGACGCAGCGTTCCAGCAGGACGCGGCATTCGGTGTCAGAGGCGGAGGGGTGCGACAGGAAGGCGATATCGACGGCCGGCAGTGTCGCGGCGAGGTTCTCGTCGGTCCAGCGCTCCGAGAAATCATATGACAGACGCCTGGCTGCGCCACGTATGACCGGTAGCGCCGCTCCGAGTTCACTGTAGATGCTGGAATGGACGAGATCGAAGCCGGCGACATAGGCGAGATCGTCCCGGTCGAACGGTCCCCATTCACCGCGCACGCCAGGCTCAGAGCGCAGGAAGCGCCGGTCCCGCCCATCATGGCCGATGAAGGCGCGGGCATTGGGGCCCGGCCTGATCCGGCAGCGGGCGATGTCGACGCCCTCCTGCGTCAGTGCCTCGACGATGAGCGTTCCAGCCTCGTCCGAGCCGAGGCAGCCGAGATAGCCCGTCTCCGCTCCCAGCCGCTTGGCCTGCACCGCGACATTGACCGCATTGCCGCCGGGGAACTGGAGGCCGCGATCGACATAGGTGTCGACGGTGTTGTCACCCAGTCCCAGAAGCCTCTGCGCCATCGCGGCTACTCCCCCCGGATCAGTACGCTACCTTCCACATGTAGCGGCGGGTGGTCAGGGGCTGGTTGCGCAGCACGGAGAGATGCGCCGAGAAGCGCTTGAGCGCCGCCTGCAGGATATAGGGTGCGACAATGGGGCGGATTTCCGGGTCGACGCCCTTCATCGCGTAATCGCGGGAATCGTAGTTCATCACGCGCCCGGCATAGGTGTCACAGAAGCTGGTGACGCGCTCCATCAAGGGCCGGCTCGGATCCTCGCCGGTGATCAGGATCATCGGCGTCTGCTTGTCGACGATCTCGAAGGGGCCGTGGAAGAACTCGGCCGCCTCGATCGGGTAGCTGTGCAGCCAGAGCATTTCCATCAGGATGCAGACGCCGAAGACATAGGCCGTGGTGAAGCCGGGGCCCGAGGCGACATGGTAGATGCGGTCGTCGCCGGCATAGGTGGCTGCATCGGCGGCAGCGCGGGCCTCGTTCTGCTCGGCCGCATCGCACATCGCAGCCGGCAGCGCGTCGAGCGAAGCGAGCAGCTTGGCGCCGAGCGGCCAGTTTTCCTTGGCAGCCATCAGGCCGCCGACCAACGCCTGCATCAGCATGAACATGGCGGCGAAGGATTCACTGGTGCTGCCGACGAGGAAATGCCGCGACACAGCCTGCGCCAATGGCTTGTCGCCATACTGGCTGAACGCGATGACCTGGCAGGGCTTATCCTTGAGGAACTGGGCTGCGGCGACGGTTTCCGGCGTCGTGCCGGATTTCGAGGCCAGCAGGACCAGCGTCCGCTCGTTCAGGCGCGGCGGGTCGATAGCCATGAACTCGGCCGGGAAATAGCGCCTCACTTCGATGCCAGCCGAATAGCGCTCAAGCCAGTACTGGATGCCCAACATCGCGCGGTTCGCCGAGCCGCAGGCGACGAGATAGATGCGGTCGATACGGGGGGCGAGCTCCTGCCCTAGCGCGAAGGCTGCCGGCAGCGCCCCGCGCGTCGGCTCCAGCCCGGACAGAACAGCCTCACGGTCGAAGGCGATGGACATGGGAGGCTCCAAACGGGCTATCCAAGGGCAGCAGAATTGGTATACACCAATTCCATATACCAATTGCTGTCAAGCCTATTCCAATTTTGGTGGGACACAGCCTTCCAACAGTAGCGCACCGGCAGCATTTCGCCTTAGAGATGCAGAACCCACCGCACGGGGGCAAAGGCCCGAAACACAGAGACGCAAGGCATGTCCAAGCCGCTGAAGCGGGTGAAACCGATCTATGTCGAGGTGCAGGACTATCTCCTCGACCTCATCGGAGGGCCGGACTACGGCCCGGGCGACCGGATCCCCTCGGAACGCACCCTCGCCGATACGCTCGGCTTCAACCGCATGACGGTCCGCAAGGCGATCGACCGGCTGGTCGAACGCAACGTCCTGGAACGCAACGGAACCAGCGGCACGCGGATCCCGCTGGTGCAGGTGTCACGACCGATCGATGCGCCCGCTTCACTCGGCATCACCCGCATCATTCGCAATGCAGGGGGAGAGCCCGGCAGCAAGCTGCTGCATTTCGGCGAGGAGAGTGCCACCGAGAGCGTCGCCCAGCGCCTCGAGCTGCCGCCGGGGAGCGAACTCATCATGGCGCGCCGCCTGCGGACCGTGAATGACGAAGCGTTCTGCATCGAAACGAGCTATCTGCCGGCACGGCGTGTTCCGGGCATCACGGCGGAGGACCTGCTCGGCGGCCAGTCCCTCTATGAATTGCTGCGGCAGCGCTACGGCATCGAGATCAGCATCCGTGATCGCGAAATCAGCGTCGGCACCGCAACGGAGCGGGAAGCTCAGGCGCTCGCGCTCACGCCGGGCTCGCCTACACTCGTCCTGCGGATCGTAGCGCGCGACGGCGACGGGCGGCCGATCGAATACATGCGCTCCGTCAACCATCCCCACCACGTCGTCTTCCGCAGTTCCACGCCGCCCGCACCAGCATGATCGCAAGTCCGGGGCGGCCGGCGGATCAGGCGGCCGGCCAGCTTGCTTCCGCTTCTTCCTTACCTCCCCGGAGCCTTCGTGATGGGCATTACCATCGAAACCATCGAGCCGGATCCATCCCTCCCCAAAGCCAGCGACGTTGTGGTCATCGGCGGCGGCATCATCGGCATCACCACCGCGCTCTTCCTGGCGCGTGAAGGCATCTCGGTCACCGTTTGCGAGAAGGGCGAGGTCGGCCACGAACAGTCGGGACGCAACTGGGGCTGGGTCCGCATCATGGGGCGCGACCCCGGCGAAATTCCGCTCGGCCTCGAGAGCATGCGTCTCTGGTCGGACATGGACCGGCTGGTCGGAGGCGACACCGGTTTCACCCGCTCCGGCATTGTCTATGTCGCCGACACTGCGGCCAAGCTCGCGGAGCACGAGGCTTGGCTCGACCACGCCAAGACCTACCAGCTCGATTCGCGGCTGCTCAGCACGCGCGAGATCGATGCGGTGCTGCCCGGTGGAAAACGCACTTTCGCCGGGGCGCTGTTCACGCCGAGCGATGCCCGCGCCGAGCCGCAGAAGGCCGTGCCAGCCATGGCGCGGGCGCTGCGCCGCCATGGTGGGACGGTCCTGACACGCTGCGCGGCCCGGGGTATCGAAACCGCCGGCGGGCGCGTCAGCGCGGTCGTCACCGAGCGCGGCCGTATCCCCTGTCAGCGCGTCGTATTGGCGGGCGGCGCCTGGTCGCGGCTTTTCCTCGGCAATCTCGGCATCGATTTTCCGCAGCTCAAGGTCCTGGGCTCGGTGTTTCGGACAGAACCTCTGGACGGCCCGCCGACCCATGCCGTCGGCGCCTCGGATTTCGCTTTCCGCAAGCGCCAGGACGGCGGCTATACCATCGCTCACCGGGGCGCGAGCGTCGCAGAGATCGTCCCTGACAGCTTCAGGTTGCTCTTCGATTTCCTGCCCTCGCTCGTCAAGCAGCGCCATGAGCTGCGGCTCAGGCTCGGCGAACGCTTCATGGAAGAGGCCCGTACGCAGAAAAGCTGGGCGCTCGACGCCGAAACCCCCTTCGAGCGCATGCGCGTTCTCGACCCCAAGCCGTCCGAAGCCATCCTGCAGGAGGCTCGACGTAACCTGACGGCAGCCTTTCCCGCCTTTGCCGGCCTGAAGGTGAAGGAAAGCTGGGGCGGCCTGATCGACGCCACCCCCGATGCCGTCCCTGTCATCGGCGAGGTGCCGCGCCTGCCCGGCCTCTTCATCGCCAGCAGCTTTTCAGGCCATGGCTTCGGCATCGGCCCCGGCGCGGGCCGGCTGGTCGCCGATCTGGTCAGCGGCCGCACGCCGATAATCGATCCCAGGCCTTTCCGGCTGGAACGCTTTGCGCGGCTCGAACGCACCACGCGCGCGAGCTAGGCTGGCGCGAAAGCAGCCAGCCCCCGTGCGAGGCTGGCCGGACCTCCCGAAAGAACCGACCCGCGCTCAGGCGAGCGCGGCCTCGTCGAGCGAATAGGCCGAGAAGAAGTTCGTTCCGCCCGGATAGCATTTAAAGCCGCTTAGGCCGGCGACCATGGCATAGCCTTGCGAGCGCCAGGCGAGACCGACGAGCGGGGCCTGCTCCAGCGCGTATTTCTCCAGCTCCGCATAAACCGCCTTGCGCTTGACCGGGTCGAACTCCGCGCGCCCCTTGGCGAAGAGGGCATGGATCTCGGGCGTCGGAATCTGCCAGCTCCGGGCCATATTGGCGGGCAGGTCGCCATCGATCAGAGGCGCGAGCCCATCGGGATCGTTGTTGTCCGCCGTCGTGCCCTGCACCATGAAATCGTAACGGCCCTTGCCCGCCAGGTCGACGCGTGCGGCCCAGTCCGGTAGATTCAGGTTCGCCTGGATGCCGATCTCGGCGAGATTGGCCTGCACCACCTCGGCCGTCGACTTGTGCATGCCATACTGTGCCGTCGAGAGCAGCGTACAGGAGAAGCCGTTCGGCACCCCGGCCTCGGCCATCAGCTTCTTCGCCTTGGCGGGATCGTAATTCCAGAACCCCGAGCGTGCTTTGTCGAAATAGGGACTGCTTGACGGGATCGGGATGCCCTCAAGCTTGCTGCCCCGACCGAAAAAAGCCGCCTGGACGATGTCTTCGCGGCGAATGGCGTGGGCCACCGCCTGACGCAGCCGGACATCCTTGAACGGACCGGCGCCACCGTTGAAGTTCAATCCCATGAAGGGACCGTCCACCGCGACGAGCCGCAGGCGGGAATCCTTCTCGATCGTGCCCATGGATTGCCAGGGAACGTATTCGATCAGATCTACATCGCCGGCCTGAAGCGCGGCGACGCGGAGATTCTCGTCGGCATAGGCGACGAGCTTGATGCCGTCGAGCTTCGGGAGGCCCGGCTTGTAGTATTTGTCGAACTTGGCCACTTCGATCGAGGCGCCGCGTTCCTGTCCTTTGAGCGTGAACGGCCCCGCGCCGACGCCGAGACCGGCCCGGCCCTCGATCGAATCCTTGGCGATGATCGGCATATGCGGACTGGCGAGCCAGATCGGCAGCGTCACGGTCGGCTGCTTCATGACGATGCGGACGGTGCGTGCGTCAGGGGTCTCGATGCGTTCGACGCCGCTGAACTCGGCCTTCAGGAAAGCCGTCGAATTCGGCGCCGCGACCTGCTCCAACGTCCATTTCACATCCTCGGACGTGACCGGCTTTCCGTTATGGAAGCTCGCCTGGCGCAGCTTGAAGACCCAGCCGGTCTCCCCCTCGCGCTCCCAGCTCTCGGCGAGTTCCGGCCTGACTTCGCCCTTTTCGTCAAAGCCGGTCAGCCCGCGAAAGATCAGCAGCTTGACCGTGAGCGCAGCCGTGCCGGTATGGAGCCAGGGCTGCAGGCTGGGCGGAAAGCTCGACAGACCGAAGCGCAACACTTTGCTCCCGGCCTGTGCGTGGGCTCGCAGTCCCAGGAGAGGCAAGCCTGCGCCGGCGGCGAGCAGACTGCGGCGAGAGATCGACACCATCGAATACCCCTCCCTATTTTGGCGGCTTGAGCAGCCGAGCAGGAAGAATGGTTTGGTATATACCAACTTGTCAATGCTCCCTGACAACGACCGGGCGCGATGGGCCGGCAGGACGAAAAATGCAGCCCGAGCAGCATCGTTTCTTCCGAACAGCTCAACGCAAGCGTTTTTCTGCGAGCCCAATGGGGCTGCAGAAACATTCTATCGTTGCCGCGCTCGCCGATCGGGCAACAATCATGTCCTTGACAGCCCAAAACAACTCGAATGGTATACACCAATTCCTGCGATTGGATGCCTTCGGACCCGAACCATCCGGCAGCGCGGGCCGCTCCTCCCGGAGGCCGTCATGAGCGAGATCGTCAAAGTCAAATCCGGCAGCAAATACGAGACGCTGAACAGCTATTCGCGGGTCGTGGTCGCCGGCGACATGATCTTCGTCTCGAACACGGCGGGACGAAACTACAAGACCCGCGCCATCGCGCCTGACGCCAAGGGGCAGGCCGAGCAGGCCTTCCACAATATCGAGGGCGCGCTGGCGGCCGTCGGTGCCTCGCTGAAGGATGTTGTCGCGATCAAGGTCTTCGTGCCCGATATCACCGACATGGATGAGGTCAACGAGGTGGTCGGCCGCAAGTTCAGGGATATCGACCCGGCCAACACCACGACCTGCACGCCGCTCGGCCAGCCCGAACTCAAGGTCGAGTTCGAAGTCACCGCCTACAAGCGGCGCAATCCGGATCAGCCCGAGCAGCGCATCAGCGTCGATCTCTCCTGAGACCGGGCTCTGCCATGCCGGATGTCGTCATCGTCGGAGGGGGGATCAGCGGAGTTTCGGCCGCCTACGAGATCGCACGAGCGGGCCACTCCGTAACGCTGCTCGAAGCGCGCGGCCTGGCCGCGATGGCGTCGAGCTGGACGCTCGGCGGCGTGCGCCAATCGGGGCGCGATCCGGCCGAGCTGCCGCTAGCGAAAGCCGCGGTCGAGCGCTGGGGCGGGCTCGACGCCGAGCTCGACGCATCCACGGGCTATCGCCGGCAAGGCAATCTGCGGCTGGCGCGGACCGAGGCGGAAGTCGTGGTCATCCGCGAACTGGTCACGCAGCAGAGCAAGCTCGGGCTCACCATCGAATACCTGCCGGACAACGCGGCGGTGCGGGCCCGGGCGCCGGCGATCGGACCCGGCATCCTTGCCGCCTCGTTCTGTCCCGGCGACGGCCATGCCGATCCTGTCCCCGCCGTGCAGGCCTATGCCGAGGCCGCCCGTCGACACGGCGCCACGATCCGCGAGGGCGTGCCGGTTCGTGCCCTGCCCCGTTCCGGCGATCGGATCACCGGCGTCGAAACGCAGGCCGGCGAGACCATCGCGGCCGATCGCGTCATCGTGGCGGCGGGCATCCATACGCCCGAGCTGCTCGGGCCACTTGGTCTTGCCCTGCCGCTAACCGTGAAGCTGGTCTGCGTCATGCAGAGTGTGCCGCTACCACCGCTACTTGCGCCGGTCTTCGGCGTCGCCAATGCGGACTGCGCCGGACGGCAGGAAATCGACGGGCGGCTGCGTGTCACCACCGGCATCGGCGACTGGCCGCATGATCCTGCGAGCTGGAACGAAGCCTCGCTCGCCCCGCGCAGCCGCGACGTCGCCGCGCTGATCGCCCGCACGACGCTGGTCCTGCCGGCTCTCGCCGATGCCGGCATCGCCCGTCTCTGGGGTGGGCTCATCGATCTCACGCCGGATGCACTGCCCGCGATCGATGCCGATACCGGCCTCGACGGCCTCGTCGTTGCGGCCGGCTTCTCCGGGCACGGCTTCGGGATCGGCCCCGTCACCGGCGAGATTTTGGCCGACCTCGCCTTGTCGCGCCGGCCGCGCTTCGACCTCTCGCCCTTCCGGCTGAGCCGGTTCGCGGGCGGCCGGAACGCCCCTGCCGAACTCACCTTGCACGGATAGGATATCGCCCGCCATGCTGTCTCCAGATGGACGCGTCATCCTGATTTCCGGGGCCAATCGTGGCATCGGCCGCGCCATCGCCGAGCTGCTGCAGGCGCGGGGCTACAGCTTGAGTCTCGGCGGGCGCGACCTGAACTCCCTGAGAGCCATGAGTGCCGACTGGGACCCGTCGCATCTCCATCTCGCTCGCTACGATGCGAATGACTGGACGAGCCATCGCGCCTGGATCGATGCCGCCGCCGCGCGTTTCGGTCGGATCGACGGCCTCGTCAACAATGCCGGCATGAGCAGCCACATGACCTTGCGCGCACCGGACGAGGCTACGCTCGATGCGATATGGGCCGTGAACTGCAAGGGGCCGCTCAACCTGATCCATTGCGCGCTGCCGCATCTGGAGGCCTGCGGCACCGGGCGCATCGTCAATGTCGCGTCGATGTCGGGCAAGCGGGTGCGCAACGACCATGTCGCCTACAACATGACCAAGCATGCGATGATCGCGCTCAACCACGCGGCGCGGCGGATCGCCTGGGACAAGGGCGTACGGGCGACGGCGGTCTGCCCCTCCTTCGTGCGGACCGACATGACGGCCACGAACAAGGCGCTGCCGCCGGAAGCGATGTCCCAGCCAGCCGATCTCGCGGAGCTGGTTGCCACGGTGCTGGCCCTGCCCAACAATGCCACCGTCGCGGAATTGCTCGTCAATTGCAGGCTGGAGGATACGCTTTAGCTTCGGACGTTCCGCCGGAGATCACGGCCCCGAAGAGGTCGACGCCGGATCGAGATCACCGATCATCAACGACAAAAGCAGGGGACAATCATGAAGAGACCCGTTTCGCTCCTCGCCGCCCTGGTGGCCGGCGCGCTGATGGCCAGTCCGGCCCTCGCGCAGAAGACGGTGCTGACCGTCGGCATGCAGAGCTCCGATGCCGGCGTGCTCGATCCGCATCTCAATTCCGGCACGCCCGGCAAGGCGATGCTGCAATGGATGTTCAACGGGCTGGTGCGGATCAAGCCCGGCGAGCTTTCGCCCGAATTCATCGAGCCGGACCTCGCCGAGAGCTGGACCTCCTCGGCTGACGGCAAGGAGTGGACCTTCAAGCTGCGCCAGGGCGTGCAGTGCCACCATGGCTATGGCGAGTTCACCTCGGAAGACGCGGTCTACTCACTGAAGCGGGCGTCCGCCAAGGAAAGCTCGGCCTTCTCCTCCGACTACGCAGCCGTCCAGTCGATCGAGGCGCCGGACAAATACACGGTCAAGATCACGCTGAAGGAGCCGATCCCGAGCCTGCTCGGCATCGTCATGAACTATCATGGCGGCAACATGGTCTGTAAGAAGGCCGCCGAGGAGCTGGGCAAGGAGGGTTTTGCCAAGAAGCCGGTCGGCACCGGCCCGTTCATGTTCCAGGAATACGTGCCGCAACAATATGCCAAGCTCGTCGCCAACCCGAATTACTTTCGCGGAAAGCCGAAGCTGACCGAGATCCTCTACCGCTTCATCCCCTCGGATTCCTCGCGCGACCTCGCCTTCCAGTCCGGCGAGCTCGACATGATGCTGGGGCGGCAGGAGCAGGCCTGGGTCGACCGCATGAACGCGATTCCCGGCGTCAAGGTCGTGGCGATGGGCCCGGCGGAAATGTCGGTGCTGCACCTCAATCAGAGCCAGCCGCCGCTCGACAACCTCAAGGTCCGGCAGGCGATTGCCTATGCCATCGACCGCAATGCGATCTGGCAGTTCCGCGGCAAGAACATCTCGCGCCCGGCCGTCTCTGTGGTGCCCTCCGGCTATCTCGGCACCGACGAGAAGGCCCCGCTCCTGCCCTATGACCTCGCCAAGGCGAAGGCGCTGCTGGCCGAGGCCGGTTTCCCCAACGGCGTCACCATCAAGGCGATCAACACCACCCTGCCCTCGATGCTGAGCTTTACCGAAGCGGTGCAGGCCCTGCTGAAGCGCGCCAACATCAACCTCGAGATCCAGCCGGT
The DNA here is from genome assembly GCF_002220095.1 of Bosea sp. AS-1. Taxonomy (GTDB): domain Bacteria; phylum Pseudomonadota; class Alphaproteobacteria; order Rhizobiales; family Beijerinckiaceae; genus Allobosea. The sequence goes on from NZ_CP022372.1 coordinate 4,542,309, forward strand.
TGAGCACGCGACCTTCCACCAGCAGATTCGGCAGGACCTGTCGCAGGTGGTGCACTTCCAGGCGGCGCGCTTCCCGGTGGCGGATGTCTATCTCTCGCAATTCTTCCATTCGCGGGCGATCGTGAAGACGCCGACCGCGGTGACCAATTTCTCACACTGCAAGGTCGCCGACGCGGAGATCGATGCCGCTCGCTCCGAGACCGACAAGGCCAAGCAGCTCGCTTTGTGGAAGACGGCGCAGGAGAAGATCATCGCCGATGTCTGCGCCATTCCGGTCAACGAGATGATGCAGCTCTGGGCCTACAAGGACAATCTCGACCTCGGCTACGAGCTCAAGGCCTCGCTCAATCTCGGCCCGCCGGTGCTGGAAACGACGCACTTCACCAAGTGAGCCATGCGTCCGGGGTGAGGAGCATCGTCACCCCGGACGCAGCGAAGCGGAAATCCGGGATCCATGCCGGAACGGTTCAAGCATGGATCCCGGATCGACGCCGCTGACGCGGCTTGCCCGGGATGACCCGCACGGCCAGCAGCGAACCTCGTTCCTCTCGAACAGGGCGGCCTCATGAGCGCCTTTCTGATCAAACGCCTCGGCTTCGCCATCGTCACGCTCTGGGCCGTGCTGTCGCTGGTCTTCGTCGTGGTGCGCATCGTGCCCGGCGATCCCGCGCAGGTGATCCTCGGCGACCAGGCCGACGCCGCGGCCATCGCCGCGATGCGCACGCGGCTCGGCCTCGACGCGCCGATGAGCGAGCAATACCTCACCTTCCTCGCCGGCGCCCTGCGCGGCGACTGGGGCGTCTCGCTCGTCACGGGTCGGCCAGTGATCCAGGAGGTTCTCGCCGTCCTGCCCTGGACGATCGAGCTCACCATCGTCTCGCTGGCGATCGGCATCGTCATCGGCGTGCCGCTCGGCGTCTGGGCCGCGATCAACCGCAACCGCATGCCGGACTACGTCACGCGCATCGCCTCGCTGCTCGGCCTCTCCTTCCCGCCCTTCGTCTCGGCGATCATCCTGCTGATCGTCTTCGCGATCATGCTGCGCTGGTTCCCGGTGATCAGCGCCGGCAGCGGCTCGGCCTCGGCCTGGTTCCAGTCGATGGCGCTGCCGGCGCTCAATCTCGGATTGATCATGGCGGCCTACATCACCCGCGTCGCCCGCTCGGCCATGCTCGAGGTGATGCAGGAAGATTATGTCCGCAGCGCCCGCGCCAAGGGCGTGCCCTGGCGCGTCGTGGTCTGGCGGCATGCGCTGCGCAACGCACTGATCCCGATCATCACCATCGTTGGCCTGTATCTGGGCATCCTGATCGGCAATTCGGTGCTGACCGAGATCGTCTTCAACCGGCCGGGCCTGGGCAAGCTGATCGTCGGCGCGCTGAACCAGCGCGACTACACCATGCTGCAGGGCATGATGGTGATCTACACGCTGATCGTCGTGCTGGTGAACATCGCGACCGACATCACCTACGCCCTCGTCGATCCCAGGGTGAAGCTGTCATGAGCACCTCCGTCCATGATGCCGCCCCCGTCCCCCCGCCGCGCCTGCGCTGGCTGAAGGCCACGATCGGGGCCTTCAACGCCAACAAGACCTCCTGGGTCGGGCTCGCCATCGTCGCCGCCGTGATCCTGGCGGCTGTGTTGGCGCCGGTCATCGCGCCGCACGATCCGCTCGAGCAGAATATCCTGTCGCGGCTCCAGCCGCCGCATGACGACTTCTATCTCGGCACCGATTATTTCGGCCGCGACATCCTCTCCCGCCTGCTCTACGGCGCCCGGATCTCGCTCGTCATCGGCATCGCCTCGACCGTCATCGCCATGGTCGCGGGCTCGCTGATCGGCATTCTTGCCGGCTATTATGGCGGGCGCTTCGACGTGGTGGTGATGCAGGCGATGGATATCCTCCTCGCCTTCCCCTCGCTGATCCTCGGTCTCATCCTCGTCGCGATGCTCGGTCCCTCGATGGAGAACATCACCATCGCGATCGCGCTGACCTCGATCCCTTCCTTCGCCCGGATCGCCCGCGCGCCGACGATCTCGGTCAAGGAGCGCGACTATATCGGCGCTGGCCGGGCGCTCGCCTTCTCCGATGCGCGGATCATGGCCGGGCATATCCTGCCCAACATCTTTCCCGAGATTCTGGTGATGGCCTCACTCTGGCTCGCCAACGCGATCCGCACCGAAGCCTCGCTCGCCTTCATCGGGCTCGGTGTGAAGCCGCCGACCGCGACCTGGGGCGGCATGATCCGCGAGGGCTTCGAGAACATCCTCGACAGCTATTGGCTGGTGCTGGCGCCGTCGCTTGCGATCCTCGTCGTCGTCTTTGCGCTCAACGTCCTCGGCGACGGCCTGCGCGACGCGATCGACCCCAAGCTGAAGGGCGAGCGATGAGCGCCCCCGTCCTCTCCGTCGAAAACCTCCAGACCGCCTTCCGCGTCGGCGGAGAATGGCGCTGGGCCGTCGAGGATCTGAGCTTCGACGTCGCGCCCGGCGAGACCGTCGCCATCGTCGGCGAATCCGGCTCGGGCAAGAGCGTGACCGCGCTCTCGATCATGCGGCTGGTCTCGGCCGCCAATGGCCGCATCCAGGGTCGGGTCGCGCTGGAAGGCCGCAACCTGCTCGCGCTCAGCGAGGAGGAGATGCGCAAGGTCCGCGGCAACGATGTCGCGATGATCTTCCAGGAGCCGATGACGAGCCTGAACCCGGTGCTCAAGGTCGGCTTCCAGATCGCCGAGGCGCTGCGCTACCACCGTGGCCTCGATAGCGGCGCGGCCAAGACCGAGGCCCTGCGCATGCTCGACAAGGTGCGCATCCCCTCGGCGAAGACGCGCTTCGACAATTATCCGCACCAGTTGTCAGGCGGCATGCGCCAGCGCGTGATGATCGCGACGGCGTTGGCTTGCAAGCCGAAGCTCCTAATCGCCGACGAGCCGACGACGGCGCTCGACGTCACGATCCAGGCGCAGATCCTCGAGCTCATCAAGACATTGCAGGACGAGGAGCGCATGTCGGTGCTCTTCATCACCCATGACATGGGCGTTGTCGCCGAGATCGCCGACCGCGTCGTGGTGATGTGGAAGGGCAAGAAGCTGGAGGACGCGCCGGCGGCGCAGGTCTTCAATGCGCCCGTCCACGGCTACACCAAGGCGCTGCTCGCGGCCGTGCCCAAGCTCGGCGACATGGACGGCCATGCCCGGCCGTTGCGCTTCCCGCGCATCGACCCCGACGATGGCAAGGTCGAGGGCAAGCCAATCGAGCAGCCCGACACGGTGCAGGCGGCCGAGCCGCCCCTGCTCGAAGTCGCGGGCCTGACGACCCGCTTCGGGATTCGCGGCGGCATGCTCGGCCGGTTGCGGGGACAGGTCCATGCCGTCGAGGACGTCTCCTTCAGCCTGCGACGCGGCGAGACTCTGGCGCTGGTCGGCGAGTCCGGCTGCGGCAAGTCGACGACGGGACGCTCGATCCTGCGCCTCGTCGAGCCGTCCTTCGGCACCGTCCGCTTCGGCGGCCGCGACGTCACGGGGCTCGGCAAGGGCGAACTGCGCGATGTCCGCCGCGACATGCAGATGATCTTCCAGGACCCATTCGCGAGCCTCAATCCGCGCAAGAGCGTCGGCAGCGCGCTGGCCGAACCGATCCTTGTTCACGGCCTCGCGAAGGGCACGGAAGCGCAGGATCGCGTGGCTGAGCTCTTGCGCAAGGTTGGCCTCGCCCCCGAGATGCACGTGCGGTTCCCGCACGAATTCTCCGGCGGCCAGCGCCAGCGCATCGCGATTGCGCGGGCGCTCGCGCTTTCGCCGAAACTGGTCGTGGCGGACGAGGCGGTCTCGGCGCTCGACGTCTCGGTCAAGGCGCAGGTGCTGAACCTGATGCTCGACCTGCAGGCCGAGCTCGGCCTCGCCTATCTCTTCATCTCGCACGATATGGCGGTGGTCGAACGCGTCAGCCATCGCGTCGCGGTGATGTATCTCGGCGAGATCGTCGAGATCGGTCCGCGCGAGGCGGTGTTCTCCAGCCCGCACCACCCCTATACGCGCAAGCTCCTGGCGGCGGTCCCGGTGCCCGATCCAAGCCGCCGCGCGCTCCGGCGCGAACTCGCCGTCGATGAATTGCCGAGCCCGATCCGCAATCTCGGCTGGCAGGCAGAGCCGACGGCTCTGGTCGAAGTCGGTTCCGGCCATTTCATTCGCCGCCCCGTCGGCACCGACAAGGCCACGGTGCGATGATCAGCTGCAGCAAGACAACGTCACGGGCGAAAGACGACCACGCAATGCGCCTGTCGGTTCGGGCTTGTCGACACCTTCCGGATTTCCCTCTCACGGAGACCTATTTCGAATGAGTGCGGGCTGGATTGGCCGTCGGTTGTTGCTGACGCTTGTGATGGCGTGGGTCGTGGCGACGATCGTCTTCCTGGCGCTGCACATGGTGCCGGGCGACCCGGCCGAGCTTCTGCTCTCGACGGCCGGCACGGTGCCCGATCCGTCCTCGGTGGCGGAACTGCGCGAGAAGCTCGGGCTCGACCAGCCGCTGCTGAGCCAGTACGGCCATTTCCTCGCGGGGCTGGCGCGCGGCGACCTCGGCGCCTCGCTGGTCGACGACTACCCGGTGATGCAGGAGATCGGGCTCAGGCTGCCGCGCACCCTGGAGCTGATCCTGGCTGGAACGGTGATCGCGGTCGCGACCGGCGTGCCCGCCGGCGTCTATGCCGCGTTGCATCGCGGCGGCGGCTTCGACCGCATCGCCTCCTGGATCACGGCCTTGCTGCTGGCCGTCCCGGTCTTCGTCGTCGGCACGCTGCTGGTGCTGCTGCTGGCGCAGACGCTCAGGCTGATGCCGGCGGGCGGCTATGTGCCCTTCGCGCAGGATCCGGGCCAGCATCTCAAGCTGCTCGCCCTGCCGGCCATCGCCATCGCCAAGGGCCTCGCCGCGGTGCTGTTCCGGATGACCCGGGCCGCGACGCTCGACGCGCTCGCGCATGACTATGTCCGCACCGCCCGCGCCAAGGGGCTGTCGCCGCGCCGCGTGCTGACGGTGCATGTGCTGCGCAACGCCCTGAACCCGGTCGTCACCCTGCTCGGCCTGCAGATGGGCACGCTGCTCGGCGGCACGGTGCTGGTCGAATACGTCTTCAACTGGCCGGGGCTGTCGACGCCGCTGCTGCGCGCCGTCGAGGGCCGCGACTACCCGATGGTGGTCGGCATCATCCTGACGATCTCGGTGCTGTTCCTGCTGATCAACCTGGTCGTCGAGCTGCTGCATGCGGCGATCGACCCGCGGGTGCAGCACGCATGAGACGCAGGAGGCTGACCAAAGCGCTCGTGCCGGGCGGATGCGTCGCGCTGATCGTGCTGATCGCGCTCGCCGCGCCGCTGCTGCCGCTGCCCGATCCGATCCGGCAGGATGTCGCCCACCGGCTCGCCGGGCCGATGGCGGGCTCCTGGCTCGGCCGCGACGAGTTCGGGCGCGACGTGCTCTCGCGGCTGGTCTGGGGGGCCCGCACCAGCCTCTCCGTCGCCTTCGCCTCGGCGCTGGTGGCCGGCCTCGTCGGCATCACGCTCGGGCTGATCGGCGGTTGGGCAAGGAGCTGGGGCGCCTTCCTGACCGTGCGCAGCGTCGAGATCATCATGTGCTTCCCGCCGGTGCTGCTGGCGCTGCTGGTGGTGACGCTGCTCGGCCCCGGCGCGGCGACGCTGATCCTGGTGCTGTCGGTGCTCTACCTGCCGGGCTTCGCCCGCGTCACCTATGCCGAGGTGCTGGCCGTCAAGGGGCGCGACTATGTCGAGGCCGCCCGCGCGCTCGGGGCCAGGCCGGCCTATCTGCTGTTCCGCACCGTGCTGCCCAACATCGCCGGCCCCCTGCTCGTGCAGTTCTCGCTCGCCGTCGCCGCGGCCGTGGTGATCGAGAGCGGCCTGTCCTTCCTCGGGCTGGGCGTCGTGCCCCCCGCCCCCTCCTGGGGGCTGATGATCCGCGGCGCCCGCTCGACCATGGAGCAGGCCCCGCTCCTCCTGCTCTGGCCCTGCGCCGTCCTCACCCTCACCATCCTCGCCATGAACCTCCTCTGCGATGCACTCCGAGATATCCTCGACCCACGCACCGCGGGGGACTAAGCTCCGATCGAGCACGCTCTTCCCGTGTGACTGGAGGCAGATCCATTGGTGCAACGCCGTGGCGGCTGCTCGCGGGTTTTCAAGCGGAATCATGTGGTCCAAGTCGGGGTTTCGGTCAGGCGGCAGACTGGCCATCTCCTCAGGGCATTGTGCCCGCCCCTGGCGAAGAAAGCCGGAGTTTGGAGCCACCCAGAAGCAGATCGCGGCAGGGTTTCCACCATCGCCTCGACCACAACCGTGCCGCGGTGGAGGCCGAGCCCGCCGCCAACAAAATGCCGGGTGACACCGGAACCGGGAGACGCTAAGAACGCCTCGCTGCGATGCGTCGAGTTCCGGGGCAAAGCGGTACGCGGGCGTAGTTCAGTGGTAGAACGTCAGCTTCCCAAGCTGAATGTCGTCGGTTCGATCCCGATCGCCCGCTCCAAATTCTCTCGAAATCCCAACTGGCTGCGGCGCATGCAACTGGCTTCAGCTTCCTCAAATCTACAAATCTGCTCGTTGTTGCTCGTCTTCCCACATAGCACGGCGCGGGCCGCTCAGTGGCTTCGCGACGCCAATCGCAATGTCGAAACCCTCAAGACATGTGCAAACGCCGGGAGCGTGTTGATCTCCTGCAACGACTGCCCAACCCGGTCAGATACAAATGCCTTGGTTCCTTCGATAGGAAACTCGGCCGGATGCGCAGTCCAGCCCGCATGAGAGCGGCCTCAGGTGACGCCAAGCTTGACCGACAAATGCGAAAGTTTGACCGTGGTCAACGCTCCGGCCGGAGCACGAACAACCCGCGATCTCGACCCTGCTGCAGGTTGACATCACTCCAAAGCGACGGCAAAGCCCGGGCGGTAAGAAGTCGCGCCTTGCGCAACATCAGGCGAGAAAGCCGTTCATGTCCTCCACGATGGCCACTCACTCCATGACTTTCGATCAAAGCTTGGCGGACCAGCTCAAGCGCGTTTCCGCCAAGAACTACCGCATCGGAATCATTGGCCTCGGCTATGTCGGCATCCCGCTCGCCCTGACCGCCTGCAAGGCCGGCTTCTCTGTCATCGGCTTCGATATCGACGCCAAGCGCGTCGATCAGATCAACCGTGGCGAGAGCTTCATCAAGCACATTCCCACGGAAGCTATCGCCTCTGCCCTCAAGGAAGGGCGTTTCCGTGCGACGACGGATTTCGACGAGTTGCGCGAGGTCGACGCGATCATCATCGCTGTCCCGACGCCGCTGACCAAGCACCGCGAACCGGACCTCTCCTATGTCGAGAGCACGGCCCGGACCATCGCGCCGCGGCTGCGCAAGGGGCATCTCGTGGTGCTCGAATCGACCACCTGGCCCGGCACGACCGACGAGGTGATGCGGCCGATCTTCGAGGCGACAGGTCTGAAGAGCGGCATCGATTTCTATCTCGCCTTCTCGCCGGAGCGCGAGGACCCGGGCAATCCCGATTTCGGCACCTCAACGATTCCGAAGGTCGTTGGCGGCGATGGCGCCGACGCGCTGGCACTGGCGAATGCGGTCTATAGCGAGCTGGTGGTCAAGACCGTCCCGGTGTCGAGCTCGGCGACGGCCGAAGCCGTCAAGCTGACCGAGAACATCTTCCGCGCCGTCAACATCGCGCTCGTGAACGAGCTCAAGGTGATCTACGGCAAGATGGGCATCGACGTCTGGGAGGTGATCGACGCCGCCAAGACCAAGCCTTTCGGCTTCATGCCGTTCTATCCCGGCCCCGGCCTCGGCGGGCACTGCATCCCGATTGATCCCTTCTACCTGACCTGGAAGGCACGCGAGTTCGACGTCACCACGCGCTTCATCGAGCTCGCCGGCCAGATCAACACGGCCATGCCGCACTGGGTCGTGGACCGCGTCGCCGAGGCTCTTGACCGACAGCAGGGCCGCGGCCTCAACAAGGCGAAGATTCTGGTGATGGGTGTCGCCTACAAGAAGAACATCGACGACATGCGCGAGAGTCCCTCGTTGCGCCTGATCGAGCTGCTCGAGGAGCGTGGCGCCCAGGCCGACTTCCACGACCCGCATGTCCCCGTGATCCCGCCGACCCGCGAGCATGCCAACCTGACAGGGCGCGCCTCGGTCGCGCTTTCGCCCGAAACGATCAAGGGCTATGAGGCCGTGCTCATCGCGACCGACCATGATGCGGTCGATTACAAGGCACTGGTCGAGGCGGCGCGACTCGTGGTTGATACACGCAACACTTGCGCCAAGGCAGGTGTCGCCGGCGACAATATCGTCAAGGCCTGAGCCGCGATATCTGAGAAACCACCAGAGAACGAAGCTGATGACGTCTTTTGCACTGATCGGGGCAGCCGGTTACATCGCGCCGCGCCATATGAAAGCCATCAAGGCGGCCGGCGGCGATCTCAAGGTCGCTTTCGATCCCAACGATTCCGTCGGTATCATCGACAGCCATTTCCCGCAGGCCCACTTCTTCACCGAGTTCGAGCGCTTCGACCGGCATGTCGACAAGCTGCGCCGGCGCGGCGAACGCATCGACTATGTCAGCATCTGTTCGCCGAACTACCTGCACGACGCCCATATCCGCTTTGGCTTGCGCGCCGGCAGCGATGTGATCTGCGAAAAGCCCCTCGTCCTCAATCCGTGGAACATCGACGGGCTGATCGAAATCGAGCGCGACAGCGGCCGCAAGGTCAACACCATCCTGCAGCTGCGCCTCCATCCGGCGATCCAGGCGCTCAAGGAGCGGGTCGCCGCCTCGAACGAGCGTCATGCGGTCGATCTGACCTACATCACCTCGCGCGGGCGCTGGTATCACGCCTCCTGGAAGGGAGACGAGGCCAAATCCGGCGGCGTCGCCACCAATATCGGTGTCCACTTCTTCGATATGCTGGCCTATGTCTTCGGCCCGCTCCAGTCGCAGACGGCCAATCTGCGTGAGGATGGACGGGCCGGCGGCCTGCTTTCTTACGAGAAGGCCGACATTCGCTGGTTTCTGTCGGTCGATGCCGACGACCTTCCCGACTCCGTCAAGGGCCAGAAGACGACCTATCGCTCGATCACCATGGACGGCGAGGAGATCGAGTTCTCCGAGGGCTTCACCGATCTCCATACCCGCAGCTATGAGGAAATCCTCGCCGGCAAGGGCTACGGGCTCGAGGATGTGCGCTTCTCGATCGAGGTTGTCTCGCAGTTCCGTCACGCTCCCGTCGTAACCCGCGGCGAAACGCATCCCTTCGTCGCCAAATACCTCAAAGGCTGAGCATGGCCGGCGCGTCGCAGATGCGGGAGGATCCGCGCTTTCCCGGCGCGCTCGTCCATGTGAGCGCCTATGTCGATGAAGGCGCCACACTCGGGCGCGGCACCAAGATCTGGCATTTCGTCCATATCCTCGGCCAGACCGAGATCGGCAAGGACTGCGTGCTCGGCCAGAACGTGATGGCCGGCCCGCGCGTGCGCATCGGCGACGGCTGCAAGATCCAGAACAACGTCGCACTCTATGACGGGGTGGAGCTGGAAGAGGACGTGTTCTGCGGCCCCTCCTGCGTCTTCACCAACGTCAACAACCCGCGCGCCTTCATGAATCGCAAGGCCGAGTTCCGCCGCACGCTGGTGAAGCGCGGCGCCAGCATCGGCGCCAATGCGACCATCGTCTGCGGCCATACGCTCGGGGCGTATTGCTTCATTGCGGCCGGCGCGGTGGTGACCAAAGACGTGCCGGACTATGCTCTGATGGCCGGCGTGCCGGCGCGCCGCATCGGCTGGATGAGCAAGGCGGGCGAAAGGCTCGGCGCCGACCTCACCTGCCCGCTGAGCGGCGCACGTTATCGCGAGACCGGGCCCGACGCCCTGGAGGAGATCGTCTGATGAGCGAACGGCCCGCGATCGAGTTCATTGATCTGAAAGCCCAGCGCCAGCGCATCGGCACGGCCATGGACGAGGCCATCCTCAAGGTCGTCCATGACGGCAACTACATTCTCGGCCAGCAGGTTCAGCAGTTCGAGACCGAGCTCGCCGCCTTCTGCGGGGCAAAGCATGCGATCGGCGTCGCCAACGGCACCGATGCGCTGATCCTGGTGCTGGAAGCGCTCGGCGCCGGCCCCGGCGACGCGGTGATCTGCCCGAGCTTCACCTTTGCCGCCACCGCCGAGGTCGTCGCCTGGATGGGCGCGACGCCCGTCTTCGCCGAGATCGACGAGGCGACCTACAACATCGACCCGAAGGGCCTTGCCGCCGCGCTCGAGACGGCGAAGAAGCACGAACTCACGCCTCGCGCCTTGATCAGCGTCGACCTCTTCGGCCAAGCCTGCGATTATGAGCCGATCGAGGCCTTCTGCAAGCAGAACGGCCTCGTCCTGATCTCCGACTCGGCTCAGGGCTACGGCGCCCGGTACAAGGGCCGTGTCGCCGGTGCGATCGGCGATTTCGCCACGACCAGCTTCTTCCCGGCCAAGCCGCTTGGCTGCTATGGCGACGGCGGCGCCATTCTCACCGACAATAACGAGCATGCCGCGCTGCTGATGTCGCTGCGCTTCCATGGCAAGGGCTCGTACAAATACGACAATGTCCGCGTCGGCGTGAATTCACGGCTCGATACCATCCAGGCCGCCGTGCTGATCGAGAAGCTCAAGGTCTATGCCGACGAGATCGATAAGCGGCAGGTCGTGGCGCAGCGCTACACCGCGGCGCTGAAAGACCTCGTCGTCACACCCCATGTGATGCCGGACTGCGTCTCGACCTGGGCCCAGTACACGATCCGCGTCTCTGCCGACCGCCGCGACGCCTTCCAGGCGGCGCTGAAGGCCAAGGGCGTGCCGAGCACGGTCTACTACCCCAAGCCGCTGCACCAGCAGACCGCCTACAAGCATTTCCCCGTCGCCGGCAACGGCCTGCCGATCTCCGAGCGCGTCGCGCAGGAGGTCGTGGCGCTGCCGATGCACCCCTATCTCGACGCGGCGACGCAGGACTACATCATCGAGGCGGTGCGCGAGGCTCTGGCGGCGCCGACCGCCGCGGTGGCATGAGCCGGCCGCTGCGGCTGGCTTATCTCTCGCTGGAAACGCCGAGGCCGGGCCAAGCCTCGCAGACCCATATCGACGAAATCATCGCCAGCCTGAGGCAGTCGGGCTGGCAAGTCGAGCTGTTTGCGACGAAGACCGGGGGGGCGAGCACGCGCTCCTCGTTCCTGCGGCGCCTCCTCGGCTACGGCCGCACCCAGGCCGCGCTGGGCCGGCGCTTGCGCGCGTTCGACGCCGTCTTCATCCGCTCGCATTTCATGGCACTGCCGCTGGTGCTCTGGGCGGGCTGGCGCAAGATTCCGGTGGTTCAGGAGATCAACGGGACACCGGCCGATATCGGCGTGACCTATCGCTTCCTGAAGCCGTTCTCGCCGCTGTTTGCCTGGCTCTATCGCACGCAATACCGCCAGGCCGCGCATCTGCTCGCCGTGACGCCCGGGCTCGCCGATTGGGCCAAGACCTTCGCCGGCCATGACAGGGTCAGCCTCGTCTCCAACGGCGCCAATACCGACCTCTTCCGGCCCGACGGCCGGGCCAGCCCCGTCGAGGGGCGCTATGTGGTCTTCGTCGGCGGGCTGGTCGCCTGGCATGGCATCGGCACCATGCTCGCGGCCCTGAAGGACCCGAACTGGCCAGCCGATCTGCGGCTGGTCATCGTCGGAGACGGCATCGAGCGCGACAAGGTCGAGCAGGCGCTTTCCGATCCGCGGCTCATCTGGCTCGGCCGGCAACCCTATGATGCTGTTCCTGCGCTCGTGCGCGGCGCGCTGGCCTCGCTCTGCGTCATCGAGAACCAGGACAACCGCTCGGCATCGGGCGTCGCGCCCCTGAAGCTGTTCGAGGCCATGGCCTGCGGCGTCCCCGTCATTGCCAGCGACCTGCCCTTCCAGGCCGAGCTTGTCCGCCAGGCCGAAGCCGGGCTGGTCGTACCGCCGGCGGCTGCCCCCACCATCGCAGCGGCCGTGAAGACCCTCGCCGACGCCCCCGAGAGAGCCCGGACGCTCGGCCGCAACGGCGCAGCCTATGTCGCCCGTGAGGCGAGCTGGCATCATCGCGGCCAGGAGATCGATCGCATCCTGCGCTCGGTCGCCTCGCAGCGCGGTGTGCCTGCCGCCGACCGGACACCACCGCTGCCATGACTCGGATTGCGCTCGTCTGCGTTTCGCCTCTGCAGCACGACTCGCGCGTGCTCCGCCACGCTGCGCTGCTCGCCGGCGCCGGCTACGAGGTGTGCATCTTCGCGCAAGCCCCCTTGCCCGCCACGCCGCCCGCTCCCGTCACGGTCATTCCCGGCCCCGGCAGCGACACACGCGTCCGCCTCGGCATGGTGCTCCGGCAGGCGCCTGCCTCGCTCCTGCCGGCCAGCGCGGACCTCCTCTACTGGCTTTCGCCGAGCAGGCTGACGACGCGGAGGGACCTGCTCCGCTTCAAGCCCGATCTCGTCATCGCCAATGACTGGCGCGCGCTGCCCCTCGCCTTTGCGGCCAAGCGCGGCTGCGGGGCCTGCATCATCTACGACAGTCACGAATTCGCCCCGGAGGAGTTCGCGGATAGCTGGCGCTGGCGCCTTCTCGCCCGGCAGCATGTCGTCAGGATCGAGGATCGCTATATTCGCGAAGCCGATGCGATCGCCACGGTCAGCGACGGCATCGCCGATGCGCTCGCCCAGCGCTATGGCCTGGCGCGGCCGACCGTCATCTCGAATACGCCGGCGTGGCAGGCAACCGCATTCCGCCGCACAACGCGCCCCATCACCGTGCTCTATCACGGCGCGGTCGTGCCCCGCCGCGGCCTGGAAACCCTGATCGAGAGCGTTTCGCAGTGGCCGGATGACTTCCGCCTCGTCATCCGTGGCCCTGCCCAGGGCGGCTTCGACCAGCATCTGCGCAACCTCGCCGGTCCGTTCGGCAGGCGCATCGCCCTCGAGCCGCCGGTTCCGCCCGATCAGCTCATATCCACCGCCGCGCAAGCCGATGTCGGTATCTTCCTCCTGTCGAACAGCACGACGCATGCGCGCTTCGCCATGCCCAACAAGATCTTCGAATACATGCAGGCGGGGCTGATGGTGATCAGCAGCGACCTGCCGGAGATCCGCCGAATGATCGAGGCCGCCGGCTGCGGCATGCTGCTCTCGGACGATTCCCCGGAAGGCATCGCGACCTGCCTGGCCGGCCTGGACGCCGCGCGGATCGATGCCTGCAAGCGCGCAGCCCTCGCACGGGCACAGGACCTCAACTTCGAGGCGGAAGGCGGCAAGCTGCTTGCGCTGGTCACCCGTCTTGCGCCGGCCGGGACGCCCTCGCCCTAGCCGTTCCGGCTTACGGACAAGCTCATTGCGCGGCGACTTGCCGCGCCTCCGCGGTGCCGGCCACCACCTGCTCGATCGCCGCGAAGAGGCGATCCGCTTCCGCTTCCCAGTTCAGCAGCTTCGCCGCCTCGAGCGCGTGCCGCTTGTGAAGGTCGATCGACGCGCGATCGAAACCGTTGATTGCCGCGGCGATCGCTTGCGGCGTGACATCGGGGATCGAGCGGCCAAGGTCATGCTGCCGCAGCAACGCCGTCATCTCCGGCAAATCGGAGACGCAGAGCGCCAGGCCGGCCATCGCGTACTCGAAGAACTTGTTCGGCAGGACATGGACGTTCTGCTTCGAATGGCCCGGCAGGGCGAACAGGCCGACATCGAAGCGGGCCGCCTCCTCGACCAAGTCGATCATCGGGACTGGCGGCGCGAGCACGACCCGGTCCCCGAGTCCTGCGGACCCGATCCGCTTGCGCAGTCCAGCGAGATAGTCCTCCGTGCCGGGGCCGCGAATGGTCAAGCGGAACTCCGACCGCCACAGTGCGACACTGTCGATGCAAGCTTCGAGTCCTCGCCCTGCCGAGACGACGCCGTGATAGAGGACCTCGATCGTCTCGCCGCAGGGTCGATGGGAATAGGCCTGGTAGCGCGGCATGTTGCGGACCAGCAGCGGCTTCTCGGGCAGCCTATAGACCTGGTGCAGCCGGTCGGCGATGCCTTGCGAGACGCAGCTTGTCACGACCGCACCTGCAATTCCGATCTGCTCGACCGTTGCGATCACCGGCCGATGGATCGCGCGCCAGCGCCAGCTCTGCGCATATTCGTCGATGGCGAGCTCATGTGTGTCGTAGGCATAGGGCGTGCACTGTTCGGCCGCGAGCTTTCGGACGATCGGCAGCGCCGTCCAGTCATTCGCCAGCCAGATATCGCAGCGCTGTCCGCTCGCGAGGTAGTAGATCTGCTCGAAGCGGTCATTGAGCGCCCAATAGGCCGCGACTGCCCGCTTCGGCGTGAGATAGACGCTGGCGACATCCCTGGCGCGACGCAAGCGACGCCAGGCACGCGACAGCGTCCCGCCAGCATCCGCCGCCCCTTGGTTGCCTCCATTGTCCCCTTCCGTGACAGCGGAGGAAGCCCGGGCGCCGATTGACAGGCAAGGCCATCCCGGCGCTGGCGAAAGCGCCCCCGGCAAGCCGACAGCGACGACATCCCAGCCCCGTTCCCGGAACAGATCGCCCTGCCGCCGCACGCGCGGATCGTCCGCGATTGCCGAAACCGAAATTAGCCCGATCCGGTGCGCACGCCCCTGACCAGTGTCGGTTCTCACGACGAGCGCCGACGAAGTGCACGCCGGAGGCCAGAGGCCACGCTGGCACCGGCCGTGTCGTCGCCAGAGGCGGCCCAGCTTCGGACACGCGCCACAATTCGGAAGCGCAGTCGTTCCGGCAGGCAACGCCAAAGGGTCTTGAGGACATTGAAAACGAGGCTTCGCTCCCGCCCAGCATAGGTCGCGCCGCGCAGGTCGGTGGTCATTTCGGTACCCGTATCGACCTCGACCAAGGCTTCGCCGATCCGTGAGACCTGCGCCCGCCCAAGCGGAGGCGCCAAAATGGTATCGGATAGAAGGACTGCGTCCGGCCCGGGCCGCATTAGCAGTTCGGCCCCCTCCTCGCCATAGATCGCTGCCACAGGCACGCTGACGATGGTCGCGCGCCGGCGTCCGAGAGCCCGCCGTGACAGATAATCGTCGACCCCCTCGACGAAATGCCGGAGCGAGTAGCGTCCGGTCGCGACAACGTCACGGTAGGCTCGCTCCGTCATCGCCTCGAGGAAGGCGATGTCCTCTAGCCGGGCAAGAACATCTTCGAGGTTGGAGTAGTCCTTTTTTAGAGGAATATAGTGCTCGTAGGGCCGAACGACACCAGAATATTCACCTTCGAACAAGACCAGAGCGGTCCGTAGTCGTATGGCTTCGAAAATCTTCGGAGAGATCTGGTTCATTTTCACCAGACCATCATGCTCCTTCAGATAGCGCTCGGCAAATTCCTCGAACGGCATCTCCTCGTTCTCGCGCGCCAGCTTTCTGAGCTCGCCATCGAAATCGAAGACATTGCAGCCGCTTTCCGTGCCAAGCGTTGCACGTGCAGAACCGATGAACCGATACCAATCGGAGCCATAGATGCGCTTATCCTCAGCGACCTCGATATCAGCCGCTAGCCCGCGCTCCGCAGCAAGACGACGCATGTCGAGGCCGATCGTGTATTTCTCGCGGCCGAGCGCCCCGTACTGATGCGGCAACGACCGGCCGCGATAGGCGATACGCAGCGTGCGTTCCGCCATTGGCGTAACGAACGCATCGAGCGCCGGATCCTCAGGAACATAACCCGTCAGCGTCGGGATGAAGTCAACCGTGGCGAACCGATCGCGCGGATAGACGAAGTCGAGACTCTCCTGCGGCACATTGGTGAAGAGCGCATCAATGCCGAGCCGCTCCATCCAACGGCGCGTCGTCTCGACATTGTCGTACTCGTCCTGAGCAAACAGCAGCTTGGGTCCGCGATAGGCTGCGACGGCGGCGGCGATGGCCGCCGACAGATGGGCTGGAACCGATACCCTCACCGAATAATGGACGGCAATCGCGTCGTAGCAGGACAGATCGAGTTCGGCGCCTTCGGCATCCGCCAGCCCGACGAACTCGGTCGCCGGCAAGAAGAAGAACCGGTGCCGGGAATGCTTGCGAAAGCCCTCGAGATGCTCGGTGATGGTACTGACATGCGTCGAGCCATCATCGTAGAGCATGAGCACGTTGAGGGCCGGCCGCGACTGCGCCTGGCGGGCGAGGACCCCGTCGAGGTGAGGCAGGAGCTCCTCGAAGCGGGCGTCGTAGGAACTCAGCGACGCCGCCTCCAGCCGGCGCGCAACCGCTGACGCATCGCCGCGCGACGCCTCGAGCCGGCCGATCGCCGCTGCGAATTCCCCCGCCGTGGTTGCGGTCGCGAACAGTTCGGGATGCTCGGTCAGGGCGTCGACCGGCGTGGTCACAACGGGCAGTCCGCAGGCGAGATACTCATAGGCCTTGAGCGGCAAGGACCTGCGCATCAGATCACTGTCCTTGAACGGGATCAGCCCGACGCTGGACTGGCGGGCGAGCTCGGCGATGCCGGCGCTGTCGAGCAAGCCATGATATGTGACGTTCGGTTGCTTCAGCAGCCGCGTCCAATCCTCGCCGCCATCCTCGGATTTCCCGCAGAACCAGAATTGCCAGTCCGGCAAGAGTTCCGTGAGTGCAATCAGCAGCGAAAAATCCAGTCGGCCGTTAATCCCACCTTGATAGAGGGCGACCTTGCCGACGGCAGGCGGAGCATAGCTTGCCGCGCCACTCTCCTTCCAGAAGGCGAAATCGCAGCCGTTCGGCAGCACGACGACCGGCTTGCTCGACCGGAGGGCATTGCGATGGCTCCGGGCGACGCCTTCCGAGACGGCGACGACGAGATCGGCCTGCTCGACCGCCTTTGCCGCAAGCCCGGAGAGGTCGGACTGCGTGATGCTGACGCTGTCGGGCTTGGCGAGATAATCTTCCGTGGCGTGATAGACGACCGCAGCCGGGTTCAATCGCGGAGCGGTTCCAGCAAGATAGAGATTGTACAGCCAGACCAGCGGCCTGGCGACGCCGCGCTCGCGCAGTGCCGCGGCAAGGCGCTTTGCCTGTGCGGGACCGTGATGCGGGCCGATCCGAACGATTGTAATGTTGAGCCCGTGGACCGGCTCGAAAATAATCGCCTCGCCGCTGCCGTTCGTTTGCACGAAGAACGTCGGCCAGCGACGCGCAAACCGCACGGCATAGTGATATCGGTTGCTCCGCGGCTCGGTATGCCAGTCCGACCACGTCAACATGACGACTGAATCGAAGCCTTCTACCGCTGAAGCTGCCATGAAAACCAAAAATTCCGGGTTGTCGCCGCGACTATAGCTGCGCTTGCGACGCTCTGTTACACGATGCCGCCCAAGCTGTCGACGAGGTGCAAGCCAACGCTCAGCGTCGGTTAAAGGCTAGAAGGCCGGCGATCGTTGAAGCTTGTTGGCAGAACAGACATGGAATACAGCGTTCATACTCCATCGGTCCGCCAGTGCGTTCCGCTGGCGCAAGGCTCCTATAGTGAAGGTTTCCCATGTCGGATACGGCGGATCAGACTGCGATCGACTCGCGCAACTCTGCGTTCTGGAGCGAGCTGTGCGGAACACAATTCGCCAAGTCTTTGGGCGTCACCGACGATTCACCGGCCTCGTTGAAGAAGTTCGATGACTGGTACTTTGCCTTCTACCCCTATCTCTTCGTGCATATCCCCTTCGAGGACATGAGGGACAAGGACGTTCTCGAGATCGGCCTCGGATACGGCACCGTCTCACAGCGCTTGGCCGAAGCCGGCGCGCGCTATCAGGGGCTCGACATCGCGCCTGGCCCGGTCGCGATGGCCAACCACCGGCTGAAGCAGGCCGGCCTTGAAGGGCGCGCGCAGGTGGGCTCGATCCTCCAGGCGCCGTTCGCCGATGCGAGCTTCGACTATGTCGTCGCGATCGGCTGCCTGCATCACACGGGCGATCTGTACAAGGCGATCGAGGAGTGCCGGCGCATCCTGCGCCCCGGCAGCAAGCTCATCTTCATGGTCTATTATGCCTATTCCTACCGGCGCTTCTATCAGGCGCGCACCGAGACGCTGCGCTACCTGATGCGCGAGACCTTCGGCCATCGCGGTGTCGTCGGCCTGAGTGCCCAAGCCGAGCGCGCGGCCTATGATGCCAACCAGGCCGGCGAAGGCGCTCCCCATACCGACTGGATTTCGATCCGCTCGCTGCGCAAGTTCTGCCGCGGCTTCGCGTCCTTCTCCGGGCAGACCGAGAACATCGACAATGGCCAGCCATTCGAGCAGAGCCCGCCCAGGCGCGAATTGCTGAAGACCTGGATTCCGCGCTGGTTCGGCCTGGACCTCTACGCCACCGCGACGAAGTGACGGCCGTTCCCCACAGCGGTTGAAATCAGCCGGACGACTTCAGCAGCCGCCGGAGCAACGGCTTGACGGCGGAAATGGTTCGGACCATCGGCCCGACCAATGCGGAGCACGCCCGCATTGGCTGCGGCCGCGACGCCTGCACCGGCCTCGCGTTCAACTCGTCCAGTTGGGCGCGGTGGGCATGCTCCAGCTGCAGCCGCTCGGCCTGGTAAGCCTCGTTCAGCTGCTTGATCCACTCAATCATGCCGAAATAGCCATCCTTCTCGATGTCGAGCATCTGCTGAAGCGCGTCTCGGCTCGTGGCGGTGGAATGGCTTGCAAGAGCGGCACGGAAATCGGCAAGCACCTGCTCCCGCCGGCTTGGAAGACTGGCAGTCGCCGTATCGTATAAGCTCAGAATCCTCTTAAAATCAGAGACGTCTTGCTCCCAAGCCGGCAAAAGCGTCTCGTGAGCCAGATTTTGGCTGCTAAGCGCCTCGATTGATTCTTTATAAATTTCGCGAAGTCTCGGAAGTTCACTCTCGAAGATCGCCCGCACGCGAGCAAATTCTTCGATCAACGTGTCGAACTCCTGACGATAGACGGCCACAACGCCGACATCGGTCCGAACCTGGAACTCATCTGCGCCCATTGGCCAAGGCTTCGGCGCTTCCAGAACCCGGCCATCCGGGTCGAGAACCTCAGCCGGAACCTGCGTCGCCGTGTCCGCTCCCGTCCATGATTTCTGCACGAGCCTGCGCTCGATAGCTTCGACGACGCGCGCATAGAAGGCCCGGTAGGTGAAGCGCCCGCTTCCGACCAGGTGATCGAAGGCTCGCTCCGTCATGGCCGCCAGCCCCGGCAAATCCTCCAGCCGGGCCAGCACCTCTTCGAAATTCGAGAAATCCTTGTTCAGGGCGATGTAGTGCTCGTCCGGCACGATCGCATCCGAATAACGCCCCTTGAACAACACCATCGGCGTACGCATCATCGCGCATTCGAAGACCCGGGGCGAAATCTGGCCCATCTCGATCTCGCCGTCGCGATCGGCGACGATCGGCAGGAACTCGGCATAGCTTGGCGGAACGCCGCCGTTCGCCGCCATCATCTCCTTGTAGCGGGCCTCGATGCTGCCATCGAAATCGAAGACGTTCGAGCCGGATTCGGAGCCGAGCATCGCCCGGCAATCGCCGACGAAATCGAACCACGCCGTTCCATAGATCCGGCTGGCCTCGTCCATGGCGATGTCGGTCTTGATACCCCGGAGGTCGCAGAGCTCCTTCGTCCGCCGGCCCACCTCGAACTTGTCAAAGCCCAGCCGGCCATAACGGCCGCCGATGTCGCGTCCACGATACCCGATGAAGATCGGTCGTTCGGCCAACGGCCTGGCCGGCGGAAGTGTGGCGGCGAAATCATCCGGCACGTAGCCGGTGAAGACCGTGATGAATTCGACGTTCGGGAATTCCGCGCGGGGATAGACATATTCCAGGCTGTCCTGCGGGACGCAGGTCAGCACGATATCGAATTGCAGATCCTTGATCGCCGCCTTCAGGACGTCAGTATGGTCATATTCGTCCTGAACCGCGAGAACCTTGACGCCGGAGAAGGCTCGCAGGCGTTCCCGATAGCTCTCGGAGACATACCCTTCGAAGCACAGGCGCGAGCAGTAGCTATGGAAAACGACGTCGTAGCCATCGAAATCGAACCCCATCGACGCATGATGGGTGACATGAACATAGTCGACGTCAAAACCACTGAACCGTTTGAATGCCGAGAGATAGTCGAGCGTCGTCTGAACGAACGTGCTCGACATCGAATAAGCTACCAGCGCACGCCGAACGCTTGACAAAATCCTCTCCCGTCCTTGCAAAGTTGTGCATAGGTGGAAGCACGACCTACGGTCAAGCACCGCGGTGCCACCATCCTTCACCTTCCGGCGGCGCGAGGGCCGAGCAAAACGGACGAGGCGGCGCGCCATGCGCGCGGCTTCTAGCGACGCATCCTCGTCACAGCCAACGCATTTGCGTCGTCAGCCACGGTCGGCTATTCGCCAGAGCGTAAGCCAAGCCCAGAGAAATCCTGCCCCGGCAGCGGATCGATCATGCCTCACATACTCACCGTTCTCGGCGCCAGGCCGCAATTCATCAAGGCTGGGCCGGTCAGCCGCGCCATTTCCGAAGCAGGGATGACGGAGATCATCGTCCATACCGGCCAGCATTTCGACGCGCAGATGTCAGACGTCTTCTTCGAAGAGCTCGACATTCCGAAGCCGGGCTACAACCTCGAGGTTAACAGCCTCGGCCACGGCGCCATGACCGGCCGCATGCTCGAGAAACTCGAGGAAGCGATGCTGGCCGAGAAGCCAGATCTCGTTCTGATCTATGGCGATACCAATTCAACTGTCGCCGGAGCCCTTGCCGCCGCCAAGCTCAACATTCCGGTCGCTCATGTCGAGGCGGGCCTGCGCTCGTTCAACCGTCGGATGCCGGAGGAGGTCAACCGCGTCGTCGCCGACCATATCAGCGCGCTGCTATTCTGCCCGACGCAAGCAGCGGTCGCCAATCTCGCGGCGGAAGGCATCACCAAGGGCGTTCACGCTGTCGGCGACGTGATGTTCGACACCACGCTCGCCGCGGTGAAGCGGGCGGAAGGGCGCTCGACAATCATCGAGACGCATGGGCTCAAGCCAGGCGGCTATGCGGTCGCGACCATCCATCGCGCCGAGAATACCGACGACCCGGAGCGCTTCGCGCGAGTCGTTTCCTGGCTCGAAAACGCCGCACGCGAGATGCCTGTGATGATGCCGGTCCACCCGCGCACACGAAAGCTGCTCAACAGCCGCGGCCTCGCCCCCGCAGGAGTGACCCTGATCGACCCGATCGGTTATCTCGACATGGCTCGCCTGCTCAGCCAAGCAGCCGCCGTCTTCACCGACTCCGGAGGCCTCCAGAAGGAAGCCTATTTCCACCGCGTTCCTTGCGTGACGCTCCGCGACGAGACCGAATGGGTCGAGACGATAGAGGCCGGCTGGAACCGGCTCTGGACCGGCCCCGATTATGTGGCACGCCGGGATATTCCCGACTACGGCACCGGGCAGTCCGCGCAGACGATCGCGGCGCTGTTGCGCAGGACCATCTAGACCATTCCACCTACAGATCCGACACAACGTCCATATATGGATAGGCGATGCATCTCAGCGGCAAGAAAGTAGTGGTCATCGGCGGCGCCGGTCTCATCGGCTCCCACACGGTCGACCAGCTCACCCAGACGGATGTAGGCGAAGTCCTCGTCTACGATAATTTCGTGCGCGGCCGCACGATCAATCTGGCAGGGGCGCTCAAGGACCCCCGCGTGAAGATCTACGATGTCGGCGGCGATATCCTGCAGACGGATGTGCTTCAATCCGCCCTCGACGGCGCAGACGGCGTCTTCCACTTTGCAGCCCTCTGGCTACTGCAATGCCACGACTTTCCGCGCTCGGCCTTCGACGTGAACATCCGCGGCACGTTCAATGTGCTCGAGGCCTGCGTCGCCAGGAACGTCAAGCGCCTCGTCTACTCCTCCTCCGCTTCCGTCTACGGCGATGCGGTCGAAGAGCCCATGACCGAAGATCATCCCTTCAACAACAAGAACTTCTACGGCGCCACCAAGATCGCCGGCGAGGCCATGGCACGCGCGTTCCACCATCGCTATGGCCTGAACTTGGTCGGGTTGCGCTATATGAACGTCTACGGGCCGCGGCAGGATTATCGCGGCGCCTATATTGCGGTCATCATGAAGATGCTCGACGCGATCGATCGCGGGGAAGGGCCCACCATCCTTGGCGACGGCTCGGAGGCCTTCGACTTCGTCGCCGTCGAGGATTGTGCACGCGCCAACCTCTGCGCTATGCGCGCCGAAACCGTCGACCGCTTCTACAATGTCGGTACAGGGATCCGCACCTCGCTGAAGGAGCTCGCCGAACGGATTTGCCATCTCACCGGCAGCAACCAACCGATCAACTATGCGCCACGCAGCCAGGCAACCCTGGTACGCAACCGCATCGGCAGCCCCAAGCGCGCTTCCGAGGAAATCGCCTTCACGGCCGACATCAATCTGGATGAAGGCCTCCGTCGGCTGATTGCGTGGCGAAACGCCGACAAAGTCGGCGCCGGAAGAGGCTGAACGTGCGCAAGCGAGAGCTCTGCCCGTCCCGGCTACGGAGCGCCTGATGAGCCGAGGCCCCCTCGACTTTCTCCGGCGCGGCAAGGCTTGGAAGGACTATGTCGAGCAGGTCCTGCTGCTCTTGTCCACCAAGCATCGCAAGCTTCGGCGCGATCTCGCCAGGGCAGCGCTCAGACATCGGGCGCTTCGCAGCGCCAATACGCAATTGCGCGACGAATTGTTGAGGTTGGAGCAGGAGATGCTCCCGCTGCGCCAACAGTTCGCTGCAGTCAACACGCTGCAAGCACGCCACTTTCATCGCGAGGGAATCCTCCCCCTCATGGAGGAGATCGGCGGGATCGCAGCATTCGGCGATACTTATAACGTATTGGCTGCTCGGCGTGGGGAGCAGCTCTTAATCCTGTTCGTGTCCCCCGACGACAAGCAACAAGACGAACTCGCCGGCGAGCCGCCTGGTGGATTGCTGCAGCCCATCCTCGACGGCTCGGTTCGTGAGGTGGCGTTGATCATGCCTGCGCCGACAAGTGGCCATACCACGCATCGCAGCGACTCCTTGCTCAGTGCCATCCGCCGGATGCCGCTCGAAGCTGCCGCTTGGCTGACCGAGCGCTATCCGCAGCCGCAAAAGGCCCCGCGGAAGAGCGCAGATTACTTCTCGACATTGGCCGCTCTCGTGACGGATATCGACCGCATCGATTTTCATGCGATCGGGACTGCGAACGCTCGCTCGATCGCGCTGCCGTCTGCCTCGCCTTTCGACAAGCCGGAAACGTTGTCGCGGCTTCGCTTCGCCGAACCGCGTCGCCATTCAGCACTTTTCCTCCACAATAACTACTATCATTTCAACTGCCTGAGCGCTGGCTTGCGCAAGCGCGGCTGGGATGTCGTAACGGTCTCGCTCGAATCCCCAGAAAGCGCGCAGCGGCAATTCTATCATGGCGAGGACATCAACCTGTTTGATGCCGATCCCGCGGCTATGTCCAACAAGGCCCGAGAGTTCTTTCGCACGGTCCCCGAGCGCTACGGTGCGTTGCATTTTTATGGACAAGGCCTTGCGACATTTTTCATTCAATCGGCCGAGAACAGCGAAGCCCCGCGTGTCGTACCCTGGGATTTCCTGGAGCTGCGCCGGCATCGCTTAGCCATCGGATATATGCCGAGTGGTTGCCTGGACGGAGGCCTGCAATCGTCGATCCGGAATCTCACCGGCGGGCTTTGCAGGCGCTGCGTCTGGGAGCTCAGACCCGATGTGTGCAGCGACGCACGAAGCCTCGCCTGGAACAGAAAGCTGTCGCTGCTCTGCGATTGGGTCGGACTCGAAGGCGACCTCGCCACGCCGGAGCGCATCAATGACAGGACCACATACGGTCCGGTCGTAACTGCGCTCGATCCCGAGCGCTGGCGCCCCGATCTCGCCATTCCAGAAGATATGCGCATAGAGCGCGCTCCAGGCGAGGTGCTTATCTATCACGCCGTCGGCAATTACGCCGCGCGTAGGAGCGGAGGCCGCGACATCAAGGGTACGGGAGCGGTGATGGCTGCAGTCGAAACGCTTCAGGCCGAAGGCTTGCCGGTGCGGCTGATATTCGCACACGACCTTCCCAGCACGCGCGTCCGCTTCCTTCAGAGCCAGGCCGATATCGTGGTCGATCAGCTGAATTATGGTCGGTACGGAGCCAACGCCCGGGAAGCCATGATGTTGGGAAAAGCGACGATCTGCCGGCTCCGGCCCGATCAGGCTCCTCCGCTGCCGCCGCTCCGGCCGATCATTGAAGTCCCGATGGTCGATGCGGACGAGGACTCGATTACCGACAAGCTTCGCACGCTCGTCCTCGACCCGGACAAGCGCGCCTTGCTCGGCGCGCAAGCGCGCGCGTTCGCTCTCGCCTGGCATGGGCAGGACGCCTGCGCCGAACGCTATGAGCGCGTCATCGACAGGGTCAGGGCCGGTTTGCCGGCCGATTCTCCGGACCTTTATCCGGCGTGAATGCCGGCTGCGCTTCCACAGCGCTTGCGCCCCGGCAATCCTGCGCCTAATCGAGACCACCTAGTTGCTGCTCGGCAGCGAGCCGCCCAGCTGGAGATCGCAATGTCCGTTCCATTTCTCCCAATCGCCAAACCCGTCATGGGCGAGGAAGAGGTGGCAGCGGTCCGTTCGGTGCTCGAATCCGGGTGGCTGACGCAGGGGCCTTGGGTCAAGCGCTTCGAGGAGGGCTTCGCGGCCCGCCATGGCGTCAAGCATGCGTTCGCGGTGACGTCCTGCACCACGGCGCTGCATCTCGCCCTCGTAGCGCTCGGCATCGGCCCGGGCGACGAGGTCATCGTTCCCGCCTTCACCTGGGTCGCGACCGCCAATGTCGTGGTCCATTGCGGCGCGACACCCGTTTTCGTGGATATCGAGGCAACGAGCTATAATCTCGATCCCAGCGCCGTCGGGCGCGCGCTCACCCCGAAGACCAAGGCCGTCATCGCCGTTCACCTCTTCGGCCTTACCGCCGACATGGATCGGCTGCGTGCCGTCGTTCCCGACCATATTCCGATCGTCGAGGACGCCGCTTGCGCGGCTGGAGCCGACTACCGCGGCAAGGCGGCCGGCGCGCTCGGCACGCTCGGCTGCTTCTCGCTGCACCCGCGCAAGTCGATCACCTGCGGCGAGGGTGGCGTCGTCACGACCAATGACGATCGGCTCGCGGCCCTCGTCGATACTTACCGCAATCATGGCGCAAGCATCTCCGAGGAAGTTCGCCATCGCGGACCGAAGCCTTACGAGCTGCCTGAATTCAAGGTCTTCGGCTTCAACTATCGCCTGACCGACGTCCAGGCGGCGATCGCCACGATCCAGCTGGAGAAGCTCGATCGCTTCATCGCCGAACGGAGCGAACTCGCCAAGCTCTACGACGCCGGGCTGCAGCAATTCGACTGGATCAGCGCACCGCTTCGGCCGGAAGGCCAGGTCCACGCGCTGCAGGCCTATGTCGCGCTGGTCGACGAAAAGCGTGCTCCGGCCAGCCGCAACGAGATCCTCGCGCACCTGCAGGCATCGGGCATAGGCGGGCGTCCCGGCACCCATTCCGTCGTCGGGCTGGAGGCCTATCGCAAGACCTTCGGCACCGACCCGGCCGACTTCCCGGTCGCGACCGCCACCGAAGCGCGGAGCATCGCCCTGCCCTTGCACAACCATATGCAAGCCTCTGATGTCGAGCGGGTCATAGCCGCGTTGGCCGCGCTTTGACGCGAGCCATCATCCCGTGAGCTGATCCAGCATGTGCGGTATCGCCGGCTTTCTCAACCGCAACGACGCGCCTGCCGACCCCGCCATCGTCGTCGCGATGCGCGATGCTCTGGCGCATCGCGGTCCCGACGGCGCGGGCCTCCACGTCGACGGACCGCTCGGGTTCGGCCATCGCCGGCTGTCGATCATCGATCTGCGTGCTATCGCCAACCAGCCGATGCATTCGCCCGACAGGCGCTGGACGATCATCTTCAACGGCGAGATCTATAATTTCCGCGAGCTGCGCGCCGAACTGGAGCGCGAAGGCTGGAGCTTCCGAACACTCTCGGACACGGAAGTCCTGATCGCCGGCTGCGTCATCTGGGGCGTCCGCAAGCTCGCCCGGAAAATTGACGGGATGGCTGCCTTTGCCCTCTGGGATGCGCGCGAGAAGCGCCTTCATCTCGTGCGCGACCGCTTCGGCGTGAAGCCACTCTATCTCTGGCGCACCCCTGAACGCATCGCCTTCGCCTCCGAGATCAAGGCCTTCATGGCGCACCCCGATTTCCGGGTGCGGGTCAATGACAGTGCCCTGCGGGAATATTTCACCTTCCAGAATCTATTTCGGGCCCACACGCTGTTCCAAGGCGTGGAGCAGCTCCCGGCTGCGACGATCCTGACCATCGATCGCGACGGCGAGCGGCGCGAGACCTATTGGGACTACGATTTTTCTCACAGCGAGCCGATCGGTGCCGAGGAGGCCGTCGAGACCCTCGAAACCCTGATGAAGCAGGCGGTCGAACGTCAGCTCGTCGCCGACGTGCCGGTCGGGGCCTATCTGTCGGGAGGTATGGATTCCGGCACGCTGGTCGCCCTCGCAAGCCAGCATGTCCCGCGCATGCAGACCTTCACAGCCGGCTTCGAGATGAGCCGCGTCCAGGGGACGGAGGCAGGCTTCGACGAGCGCCGTGACGCCGAGCTGATGGCCTATTGCTACAAGACGGAGCACTACGAACAGGTCATCAATGCCGGCGATATTCGCTGGTCTCTGCCGCGCGTCGTCTGGCATCTCGAGGATCTGCGCCTCGGGATGAGCTATCCGAACTATTACATCGCCAGGCTGGCGTCCAAGTTCGTCAAGGTCTGCCTCTCGGGCGCCGGCGGCGACGAGCTCTTCGGAGGCTACCCCTGGCGCTATTATCGCGTATTCCGCTCGCTCGACCAAGACGACTATCTGTCGAATTACTACGGCTTCTGGCAGCGCCTGACGACCGCCGAGGAGCGCAAGCGCCTGTTCGGCGCCTCGGCCGATGACGATGCCGAGATGTTCGATGTCTTCCGCTCGGTCTATGCCGACGCGCCGCGCCTCTCCTTCGAGACGCCGGAGGACCACATTTCCGCTTCGCTCTATTTCGAATGCCGGACCTTCCTCTCCGGCCTTCTCCTCGTCGGCGACAAGCTCTCGATGGCGAACGGCCTCGAAGAGCGCTTCCCCTTCCTCGACAACGCGCTCGTCGATTTTGCGATGCGGCTACCGGCACGGCACAAGCTGTCCGATCTGGAGCATATGCTCACGGTCGACGAGGACGCCGTCCGCAAGAAGCTCTTGGCGGAGGATTCGTTCGCGGGCGGCAAGAGCTGCCTGCGCGAGGCGATGATGCATGTCCTGCCGCCCGAGATCATGGAGCGCCGCAAGCAGGGCTTCTCCTCGCCGGAAGCCTCCTGGTACCGCGGCGACAATGCGGACTATGTCCGGGACATGCTGCTCGGCACGGATCTCGCGTCGAGCGCCTATCTCGACGCCGATTTCATCCACATCGCGGTGGAAGAACACCTGTCCGGGCGGAAGAACAATCGGCTGCTGCTCTGGTCGCTCCTGTCTTTCGAGCAATGGTGCCGTTGCTTCATCAATGGCGAGAAGCCCTATGCCAGCTAGTGTCCTGCTCCTCGGCAGCACCGATGTCACGCTGGCGGTGGCGCAGGCCGTCGACGCGGTCGGCGCGCAATTGAGCAGCATCGTCACCGTCGGTGACAGTTTCTCGATCTCCTATAGCGAGAAGCGCGTCGCCAATGTTCGCAGCGCTGATCCTGCGGCATGGGCGCAGGACAAGGGAGTGCCGATCATTCCCTTCACGACCTACGAGAATGTGCTGGAACGCCATCAGGGCAAGCTTCCGGCGATCTGTCTGGTTGCCGGCTGGTACCACATGGTGCCACGTCGCTTCCGCGAAACCTTCCCACGCGGCTGCTTCGGCTTCCATGCTTCGTTGCTTCCGAAGCTTCGGGGCGGCGCGCCTCTCAACTGGGCCATTCTGTCCGGTGCGAAAGAAACCGGCGTGACCTTGTTCGAGATGGCCGATGGCGTCGATACCGGCTTGATATTCGGCCAGGAGTCATTCCCGATCGCGCCCAATGCCATGATCGGTGATCTCGTGGTCGCATCACGCGATGCATGCGCGACTCTGACGATGCGTCATCTCGCGGCACTGCTCGACGGCAACGCAAAGGGGCGCCCTCAGGAGGGTGAGGCGAGCTACGGCTTACAGCGCATGCCTGATGATGGGCGAATTGATTGGGCGCAATCGCGTCTGGAGATCGACAGGCTGGTCCGGGCCGTCAGCCGTCCCTATCCGGGAGCCTTCACGACGCTGGGCGAGGACCGGATCCAGATCTGGGCGACCCGAATACCGGACGAAGTGCCGCTCGTCCTCGGTGCACCCGGTCAGATCGTCATGCTCCCGGATTTCGATCTACCGGGCGTCGTCACCCGTGACGGCCTGCTGTTGATCGAAGACGCGACCTTCCCGGACGGCTCCGGCTGCCTCGACAAGCTGCGGAAGGCGGGGCACAAACGCTTCGCGCCCCGTTAGACCAGAAGCCCCGTCAGGCCGACTTCAAGATGTCCTCAGCCATCGCCATCACCTGCCAAGGAGTCTCGAAGCGCTTCGCGCTCGTCGACGGCGGCAGCGCGTGGCGACTTGCTTTCGGCGCCAGCAAGGACGTCCCGGTCTACCAAGCCCTGCATGACATCAGCTTCACCGTCCCGAAGGGGCAGTTCGTCGGCGTGCTCGGCCGCAACGGCGCCGGCAAATCGACCCTGCTGCGGGTGGTCGGCGGCGTCTATGCCGCTGATGAGGGCCGCGTCGCCGTGAACGGCGCCATGTCGGCGATCTACGAACTCGGCCTCGTCGGCAACCCGGAGCTAACCGGGCGAGCCTATGCCGACCGCCTGCTGACCGTCCATGGCTTCTCGCGGCGCGAGCGGGCCGAGATGATCGCCGACATCCACGATTTTTCCGAGTTGGGCGACCGTTTCGAAGATCCGGTCCTGACCTATTCTGCAGGCATGACGGCGCGCCTGTTCTTCGCGACCGCGACCGCCGGCAGCTACGATGTCTATTTGCTCGACGAGATCCTCTCGGTCGGCGACCAGCATTTCCAGGCGAAATGCTGGCGTCGCCTGCGCGATCGCATTTCCGGCGGCGCCTCCGGCGTGCTCGTCACGCATGATTGGAGCGCCATCGTCCGGATGTGCGAGACAGCCTATGTCCTCGACAAGGGCAAGGTAACCTTCGGTGGTCCGGCAGAACGGGCGGCGCGACTCTATCTCTACGGCGAGGACGCGCGTGAAGCGCACCATGCCGGCATCGCAAAATTGCTATCGCGGCCGCAGACGCCCATCGCGGCGACAGCGGGCAAAGATCTCGACATCACGGTCGATGTGCTGGTCGAAACAGCAGCCGAGGTCGGCTGCACATTCGTGATCGAGCGTTTGCAGCCGGGCTTCGGCTGGGAGACCGCCCTGATGTCGCGGGACGTGGCCCCCATTGGATCACACCCCGGTGAATACCAGCTCGCCATCAGGGTTCCCAAGCTGCCGCTCGAGCCCGGCAGCTACCAGATCAGCCTCCATCTGGTGATGCCGGATCGCGATGTGCCGGGACGGCGCATCATCCTCGATGGCTGGTCCTGGCTGAACGGCAACGGGCTTTCGCTCGACATCGTCGGTGACGCTATGCCAGGGGCGGCCTTGCCTTTGCACTGGCGTGTCGGAGCTACTGAAGCGATCGCATGACGGCTGCTCCAAAAAGAATGGACGCGCATGTCAGCGTTCGCAACGTCTCCAAGACCTTCTCGCTGGCCGAGCTCGGCAGTGGACCGGTGTCGCTCCGTGAAGCGCTCCGCACTGGCAAGCGCGTCACGACCTTGCGCGAGGTGCGTGCGCTGCAGGAGGTGTCGCTCGAAATCCGTGAAGGCGAACGCATCGGCATCATCGGCCGCAACGGAGCCGGCAAGACCACGCTGCTTTCGATGCTGGCGGGGATCACCGAACCCTCGGCCGGCCAGATCGAAATCACCGGCGACGTCCACGCGATGCTGACGATCGGAGCCGTGCTCCGCGACGAGGCGACGGGCCGGGAAAACATCTATCTCGACGGCGCCGTGCACGGCAAAACCCGCGACGAGATCGAAGCCCATGTCGAGGAGGTGATCGCCTTCTCCGAACTCGGCGAATTCATCGACCGCCCGGTGCGGACCTATTCCTCCGGCATGAAGGCGCGCCTCGCCTTCTCGATGGGTGCCTTCATCGAACCGGACGTGCTCATTATTGACGAGACGCTTTCGGTTGGCGATGCCTTCTTCGCGGCCAAGGCCGCCAAACGCATGAAGGAGATCACCGCTCAAGGCCGGATCGTCATCGTGGTCAGCCATGCGCTCGGTGTTATCGATGAGATCTGCAGCCGATGCCTTTGGCTCGATCAGGGAAAACTCGTTATGGATGGCCCGGCGAGAGAGGTGACCAAGGCCTATGAGAAGGCCGTCGCCCAGGCCGACGAAGCAGAGCTGGCAGCCAAATTCGGACGGGGGACCACTTTGGCACGCCGAACGGAAGCCGGCCGCCTGACCGATGTTCGCCTCGATCAGGACGGTATGGCGGTCACCGCCAGCGCGCGCGTCCTGGTGCCGCTGCGTCTATCGGCAAGCGGTCAACTCACGCTGGCCCAGAGAGCGAGCGACCTCTGCCTGTCGATCCTCCGGGTCGACGGGCGGAGGATTCTCGAAAGACGCCTCTCGCAAGATGCTGCTCGCCTGCCTGCGAGCGGACCGTTCGACGTCTCGGTCACCTTCGATCCGCTGATCCTCGGCGCCGGCCTCTATCGTTTCGAGTTGACGCTGCTTGACGAGCACGGGCCGGTCGACGCAATCCATCGCGTCATCGAGATCGTCGACGAGGCAGGTCAGTTCGGTGGCGCGCCGCTCCTGCTATACCCACCAATCATCACGGCGACGCCGAAGGGAGAGATTTCATGACGCTCGCGGGGTTTGACCGGCGAGACTATGGGATGCTCCTCAGCCTGTTCCGGATGGCGCTGAGCGACCGTTTCCTTGGCTCCGCCCTCGGCCTGGTCTGGGCCGTGCTCTCGCCGCTGATGCTGATGGGCATCTTCGTCTTCGTCTTCACCTTCGTGTTCCCGAGCCGGTTGCCGGGGCGCGAGGGAGCCCTCCCCTTCGTCATCTGGCTGATCAGTGGCTATGGACCCTGGCTCGGCATCAACGAGGGACTGAGCTCGGCCACCAGCTCGGTCACCAGCAATGCCGGCATCGTCAAGAACATCGCCTTCAAATCGGAACTCCTGCCGGTGGTCGGCGCCATGCTCGGCCTGGTACCGCTCGGCGTCGGCCTAAGCCTGGTCGTGATCCTCAAATTCGTCTCGGGCGAAGGGCTGAGCTGGACAGTGGTCGCCCTGCCGGCCGTGATCGTGCTGCAGTTGCTCTTCGTCTCGGGTGTCGGCCTGTTCCTCTCGGCGCTCAACGTGTTCGTGCGGGATACGGCGCTGGCCCTGCCGAGCGTGCTCACGATCGTGCTGTTCGCGTCGCCGATCTTCTATCCGCTCTCGGCCTACCCGGCCGCGATCCGGGCGATCCTGATCTTCAACCCGTTCTATGTGCTCGCCGAGTGCTATCGCGCTCCGCTCCTCGCCAACAGCTTGCCGCCCGTCTGGATGCTGGCCTATCTCGCAGTGTTTTCGAGCGCGCTGATCGCCGGCGGGCTCTGGTGGTTCCGACGCCTGAAATCCTTCTTCGACACGCGGTTGTGAGTGCGGCCGTGTCAGGTCTCACCGCTATCCATCAGCCCAATTTCTTCCCGTGGATGGGCTATTTCGACAAGATCCGGCGCGCCGACTCCTTCGTCTTCCTCGATGCCGTCGACTATCCGCGCTCGGGTTCGGGTGGCATGGGCTCGTGGTGCAACCGGGTTCGTCTGAACATCCAAGCCGAAGCAAGATGGATCACCTGTCCTGTGAAACGGATGGGTCTCGGAGCTCCGATCAATCAGGTCTTGATCGATGATGATCAGCCCTGGCGAAGCAAGCTCCTGCGCACGCTCGACGCGAATTATCGAAAGGCCCCGCGATACGCTGAAGCGATGGCCGTGCTCCAGCCGTTGATCCAATTGCCACAGACACATCTCAGCACCTTCAACATCACTGTCATCAAGACCATCGCTGCCGAATTGGGATTGAAGACCCGCTTCCTGCTCCAGTCCAATCTACCAAGCGAGGGCAAGGCGACGGAGCTTCTGACGTCGCTCGTCCGCGCGGCCGGAGGCAACGCCTACCTCGCTGGTGGCGGAGCCGGCGGATACCAGCAGGATGCCCTCTTCTCCAGCCATGGGATCGAACTCGTCTACCAGGAGTTCTCGCCGCGCCCTTACGGCGACGCAACACGCTTCATTGCAGGCCTGTCGATCATCGACTACCTGATGCATGACGGACGCCCCCTCGACGCCTTCATGGAGTAACTTTGTGCTTGCCGGGACCAAGGTCGCGCTGACTGCACTGCGCCGAGACGACGCCGAAACCCTGCTCGGCTGGATCAACGATCCCGCGACCGTCAGATTCAACGCGCCCTTCGCGCCTGTGCATGAGCCGGCGCATCTCGATTGGTTCGAGCGTGTGACGGCGGACTCGGCGCGCATCATTTTCGGCATCCGCGATGTCGTAACCATGCGCTTGGTCGGCGTCGTGCAACTGGTCGATATCCACCCGATCCACCGCAGCGCCGAGCTGATCATCCGGATCGGAAGCGATGGGGATCGAGGCCAGGGCTACGGCACCGAAGCGGTCCGCCTCGCTGCGTCCTTCGCCTTTCGCGACCGCAATCTGCAACGCGTCTCACTGAAGGTCTTCGCTGACAACGCCAGAGCGATCCGTGCCTACGAGAAGGCCGGCCTGCAACAGGAAGGCGTTCTCCGTCGAGCGGCCTTCATCGATGGCCGCTGGTGTGACGAGGTCGTGATGGCGATCCTGGCGAATCCCCTCCCATGACGCAGCTGTCGGAAGGGTTCGAGGAATTCACCGAGATAGGCTTTCGCGAGTTGTTGCTGGGCCTGAAAGCCGGGGGGTATCGCTTCGCCCGCTATGGCGAGGAAGCAGCCGATCGCCACGTCATCTGGCGGCATGACGTTGACAATTCCATGCACCGAGCGGCCAGGCTCGCCGAAATCGAAGCACGGGAAGGCGCGACCGCGACCTATTTCGTCAATCCGCGCTGCGCCTTTTACAATCTGCTCGAGCCCGAAATCGCGCAGGTTCTCGAGCGAATCAAAGGATTGGGCCATGAGATTGGCCTACATTTCGATGCAGGGGCCTATGGCATCTCGACCTGGACCGCCGCAGAGATCGAGAAAGCGCTCTCCCGCGAACGCCTAATCCTCGAGACGATCCTCGGCACACCGATCCGATGCGTCAGCTGGCACAATCCGGACCTGTCGAACCTACTCGAGTTCGACGCTGACCGCATCGGTGGCCTGTGCAACGCGTATAGTGCGCTTCTGCGGCGCGACTATACCTACTGTTCCGACTCGAACGGTTATTGGCGTTTCCAGCCGATGCCCGATGTGATCGCCGCCGGCCATCCGCGACTGCATCTCCTGACCCACCCCGAGTGGTGGACTCCGGACCCGATGCCGCCGTCCGAGCGCATCGACCGCGCCATCATGGGACGGGCGCGGGCCGTGCGTCGCGATTACGACGCCCTGCTCGCTCGCGGCGGGCGTCGTAACATTACGACATAACGCTGATTCAGCTTCAGCTCAGGCGCCGTATTTCCGCACATCGGGCACGAAATGCGCGTGGCTCATCATGCAGCGCATGATGGTCGGCTTGTTCGCCTTCGTCCATTCGACCGTGCGGCGGATGCCCTCCTCATGCGGCACCTGCGCCACGAAGCCGAGCTTCTCGCGGGCCTTGTCGGTGGCGGCGAAGCGCTGGCCCGAGCGGTCCCAGTCGCGGGCCGGGGTCAGTGCGATCGGCGTCGTGTTGCCGGTCGCCGCGTTGATACGCTCGGCGAGCTCGCGGATCGAGATTTCGGCGCCCGAGCCGAGGTTGTAGATCTCGCCCGGTTCGCCCCTGAGACCGCAGGCCATGAGGCCGCGCGCCATGTCCTCGACGAAGATGAAGTCGCGGGTGGCAATGCCGCCGTTCTCGACCGGCAGAGCCTCGCCATGCAGCGACTTCCAGATGAAGGTCGGCGTCACGTTGCGCCAGACCGTCGCCGGCGTGCCGCGCCAGCGGCCGGCGCCCAGGATCTCGCCCGGCCCGTAGACGTTCTGGAAGCGCGCCTTGACGAAGGGCAGCCCATGCCGGGTGAAATAGTAGTTCCCGTACATCTCGCCGATCAGCTTCGAGATCGAGTACGGGCTGTCGTGGAAGAGCGAGACCGGAGCGTCCTCGGTGGTCGCGCTGGCACCGTCGAAGGTCTTGGCCGCGACCGCGCAGCCGGCCGCCGAATAGACCACCTTCTTCAGCGACTTGATGTCCTTCAGGCGCTCGAACAGCTTCAGCGTGGTCAGCGTGTTGTTCTCGTGATCCATCAGCGGGTCGTGGATCGACGACTGGTTCCCGTGGAAGCAGGCGAGGTGGTAGGCGTAGTCGAGATCATTATCGAGCTCGGCCAGGATGCGATCGCTGGTGATCGGCCCCGAAACCAGCTTCACCGCCGGATCATCCGGGACGTTGACCGGATCGGCCGAGAGGAAGTTGTCGACGATCGTCAGCTTGCGCGGCTTCTCGCGCAGGATCTGCTTGACGAGGTTGGAGCCGACGAAGCCGGCGCCGCCGACCACCAGCACGTTCTTGCCAGCGAAGCTTTCGGTCATGGGAAATGTCCGTTTGGAAGATGGGGGGCGGAGCGAACCCGTCAGGCGAAGGCGATCAGGCCTTCGCCGGCGGCGCCTTGAGGTGGCTGTAGATCGCGGTGACGCCGTGCTGGTCGTACCAGGCCAGCATCCGCCGGATGGTCTGCTCGAAGGAGTAGCGCGGCTTCCAGCCGAAGGTCTCGATCGTCTTCGACGGGTCGAGCACGACGGCGGGCACGTCGTCGGCGCCGGGCTCCACCTCCGGCACCGGCTCCGAGAGCGTGATGCCGAGATGGTCGACGACGATGTCGAAGATCTCCTTGATGGTATGGCCGGTGCCGGTCGAGACGTTGAACACGCCGGTCGGCGCGCCGTCCGCCATCACCACGTCCATGACCGAGAAGAAGTCGTCCATGTCGACGAAGTCGCGCACGGTCTTGGAGCAGAAGCAGCCCTTGCCGGCCTTCAGGCGGGTGTAGAAGGTCGGGATCGGGCCGATGGCCAGGCGCGGGCCGGTGACGTTGGCGAGCCGCAGCGAGACGAAGGGCAGGCCCGACATGGCGAGGTAGTTCTCGCCGGCCTGCTTCGAGATGCCGTAGCTGGTGAAGGGGCGCGCCGGGGCATCCGCCGGGATCGGCACGATTTCCGGCCTGCCATAGCCGAGCGCCGTGTGGAAGTTCACGAAGCGCCGGACGCCGGCCGCCTTCGCCGCCTCGACGACCTGGATCGTGCCCTCGACATTGGTGCGCGTATCCTCGAGCCAGTCATCCGGGTCCTTGTAGGCCGCGGCCGAATGGACGACGTGGCTCGGCTTGAACTCGGCGAAGAGGCGATCGAGCAACGCACGATCCTCGACCCGCCCCTCGACCACGCGCATCGCCGGGTGGGCTTCCGGCAGGGAGCCACGTTGGCCAGTGGCGAAGTTGTCGAGCACGAGAACCTCGTGCCCGCCCTCGAGATAGCGCTCGGTCAGGTTCGAGCCGAGGCAGCCCGCCCCGCCGGTGATCATGATACGCATATGATCCGCCTCAGCCCTTGGCCGCCGTGTTGATGTCGGCGCGGGCTTCCTTGAGATGCGTATAGCCGCCAACCACGCCTTCCTTCTCCCAGCGCTCGACCGAGAGCCGCGCGATCTCGTCGAGCGGCGTGAAGGTCACGTCGCCGAAATCAGCGAAGGTGCGGGAGGGATCGAGCAGGATCGAGGGCGCATCGTCGGGCCCGAGCGGCTTGACCTCCGGCTCCGGATAGTCGTTGAGCTTCATCGCCTTCACAACCGCGTCGTAGAGCTCCTTGATCGCCACGTCCTTGCCGGACGAGAAGTGATAGATGCCGTTGCCCTTGCCGTCGGCGGCCTGGACGACGACGCGGGCCAGGTCGCCCGCATAGCAGAAGTCGCGCCGCGCCGGGGTGACGAAGCACTTCTTCCCCTCGGCCAGGCGGCCATAGAAGATCGGCAGCGGGCCGGAGACGTTGCGCGGGCCGATGACGTTGGCGAGGCGGAAGGTCACCCAATCGACGCCCGAGAACTGCACGTAGTGCTCGCCGGCGGTCTTGGAGATCGCGTAGCTCGAGTTCACCGGATTGATCGGATGGTCGAGCTGGATCGGCTGCTGCAGCGGCTTGGTGCCGTAGCACAGTGCCGTCTGGAAATAGATGAGACGGCCGACCTTGTGGAGCTTGCAGCCCTTGGCGATGTTGGCGCCGCCAACGGCGTTGACGAAGGCATCGGTCTCCCAGTCCTCCGGATCCTTGTAGGACGCGGCGGTGTGGACGACGACATCCGGCTTGAAGTCCGAGAAGAGCTGGTCGACCAGCTTCCAGTCGGTGATCGAGCCCTCGACCTGGGTCAGGCGCTCCTGGTCGAGCAGATTGTCGCGACGGCCGGTCGAGAAGTTCTCGAGCGACATCACGGTGTCCCCGCGCGCCAGGAACATGTCCGCCGCCGTCGAGCCGACTTGGCCGGAGCCACCCGTAATGAAGACCTTCATCGTGCTATTCCCGTGATTGCTGAAGTTACTGGGCCGCGACCTGGGCGGGCTCGACCTCGTCGAGCATCCGCCGATAGTCCGCGGCGCGGTCGTGGAAGATCTGCTGCCAGAGCTCGAGGCTGAGCAGCCCCCAGGTCTTGCGCGAGAAGCGCTCGGCCTTGTCGAAATTGGCGAGGATGGCATCCGAGTTGAAGAACTCGCGATGGCGGGTCTTCTGGGTCGCGAAGATGTCGGCGACCATGTCCTTCAGCTCGCCGGAGAACCATTCCTTGAGCGGCACCGGGAAGCCCATCTTGTCGCGGCGCTGCGCCAGCTCCTGCGGCAGGTCTCCCGAGAAGGTCGACTTGATGAAATGCTTCATTTGGCCGCCCTTGAACTTGATGTCGGCCGGAATCGTCGCGGCGAATTCGACCACCGAATGGTCGAGCAGCGGCACGCGCGATTCCAGCCCATGCGCCATCGACATCCGGTCCTCGACCTGCAGCAGCGCCGGCAGCAGGCACTTGAAGTCGAAATGCGTCATCGAGTCGAAATAGGCTTCCTTCTTCACGTTCCGCTCAGAATTGAAGATCGCCTGGAAGCGGGTGAAGACGCCGGCACGATCGAGCGCCGACCAGTCGACCTCGTTCTCCATGTCGGCTGAACGGTCGATCAGGCGGAAATAGCGCTCGTCCAGCGGGCCGAACAGGCCCTTGGAGAAGAGCTGCCGGATCAGCGGCTTGTATTCCTGCAGCACGGTCAGGTGCGGGATGATCGATTCCGGCGTGACGACGAAATTGCCGCTGCGCTGCGTGCCGTCGATCGACGCCTTCAGCGCCTGCTCCAGATAGGCGATCAGGTAGCGGGCGTAGCCGCCGAAGATCTCGTCGCCGCCCTGGCCGCCGAGTACGACCTTGACGTGCCGGGCCGCCAGTTCGGAGACCATGTATTGCGGGAAGGAACCGGGACCGCCGACCGGCGTATCGAGGTGATAGAGCACCTTCTCGATGTTGTTGCGGAAGTCGCCCGCGGTGATCTCGATCTGGTGCAGGTCGATGCCGCCGTCCCGGCAGGCGGCCTCGGCGAAAGAGCTCTCGTCATAGCCGGGGAACTCGGTGAACTTGCCGTGGAAGCCGATACGGCCGGAGGCCTCCTCGCGGCCGGCGAGAATGCCGATCAGGCTGGAGTCGATGCCGCCGGAGATGTAGGCGCCGACCGGCACGTCCGAGCGCAGATGCACCTTGATAGAATCCGACAGGCGCGCGCGCATCTCGTCGCCGAACCAGCGCGGCGTATGGTCAAAGTCGATGTCGTAATGGACATCCCAGTAGCGGAAGACCCTGACCTCGCCATTCTCCACGGTCAGCGCGTGGCCGGGCAGCAGCGTGTGGATGTGCTTGAAGAGGGTCTTCTCGCCGATCGTGTACTGGAAGGTCATGTACTCGGCGAGCGCGTCCGGGTCGGTCGCGATCTCGGGCAGCAGCGGCAGCAGCGCCTTCATCTCGGAGGCGAAATACAAGGTCCCGTCGACCACGGCGTAGTAGAAGGGCTTGATGCCGAAACGGTCGCGCGCGGCGAAGAAGCGCTCGCCGTCCCACAGGCTGAAGGCGAACATGCCCCGCAGATGCCGCAGGCAGTCGATGCCCCATTTCGCGTAGGCGGCCAGCACGGTCTCGGTGTCGGAGGAGGAGCGGAAGCTCCAGCCGTCCTTCAGCTCGGCCATCAGCTCGACGTAATTGTAGACCTCGCCATTGAAGGTGATGACCGTGCCGTCATTGCCGACCATGGGCTGGCGGCCGGTCGGCGACAGATCGATGATCGCGAGGCGCCGATGGGCGAGACCGACACTTCTGGAGGGATTGCTCCAGAAGCCATGTCCGTCCGGACCGCGATGTGCGATCAACTGGTTCATGACCCCAAGAGCGCGATCAAGCTTAGGAATAGGCTGGTGCGCGAGCGATACCGCTCCTGCTATTCCACACATTCGCACAGTTCCCGCATTTTACGAAAAGGT
The DNA here is from genome assembly GCF_002220095.1 of Bosea sp. AS-1. Classification (GTDB taxonomy): domain Bacteria; phylum Pseudomonadota; class Alphaproteobacteria; order Rhizobiales; family Beijerinckiaceae; genus Allobosea. The sequence goes on from NZ_CP022372.1 coordinate 4,581,187, forward strand.
TGGCTTTAGCTGGCGCCGCATGAACGTGGCATGCGGCTGTATCAAGCGAGCAACCTCTTGTCAGCTTCCTTCCCAAAGAGCGCGTCGTAAGCTCGCAACATCCGCATCCGCTCCTCTTCCCAAGAGAGGTCTTGAGCAGCCTTAAGCGCGTTCTGCTTCATCTCATCGATCTTTGCGCGCGTCAGTCCGTTGATTGCCGTGGCGATCACGTCGGGGGATACTCCATGAAATGTAATGCCATGCCTGTGGTGACGAACTAGCGCAGCCATTTCCGGCAAATCCGAGACACACAGCGCCAACCCTGCCATCGTGTACTCGAAAAACTTGTTTGGCAGTGCGTACTCATTATGAAGTGAATGGCCGGGTAGCGCGAACAGTCCTACATCAAACGCACTTGCTTCCTGCACCAGCTTCGTCATCGGAACTGGCGGAACGATCTCGACCCGACCCCGCACACCAGCTTTGTCGATCTCGGCTTCTAAACTCCGACGATAGTCCTCGCTGGCCGGCCCCCGAATTGTAAGGTCGTATTCCGGACGCCATAAAGCCACCGACCGGATACACTCTTCCAAGCCGCGATGATGCCAGACCGCTCCGTGATAAAGCACCCGGACACGCTCTCCCGTCGTTCGAGGCGGCATTTTTTGATATAGCGGGGTGCTACGAACCGTCTGCGGCTTCTCGGGCAAGCCGTGGATCGCTTGGAGGCGCTCGGCGATGCCCGTCGAAACGGTCGTGACCACGGCCGCGCCGCGAATGAAACGCTGTTCGGTCTCAAGGCGAATGGGGCGTTGAACGTAGCGCCAGAGTTTGCGCTCATTGAACTCCTCAGCCGCGAACTCATGCGTATCGTAAACGTATGGCACTCCTTGTTCGCCCGCGATGCGGGAGATGATCGGAAGCGATGTCCAGTCGTTACCAAGCCAGAGATCTGCATTTTGACGTCTAGCGAGCGCATAGATGTCCCAGAACGTACTATTCAGCGTCCAGTAAATGGTCTCAGCTAACGCTTTATCGAAAAAGACACGCAAAAGGCGCAGATCATAGGCATCATCATGACGGTTTGCCCGCACCGCGCGCCGTTCAGCAAGCGCCAAGGACGCAATTGCTAACCGGCGAATACCTCGCGTCCTATACGGCGTTTCAGGCATCGTCGGCGGAGTAGGCAATTGACGAGCGTCTTCGGGGGTCTCGATTGACCACGCCGGTGCACTTTCAACTTTGCTCTGGAGGCCAAACGCCTTCACATCCCAGCCGAGATCGTAAAAGGCATCGCCCTGTCGGCGAACTCGAGGGTCGTCCGCGATCGGAGAAATGGAAACGAGACCAACGATCGGCTTGCGACCCAGCCGCTCAGCCAGCGCCTTCATCCCGGGCAATTCGTCGATGCTGTTCTGCCGCGTTTGAAGGTGAGCATTCATCATCACATCCCCACGCCGAAACGCTCACCCCAGATGCCGAGGTTCACGATACGCCATAAGGTGAAATCCACATTGCGATCTCCGTCGAGCATGTCCTTGGCCAGCGCACGGACACCGTCTGCGTTCATCAATCCTGGATAACGGACCAAAGTCGTTTCGATACCTTCTTCAATCAAACCGCGCAGCGGGCCTCGGAACCACACTTGCTCGGGCGTCGCAAAGCCGAGCTTGTCCCGTCGTTCCTTGACCACTTCTGGGAGAACTCCGTTCATGCCCTTGCGCAGCACGCGCTTGGTATCTCCACCCACTATCTTATGGTCATTACCCAGAGCGAGATTGAACTCGACCAGCGGGTGGTCGAGGAACGGCACGCGCGCTTCGATCGAATGCGCCATCGAATTGCGATCTTCCCAATGCAGCAGCATGGCCAGATTGGAGCCATAGGTCAGGGTCATGCACAGCGTGCGGAGATCGGTGACGTCCGGCAGGCCCAGCTCATCGCTCGCCAACTGGAACGCCGTGATCGGGTTTCCCTTCTCACGTAACAGTTCCGTCCCCAGCCAATCGTGCTGCGTGAACTGGCGGTGTTTTTGCCGCAATGCGCCCGCGAGGCCACGCGGAAGAAGCGGAACCACATACTGGCGCAACTGGTCCTGAATGGAAGTTCCGTGATAACGGCTTCGTTCGAGGATAGTACGTAAAAGCTTCCCAAATTGTCGACGCTTGGTCAAATCAGCCATATAATATGGGAAACTGCCGTGATAGCCTGCGAGCTGTTCATCAGCCCCCTGCCCGTCTAGCATCACCTTGACACCGACGCGCCGGGCCTCCTCGAACACACACCATTGCGCGAAGATCGAGGTCGACCCGAAAGGCTCATCCTGATGCCAGGTAATGTCAGCCGCCCGCTGAAATACATCTTCAGCTTTCGGAAAGATGAAATGCGGCTCGGTATGAGCATGTGCCACGACGGCGTCCATGAAGGGCTTTTCATCGACGCTCTTTTCGGCGTAGCAGGCCGACACCGTATTGACTTTGGCCCCACCATCGCGTGAGCCCAGCATTCCTGCCATCAGGCATACAATGGCCGAGGAATCGAGTCCCCCTGAGAGACAAGATCCGACAGGCACATCCGAACGTAGATGCAGGCGAACGGACTCGGTCAGCAGCTCTCGGAAACGCGCAGCCGCCTCGTCTTCCGAAATAGCGAGATCTCCGGCCGCGGCAGGATACCAACGTCGCGAAGCGAGTTCGATTGGCCCCGGGCGGCTCGCATCCACCCGGATGCATTCACCTCCCCGCATCTGGCCGACGCCTTCGAACATCGTTTCGGCAGTATGGTCGGCAATGCCGGCACTGAGAAAATCATGCACACGGGCGACATTCATCCGGCCGCTCACACCAGGCAGGCCAAGCAGTTGCTTGATTTCAGAGGCGAAAGCGGCACCGCGCGGCGTCGACACTAGGTACAGGGGCTTGATGCCATAACGGTCCCGCGCAGCGAACAGAACCTTGTCGCGGCTGTCCCAGATCAGGAAGGCGAACATGCCCCGCAGCCGCGGCAATGCGTCCTCGCCCCAGAGCATGTAGGCGCGCAATAGCACCTCAGAATCGGACTCGGAGACAAAGACTTCGCCCTTCGCCCGCATCTCCTCGCGCAGTTCGATGTAATTGTAGATCTCGCCGTTGAAGACGAGCCAATAGCGCCGCGACGCATCGCACATCGGCTGCAAGCCTGCATCGGAGACGTCGATGATGGCGAGGCGTCGATGACCGAGAGCCACAGGGCCCTTGGGGCTCGCATAGGTCTCCCAACCGCGGCCATCGGGGCCACGATGCGCAACGATATCGATCCGTCGAGGGTCCGGCTCAAAGCCGAGCGACCCGAAAATACCACACATTAGCCAGCCTCGTCGGGCGGAAGCGAGCGATCTCGTCCGCCAGCACAAACAATCTTGCGCAGCCTTATATTGGCGACACCTCAATCGGTCGAGCCCAACGATTTTTTCGTCGCGGCTGCCTTTTCACAGTCAAGCCAGCTCGAGGCCGATTGATCAAATGCCTTCAGCGCTCGCCTTTCAACGCTACGCATGAATTCTCCTCGCCAATTACCACTCCGCCTTCCTCCAGTGCGAGTTTGATGCCTCGCAGGTTGTTGTGGGTCGGCACGCGCCTGGCTTTTTCGAAGTCTCGGATGGTTGAGAGGCCAAGATGGGCCGCCTTGGCGAGGTCTTGCTGGCTCCAATCGAGGAGGGCCCGAGCAGCGCGGCATTGTGCGGGTGTGATCATGCTGCCCACATAGCTTAGTCAACGTTTTTCGTCGAGTATCGACTTTTCCAGTTGACTGCCGGCGCCATAGGAAGGGAACCGTCCGTCACCGACGATTTTCGTCGCTGGAGGACGATGATGACCCTTATCCTGGAGTTCGAGCGCAAGCTCATTTTCTACAAGCCTGGCATTCTCCGCTACGCCATGCGACAGGCGGGACCTCGGTTTTGCATGTCTCAAAACGTGGCCGGGCGGTGTCAGCTATTGTCGCTATCGCTGAAGCGCGGATGGACTGAAGCCAGGGCCGAGCTAGCAGCGCTTCAACGGCTACAGACCCTCGCGTCGGAGGACTGCGCCGGACTTTTTTACAATCGCACGAATATCGCGGCCGCTTCGTCACAGGTGGCCTCCCGGCTCACCCTCGGGTATCGCCAGCTGCATTGAGGGTTCGCCATGCACCGCACTTTGCCCCCTCCGCTGATTGTGACCCCACAGTCACCGTTCGGCGAAATGTCCCTTGATCCCCTGCCCTCGACACCCCGGCTCAGCCCGGCGGAGCTCGCCCAAGCCTACCGAGCCTGGTGGTTCGGAACAAATCGCGCCGGGTCTCTCATCGGGAGGACCAAGCGATGAGCAGCGCCCTGCGCCATCGGCGCGCCTCCGCAGGATCTCGGCTCACCGAGTTGCGTCGAGCTCCTACGATCACCCCGTTGAGCCTGTTGAGTTCCGCGCTCGACCGCGGCGCGGACGAGCATGTGTTGTCTCAGCTGATCGGCCTGCATGAACGCAGTCGCGGAGAAGAAGCGCGCCGGTCCTTTGAGGCAGCTCTCGCCGCAGCCAAAGCCGAGCTTCCGGCGATCGCGAAGACCCAGATTGCCAGTATCGGAGCAAAGCACTACCGCCATGAGGACTTGGCCGAGATTGTCCGCACGGTCGGCCCGGTCCTGGCGCGCCACGGTCTGGCCTACCGCTTCCGCTCGAACAGTGACGGCGAGAAGGTGACCATCACCTGCGTGATTTCGCACCGTGACGGTCATAGCGAGGAGAACAGCCTCTCGGCCAGCGCCGATCACAGCGGCGAGAAGAACGCGATCCAGGCGATCGGATCGACGCTGACATATCTGCAGCGGATGACGCTGAAGGCAGCGCTCGGTCTGGCCGCCGCCGATGACGATGACGGCAAGGCTGCAGGGGTGGGTGAGACCATCACCCGCCAGCAAACCCGGGAGCTTCTCGCGCTGATGGATGAGGTCGGCGGCGAGCGCGAAGCCCTGCTGCGCTTCTTCAAGATCAAGGCTTTTGCGGAACTGCCGGCCCGCCGCTTCCGGCAGGCGCTGGTGATGCTCAATGCCAGGAAGGGAAGAGGCTGACCATGCTCGAGATCATCAACTGCATTCAAGGCTCGCCCGAATGGGTTCAAGCGCGCCTCGGCATCCCGACAGCCTCCGAGTTCGCCTCAATCCTGACCAAGGGTCGGGGCGGCGCCGAGAGCCGCACGCGGCAGAGCTATCTCTACAAGCTCGCCGCTGAACGATTGACCGGCGAGCCAATGGAGACGGTCACGACCGTGCATATGGAGCGCGGCAAGCTGATGGAAGAGGAAGCGCGCAGCGCCTACAACTTCGTCACGGGATCGAAATGTGAGAGCGTCGGGTTCCTGCGCCGCGGTCGGTCCGGCGCTTCTCCCGATGCGCTGATTGGCAAGGATGGCCTCCTCGAGATCAAGACCAAGCTGCCGCATCTCTTGATCGAGGCTTTGCTCAAGGGCGAGTTTCCACCTGAGCACAAAGCCCAATGCCAGGGGCAACTCTGGATCGCCGAACGCGATTGGATCGATCTTGCGGTCTACTGGCCGGGCCTGCCGATCTTCACCTGCCGCGCCGGCCGCGACGAGGTCTTCATTCGCGAGCTTGCCGAGGCCGTCGACGCCTTCAACGACGAACTCGATCGCATCGTGGCGCAAGTCGCCGCCTACCTCTTTGCAAGTCGGGCTGCCGTATATCACGCGGTCAGCCTATGGCTTTGCCAGGCTGCTTCCTCACAAGCGCACTCCCTGAAATTTGTTCACAAGCTCAAGTCGTTCCCTGTTACTTCACGCTGGGAATTTTCATCCAACCTACGGAAATGAGCGGTGTTCTCGGCCAAAAAAACTGGTGATTCCACGGCCGATAATCGTGTTTCCCTGAATTTTCCCAGCTTAACAGGGTAAGGGTGCCTCAGACTCGTTCGCGTCGACCTCCCTCGTCAGCCGGACAAGGCGCATCCCGATCATCACGCTGCTCGCCCCCCTACTTCCCCTTCGACGCCTCATAGAGCGCCTTCGTCTCGGCGTTCATCGGATAAAGCCCCGGCAGCGAGGCGCCTTCGTCGACCTTGGTCATGATCCAGGCTTCCATGCGCTCCTGCTCGGGGGCCTCGGCAAGCACCGCATCGAGCAGCCCGGCCGGGATCAGCACCGCGCCGTCCTGATCGACGACGATGATGTCGTTCGGGAAAACCGCCACGCCGCCGCAGCCGATCGGCTCCTGCCAGGCAACGAAGGTCAACCCCGCAACCGAGGGCGGCGCGGCGACGCCACGGCACCAGACCGGCAGGTTGGTCTCGAGCACCCCGGCAACATCACGCACCACGCCGTCCGTGATCAGTGCGACAACGCCCCGCTTCTGCATACGGGCGCAGAGGATGTCGCCGAAGATGCCGGCGTCGGTGACGCCCATCGAATCGACGACCGCGATGCAACCTTCCGGCATGGCCTCGATCGCGGCGCGCGTGGAAATCGGCGAGGCCCAGGAGGCTGGGGTCGCCAGATCCTCGCGGGCCGGCACGAAACGCAACGTGAAGGCAGGGCCAACGAGGCGCGGCTGGCCCGGTCGCAGCGGCGCCGCACCACGGATCCAGACGTTGCGCAGCCCCTTCTTCAGCAGGACCGTGGTCAGGGTCGCCGTCGAAACGGTCTTCAGGGTTTCGATCGCTTCGGCCGTCAACGTCATCGCAATGCTCCTCGCTGGTCGCGCGACGTTACAGCAGCGGCCCGAAAAACGGCATGCGGTTTTCGGGGAAATCCCATGCGAAAGCAGGGAGCCGAACTGGCGGTAGCGACGCCCGGCCCGTCCAGGGAAGAGTCTCAGACCAGCTCGGAGGCTAGCTTGGAGACCAGGCTGTTGGAGAGGATGACCGGCAAGCCGGCTGCAGCAGCAGCGCGCCTGTGATTCTCGACGAAGCCCATGCAGTCCATCAGCAGCACCTCGGCGCCGCGGCGACGAAGATCTTCGGCTGCCTTGGTGACGGCAGCGAGATCGCCTTGGTAGGGCGATGCCGCCGCATAGATCGGCGGCGACGCCAGCGGCTTCCATTTGCCGGCCTCGCTGTCGATCTGCTCGGCCAGCGGCACGATGATGCCGAGCTGCGCGCCGCGGGTCAGTGCGGCCACCGTCGGCGGCAGGATACGGTCGGGCTCAAGGAAGCGCGCCTGTTTCGTCCTGAGCTTCTCGAAATGCCCGGTGCACAACATCAGGATGGTGGTGCAGCCCTCCGCTTCGAGGGCGTCGAGCTTGCGCTGGGCTGCGGCTTCCGTCCGGGCCCGGTCGATGATCACGGATGATCCATCCAGCAGCTTGGTGATGAGGACCGGCTGGCCGGGAACCGCTGCAAAATCCTCTTCGATCTCGCCGCGGCTCAAATCATCGAGGACGCCTGCGTGCAGGCGCGGCAGGTCCGCCGACAGCACCGCGTCGAGGATCGGGGTGATGTCGGCCCGAGGCGCCTGGCCGATCGTAAGAGTTCCGAGCTTGCCCATGGCGATGGTCCTTTGCGGGAGCGCGAAGCCCCGGGACGGTCGTCCCGGGGCTTCGTCTGGTTCAGGGCTTGTGGAAGTTCTTGAGGACCGAATCGAAGAAGGAGAAGATCGCGTCGCCGGCGATGACGCCCGCGGCGAAGACCTCCATGTCGCCCTCCCCGCTCGTGCCGCGAAGCTTCTCCCAAACCAGCCGGCAGAGGATGCCCGCCAGCACAGCCCAGCCCGCCATCGGGAACGCGATCAGCAGGCCGGTGGCGAAGAGCACGCCGATCTGCCGCTTCGGGCCGCCGATAAACTGCAGGATCGCGCCGGGGATCGCCCACATGAAGAGCTGCCAGGCCACGCCCGGCGCCACGCCGGCCTTGATCGTCGCGGCGTAGACCTTGTCGACCGGCGCCACGAGGTTGCGGTCGAAATAGGACTGGTAGGAGAACAGCACGACGGCGCCGGCGATGACGAAGGCGAACATCGCCGCGAAGAGCTGCTGGCGGCGGCCGTCTCGCTCGAAGGCGGGATCGGCACCGTTACCGCGCAGCAGATAGCCGGCCTTGAGGTCATAGCCCATATCGGCGAAGGCAGGGCCCGTCGCGGCCGAGAAGCCGACGAGCAGGGCCAGTGCCGGCATCGGGAAGCCGATCAGCATGCCGATGATCAACGTGATCAGCGCAACGGCGAAGGCCGGGAACCAGCCGGAATGCATCGCGGCGAGGCCGACGATCAGCTCGTGCACATAGGCCGCGAAGGCAGCGTAGAGCACGAACAGGATCAGCATGCCGATCGACATGTCGGTCATCAGCCCGCCGACCAGCGCAATGAACACCGCGATCACGAGATAGCCGATGGTGCCGAGGCCGAGCGCGCGACGTACCTCGGTGTCGCCGACGCCGGCGGTGGCTTCGCTCCCATTGGCCTTGTCCTCGCGGCGGAAGAGCAGGACCGCGACCTGAAACAGCGCGACGAGACCGGCGCCGATCATGAAGCCGTGCGGGATATAGGCGGCCATCAGATCGCCCTTCGGGATGATGCCGGCGAAGGTCTCCCCACCGAAGAGCTGGCCGGAATAGCCGCGCAGCAGCAGGCCGATGCCGAACATCGTCAGCGCCCAGATGTTGCCGATGAAGGCGACGCCGAAGGCCGACATCGGAATGCCGGTCACCGCTGTCGAGCCGGCAAAACCGATCCAGGCCAGCGGGATCTTGATGAAGGAGGCGATGACGCCGGTGCCGAAGCCGATGCCCATCAGCACCGCCTTGCGGCCGCCCTCGTCACCAGCCTTGATCGCCTCGGCGGCGGCGACACCCGGCGGCCACGCGCCCTGCGCCGGGAAGACGCGGGAGTCGAACATCCGGTAGAGCAGATAGGCGTCGAGCAGCATCGCGAGGAAGGCGCCCGCCAGCATCGGCAGCACCAGGTCCTGCCGGCCGAGCAGCCAGGGGATGCCGACCGGGAGCAGCAGGCTGTTCGCGGCGCCGAAGGTGGCCGAGGAGATCGCGCTCTGGGCCAGATTCTGCACATGGATCGAGCGGTAGCGCACGAAAGCGGCAAGCGGCACGCGCGCCAGCGCCATGGCGGCGAGCGCGCCGATCAGCGAGGTGTTCGCCGTGATGCCGAGCGACACCAGAAGCTGCATGCCGATGATCGAGCCGAAGACACAGAGAATGGCGATCAGCGCCAGTGTCGCCGGCTCGAACAGGCTGGGGTGCCGCTGAGGCACCCCTTCAGTCGGATTGGTCATGCCTCAGTCCCCTCATGAGCCCCTTACGGGCTGTTTGCGTTTCGTCCCTTGCCTTCAGGCAACCAGGATGCCGGCCTTGGCCTCGCCCACGTCCTGCGTGGCATGCGCTCCCTGCACGCCGTAGTCGCGCTTGGCGGCGTCCGGAGAGACGAGGCCGAGCGCGATGTCGCGGGCGATCGCATCGCGCGAGCGCTCTGCCGCCGGGCCGTAGCCAGCGCCGCCGGCGAGCACGAGCTCGACGATCTCCTGCGGCTGCCTGACCTGGACCAGCTCGCCGGTGCCGACGTCCTTGAGTACATGGCCCTGCTCGTCGATCACCCGGCCCGAGGCTCCGCCACCGGCCTTGCCACCGAACAGGCCCGGGATCGGGTTGTTGACGCCTTCGGGATAGAGCGAGACCAGCGTCGGCAGCCCGTCATCGGAGAGCTTGCGCAGCCGCACGCGCTGGCCGAGGCCACCGCGATGCTGGCCGGCGCCGCCGGAGTCGGTGAGATAGGTCTTCTCGACCACCAGAACCGGCACGCGCGACTCGAAGGTCTCGATCGAGGTGTTCGCCGCCGAGGTCGGGTAAAGCAGGCCCGACTTGCCATCACCATGGGCCGAGCCGCCCTGGCCGCCGCCGACGAAGAGCATGTCGGAATAGGTGTCACCAGCCGAATCCCGGCCATAGACGCTGGCCGCGACGGGCAAGCCGGTGAAGGCCTGGACCTGCCTCGGCGCAGCTTCCGACAAGGCGCGGAAGATGTTCGGCGCGAGATACCAGCCGGTGCGGGTGCGCAGGTTCACCGCCAGCGGCTTGTCGCAATTCAGGATCGAGCCCTTCGGCGCGTCGATCGAGAAGGCGCGGTAGCAGCCGGCATTGCCGCGCACATTCGGCGTCAGCATGCACTTCAGCGGGTAGGTGGCGTGCGCCATCGTGTAGTTGAGTGTGCAGTTCAGCCCGCCCTGCGGCAGCTGCGGCGGGGCGCCGGCGAAGTCCAGATGGATCGTGTCGCCCTTGACCGTCAGCGCCAGCGGATAATGCATCGGCGTGCCGAGCGGGTTGTTCGAGACGGTGCCGTGATAGGTGCCGTCCGGCAGCGCGCGGATGGCCTCGCGCATCGCCTTCTCCGAGCGGCTCTGCACGACATGGGCGAGCGCGCGCAGGTCCTGCATGCCGTAATCGGTCAGGAAGGACTGCAGCCGCTCGGCGCCGATGGCGTTCGCCGCAACGAAGGAGTGCAGATCGCCGAGCACCTGCTCGGAGTTGCGCACGTTCTCGCCGAGCAGGCGCACCAGCGTCTCGTTGATCTTCCCGGCCTCGAACAGCTTCATCGGCGGGATCTGGAAGCCTTCCTCGTAGATCTCGCGAGCGCGCAGGCTATCCTTGGTGCCGCCGATGTCGGAGACATGGCCGACCGTGCCCATCAGGCCGACGACGCGGTTGCCGAGGAAGACCGGCGTCACCACCGCGATGTCGAAGAGATGGCCGGCGCAGAGCCAGGGGTCGTTGGTGATCAGGACGTCGCCGGGCTTCAGCGTCTCGGCCGGGTAACGCTCCAGTAGCGCCTTGACCGCGCGCGGCAGCGTCAGGTTGAAGACCGGCATGGCGCGGGGGGAGTGCGCCAGCGTCTCGCCTTCGGGATCGAGCAGTTCGCACGCGAAATCCTGCGCTTCCGAGATCACCAGCGAGAAGGCGGTGCGGCAGACCGTCAGCCACATCTCCTCGACGACGTTGATCATGCGGCTCCACATGATCTCGAGCGAGATCGGATCGGCCTCGATCCGGCGCGCGGCTTCTGCCAGCGGCATGTCGGCGGTGATCGTGGTCTCGGCCGCGTTGGGCTGGGCGACATGGATGAGCAGGTTCAGCACATCATCGATGACAACGCTGTCGCCGGGCGGGACGATCGTGGTCGCCTCGCGCTCCTCGATGATGGCCGGTCCCGCGACGATGTCGCCGGAACGCAGCGCGTAGCGGTCATAGACCTTCGCCTCACTCCAGCCGCCCTCGAACCAGGCCTTGCGGGTGCCCTTGACCTTGGCAGAGGCATCGCCGCCGCCGGCCGCACCGGAGAGCGACAAGGTCGGCACGGGGCCGGCGCAACGGACGCGGAAATTGATCGCCTCGAGACGGGCCCCCTCATAGACCGAGGTGTAGCGGGCCGAATAAGCCTTGCTGAAGGCCGCCCGGATAGCTTCGAGGCTCGACGCATCGATGGTGCCGGCCGGCAGAGGCACGGAAATGTCGTGCATCTGGCCGACGAGGCGCATATCGGCCGAACGCTCGACCGTGACGTCGGCGGGCTTCACGCCGGCCTCGGTCAGGTGCTTGCGGCCTTCCGCCTCGAGCTGGCCCAGCAACGCGTTGACGGCGGCGGCGTCGAAGCCTTCCGAGAACTCGACCGGCAGCGAGCGCACCATGTCGAAGGAGAGCGGCGCGGCGAGGAAGCCGAGCGCGGAGGCCGCACCCGAGGCCGGCGGGATGATGACCTGCTTGACGCCGAGCACGCGGGCGACATCGACGGCGTGCGCGGGACCGGCACCGCCGAAGCCGACCATGGCGTAATGGCGCGGGTCCTTGCCCTTCTCGACGAGATGGACGCGGGCGGCGGCACCCATGCTCTCGACCACGACCTTGTGGATGCCCCAGGCGGCTTCCTCGACCGAAAGGCCGAGTGGCGTGGCCACCGTCGAGACGGCCTTGCGTGCCGCCTCGAGGTCGAGCGCCATGCGGCCGCCAAGGAAGAAGCCGGGGTCGTAATAGCCGAGCACCAGATTGGCATCGGTCACGGTCGGCTTCACGCCGCCCATGCCATAGCAGGCCGGGCCCGGATCGGAGCCGGCCGAATGCGGGCCGACCTTGAGCAGGCCGACCTCGTCGATCGCGGCGATCGAGCCACCGCCCGCGCCGATCTCGATCATGTCGATGACGGGTGCCTTGATCGGCAGGCCCGAACCCTTGGCGAAACGGTTGACGCGGCCGGCTTCGAGCATCGGCGCGATCTCGGCGCGGCCGTCCTCGATCATGCAGGCCTTGGCGGTGGTGCCGCCCATGTCGAAGGAGATCACGTCCTTATGGCCGGCGAGTTCGCCGAACAGGGCGGTGGCGAGGCCGCCGCCGGCCGGGCCGCTTTCGAGCAGGCGGATCGGGAAGGTGCGTGCCGTCTCGGGCGAGACCAGGCCGCCGGCCGAATGCATCAGCGTCAGCGAACCACGGAAGGAGCGGGCGGCGAGCTCGCGCTCCAGGCGCTCGAGATAGCGGCGCATCAGCGGCTGGACATAGGCGTTGGCCGCCGTGGTGACGAAGCGCTGGTACTCCCAGATCTCGGCCACGACCTCGCTCGACAGCGAGACGGTGAGCTCAGGGCAGGTTTCGCGGACGATGCGGGCCGCTTCCTGCTCATGGGCCGGGTTGCGGTAGCTGTTGAGGAAGCAGATCGCGATCGCCTCGCAGCCGGCGGCAGCCAGCTCACGGGCGGCGTTGCGCACGGCCTCGGCATCGAGCGCGGTGACGACCTTGCCGTCACGGTCGATCCGCTCGGGCACCTCGAGGCGGAGCTCCCGCGAAACCAGCGGATCGGGGAAGGTCAGGAACAGGTCGTAGATGTCGTAGCGCTGCTCCGTCCCCATTTCGAGGATGTCGCGGAAGCCCTTGGTGGTGATCAGGCCGAGCTTGGAGCCCTTGCGTTCGATCACGGCGTTGGTGACGAGCGTGGTGCCGTGGACGATGTCGCCGACATCGGCGAGCGTGATGCCGGCCATCTCGACGAGCTCGCCCAGCCCGATCAGCGCCGCTTCGGACGGGTCGTGCGGCGTCGTCAGGCGCTTGTGCAGGCGCACCGAGCGCTCCTGCGAGTCGTAGAGGATGAAATCGGTGAAGGTGCCGCCGATGTCGAAGCCGATACGCCAACGATTGCTCATGGAGCGGTCTCCGCGATTGAGAGGTTCAAGGGATAGAAGCGCTTGTCCTGGAGCAGGGCCGCGATCTCCGCGGCGCCCTCCCCCAGTGAACGGATGATGGCGAGGCGCTCGGCCGGCTCGACCGTGGCCGCCGGGAAGGAGAGGCAGAGCGCGACCTCGTCGCCGGTCGACGGATCGCCGACGGCGACCGAAAGGGCGCGCACGCCGCGCACCGCCTCGTCATGGGACTCGGCGAAACCCTCGCTGCGGACGCGAGCCAGCCTTGCGAGCAGTTCATCCATGTCGCGCGGCGCGGTCTCGGAAGGCGCGCTGAAGCCGGCGGGGTAAAGCGCGCGCACCTCATCGTCGGAAAGCCGGGCAAGCAGGGCGCGCCCCGTGCTGGAGGCAAAGGCGGGGATGCGATCGCCGATCGCGGTGACGACCCGCAGCGCGTGCCGGCCGGGGTGAGCGGTCACGGCGACGATGTCGGTAGCGCGTCGAACACTGATGTAGCCGGTATGGCCGATCCGATCCGAGATATTCCCGACCACGGCGTCGGCACGGTCGATCACCGAGGCGGCGAAACGATAGATCTGGCCAACCTGGTTGAGCAGCAGCGAAGGCCGGTAACGCTTGCTGTCGCCGACGGTCTCGAGAAGCCCCTCGTCCCGCATCGACCTCAGCAGGCGCGAGGCGTTGCTCTTCGGCATACCCAGCAACGTGACCAGATCCGTGACGGTGACGTCATGCCGCGTGCTGGAAAAGCAGCGAAGCACATCCGCAGCCGCCGACAAGATCGTCATCTGCCTGCCCTAGGAAGTTTCAAAAAATGGAACTTAAGTTCCGTTAATAGAAACATGACATCGAATCCGAACCGCGTCAATCGGCCGCTGCGGTGCGCCCGTCACCTCGCCGGGGATCACTCCGGCAGAGCAAAGCGGCGATCCGGGATGACGGCGGAAGGGTTGGCAGAAGCGCGCGCCACGCACCGAAAGCCCCGTCCAGGCTTGGCCTGCGGGGTTTTCGGGCTGTTACATCCGAGGGGATGCGCGGCGTTCGCAGTCGACGGCTGCGTGCCGATGTCGAGTCGATGTCGAAGTGTCGGACAGCGACGACCTCGCGCCGTTCGGCTCCGCGCACGGGTATCTGGGGGGTCCGCTTCGTTCTGGGTTCCGGCGAAGAGCGGGCCTCCCTGTTGGGCTCGGACGAAGTCGACACCTCCGTGCCTGACGAGCCCGCAACGGCTCGGGACACGAAGCCCGCAATCCCAACCGGCCCGCGATGCCTCGCGAAGCCCTTTCGGTCGGATGGGACACGTGGAGAATAAGTCCGGGCCGAAGCCACGGGGATAAGTTGGATTGCTGGATGCGATCGGTATTCAGCCGCGCGCGGGCAGCAACGTCCCGCTCAGCGCGGCTCCTCGACATAGGTCGCGACGAAGCGGACCAGCTCGCTCTGGCGGGCCGTGCCGGTCTTGGCGAAGAGGCGCTGCAGATGGGTGCGAGCGGTCGTGGGCGCGATACCAAGCCGCTTGGACGCGATGATGGTGTCGAGGCCTTCGACGATCAGCGCCAGCATGCGCTCCTCGGTCGGCGTCAGCCCACAGGCTTCGGCGACCTGCCCGAGCTTGCGGCCCATGGCGACCTCGGGATCATCCACCGAGAGCACGAAAAGATCGATGCTTTCGAGATGGACGACATCGATCGCGATCTGGCGACCGCAGCGCAGCGAGAGTGACAGCCGGGCCTCGTCGATGCTGCTTCCGGCCCGGCGGCGCTTCAGCCACGACTGAAGCCGCGCCATGAATTCCTTATCGGCCGCGGTGAAGCGGTCGGGGCCGCCGAGCCCATCGTTCGACAAGGCCTGGGCACCGCGGTTGCTGAACTGGACGTTCAGATTGGCATCGATGACGAAAACCGGCTTCGAAGCCTGGCAGGTGGCATCAGGCACGCTCTCGCGATGCGCCGCGAAGGGCGCGTAGCTCGCCTGGCCGGGAACCGAGAAGTGGAGCGACATCGAAATATCCATCCCTGTTGTCGCGGATCGTCGCGACGCCCCGGCGGCGGCCGGTTCGCCCGGCCTGGGCGGGCAGAGCGCACGTCCGTATGCCTTCGTCGCGCCGGAGCGGATAAAGGTTCAAAGCGGGCGCCGCCTTTTGGATTGTCATTGGACTGTTAAAATTCGAGCAAACCGGCTGCTCACGAGAAACCGTGTCAGACCTGGAGCGAAAGCCGGTAGATGTAAGTATCTCCCCGGAATAGCCCCTCGACATACTCCAGCATGTCGCCGTCCGCGCCATAGCTGCGGCGCTTGATCAGCAGGCAGGGGAAGGGCCGCTTGAAGCCGAAGATCGCGCACTCCTCGGGAGTAGGCGCGGCCGCCTCGATCGTCTGCTCGCAGCGGATGAGCGGCAGGCCAAGCTCGGCAAGCTTGGCATAGACCGAGCCTGAGAGGTCGCTCTGTGCCAGCCCGGGCGCGCGCTCGAGATTGTACCAGGCGATTTCCCGCGACATCGGCACGCCGTCGCCGGAGCGCACGCGCACAAGCTTGAGCAAATCGATATGGGACGAACGGCCGAAGATCGAAGCGATGGAACGGTCGTTCACGACCTCCCGCTCGAGGATTTGCGAAGACGGAACCCGGCCGAGCTCGCGCATCTCCTCGGTGAAGCCCTTCAGCCGGTCCATGCCCGAATGCAGGCGCGGCCCCGGCCCCTGCACGACCGAGCCGAGACGGCCCTGGGCGCTGAGCAGCTTGCGCTCCCGCAAGGCATTGTAGGAGCGCTGTACCGTGGTGCGACTGATGCTGAGCCGCTCGGCCAGCTGGCGCTCGGCCGGCAAGGTCGTCCCGGGCGGCAGGGTGCCGTCGTCGATCAGCCGCGTCAGCTGATCTTCCAGCTGCTGATAAAGCGGCTTGGCCGTATCGTCGCGCAGCTCCAGCAGATCCTGGAACAACGGTTTGGGCGCAGGCAATTCAGGCTCTGTCGGTGGCTGCATGATTGTGACACAAACCGGGTAGCAGGAGTTGAACGGGGAAATCAAACGCGATGACCTCTCGGCCCGTCTTTGTGCTGGGCAGCTTCGTGATCGCCTGCTCGGCGAAAGTGCCCCGCTTTCCGCGCCCCGGCGAAGCGCTCGCCGCGGACATCGTGACCATCGAGCCCGGCGGCAAGGGCTTCAACCTCGCGATCATGGCCCGCCGGCTCGGCATGGCGGTGGACGGCCTCCTTGCCATCGGCAGCGACCTCGCGGCCGGCTTCGCCGCGCCCGCGCTGGCGCGCGCCGACCTGCCGGACAGCCTGCTCGTCACCATCGCCGGCCCGACGGGCAGCGGCGTCTGTTTCACCGACAGCCGGGGCGAGACCAGCGTCGCCATCGCCAGCGGCGTCAACGCTGCCGTCACCCGCGCGCATATTCGTGAACGGGCCGGCACGATCGCCGGCTCCGCGCTCGTGATGGCGCAGTTCGAAACGGCCGATGCGCCGATCGCCGAGGCCTTCGAGATCGCCGGACAAGCCAGTGTCCCGACCCTGCTCAATCCCTCGCCCTTCCGGACGATCCAACCGGAGATCCTGCAGCGGACGAGCATCCTCATCGTCAACGAAACCGAGGCCTCCGACCTGGCGGCGGCGATCGGCCACGACCCGGCCAGCGCGGCCGACCCTGCCCGCTTCGTCACCGAGCTGGCCCCGGCCATCACGGCACTGGGGCCAGCCCTCGTCGTCATGACACGCGGGGCATCGGGCGCCGTCGCCGTGCCGCGCGACGGAGAGGCGATCATCCAGGGCGGCATCGCCGTCGACACCGTCGATACGCTCGGGGCCGGAGACGCCTTCGCCGCGACGCTCGGCGTGGGCCTGGCCCGGAAACACGGCCTGACCGAAGCGCTTCGGGAGGCTGCCGCGGCCGGTGCGCTCACCACGATCCGCCACGGCGTATTCGATGCCCTGCCGACGCAGGCGGCCATTGTCGCGCTACTCGCGAGGGTGTGATTTCGCGGCTGAAGGCCTCGCGAGGCTTTGGATTGCTTTTGGACTTCACGCAACAAGCCCATGCTGCTAGCCTGAGGTCGTGGCTGCAAGGATGCGGCAGCCGAAGCATGCGGAGAAACGTCATGCCGGCCCAGAACCTCGATACGGTGATGACCGCCGTGGACCAGCTCCTGACGGGAGCGATGGACGAAGCGCAGATGCCGGCCGCAGCCGAAGCGCTGCGGCGGCTCTTCAACGGCTCGAAAGCCTGCTTTGCCGGTTTCGGTCCACATCCGGACGATTGGGTCTCCTATGCGACCCATGTCGACGAGACATTGCAGGCACGTTGCTTCGGCGATCTCGCCCGCGATTTCATCGAGATGGGCTTCGCCCTGCGCAATATCCCGCTCGGTCAGGTCTATCAGGACCATGAGGTCCATGGCCGAGAGAGGCTGCAGCACAGCCGCGTCTGGCAGGAATGGATGCAGCCGCAGGACATGTATGGCGGAATGGCCTGCCGGCTGGCGGAGAATGGCGAGGCGTTCTGGTTCTTCGACGTGCAGCGCGGCCGCCAGCAGGAGACGTTCGACCGCGACGACATCGCCCTGCTGGCGAAGCTCTATCCCGTCCTGCGCCGGATCGTCGAGGTTCGTCGGCATCTCGGCCGGATCGCCATCCAGCGCGACGAAGCCCGCAGCGCTCTCGACGCGCTGGCGATGGGCATCGTCATCGTCGACCAGGATCTGCGCATCGTCTATGCGAACGAGGAGGCCGACGAGATTCTGGCCGACCCCGACGGCGCTCTTTCCCTGCGCCAGGGCCGCGTCTTCGCGCGCCAGCCGACCGAGCAGCGCCTGTTCCGGCAACTCGTGGAAGCCGCGGCGCATGGCGGCGGCGACCCGCTGGCACATCAGCGGAGCAGCATGATCCTGAGCAGTGGCTGCGCTCATTCGCTCTCTGCCTGCGTCATGCCGGCGGCCTCCCCCGTGCCCGCTGGATCACACCGCAAGATCATGATCGCGTTGCGCCGGCTCGACGCCGCGACCGACATGGTCACCTGCGCGCGGCAGCTTTTCGACCTGACCGAAACCGAAGCCAAATTCGCCTCCGCCCTGGCGAGCGGGTTGTCGTTGACGGAGGCGGCCGAAGCCCAGGGCGTCCGGATCTCGACCGCAAGAACCCATCTGGCGCGGATCTTTCAGAAGACGCATACGCGCCAGCAGAGCCAGCTCGTCTCCCTCCTGCGCAGCGCGGCCCTCCCCTTCCGCGGCCGTTGAGGGCCGGTCGACCGGCTCCCCGCAGCCCAGGCCAAGACTAGCCGGCCTTCGCCAGCGGCTTCGTCATCCAAATGACGGAGAGGGGAGTCTCCGGATCAGGCCGAGGGCCGGTGCAGCCGCCCGCCGGTCAACGGATGCGGCACGCCGGTCGTCGAGGACAGGCTCAGCGGCAAGCCGCGGACCGAGCGGATGGCGAAATAAGCGAAGATCTGCGCTTCCAGCGCATCGCCGTTCCAGCCAACCGTCTCGACCGGCTCGACCGGCACGCCGAGCCGCTCGGCCAGCCGCTCCATGAAATGGCGGTTCAGGCGTCCGCCGCCACCGACGAGCCAGCGGCGCGGCCGCTTCGGCACATGGCGCAGCGCTGCGACGATGCTCTCGACGGTGAAGGCCGCGAGCGTCGCGGCGCCATCCGCATCCGAGAGCGGCTCGACGACCTGGGCGCGGCGGTGGAAGTCGTTGCGATCGAGCGATTTGGGTGCCGGCCGGTCGAAATAGGGGTTGGCCATGAAGCCGGCGACGAGATCGTCATGAACCCGGCCGCTTGCGGCGAGCGCGCCGTCGGCGTCATAGGGCCGACCGAGGCGACGCAGCATGAAATCGTCGAGGATCGCGCTGGCCGGCCCGGTGTCGAAGGCAACGACGGCATCACCGTCGACATAGGTAACGTTGCCGACACCGCCGAGGTTCAGCACCATCACGGGCTGATCCAGCCCCTGTACCAACGCGCGATGATAAAGAGGCGCGAAGGGCGCGCCCTCGCCGCCTGCGGCGACATCGGCATCGCGGAAACGGTCGACCGTCGGGATGCCGAGCGCATCGGCCACGGCCTGCCCGTCGATGAGCTGGCGGGTGAAACGACGCTCAGGGCGGTGATAGATCGTCTGGCCATGCAGGCCGATGAGATCGACGCCGCCGAAATCGAGGGCCTGATCGGCGGCATAGTTGCGGATGGCGGCGAGATGATCCGCCGTCACGGCCGCTTCAAGCTCCGCCAGCGGTTCGGATGCGGCGCGTTCCGCATCGGCGATGACCGCCTGCAAGGCGCGGCGCGTCTCGTCGCGATAGGGATAGGCGGCACCGGGGCCCAAGGAGAGCCGATCGCGCCCGTCGCTCGTCACCAGCGACACGTCGATGGCATCCATCGAGGTGCCGCTGATCACGCCGATCGCGGACAGGATCGCTGCCGGGTCAGAGAGACGATCCGCCAATTACGGCTCCTTGCAACTCCCGGCGGGCCGGCTCACTCGCCCGGCTGCGGGCCGTCATAGCCGCCGATGATGACGAGATCGGACTGGCCGGCAGCGCTGAGATGCTTCACCGCCTCCTGGTATTCCGGGGAAGCGTAGCAGGCGCGGGCCGTCTCCTCGTCCTTGAACTCGATGACGACGTTGTGCTTGCGACCCTCGCCCCGGGCGAGCTTGTACTCCCCGCCGCGCACCAGGAACTTCGCCCCGTATTTGGCGAAGGCGACGGCGTTGAGCGAGCGATACTTGGCGTAGGCTTCGGCGTTCTCGACGTCGACCCGCGCGATCCAGTACCCCTTAGGCATGGCTCAGGCTCCTTCGACGGCAACGAGATCGATCTCGCCCGCGCCTTCGCGCAGTTTGCGGGCCTCGGCATATTCCGGCGAGAACAGATAGGCCCGCGCCGACTCGAAATCCTTGAACTCGATGATGATGTTGCGGGCGCGGCCTTCGCCCTCGCCTACCGTCATCTGGCCACCGCGCACGATCGGCGTGCCGCCATAGATCTTCATCACCTCGGAAGCCTTGGCGGCATAAGCGCCCCATTTCGTCGCGTCGGTGACCTTGGCGCGGCCGATGACATATCCCTTGGGCATGGTGCTATCCGTTGGCTGAATCGGTTCGACAGCGAGCTTACGAAGCCGCGACGATCTCGTCCATGACCGCGCCCGCCGCCGCACGCGGGTCTGCCGCGCGGATGATGGGACGCCCGACGACGAGATGATCGGCACCGACGCGGATCGCCTCGGCCGGGGTCAGCGTGCGCTTCTGGTCACCGGCCGCGCTGCCCGAGGGGCGGATGCCGGGCGTGACGATGACCATGTCGGGCCCAATGACCTCGCGCACGATCTCCGTCTCGGCGGCCGAGCAGACGATGCCGTCAATGCCGGCGGCGCGCGCCTGCTCCGCGCGCAGGCGCACGAGATCGCGCACCGCGAGCCCATAACCGGCATCGCGCAGATCGCCGTCGTCATAGGAGGTCAACGCCGTGACGGCGAGCAGCTTCAGCGCCGCATCACCGCGCCCCTCGACCGCGCCGCGCATGGTCTGCGGATAGGCATGGACGGTGAGGAAGGTGACGCCGAGCTTGGTCAGCGAGTCGACGCCTTCGGTCACGGTGTTGCCAATGTCGTGCAGCTTGAGGTCGAGGAAGACCTTCTTGCCCTCCGCGACGAGCTGGCGCGCGAGATCGAGCCCCCCGGCGAAGGCGAGGCGATAGCCGATCTTGTAGAAGGAGACACCATCTCCCAGCGTCGAGACGAGGCGATAGGCGTCCCACACGGTCGGCACGTCGAGCGCGACGATCAGGCGGTCGCGGACATCGTTGATCTTCTGGTTCATCAACCGGCTCCCTGAGTTTCGAGGGAAGGCGCACGATTCGAGATGGGATGCAAGGGCGCAACCTGCGCCCGGTCCCGCGAAGCCATGCTCCAGGACATTGGCGCTGTTCCGAAAACCGCATTCCCCTGACCGGATCGATCCTCTAGGCGTCGCGCTCCGCTTCTCTGGAGACCCTTTCGAGTATGTCCTGGACCGCGCTGACCGGTTTCCTGTTGCTGACAGGCATCGCGGCCTATGCCCAAACGCTCACCGGCTTCGCCTTCGGCCTCATCACCATGGGTGGCGTCGGCCTGACCGGCCTGCTGTCCCTGCCCGATGCAGCGATGCTCGTCAGCGTACTGACACTGGTCAACACGACGCAGATGCTGGTGAAAGGTTGGCGCGACGTCGACTGGCGCAGGTTCGGGCTCGTGACGCTGGCAAGCTGGCCCGCCCTCTTCCTCGGCTTCCGGATGCTGGACTGGCTCGCCGCGAGCCGCGCCGACCTGCTGCGGCTGGCACTCGGCCTCGTGATCATCGTCTCCAGCCTGCAGCTCGCACGGAAGCAGAAGCCGCAGCGCGAGCCGTCAGGGGCACCGAGCTTCCTGTTCTTCGGTGGCATCGCCGGACTGATGGGCGGCCTGTTCTCGACCGCCGGACCACCGCTCGTCTATCACTTCTATCGCCAGCCGATGCCGCTCATCGTGGTGCGCGAAACGCTGGTGACGATCTTCGCCCTGAACGCGCTGTTCCGGACGGGCCTGGTTGCCGCGTCGGGCCAGCTGCCGGCGCCCTCGACGCTCTCCGGCCTTCTCGCCATCCCGATGGTGATGGCCGCGACGCAACTGGCACGCCGCTACCCGCCCCCGATCTCGCAGCTCACCATGCGCCGCGTGGTGTTCGCGCTGCTGTTCCTGTCGGGCGTCTCACTCGGCGCGCCGGCCGTCATCCGCCTCGTCGCGCAGGCGATGTGACGGCCGGTTTCCCCGATCTCAGAACTGCGGCATCTCCGGCTGCTGCGCCGAGAGAACCTGCTGGAAGACCTGATCCCAGACGTCGGGCGGCTGCGCACCCGAAACAGCGAGCTTGCCGTCTATGATGAAGAACGGCACGCCGGTGACGCCGACCTCGCGGGCATGGTTCTCGAGCCCGATCACCGTCTCGCGCAATTCGTCATTGGCGAGTTCGTCGCGGGCCGCCTGCTCGTCGAAACCCTGCTCGACTGCGATCTGGACCAGCGTCTCGAGATCGCCGACATCGCGTCCATCCTGCCAATAGGCCTTGAACAGGGCAGAGGTCATGTCGCCGCCGCGCTGCACGGTCGAGGCGGCCGCGACCAGCATATGGGCCATGCGGGTGTTGACGCTCTTCGTCACCTTCGCCCAGTTGAAGGTGACGCCGCTTTCCAGCGCCGCCTCCGACAACCGGAGCTCGATCTCCTTGCGCTTGCCGGGGCCGAACTTGCTGTCGAGATATTGCGTACGGTCCATGCCTTGCTCGGGCATCTCCGGATTGAGCTCATAGGGCAGCCAGGTGATCGCGAAGCGCTCGGTAAGCCCCCTGCGGGCGAGCGCCGTCTCCAGCCGCGTCTTGCCGATGAAGCACCAGGGGCAGGCGATGTCGGAGACAATCGCGAGCGGCATCTTGTCCTGCATGTCGATGTCCTTCCTCTCAGGCGGGCGGGTAACGATGCTGCCCGCCATGCCGGTCTTCGGCGATCGCCTCCGCGCCCGGCATCTCGCAACCGGAGAGAAACGAGGGGCCGACCGGAATCTTGCCGGCGCCGCCGGGGATGTCGAGGATATAGGTCGGCTGGCACAACCCCGAAAGGTTGCCGCGCAGGCTTTTGACCAGCGCCTGCCCCTCCTCCAAGGTGAGCCGGAAATGGGAGGTGCCGGGCGCGAGGTCCGGATGGTGCAGGTAATAGGGCTTGACGCGGTTCTCGACGAAGGCGCGCATCAGCGCGCCGAGCGTGCCGACATCGGCATTGACGCCCTTGAGCAGTACGGACTGGCTGAGCAGCACATGGCCGGCATCGGCCAGCGTCGCGATCGCGGCGCGGGCCTCGGCGGTGAACTCGCGCGGATGGTTCGCGTGGATGGCGATATAGCTCGCCTTGCCGGGGATGCGCAGCGCCCTCGCATAGTCAGGCGTGATCCGGCCGGGATCGACGACCGGCACGCGCGTGTGCCAGCGCGCGACCTTGATATGCGGGATCGCGGCGAGGCGCTTCGCCACATCGCGAATGCGGCGGGCCGAGAGGATGAAGGGATCGCCGCCGGTCATGATGACTTCCCAGATCTCCGGCCGGGAGGCGAGATAGGCGAGCGCAGCGTCGAGTTTTTGGCCTGTCAGCGCATCGCCGCCGGGGCCGACCATCTCGCGGCGGAAACAGAAGCGGCAATAGACCGGGCAGGCATGGACGAGCTTGAGCAAAGCGCGGTCGGGATAACGATGGACCACGCCCTCGACCGGGGAATGAGCGTCATCGCCGATGGGGTCGGCCAGCTCCTGCGGCAGCGTCGTAAGCTCAGCCACGTCCGGGATAAACTGGCGCGCGATCGGATCGGCCGGGTCGGCCGGGTCGATCAATCCCGCGACGGCCGGCGTCACCGAGACGGCATAGCGCTCCGCCACCTTCTGCAACGCCTCGCGGCGCGCGGGCGTGGCGAGGCCGGCCTCGACGAGCACGTCGATGCTGCGCAAAGGCTGGCCTCCGGGGGGCTGATGAACGGTCATGCCTTTCCCCTGCCCGGTTCCGCGACCGGCGTCCAGAGCACATCCTCGATCCGGCGAGCGCCGACGCAGAGCATGACCAGCCGGTCGAAGCCGAGCGCAATGCCGGACGCCGCCGGCATCAGCGCCAGCGCCGCCAGGAAATCCTCGTCGACAGGGTAGCGCTCGCCATAGATGCGCTCCTTCTCGTCCATATCGGCCTCGAAACGGCGGCGCTGCTCTTCCGGGTCGGTGAGCTCGCCGAAGGCATTGGCGAGCTCGACGCCGCAGGCATAGAGCTCGAAGCGCTCGGCCACACGCGGATCGCCGGGTTTCGGTCGGGCGAGCGCGGCCTCGCTGATCGGGTATTCGCAAAGGATCGTGGCACGGCCACGGCCGAGATGCGGCTCGATCCGCTCGGAGAGCACGCGGCTGAAGATGTCGGACCAGCTATCGTCAGCCGCCAGCCGAATACCGGCGGAAACGGCCTGCGCAGCCAGCGCGGCACGGTCGGTCGCGCCTTCGGGCGAGACGGTCGTGAGCAGGTCGATGCCGGCATGGCGGGCGAAGGCGTCGTGCAGCGTCAGCCGCTCGGGCTCGGCAAAGGGATCGGCTTCGCTGTCCCGCCAGCGCAGCATGGCGGCGCCAGAGGCGCGGGCCGCCTCGGCCAGCAGTGCTGCGCTATCCCGCATCAGCACCTCGTAATCCTCGCCGGCGCGATACCACTCCAGCATCGTGAATTCGGGATGGTGCAGGGCCGTGCGCTCGCGATTGCGGAAGACGCGGGCAAAATCGAAGATGCGCGTCTCGCCCGCCGCCAGCAGCTTCTTGGCGGCGAATTCGGGCGAGGTGTGCAGGTAATAGGGATGCGGCGCGGCGGCGTTGTCGATCAGCGTCGTGCCGAAGCCATGCAGATGCGTCTCGTTGCCGGGCGAGAGCTGCAGAATCGCCGCCTCGACCTCGGTGAAGCCGCGCGCCTCGAACCAGCGCCGCAGCGCCGCCTTGATCCGCCCGCGTGCGAGCAGAGCCGGGCGGCGGTCGGCATGGATGTCGGGCCGCCAGAACGGCGTCGGAGAGGAACTCATCGAATCTCGTGTCGGATGCGTCGCAAAGCTTTCGTTTCGCGCGCGAATGCGGTAGTTGCGCGGCGACAGGAATTTGCATAGCGCGCGGGCGCGCCGCGCACCAGAAGGACATTCACGTGGTCAAGGTCATCGCCTCTTCCGTCCGCAAGGGCAACGTCCTCGAAGTCGACGGGCATCTCTGCTCGGTGCTCTCGGCCGAGAGCTTCTTCCCCGGCAAGGGCACCCCGACGACGCAGATCGACATGCGCCGCATCGCCGACGGCGTGAAGGTGACGCAGCGCTACAAGACGACCGAGCAGGTCGAGCGCGCCTATGTCGAGGACCGCGACTTCACCTATCTCTACCAGGACGGCGAGCAGTACGTCTTCATGAACCCGGAGAACTACGACCAGCTGCATGTCGACAAGGACGTGGTCGGCGATTCCGCGCCCTACCTCCAGGAAGGCATGAAGGTCTCGCTGTCGGTGTTCGAGGACAAGGCGGTCGCGATCGAACTGCCGCAGCGCGTCACGCTCGAGGTCGTCGAGACCGAACCCGTGACCAAAGGCCAGACGGCGTCCTCCTCCTACAAGCCGGCGATTCTTTCCAACGGCGTGCGCAGCGCCGTGCCGCCGCATGTCGGCGTCGGCACCCGCATCGTCGTGATGACGGCCGACGGCTCCTATGTCGAGCGCGCGAAGGATTGATCTGCCAGAGCACGCGCCGGTCCGATCGAATGCGATGGAACCGGATCACACGTTCTCTCAATATTGGAGAGACGGATTCACCAATCAGGTTGAAACAACCTGACCGGATCCGGCTCTAGGCAGAGCGCCGCGGAAAATTCTCCTCTATAGATTCACGCAGCGGGCCCTTTCCGGGCCCGTTGTCGTTTTCCGAGGATATCCATGACGCTCACAGTCAAGGCAGCCGCCCTTTCCGGCTTCGTGCAGACGCTCAAGGCGCTCGACGCCATTCTCGACAAGGCCGTGGAACAGGCCGAGGCTCGCAAGATCCAGCCGGAAGTGCTGCTGACGGCCCGGCTCGCGCCCGACATGCTCGCCTTCACCCGCCAGATCCAGCTCTGCTGCGACTTCGCCAAAAACGCGGTGGCGCGCCTCTCCGGCGGCGAGAACCCGCGCTTCCCCGACGAGGAGAAGAGCTTCCCCGAGCTGAAGGAGCGCATCGCCAAGACGCTTGCCTTCGTCGACGCCGCCAACGACGCCGCGCTCGAGGCCGGGCTTGCTCGCGAGGTCACCTTCCCCCGCGGTCCTTCGGCGACGGCGACGATGACGGGCGAGGCCTACCTCACCCGCTTCGCCATCCCGAACTTCTATTTCCACGCCACGACCGCCTACGACATCCTGCGCGAGAACGGCTTCCAGATCGGCAAGCAGGACTTCCTGAAGGGCGTCTTCGACGCCTGAGGCATCGGAGAGACAAGATGTCTCGGACATCGCCGATCACGATCGAGCACGCCTCTCCCCGGGATGCCGGGGAGATCGCCGCGCTCTATCTCGCCTCACGCGCCGAGGCCCTGCCCTATCTGCGCCGTTGCCACAGCGACGAGGAGGTGCGGGGCTGGATCGCGACGGTGAGGCTCGTGACCGGCGAGAACTGGGTCGCGCGGGAGGCAGGGCGCATCCTCGGCTTCATGGCGCTCGATGGCGAGGAACTCGATCAACTCTACCTGCTGCCTGGGCATTTCAGGCGCGGTATCGGCTCGCTCCTTATCACCAAGGCGAAGGAGCGTAGCCCGAAACGGCTCAGCCTGTTCACCTTCCAGCGAAACAGCGGCGCGCGGGCCTTCTACGAACGCCACGGCTTCCGCCTCGTCGACCTCAACGACGGCTGCCGCAATGAAGAGGGCGCGCCGGACGCGCTTTACGCGTGGCGAAACTCTTTTGCGACCGGGGGCTTGTAACCAGGGCAGCCCCTCCCCATCTCATGACCACGACGATGTCGAGGGCTCCACGGCCTTCCAGCGTCGGTGAAGACGGCCATGAGCCGAACGTGTGACGCCGGATGTACGCGCACCGTTCCGCTGCATGGCCGTTGGCGTTTCTGGGGTTCGCGATCCCTCCGACCGGTCACGCTCACCACCGGAGGCACCGCACGAGTGCCGCCAGCCCGGGACGAACCCAGCGCGTCCGTGCGGCTAATCCTGCAGAAACGGATTGTTCCGACGCTCCTCGCCGAGCGTACTGGCCGGGCCATGGCCAGGCAGGAACTGCACATCGTCGCCGAGCGGCAGCAGCTTGGCCTTGATGCCGGAAATCAGCGCCGCGTGATCTCCGTAAGGAAGATCGGTGCGGCCGACCGAGCCGGCAAAGACCGTGTCGCCCGCCAGCAGGAAGCGCAGATCCTTCTGGAAGAAGGTGACGTGGCCGGGCGAATGACCCGGAACATGCGCAACCTCGAAGGTCAGATCGCCCAGCGAAACCGTATCGCCATCCTTCAGCCAGCGTGTCGGCGTCACCGCCTTCATGCCATGGATGTCGAAGCGCAGGCCCTGCTCGGGCAGGCTGTCGAGCAGGAATTTGTCGCCCTCATGCGGGCCGATGATCGGGATGGACAGGGCGTCTGCGAGTTCCGTCGCGCCGCCGGCGTGGTCGAGATGGCCATGCGTCAGCCAGATCGCGACCGGCTTGACCCCGAGCTCCCTGATCGCGGCCTGCAGGCGCGGCACGTCGCCGCCCGGGTCGACGATCGCGGCCTGCTTCGTCTTGGTTTCCCAGACGATCGAGCAGTTCTGCTCGAACGGCGTCACCGGGATGACGGCGATCTGGAGCGGCGCTTGCGGCTGGTCGGTCATCAGAGGCCTTTCCCGAGCTGATCTGTCTTGCTTTCCGGTCCCCCCGGCCGCGGCACAGCACGGAGCGGGATGGCGTTTGCGCGATCGGATTACCGTCCGCCGCAGCGATTGGCGATCAGGGCCCGATAATTCGTCAGCTCGGAATCCATCTCGGCGACGTTGCGCGCGCGTTCGCCGCCGCTCTGACAGGTGGCGAAGATGGTGCGGGACTTCTGCAGATAGCCGACATGCTCGCGATAGGCACGGCACTGTGTCGCCTGATCGGCATTGGCCACCTGCGCAAGCTTGGTCTGCTGCAGCCGGAAGCCGGCCTCGTTCTGGAACAGGTCGCGCGAGCAGGTTGCCGGTCGCGGCTGCTGGGCAAGAGCCGGTCCCGCCAGCAGCAGCGCCAATGCGAAGGAAAGCACGAACCTCATCCCAGGTTGAGCTCCTTGAAGAAGTCGTTGCCCTTGTCGTCGATGACGATGAAGGCCGGGAAATCCTCGACCTCGATGCGCCAGACCGCCTCCATGCCGAGTTCCGGATATTCGAGGACCTCGACCTTGCGGATGCAGTCCTGCGCGAGGCGCGCTGCCGGACCGCCGATCGAGCCGAGATAGAAGCCGCCATGGGCCTTGCAGGCCTCGCGCACCGCGGCGGAGCGGTTGCCCTTGGCGAGCATCACCATCGAGCCGCCGAAGGACTGGAACTGATCGACGAAGGAATCCATGCGCCCCGCCGTGGTCGGGCCGAAGGAGCCGGAGGCGAAACCTTCGGGCGTCTTGGCCGGGCCGGCGTAATAGACCGGGTGGTTCTTGAAATAGTCGGGCATGCCTTCGCCGCGCTCCAGCCGCTCGCGGATCTTCGCGTGGGCGGCGTCGCGCGCGACGATGATGGTGCCCGTCAGCGAGAGCCGCGTCTTCACCGGGTACTGCGAGAGTGTGGCGAGAATCTCGCTCATCGGCCGGTTGAGGTCGACCTTGACGACATCGCCGCCGAGCTTCGCCTCGTCGACCTCCGGCAGGTACTTCGACGGATCGGTCTCCAGCGCCTCGAGGAAGATACCGTCCCTGGTGATCTTGCCCTTGGCCTGGCGATCGGCCGAGCAGGAGACGCCGAGCCCGATCGGCAGCGAAGCGCCATGGCGCGGCAGGCGGATGACGCGCACGTCATGGCAGAAATACTTGCCGCCGAACTGCGCGCCGACACCAAGCGACTGCGTCAGCTTGTGGATCTCCTCCTCCATCTCGAGATCGCGGAAGGCGTGGCCGGAGGGCGAGCCTTGAGTCGGGAGTGCGTCGAGATATTTGGTCGAGGCGAGCTTGACGGTCTTGAGGTTCTGCTCTGCCGAGGTGCCACCGATGACGATGGCGAGGTGGTAGGGCGGGCAGGCCGCCGTGCCCAGCGTCAGGATCTTCTCCTTCAGGAAGGCGATCATCCGGTCCTTGGTCAGGAGGGATGGCGTCGCCTGGAAGAGGAAGGTCTTGTTGGCCGAGCCGCCGCCCTTGGCGACGAAGAGGAATTTGTAGGCGTCCTCGCCCTCGGCATAGATGTCGATCTGCGCCGGCAGGTTGGTCGCGGTATTCTTCTCCTCGAACATCGAGAGCGGTGCGACCTGGGAGTAGCGCAGGTTGCGCTTGAGATAGGCGTCGTAGACGCCCTCGCCCAGCGCTGCCTCGTCCTCGCCTTCCGTCCAGACCTTGCGGCCCTTTTTGCCCATGATGATCGCCGTGCCGGTGTCCTGGCACATCGGCAGCACGCCGCCGGCCGCGATATTGGCGTTCTTCAGGAGGTCATAGGCGACGAAGCGATCGTTCGCGGTCGCCTCGGGATCGTCGAGGATCTTGGCGAGCTGGGCGAGATGGGCCGGGCGCAGCAGATGGTTGATGTCGACGAAGGCCTGCTCGGAGAGCTTGCGGATCGCCTCGCGCGAAACGCTCAGAACCTCGCGGTCGCCGATCTTCTCGACACTGACGCCTTCGCTGCCAAGCTTGCGGTAGGGCGTCTTGTCCTCGCCGAGGGGGAAGAGATCGACATGCGTATAGGCCATGGCCAGCAGCTCCGGAGCAGGATGCGCCGCGCCCCGCTCATGGCTGGCGCGGTGCCTTTCTGGCCGGGGTCATAGCCGGTCGCAGCCTCGCGTCCAAGCAGTCTTTAATCAGTCCAGTCTCAAGACCGGGCGACAGTCGCACCGGAATGGCACAACGGCTCAAGCCGCCTGGGCAGCGGATTCGGCCAGGATGGCGTAGATCGCGGCCGGGTCGCGGATCTTGCGGACCTGCTCCAGCACCGGCTGGTTGCGCAGCACGCGCGCAACGCGTGCCAGGGCCTTGAGATGGTCGGCGCCCGCACCTTCCGGCGCGATCAGCACGAAGATGATATCGACGGGCTGGCCATCCAGCGCATCGAAATCGATCGGCTTCTCGGCGCGCGCGAACAGACCGACGAGCCGATCGATGCCCGGCATGCGGCCATGGGGAATGGCGATGCCGTCACCGATACCGGTCGAGCCGAGGCGCTCGCGCTGCAGCAGCGCCTCGAAGATCTCGCGGTCGGGAAGGCCCGTCAGAGCGGCGGCATGCTGGGCAAGCTCCTGCAGAGCCTGCTTCTTGCCGTTGGCCCGCAGCGGCGAGATCACCGCAGCTGGGCTCAGGAGATCGGTCAGCGTCATTCGCCCGTCCATGCATGTCCCGTGCCGATGAGAAACGCCGCGGCACGGGTCAAGTTTCGACGGCCGGTGCGGTTACTCCGCCGGCCCCTCAGGACAACGATGCCGGCGGGTCAATCCAGCCGATATTGCCGTCGCGGCGGCGATATACGATGTTCATGCGCCCATTGCCAGCATGGCTGAAGACGATGACCGGCGCGCCGGTGAGATCGAGCTCGGCCACGGCGTCGCCAACGGTCATGCTGTGCAGGGATTTGGTCGATTCCGCAACGATTACCGGGTTATCGCCACCCGAATCGCCATCGACCTCCTCGATCTCGTCACCCGGAGCGGCGATCACATAGCTGGGGATTTCGATTCCGGCATCGCGGCCATTGGCGGCGGTACGGTCCTTCAGCCGACGCTTGTAGCGCCGCAACCGCTTCTCGATGCGCTCGGCCATCTTGTCGAGGCTGGCATAGGCATCATGGGCGGTGGCGGTGGCTTCCAGCGTGATCCCGGAGGAGAGGTGGATGACGGTGTCGGTGCGAAAGGCAGAACCGTCCTTGTCGACGGTGACATGCCCCTGATAACCGCCCTCGTAGTATTTGCTGACGGCTGCAGCGACCCGCTCCTCGGCCTGGCCGCGCAGGGCCTCGCCGACATCGAGATTCTTGCCGGAGATTCGCAAGCTCATGGACTGCTTCCCCTTGTTAGCCATGGCCAGTGTTCGGCCATCAAGAGGAGCTAAGAACTGCGAGTCCGGGATGTCAATGAGCGAACCGGCTCATGGCGCCTATACTGCGGTGCTTTGGAACAAAATCGCCCGAAGCCGAACCTGAGCAGATCGAATCAGCCTGGACGGCACCTGCCCTAGCGCCCGCCCAGAGCCATCGCGACCTTTTCGCGCCGGCGTTCCATGGAAGACGGGATCCTGAGCGATTCCCGGTATTTCGCGACGGTGCGCCGGGCGATGTCGATGCCGCCGGCCTTGAGCCGCGTCACGATGGCGTCGTCCGACAGCACGTCGTTCGGGCTTTCCTCGTCGATCATCTGCTTGATGCGGAAGCGAACCGCCTCGGCGGAGTGCGCCTCGCCATACCCCGTCGCCGCGATCGCGGCCGAGAAGAAGTACTTCATCTCGAAGACGCCGCGCGAGC
Source organism: Bosea sp. AS-1 (assembly GCF_002220095.1). GTDB lineage: Bacteria > Pseudomonadota > Alphaproteobacteria > Rhizobiales > Beijerinckiaceae > Allobosea. Next base: position 4,612,483 of record NZ_CP022372.1, read on the forward strand.
AGGTCAGGTACTTGTTCGAGGTCACGCGCGAGACTGTCGATTCGTGCATGCCGATAGCGTCGGCGACCGTCTTGAGGTTGAGCGGGCGCAGATGCTCGACGCCATGGGCGAAGAAGCCGTCCTGCTGGCGCACGATCTCGCTGGCGACCTTCAGGATGGTGCGAGCGCGCTGCTCGAGCGAACGCGTGAGCCAGTTCGCCGTCTGAAGGCATTCGGCGATGAAAGCGCGCTCCTGGTCGCTGCGTGCCGATTTCGAGACGCGGGCGTGATAGGTCTGGTTGACCAGCAGGCGCGGCAGGGTGTCGGGATTGAGGTCGATCAGCCAGGAGCCGTCCGGCGCCGCGCGGATGAACACGTCGGGCACGACGGTCTCCGCGGCGGATCCACCAAAAGCACGGCCCGGCTTGGGATCGAGCCGGCGAATCTCGGCGACCATGTCGGCGATATCCTCGTCATCGACGCCGCAGACCCGCTTCAGCGCAGCAAAATCGCGCCTGGCGACGAGGGCCAGGTTGGCAACCAGCGCCTGCATCGCCGGATCGAAGCGATTCCGGTCGCGCAGCTGGATCGCCAGGCATTCTGCGACGTCGCGTGCCGCCACGCCGGATGGGTCGAAACTTTGGACCACGGCCAGCACCGCCTCGACCCGTGCGGCGGCCACGCCCAGCCGCTCGGCGAGGTCCGCAACCGTCTCGGCGAGATAGCCGCTGTCGTCGACTGCATCGATGAGGTGACGGCCGATGATGCGGTCGGCCGGATCGTCGACTGCGAGGTCGAGCTGGGCGCTGAGGTGGTCGTGCAGCGACAGTTCGGCCGTCAGGCCGCTCTCGAAGCCCTCCGCCCCATCCTCGAAGGAGCCGCCGGACGATCCGTAGCTGCCACCGACGATCGGCAGGCTTTCCGTCCCCGCCGTATCGCTGCGCGCCACGCTGGGCTGCTCGCCCTGGAAGACGTTGTCGAGGCTGGTGCCGAGACGCCCCTCGATTCCTTCCAGCGTGTTCAGGCTCTCGGCGCGCTCGAAGCTTTCGGCATCGGCCGCGAGCGGACCGTCCGCACCATTCGCGTCAGCCGGGAGATCGGCGCCGTCGTCGCGCTCCAACAGCGGATTGCGCTCCAGTTCGCCCTCGACAAAATTCTGAAGTTCGAGGTGGGAGAGCTGGAGAAGCTTGATCGCCTGCAGGAGCTGCGGCGTCATCACCAGGGACTGTCCCTGGCGCAATTCCATGCGCGGCATCATCGCCATGCGCGAAAGGCCCTTCTGCGACGGCGCACCAACGGCACGCTTCTTGCTTTCCGCGCAGACCCTAGCGCCCTGCCGCCGTCACGTCAAAGCCGCCGCGACGGCTGTCGACAAGCCGGTTAACGCATCGCAGCACGATGCTCCGATCGCGGAAAAGCTCCTGCGCCCCTAGAGGCGGAAATCCTCGCCGAGATAGACCCGGCGCACGTCCGGATTGGCGATGATCTCGGCCGGCGAGCCTTCAGTGAGCACGCGGCCGGAATGGATGATGTAGGCCCGGTCGACGAGGCCCAGCGTCTCGCGGACGTTGTGGTCGGTGATCAGCACACCGATCCCGCGATCGGTGAGCTGGCGCACCAGCGCCTGAATGTCGCCGACGGCAATCGGGTCGATGCCGGCGAAGGGCTCGTCGAGCAGGATGAAGGACGGCTTGCCCGCCAGCGCGCGGGCGATCTCGCAGCGACGGCGCTCGCCGCCCGACAGCGCGATCGAGGGCGCCTTGCGCAGGCGCGCGATGCTGAACTCCTCGAGGAGCTGATCGAGCTGACGCTCGCGCGCCTTGCGGCTGGGCTCGACCACCTCCAGCACGGCGCGGATATTGTCCTCGACCGTAAGACCGCGGAAGATCGACGCCTCCTGCGGCAGGTAGCCGATGCCAAGCCGGGCGCGCTGATACATCGGCAGCGCCGTGATGTCGTTGCCTTCGAGCGAGATGACGCCGAGATCGGCGCCGACGAGCCCGGTGATCATGTAGAAGATCGTTGTCTTGCCCGCGCCGTTGGGGCCAAGGAGCCCGACCGCCTCTCCCTGACGCAGGTAGAGGCTGGCGTCGCTGACGACGGTGCGGCCGCCATAGGTCTTGCGCAGCCCTGCGACCGCCAGGATGCCCGGGCCGCCGATCGCAGCCGCTGTCAGCCGGGCATCGCCGGGACGGGCCGCCTCCGGCTTGCGGCCGAACAGGCCGCGCAGGCGTGCCAAGGCACCGGGGCCATTTGCGACCTTCGGCGCCGGCTTCTGCGGGGCGCGGGGGGGAGCTTCGGAAACGGTCACTGCAGCCCTATCGCCTGGCACAACTCAGTTCGTCGGTTTGGCGCCGGCGGCCGGCTTGGCGCCGGGCTTGCCGGCCTCCGTCTTGTTCGCGTCGGTCGAGTTCGGCACGAAGAAGCCCTGCACGCGGCCGCCCTTGTTAGTCTCGACATTGGCGACGCCGGTCACCGTATTATAGGTCAGCTTCTCGCCGCGGGTGATGTTCGGTCCGTCGTTCAGCGCGACATTGCCGGTCATGATGACGAGATTATTAGCGCGATCGAACTCGGCATTGTCGGAGGTCGCGGCCTGGGTCTTCGAAACGACGGTCACCGGGCCCTTGCAGAGGATGCGCTTGATCGACGAGTCGTTGCTGTTGGGGGTGGCCGGCGCGGCAGGCTTCGCAGCCGCCTGCGCCCCGTTTGCGCCCGCCTGGGCGCCCTGACCGCCGCGCCCCTCATAGAGCACGGTCATCACGGTGCAGCGCACAGTGGTGTCGCCCTGAACCGCAACGACGTTGCCGGTGAAGACCGCCTTGTTCTCCTTGTCGAGCACGTCGAGCTTGTCGGCGTCGATCTTGATCGGCTCCTTGCTGTCGCCACCCAGGCCGCCGAGCGGCGAGGAGGCGCTGGCGCCCTTCTGCTTGGGCTGGGCGAAGCCGGCCTGAGGAGCCGCCAGAAGCGCGAGACCGGTCGCCGCCAGCAGCATGGCGACCCGGCACGCGCGCGCGATACGGAGCGTCTCAGCGGGGGCTCTCATGTCACTGCCTCTTTTCGTTGCCTTGCGGGGCCGCAGAGCCCGCGGGAGCCGTGGGGTTCGTCTTCAGCAGTTCCGGCATCGGCGTGCTGCCTTCGCGCTCCGGCCCGGCAATGGTCCCGGCCGGCGCGTTCTTGATCAGCACCCTGACGCGCCCTTCGAAGGCGATCACTTCGCCGTTGTTCTTCACGTCGAGCGTGTTCGCGTCAACCGTCGTCTGATCCATATGGACAGTGACAGGCTCCTTCGAGACGACCGTCCCGGCCTTGAAGTCGACATCGGCCGTCCGCATGCTCATGTCGTGACCGCTCTCGGTGCGGATCTTGACGTCGTCGACGAGCTTGAGCTTCTCCTTCTGCGTATCGAAGAGGCCCGTCTTCGCATTGACGGTCACCCAGCCCTCGCGCTCCATCTGGATGCGGGCGAGCAGAGTCTGCAGCTCGATCTGCGTCGGATTGCGAATCTCCTGGAAGGCATTCTCGGCCGTGACCTGATAGGGCCGGTTGTCCTTGCGATAGCCGGAGAGCTTCGGCGTCTCCATCCTGACCTTGCCGCCGGTGATGCCGACCGAGCCGATCGAGACGTTCTGGAGCTTGCCGCTCAACGGGTTGAGAAACGGCACGACGATCAGGCCGAGCACCGAGACGACGGCGACGACGGGAATGGCCCGACGCAGGAAGCGGACGAGGCGCGTATGCCGCTGCGCCGCCACGAACGCGGCTTTCCGACGCAAGGCATGCTTCGACAGCCCGGCTGTCGGGTGGTTAAAGGTCATTGCCACAGTCATGCCCCGCGCAATGGCAGTCGCTCACGGCTTTTTCGTGTCGCCGGACGAACCGCATCGCGCCCCCGCGCTGCCCGCCCTTTCCTAGGAAAGCGGGAAATCACTCCCGCTTGCGGGCAGACTGACGCCAAAAGCCTTCGAAATTGTCAAGTGTGAGCGAAGATATCGGTCTCCTCCCAGCCGGCGAGATCGAGCTCGGCGCGGTAAGGCAGGAAGTCGAAACACGCTTTCGCGAGGTGGCTGCGCCCTTCGCGGGCAAGCATCGCCTCGAGCTTCTGATGCAGCGCATGCAGGTGCAGCACGTCGGAGGCGGCGTAGGCGAGCTGGGCCTCGCTCAGCGTGTCGGCGCCCCAGTCCGAGGATTGCTGCTGCTTCGACAGCTCGACGCCGAGCAATTCGCGGACGAGATCCTTCAGCCCGTGACGGTCGGTATAGGTGCGGGCGAGCTTCGAGGCGATCTTGGTGCAGTAGACCGGCGTGGTGACGACGCCGAAGGCATGGCGCAGCACGGCGACGTCGAAGCGGGCGAAGTGGAAGAGCTTCAGCACCGCCGGATCCTCCAGCAAGCGGATCAGGTTCTTCGGGCGCCCGGGGTCCTTGGGGATCTGGACGACGTCCGCCGTGCCGTCGCCGCGCGAGAGTTGGACGACGCAAAGCCGGTCGCGATGCGGGTTGAGGCCGAGCGTTTCGGTATCGATCGCGACACTCGCCCCGGCGTCGTAGCCGTCAGGAAGATCACCACGATGGAAACGGATGGTCATGCTCGCAACCTCACTGATCCGGCAGCGACGGCCGGCTCGTCAACACACACTCTGATTCGACAGCCGCCCATGGGAAAGCCGTCGCAGCAACCTCCCGCAGCTAGCGGGCCACTTCGCCCCATTCAAGTATTTTCTGAAATGGCACAAGGATTTGAGCCGCCGTTAACCCTTTATTCACCATAAGCTTCAATCCGCGGCCTGGGCATGCGACAAGAGGGCAACGGAGTCCGACGCATGTCCCCGATCCGCCTGTTCACTGATCTCGACGGCCGCATCGGCCTCAGGAGCTTCTGGCTCGGCACGGCCACGGTCGCGCTCGCGCTGCTCACGATCCAGCGGGTTGCGCCGCAACTGACCGCCCCCGCGACAGCCGCCATGGTGATCGCCTTCGCGAAGGCCTTCGCGCTGTTTCCCTGGTGCGCGCTGGCGGCCAAACGCGCCCGGGATCGCGGCGGCTCCGCCGTGTTCGGCATCCTGTTGATCTGCACCATCGTCCTGCCGGAGCAGATGCTGGCCCATGTCCCGTTCGCCTGGAGGCCCTCGCTCGAGGCGATCGGGACGATCGCTTGGGTCATCGCCTTCATCGATCTCGGCCTGATGCCCTCGGCGCATCGGGACGAGGATGAGCTTGCGGCGGTCACAACGAGGGCCAAAGCATCGGACTGAATTCGATCCGATGCTTTAGCCCTTTGATTCTGCATCGGCTTTCCCCGAAAACCGCGTTCCACTTTTCCGGCCGATGCTCTAAAGCGGCGGGATGACCGCCGAACAGACCTCTCCCCTTCCCTCACTCGATTTCGATCCCGCCGACCCGGTCGCTCTGACGCAGGCGCTGGTGCGTTGTCCTTCCGTGACGCCGGCCGAAGGCGGTGCGCTCGCCCTCCTTGCTGCGGTGCTGACCGCTGAAGGCTATACGGTGCACCGCCCGGTCTTCAGCGAGCCTGGCATGCCCGATGTCGAGAATTTCTACGCCCGGATCGGCAACGAGGCGCCGGTCTTCGTTATCGCCGGCCATACCGATGTCGTACCGGTCGGCGACGAGGCGGCTTGGACCCGCGCACCCTTCGCGGCCGAGATCGAGGATGGCGTCCTCTATGGGCGTGGCGCCTGCGACATGAAGGGCGGCGTTGCCGCCATGATTTCAGCCGCGATCCGCTATCGGCGCGAGAATCCGCAGGCGCCGGGCTCGATCGCCTTCCTGATCACCGGCGACGAGGAGGGGCCGGCGGTCAACGGCACGGTGAGGCTGCTCAAATGGGCGCATGAGCGCGGCGAGCGCTTCGACCATTGCCTGCTGGGCGAGCCGACTAACCCGGCCGCCATGAGCGACATGATCAAGATCGGCCGGCGCGGCTCGCTGACGGGTGAGCTCACCGTCAACGGCATCCAGGGCCATGTCGGCTATCCGCATCTCGCCGACAATCCGATCCGCGGCATGGTGCGCCTGCTGGCGGCGCTCGACGCCACGCCCCTCGACCAGGGTACCCAGCATTTTGACGCCAGCAATCTCGAGGTGACGACGCTCGATGTCGGCAATCCGGCGACGAACGTCATCCCAGCGCAGGCGAAAGCCGTCTTCAACATCCGCTTCAACGACATCTGGACGCCGGAGACGCTGGCAGCCGAGATCGAGCGCCGGCTGCGCGAGGCCGCCGGCAACACGGTGCGCTACGAGATCCGGTTCCGGCCGACCAATTCCGTCGCCTTCCTGACCGAGCCCGGCCCCTTCGTCGCGATGGTGGCCGACGCCGTCGAGGCCGAGACCGGCAAGCGACCGGCGCTTTCGACCACCGGCGGCACCTCGGACGCCCGCTTCATCAAGAGCTATTGTCCCGTCGTCGAATACGGCGTCGTCGGCAAGACGATGCACCAGGTCGACGAATGCGTCGCCGTCTCCGATCTCGTCGCGCTGGAGCGGATCACGCATCGGTTACTCGCCAGCTATTTTGCAGCGCAACACGGGACTTGACGTCGCCCGCGGGCGGATCATTATTGGCCTTAGACGAAAGTCTAAGATCCTTTGATGGAGTTCGCGATGAGGCTCGATGCCGACGACGTCGCGCGGTCGCTGCGCGGGTCCTGGCGCCTGATGACGAAAGGTGCCGAGGCGCTTCCCGAACTGGACCTCAGCCGCGACGGTTTCTGGCGCTCCTTCCTGGCCTTCGCGCTGATGCTGCCGGCGACGATCGCTATCCTCGCCGCGCTGCGGCTGGCGGCCGGCCTCAGCAATGCCGGCGGCCTGTTCGGCGCCCCTTCGCTGGCGCTCTCAGTCGCCGCTGCGCTGTCGCTCGCCATCCTGGTGGTGCCAGCCTTCCTGATCCTGATCCGGCCGGAGCTGGTGCAGTCGCCGCGCTTCACCAGCTTCGTCATTGCCTGGAACTGGGGCGGCATCGTCTCCGCCAGCCTGATGGCCGTTCCGGCAACGGTCTACGCGCTGGGCTGGTCGCCCGCCACGCTCGCACTTGTGCAGTCGGCCTTCTTCGCCGCGATCGTGCTGCGGCTGCGTTATTGTGTGGCCCGCGCCACCTTCGGAGCCGGAAAAGGGATCGCCATGCCGCTCGTCATCGCCAGCGTCGTGCTCGACTATGGCGTGATCCGGGGCTTCGGCCTGCTCTGACGCAGGCGCATTTTCTCCACGCGAACCGGTGCCCGCTTCGCTCGAAAAATGCGCTATTCGTAATCCACGCCGGCGAGATAGAGCCCACAGGATGGCGCCAGCGCCGCGCATTGCGAGCGGTCGCGTGCCGCCAGCACGGCGCCCATCTTCTCCTCGGGCCAGCGTCCCGCGCCGACCATCTTCAACGAGCCGACGATGGAGCGGACCTGATGATGCAGGAAGGAGCGAGCGTGGGTGTAGATCACGATCTCGCCGCCTTCGCGCCGGACGTCGAGCCGGTCGAGCGTGCGGATCGGACTGTTGGCCTGGCATTCGGCGGCGCGGAAGGTAGTGAAGTCGTGCTTGCCGAGCAGCGCCTTGGCGGCGCGGTCCATCGCCTCGTGATCGAGCCTGACCGGAACATGCCAGACGCGATTGCGCTCCAATGCCGGCGGCGCCCGCCGGTCGAGGATACGATAGATGTAGTAGCGGCGCCTCGCCGAAATGCGGGCGTCGAAATCATCCGGCACGCTCTCGGCACTCAGCACGCTGACCGGCACCAGTGCCTTCAGCCGGGCATTGGTCGCGTCGCGCACGACATCGGTGCGCCATTCCTTGTCGAGATCGACATGGGCGACCTGATGGGTGGCGTGGACCCCGGCATCAGTGCGCCCGGCGCAATGCAGGCGCACGGCATGGCCGCAGAAGGCCTCGACCGCCTCCTCGACGCTCTGCTGCACGGACGGGTCGCTCGCCTGGCGCTGCCAGCCCGAGAAGCGCGTGCCGTCATATTCGATGACGAGCTTGTAACGGGGCATCAGAGCTTGTCGCCGGCCCCGAGCCGGGCGCCGCGCAGGAACTCGGCGCCGCTCATCGGCGCCTTGCCGGCGCGCTGGACCTGGAGCAGCTTCACCGCACCGATCGCGCAGGCGATGGTGCCTTCGTCATCGAGCAGGGTGCCAGGCTCAGCCGCACCGCCAGCGCGCGCGGTGCGCAGGATCTTGAGCCGCTCGGGTCCCTTGCCGAGGTCGATCTCGGCGAAGGCGCCCGGGAAGGGCGACAGGCCGCGCACCAGATCGTGCACCTGCTGGGCCGGGCGGGCCCAGCTCAGCTTCGCCTCGGCATTGGCGATCTTGGCGGCGTAGGTCACGCCCTCTTCGGATTGTGGCGTGAAGCGCAATCCGCCGCGCCCGAGCGCCGCCAGAGCGCGCACCATCAGGTCGGCGCCGAGGGTGCTCAGCCCATCGTGCAGCTCCCCCGCCGTCATGTCAGGGCCGATGGCCAGCGTCTCGACCATGCCGACCGGACCGGTATCCAGCCCGGCTTCCATCTTCATCACGCAGACGCCGCTTTCGGCATCGCCAGCCATGATCGCGCGCTGGATCGGCGCCGCGCCGCGCCAGCGCGGCAGCAGCGAGGCGTGAAGATTGAGGCAGCCGAGCTCCGGCAGATCGAGGATCGCCTGAGGCAGGATCATGCCATAGGCGACGACGACGGCGACATCGGCCTCATGGGAGGCGATGATCTCGGTCTGCTCGGGTGTCTTCAAGGTCGAGGGCGTGAAGACGGGGATGCCGAAGCGCTCGGCCGCCCTGTGCACCGGCGAGGGCTTGAGCTCGAGGCCACGCCCTGCCTGCGCCGGGGCGCGGGTGTAGCAGGAGACGACCTCATGCCCTTGCCCGACGATCTCGGTCAGCACCGGCACGGCGAAATCGGGCGTGCCCATGAAGATGACGCGCAAGCTCATATGCTCAATATTACCTCAGCTCCGGCAGGGGCGCCGGACGGAATGGAGCAACCCTCATCCTGAGGAGCGCTTCGCAGAAGCGCGTCCCGAAGGATGCTCCAAGAGACTCCCGAGCCATCTGGACCATCCTTCGAGGATGACGGCTCGGATCATGGGTGTCGACTACGCCGCGCGCTCGCGCTTCGCGGCCTTGGCGAATTTCTTGGTCACCCGCTCGCGCTTCAGACGCGAGAGATGGTCGATGAAAAGCACACCATCGAGATGGTCGATCTCATGCTGCAGGCAGGTGGCGAGCAGACCGTCGGCCGCGATCTCCTGCGTCTTGCCATCGATGTCCGTGTAGCGGACCTTGACCTCGGCCGGCCGCTCGACCTCCTCGTAATATTCGGGGATCGACAGGCAGCCCTCCTCGTAGACGCTGAAATCCTCCGAGGACCAGGTCACCTCCGGGTTGATGAAGACCTGCGGCTTCCTCGACTCCGGCTCCTCGCCCTCCTTCGCCTCGGGCTTCGACAGATCGATCGTCACCACGCGCAGCGGCACGCCGATCTGGATCGCGGCGAGACCGATGCCGGGCGCGTCGTACATGGTCTCGAACATGTCGTCGACCAGCGCCCGAACCTCGGGCGTGACGGCCTCGACCGGCTTCGAGACGAGGCGAAGCTGGCTGTCGGGCAGGATGACGAGCGGGCGAATGGCCATGGGATTCCGCAGGAAAAGAGCTTTGAGCCCGGGACATAAGCATTTGTGGGCAAGCGGTCAAACTGTTCCGCTTTCGTTCGCAATTCCAACTCGAATCAGTTAGGCTCCGGTCATGAATGCCATTGCCTTCATCCTGCTCGAACGGCCCGTGACCTGGGCGGAAGCGGCGCTCGGCTTCGCGGCCTTGAGCCTCGCTCTGTTGCTGATGGCGGTGATCGCGAGCTGGCGCGGCAGCCGCAACCGCGCGATCGAAGCGGCAATGGCGGCCGAACGCGCCCGTGAAATGGACGACAAGGTCGCGGAGATGAACCGCCAGCAGGCGGAGCTCGCCGGGCGGATGCAATCCATGGCCGAGATCCTCTCGACCCGGCAGGGCGACCTCGCCCGCCTCGTCGCCGAGCGAATGGATGGCTTACGCCAGCAGGTCGGCGCCGGGCTGGAGCGCAATGTCCAGCAGACCACCGAAAGCCTCGGCAAGCTGCAGGAGCGGCTGGCGGTCATCGACAGCGCCCAGAAGAACCTGACTGACCTCACCTCCGAGGTGGTGACGCTCAGGGACGTGCTCGCCAACAAGCAGGCGCGCGGTGCCTATGGCCAGGGCCGGATGGAGGCGATCATCCGCGACGGTCTGCCCGCCGCGTTCTTCGCCTTCCAGCCGCAATTGTCGAACGGCAAGCGGCCGGACTGCCTCGTCACGCTGCCCGGCGACGGGCGCGGGCTCGTCATCGACGCCAAATTTCCGCTGGAGAGCTTCACGCTGCTGCGGGAGGCGCGCGGCGACGACGCGAAGAAGGCGGCCGGCCAGCGCGTGCGCAACGATGTCGGCGTGCATGTGAAGGACATCGCCGAACGCTATTTCCTGCCCGGCGAGACACAGGACGTGGCCCTGCTCTTCGTGCCATCGGAATCGATCTATGCCGATCTGCACGAGCATTTCGACGATGTCGTGCAGCGGGCACACCGGGCGCGCATCATGATCGTCTCGCCCTCGCTGCTGGCGCTGGCGATCCAGCTCATGCAGTCGCTGGTGCGCGACGCGCGGATGCGCGAGGAGGCGCAGGTCATCCAGACCGAGGTCGGCAAGCTGCTCGACGACGTGCGCCGACTCGGCGAGCGCGTCGACAAACTCGACAATCATTTCCGGCAGGCGCAGGACGATGTCGGCCAGATCAAGACCTCGGCCGGCAAGGTCACCAGCCGCGCCGAGAAGATCGGCGCGCTCGATTTCGACGACGAGAAGAGCGAGCCGAAATTGCCCTTCGCCAAGGGGCTGGAGCTGAAGGCTGCGGCGGAGTGATCAGCCGCGGTTGAGCGCGGCTGAGAGCTCCGGCTTCACGTTCAGCGTCTGAAAGACCACGCAGTAGCGCTCGGTGAGCTTGAGCAGCGTGTCGAGCTTCTCCTGCGGCGCGTCGGTCTCGACATCGAAGGAGAGACGGATCGCCTTGAAGCCGACGGCGGCATCCTTGGCGACGCCGAGCGTACCGCGGAAGTCGAGATCGCCCTCGGCGCGGACAACACCCTTCTTCAGCTCGATCTCCAGCGCGGTCGCGACCGCCTTCAGCGTAACGCCGGCACAGGCGACCAGCGCCTCCAGCAGCATGTCGCCGGAGCAGAGCTCCGCCCCCGAACCGCCCGTAGCCGGATGCAGGCCAGCCAGCGCGATGGCGCGGCCGGTCTCGACCTTGCAGGCGATGTTCTGGTCGTCGAGCTCGCCACGGGCCTTGAGCGTGATGACCGCGGCGTCCGGGTTGCTGCGATACGCGTCCTTGAGCGGCGCCTGCAAGGCGCGCAGCGCGGTGATGTCCATGGAACCGACCCTCTCGTTCGAGCGGCGAAAATCGCGTCTCGCGGCTGATAGGCCGAAGCCGCGGCCCGCGCCAGCCCCGCCGGCCGGTCTCAGGCCGCCGCTGCCGGTTGCTCCTGCTGCGGCACTTCCTCGCGCGAGCAGCGCTCCAGAGCATGGCGCAACTCGCGCCTCGCCGCCACGAAGGCAGCCGAGCGCCGGTCGCGCGGGCGCGGAAGCAGGTTGTCGAGGGCGTAACGGATGCGGCCGGTTCCGGGCTGCGTCACGACGATACGGTCGGCCAGCGCCACGGCTTCCTCAACCTCCCGCGTCGCGAAGAGGATCGCGGTGCGGCTTTCGCGCACTAGCGCCAGCAGCAGGTCGTAGAGCATCGCCCGCAATGCCGGATCGAGCGTCGCAAAGGGCTCGTCCAGCAGGAGCAGTTTCGGCCGCGCCACAAGGACCCGCGCTATGGCAAGGCGCTGCTGCTGTTCGATGGAGAGCTCGTCCGGCCGGCATGCCGCATGGCCGGCAAGGCCCGCGCGCACCAGCGCATTCGCCACCAGCCCCTCGCGTTCGAAGGCCGAGCGATGCGGCAGGCCGAAGCCGAGGTTCTCCGAGACGCTGAGCCAGGGGAAGAAAACAGGTTCGCGCGCGATGGTCCCGATGTCGGCCCGCGAGCCAGCAACGGCCGCGCCGCCGAAACGAATCGCGCCGAGACCGGATTCACCGTGGCTGGCGGCGAACCGCGACAGGGCGCTCTTGCCGGAACCGTCACGACCGAGCACGGCCACGACCTCACCCCGCGACACCTCGAGGTCGATCGCCTTCAGGGCGAGCGTCTCGTCCGCGCAAATCTCGGAAATCTGATCGAAGCTCGACATCAAACGATCCCTCTGTCGACGATACGAGGGATCGAAGCAGCCTTGCTGCCTCTTCCCACGCTTTAGCTGCATTTGTTTCGCGCCCGCAAGCTGCTGGCTCAAATCGGCGCGTATCCGCTTATTAGGTCCACGCGTTCTGTATGTCAAACAGCAGATCGCAACCGGGATGGCTCAACTCCCCCCGAGCGCTGCCAATCTTTGACGTTTCCCGTGTCGATCCCCACCATGTTAGAAGCAGGCTCCACCGCGAGACCAAGCTGCCGTGTCAGCCGCCCCCGACAAGCCCGCCCTTCCCCTGACCGAAATGCTGCAGGATGCCGAAGCCGGCGTGGCCCGGCTGCTGGATTCGGGCCACCGGCGCGACAAGGCACAGAAGCGCCAGCTTCTCGTCGCAGCGCTCCGCCGACTGCTCGACGACGGGCAGGCCTCGGCACGCAGCATTCTCGAAAACCAGCGCAGCGGGCTTGCCTGCGCGCGCCGGCTGTCCGCCGTGATGGATGCGGTCATCGTGGCGCTGCACAAAGCGGCGACCAGCTATTTCTACCCGGCCGACAACCCTTCGCAGTCCGAGCGCATCGCGGTGGTGGCCGTCGGGGGCTATGGCCGCGGCACGCTGGCGCCGGGCTCCGACGTCGACCTGCTCTTCCTGTTTCCGCACAAGCAGACCGCCTGGGGAGAGAGCGTGGTCGAGTCGATGCTCTATCCGCTCTGGGATCTGAAGCTGAAGACCGGCCACTCCGTCCGCTCGGTCGACGACTGCATCCGCGAAGCCCGCGCCGACATGACGATCCGCACGGCCCTGCTGGAGGCGCGCTTCCTGGCCGGCGACCGGGCGTTGTTCGACGAGATGGTCCGGCGCTTCGACGCGGAGGTGGTCGAAGGTACGGCGGCGGCCTTCACCGAAGCCAAGCTCGCCGAGCGCGAGACGCGCGTGCAGCGCGCCGGCGCGTCGCGCTATCTGGTCGAGCCCAATGTGAAGGACGGCAAGGGCGGGCTGCGCGACCTCAATACGTTGTTCTGGATCGCGAAATACGCCTATCGCGTGCAGGATGTGCGCGACCTCGTCGCCGCCGGGCTGTTCGACAAGCAGGAACTGCAGATGTTCCAGCGCTCGGAGGATTTCCTGTGGCGGGTGCGCTGCTGGCTGCATTTCATCACCGGGCGTGCCGAGGAGCGCCTTTCCTTCGATCTGCAGCAGCAGGTCGCGGCAGCAATCGGCTTCGCGGGGCGCAGCGGCCAGGCGCCGGTGGAGCGCTTCATGAAGGCGTATTTCCTCGTCGCCAAGGATGTCGGCGATCTCACTGCCATCGTCTGCGCCGCGCTGGAGGCGCGCCAGCAGAAGCCGCGCGCCAGCCTGTCGCGCCTGCTCGGCTCCTTCGCCAAGCGCAAGCGGGTGCGCGCGCTCGGCCATACCGATTTCACCCTGAAGGGCCAGCGCCTGGCTGTCATCGACGACAGCGCCTTCGAGCGCGACCCGGTCAACCTGATCAGGCTCTACCAGATCGCCAGCCGCGAGGATCTCGCCATCCATCCGGATACTAGCCGGCTGGTGACGCAGTCGCTGAAACTGGTCACGCCGGGCCTGCGGAACGACCCGGAGGCCAACCGCATCTTCATCGAGATTCTGACCGCGCGGCGCTCGCCGGAGGTGGTGCTGCGGCGGATGAACGAATCCGGGCTGCTCGGCCGGTTCATCCCGGATTTCGGCCGGGTCGTGGCGATGATGCAGTTCAACATGTACCACCATTACACGGTGGACGAGCATCTGATCCGCGCCATCGGCGTGCTGGCCGAGATCGATGCCGGGGGCCTGGAAGCCGAGCACCCGCTCTCGAACGAGATCATGCCAAGCATCGCCAATCGGCGCGCGCTCTATGTCGCGTTGTTCCTGCACGACATCGCCAAGGGGCGGCCCGAGGACCATTCGATCGCGGGCGCGCGCATCGCCCGCAAGCTCGGCCCGCGCTTCGGGCTGACGCCGGGCCAGACGGAGACGGTCGCCTGGCTGGTCGAGCACCACCTCGACATGTCGACCATCGCCCAGAGCCGCGACCTCGGCGACCCGAAGACGATCGAGAGCTTCGCCGCCACGGTCCAGACGCTGGAGCGGCTGAAGCTGCTGCTGATCCTGACGGTCGCCGACATCAAGGCGGTCGGCCCCGGCGTCTGGAACGGCTGGAAGGGCCAGCTCCTGCGCACGCTCTACTACGAGACCGAGATCGTCCTCACCGGCGGCCATTCGGCAGTCGAGCGCAAGGTCCGCATCGGCCAGAAGCAGGACGGCCTGCGCCAGCGCCTCGCCGATTGGGAAGAAGAGGAGCGCGAGGCCTATATCGCGCGCCATTATCCGGCCTATTGGATCAAGGTCGACCTCGGTGACCAGGAGCGGCATGCCCGCTTCCTGCGCCAGGCCGAGAAGGCCGGCCGTACCACCGCCACCATGGTCGAGACCGACCAGTTCCGCGGCGTGACCGAGCTCACCGTGCTCGCGCCCGACCATCCGCGGCTGCTCGCCATCGTCACCGGCGCCTGTGCGGCGGCGGGCGGCAACATCGTCGACGCGCAGATCTTCACCACCAGCGACGGGCTCGCGCTCGACACGATCTCGGTCTCGCGCGCCTTCGAGCGGGACGATGACGAGTTGCGCCGGGCCGAACGCATCGCCGCCGCGATCGAGCGGGCGCTGAAGGGCGAGATCAAGATCGCGGATCTGGTGGCGCAGCGGCGCGCGCCCCCGCCGCGCGGCCAGACCTTCCAGCTCGCGCCGGAGATCGTCATCGACAACGTGCTCTCGACCCGCCACACGGTTCTGGAGGTGTCCGGACTCGACCGGCCGGGCCTGCTCTACGACCTCACCACCGCGATCGGGAAGCTCAACCTGAACATCGCCTCGGCGCATATCGCGACCTTCGGCGAGAAGGCGGTCGACGTTTTCTATGTCACCGACCTGACCCATGCGAAGATCACCTCGACGGCGCGCCAGCTCACCATCCGCAAGGCCCTGCTCGAGGTCTTCGAGTTCGAGGGCGCCAAGGCGGCCTCGAACCGGACGAAAGTCCCGGCGCGTGCTTGATTTAGGGCGCCATAAGCCCGATATCGGCTGCGAACGCAGCCGCGCCCCCGGGCAATGTTCCACGACGCCCGGCCATGTCCGGCGCGGCGGGCCAGATGAAGGGAATTGGAAGACGCGATGACGCAGAACCCTGCGACGGAAGACCCGAACCTCGAAGCCGCAGCCAACGCTCCTGAGCAGGCTCAGGCTACCGAAGGAGGCAGCGAGGCCCGGATCACGGCGCTTCAGGCCGAGCGCGACGACCTCAAGGACAAGCTGCTGCGCACCCTCGCCGAGATGGAGAACCTGCGCCGGCGCACCGAGCGCGAGATTTCCGATGCGAAGGCCTATGCCGTGACCAGCTTTGCGCGTGACCTGCTCGGCTCCTCGGACAATCTGCGCCGGGCGCTGGAAAGCGTTCCGGACGCGGCCCGCAACGCCGCCGACGCAACGCTGAAGGCGCTGTATGACGGCGTCGAGCTGACCGAGCGCGAACTGCTCAAGACCCTGGAGCGTCATGGCGTCCGCCGGGTCGATCCCCAGGGCGAGAAATTCGATCCGAACCTGCACCAGGCGATGTTCGAGGCGCCCGACGCGGCCATCGCCAAGGGGCTCGTCTCCAAAGTCGTCCAGATCGGCTACAAGATCGGCGAGCGCGTGCTGCGCCCGGCCCTCGTCGGCGTCTCCTCCGGTGCGCCGAAGGCGGCCGAGCCCCCGGCGGGCGAGACCGGCGGCGACGAGCCCAAGCATCACTAGCCAATCGCCATTGTCGGAAGGCCGCTGATCGATGTTCGAGGGCGCCGGCGTCGCCATCTTCGCGCTGACCGGAGCCCTCGTCGCAGCCCGAAAGGGCATGGATCCGTTCGGCTTCATCCTGCTGGCGACCGTCACCGGCGTCGGCGGCGGGACGCTGCGGGAGCTGCTGCTCGGGCACAGTGCCTTCTGGGTGCGCGATCCCACCGACGTCGTCATCTGCACCGTGGTCGCGCTCGGCGGCTGGGTGCTGGCCTATCTCCGGCCGGGCGTGCTCGAAGGCTGGAGCGGGCGGCGCCTGCTGCTTTGGGCCGATGCGGCTGGCCTCTCCCTCTTCGCCGTCATCGGCACGCTGAGGGGCCTCGATTCCGGCGCCCCGGTGATGTCGGCGGTCGCGCTCGGCGCGATGACCGCGACCTTCGGCGGCATCCTGCGCGACATCCTCGCCGGTGACCGGCCGATGGTGCTATGGAGCCGCGAATTCTACGTCACCGCCGCGACGGCCGGCGCCGCGACCACCGCCTTGCTGGTCGGGCTCGGCCTCACCGGCCTCATCGTCATGCTCGGCGGCGTCGCGGTGGGGTTCGGGTTGAGGGCCGGCTCGCTCCTGTTCGGCTGGTCGTTCCCGCGACTGCCGGGAAAAGCGGCCGACTAGCTCAATCCGGCTTGGTCACACGCCGCAGCGTCAGGTTGATGCGGCCACCTTCGGGCAGCAGCGTCGAGGAACCCGACAGGATGCGGTCGATGCCGTGATAGGCCAGCCGCGCCTCGCCGCCGAACAGCAACACATCGCCGGAAGCGAGCTTCAGCGACGTCGTCTTGCCACCGCGCGTCGTGCCGCCGATCCGGAAGAGCGCGGCATCACCAAGCGAGATCGAGAGAACGGGTGCCTCGAAATCCTGCTCGTCGCGGTCCTGATGCAGGCCCATCTTCGTGCCGGCCGCGTAGTAGTTGACGAGGCAGGCCTCGGGCGGATGCGGATAGCCGGAGAGTTCCTCCCACAGCGCCAGGAGCGGCGCGGGCAGGAGCGGCCAGGGCTCCTTCGTCTCGGGATGGAGCGGCTGGTAGCGATAGCCACTCTCGTCCGAGACCCAGCCAAGCGGGCCGCAATTCGTCATCCTGACCGAGAAGGGCTTGCCCGTCTTCGGCATGCGCGGCTGGAAGAACGGCGCCCGGCGCGCGACCGCGCGCAGCTCGGCCAGAAGCGCGCCCTGCTCGGCGGCCGAAAGCCGGCCCGGCCAGTGGAAGACGCCCGGAGCGACGACGAGGCGCGTCATGGCTGTGTCCGCTTTCCTCGCCTAGAGCGCGTCGAGGCCGAGCACATCGGCCATCGAATAGAGTCCCGGCGCCCTGCCCCGGCCCCAGAGCACCGCCCTGATGGCGCCCTGCGCGAAGAGACTGCGGTCCTCCGCGACATGGGCGAGCTCCAGCCGTTCGCCAGCGCCGGCGAAGATGACCTTGTGATCGCCGACCACGGTGCCGCCGCGCAGCGCCGCGAAGCCGATCGTGCCCGGGGCGCGCGCGCCGGTGATGCCGTCGCGCCCGGCAACACGTTGCTCGGCCAGCTCGACGGCGCGTCCTTCGGCGGCCGCCTCGCCGAGCAGAACGGCGGTGCCCGAGGGGGCATCGACCTTCATGCGGTGATGCATCTCGACGATCTCGATGTCCCAATCGGTGCCGAGCGTGGCGGCAACCTTGCGGACGAGGGCCGCGAGCAAATTGACGCCAAGGCTCATATTGCCGGAGCGGATGATCGGGATGCGCCGTGCCGTCTCGGCCAGCGCCTGCAGGTGAGACGGTTCCAACCCGGTGGTGCCGACGACATGGAGGATACCGGCCTCGGCTGCGAGGCCGGCGAAAGCGACGGTCGCCTCGGGCGAGGTGAAATCCAGCACCGCATCGGCCATTGCGAAAGCCGCGGCAGGATCGCCGGTCACCGTCACGCCGAGTAGCGGCAGGCCGGCGAGCGGACCGGCATCGGCCCCGAGGGCCGGGGAGCCCGGGCGCTCCACGGCCGCGACGAGCCGGCAGCCCTGCGCCTGGTCGATCGCCTTGATCAGCATGCGGCCCATGCGCCCTGCGGCACCGACGACGACGAGACGCATGTCACTCATGGGCAGGCTCCGAAACAGCTTCCGGCCGGAAGCGGGATGTAGACAAATCCCGCTATAAGCCGGTTCGGCGAGCCGCGACACCCGAAACCGCGCGAGAGGGAGCGCATACGAAAAACGGCCGGGTCACCCCGGCCGTCGCTGGATATCTGCGCTGGGCAATGCCCGCGTTCAGGCTGCCTGCTGGATGCCCGAGAGCTTCCACTCGCCGCCGCGCTCGCGCTGGAAGGTCCAGAACTCCCTGACCTCCTGCGGTGCGGTCGCATTGCCGTCGACGACGCGGCCGCTCTTGCGGTCATAGAGCGCGTTGATCAGGCTGAAGCGCATGGAGACCGTGGCGTAGTCGGTCGTGCCCTCGCGCCAGGCTTCCGACAGGTCGCCCTGCAGCAGCTTGACGTCGGTGACGCGGTCGGCGACCCCACGACGGGCGTTCTCGGTCAGATCCTCGTCGAAATAGCCGAACATCTCCGGCGTGACGCGCTGGCGCAGGCCGGCCTCGTCCTCATTCGAATAGGCGGTGTTGATCTCGCCGAGCAGGCGCTCGAAGGCGTTGAAGTCCGCGCCGTCGAGCTGGATCGGGGTGGACGCCGGCTGGGCCGCGCCACCGCCGAACCCGCCCATCCGCGCAGCAGCGGGCTGGGGCGCGTCGGGCCGCGCCCCCTGCGTCTCGCGGGCATAGGGCGCACCGGCACCAGCGAGCTGAGGCTCGGTGCGGCGGCGGA
Source organism: Bosea sp. AS-1 (assembly GCF_002220095.1). Taxonomy (GTDB): domain Bacteria; phylum Pseudomonadota; class Alphaproteobacteria; order Rhizobiales; family Beijerinckiaceae; genus Allobosea. Next base: position 4,631,400 of record NZ_CP022372.1, read on the forward strand.
AGAAGCGGATAGCCAGCATGACGATGCCGACGATCAGGCCGATCTGCAGCAGGAAGCCGAGCAGGCCGCCGAGCGAGGCCAGGCCGCCGAAGAAGCCCGAGCCCGAGAGCAGACCGAACAGGCCCGCGCCGAGCAGGCCCGCGCCGATGCCCATCATCATGTTGCGGGCGAAGGACGGGCGCGCGGCCTGAGCGGCAGCGCCAGCGCCCATGCCCGGATTGGCATAAGAGGACGACGGAGCGGTGCTGCGCTGGAATGGCTGCGCGCCGCCGGGAATCGTATTGGTCGGCGCCGGGGCGCTGTTCGAATACCCTCCGCGGCTGCCCATGCTACGGCCGCCGCCGGGGCGCGCTTCCGCGGCCAGCGGTACCAGCATCAGGGCTCCAACGACCAGGGCGACGGCACGTCCGTGACGGGCGAGCGAGATCAGAGACATTGTTCCTCCCGGAGCCCCCATGGGCTCAACCTCCGGCAATATGGGAGAGGACAAGGCCGGCCGCAAGGCGGGCATTTGTTAACCGGCTGAAATATCTCACTATTTCAAATCAGTACATAATCATTCGTCGCGATCGGTGCCCCGTGGTAAACTGTGGTTCCGCCCGGCCTCTCCAGGGCGGAGGGAGAGCGCCATGTTCGCAGATGAAGCGAGGCCTCGCCGACACCGCCTGCTGAGCTGGCTCCTGGCTCTCGCGGTTCTGCTGCTTGTCACCGAAGCAGCCGCCGCGGAGCCAGCCATTCCGCTCGACGGCCCGCGCCTGGCCCAGGCGCCCGAGCCACTCTGCTTCTGCTGGAACGACGGCCGGAAGATCGCGGAGGGCTCCGCGTCCTGCATTCGCACGACCCAAGGTCGCAGGGTCGCGACCTGCGGACGCGTAACCAACATCATGTCCTGGCAAGTCACCGAGACCCCCTGCCCCGAAAGCTGAAGTCTTCGCAGCAGGAAACGGTTCGCGGTAACAGAAACGCCGCCGAGACATCTCCCGGCGGCGTCACTTCTTATGGCTCTTGTGGTCCTATCGACTGCGAGACTGACCCTTTGTCAGAACGCTCCCAAAACGATTGCCATCATGAAAACGAAAGCCGCACCCATGATCAACCGGTCGAGACGTAGCGTGACAGCCATCACACCCTCCTGTGTCATTGACCTGTCGCAGAACCTACCAGAACTGGCGGGGGCCGCAAGGGGGCAGCATCGTGGCAGCTCCGAGGCGAAGGCTAGATCATGCTTAAATCGAGGTTAAAGCATTGAATAGATTTGGGGATATTTCTGGCGACCAACAGTCTTTCCGACCGCCGGCGCGCAAGCTGTTCAGGGCCACCAAAGCGATCTTCTCGGAGGCTCGCAAGCCTGACCTCGCATTGATCGGGAACGCGAGGGAGAAGCGGAAGAATCGCGGCAGGTTAACGTCAAACACGCCCGATTAAGTCCGTATTCACCACTGTGCCAAAGTTAATCCGGCTGTGGCGGCCGGGGCGCAGTCGGTTGAGAAACCGTTCACCAAACGCTTCGCATTTGATTGGTCATGCGACGCGTGAAACTCGCCCTCATCGCAGTTGGCCTCGCCGGCGCCGCCGGGCTGGCCGGCTGCGGCAAATTCCAGAAAGCCCAGCGTGCGCCCTGGCGTGACCAGGCTGAAGCGACCTGCCTGCAATCCGGCCAGGTGCAGATCTCGAGCTATGTCAGCCTGCACGGTAAGGCCATCGACGGACCGGGAACCTGCGGCATGCAGCAGCCGCTCAAGGTCACGGCCCTGCAGAACGGCAGCGTCAGCCTGAAGAGCCCCGCCCTCCTCGCCTGCCCGGTCGTCGCGACGACCGACCAGTGGTTCGCCGAGGTGGTGCAGCCGGCTGCGATGAACATCTTCGGTGCACAGGTGATCGAGATCCGTGCCGGCTCCTATTCCTGCCGCTCGATGAACAACGGCACCTATACGACGCGCACCTCGGAGCACGCCTTCGGCAATGCCGTCGACGTGTTCTCCTTCCGGCTGAACGACGGTCGGACCGTCACGGTCAAGGAAGGCTGGCGCGGCTCGCCGGAAGAACAAAACTTCCTGCGCGAGGTCTTCGTGGGTGCCTGCACCTATTTCGGCACCGTGCTCGGCCCGGGCGCCGACCCGATGCATTACGACCACATCCATATCGACCTCGCCCGCCACACCAAGGGCCGGCACATCTGCAAGCCGATCATCAAGTACACGCCGAACTACAACCTGCCTCCTGCCGATCCGGGCCGGACCTATTCCTCGGCGCAGAACGCGCCGGCCACGCCGCGCGGAAGCGCCCCCGCTGCCGCGGCCTATGCCGGCGGCCCGATGCTGCGCCAGCCGAATGACGGCATGCGCCCGCCCGGCAGCGTGCAGGGTGGCTACCCGGTCGCGAATAACGGGCGCGGCCAGGACCACAGTCTCGACGCGCAGATGCGCTTCTTGCAGGACTATGATGCGCGCCAGCGCCAGGGTCAGAGTCAGGGCCGGTCGCGCTTCCAGCCGCAGCCTCTGCCGAGCGAGCAGCGCGGGCCGCTCGCCCTGCCCGGCGCCGTCGAACCCTCAGAAGAAGAGGCCGTGCTCGGCGATGGCGGCGGCTCCGGCGTCGTCGACCAGCAGGGATCGGACGAGGCCCAGCCGATCTCGCCGGACCATGATCCTTTCGCCTACAGCTCCGGACGGGTGACGAAGCGCCGCTGACCCCGGAGTTCAGGGCGAGGCCAGCACCTGCCGGCACTCCGGCGGCAGGGCATCGAGCGACATCGGCGGCTTGGGCTTGGGTTTCGGCCCCGGCTTCGGCTTGGGCGGATGGAAGATCGCCTTGTACTGACGCTCGACCCAGCCGGTCAGCTCCGCCCCGCAGCCATCGCCGAAATTCGGCGGCTCCTGCGGCACGCAACTCGCCATGCCGGCCGGACAGGCCAGCCGGATATGAAAGTGGTAGTTATGGCCCCAGATCGGCCGGACCTTGTCGAGCCAGCTCCGATCCCCGGGCTCGCGGCAAAGCGCGACCTTCAGCGCCGGATTGACGAAGATGCGCTCCACCTTCGGATCCGCTGCGACGGTCCGGAGCAGGCGGACATGGGCCGGTGTCCAGTAGCGCGGGTCGACATCACGCCAGTCGGAGCGGGCCATGTTGACAGCAGGCATGTTCTCGCGCTGGTCGCGATCGAGCCGGCCCTTCGGCATCGGCGTTAGCCAAACGTCAGCGTCCAGGCCGATCTGATGCGAGGCATGGCCGGTCAGCATCGGCCCACCTCGCGGTTGCGACATGTCGCCGACCAGAAGCCCGGCCCAGCCGGTGATGCGCGGCACGTCGCGGGCGAGCTTCTCGAGATAGTCGATCAGCACCGGGTGGCCCCAGTTGCGGTTGCGGTTGAGCCGCATCACCTGCCAACTCGGTCCGTCGAGGGGCAGTGCCGCGCCACCGGCGAGGCAGCCGCGGGCATAGGAGCCGATGGCCCGCGGCGGCAGATGCGCGGGCGTCGTCTTCTGGCCGAAGAGCGAGCGGGCGGCATCCGGCCAGTTGGCGATGTTGGCGGCACGCGTCCGCGCCTCCTGGTCAGCCGTGGACTGGGCCTGGGCCGAGACAGGCGCGAGGCCAGCCATGATGGCGAGGAAAGCAGCGATTCGGATGGCGTGGCGCATCGATGCAGGATCGTCGCCGCCAAGGTCGATGGTCAAGCAGGCGAATGGACAAGGCGAGCTGCTGATTGCAGCGTAGCGGGGAAGGCGGCGAGGTCGCCGGATGCAAAAACGGAGGAAAGCCATGCCAGCCCGCATCGATCGCCGCTCCCTGCTCGCCGGCACCGGCGCCGTACTGCTCAGTTCGGGACCAGGCTTCGCCCAGCAACCCTGGCCGCAAGGACGCCAGATCAAGCTCATCGTGCCGTTCACGCCCGGAGGCGCGACCGACGTGCTCGGCCGGCTCGTCGCCGACAAGCTCAGCCAGACATGGGGCAATGTGATCGTGGTCGAGAACCGCCCCGGCGCCGGCAGCAATATCGGGATCGAGGCCGCAGCGAAGGCCGAGCCGAACGGCGATACGCTGCTGATCGCCTCGGTCGGGCTCGCCACCAACCGCTACCTCTATGCGAAGGTGAACTACGACCCGGTGAAGGATCTCGCTCCGATCACCATGGTGGCGCTGGTGCCCAATCTGCTCGTCGTGCGCAACGACCTGCCGGTGCAGAACGTCGCCGAGCTCGTCGCCTATGCCAAGGCCAATCCCGGCAAGCTGACCTATGCCTCCTCCGGCGTCGGTACCTCGCTGCACCTCTCCGGCGAACTGTTCCAGAAGCTCACCGGCACGAAGATGGTGCATGTGCCCTATCGCGGCTCCGCCCAGGCAGTCCAGGACCTGATGGGCGGCCGTGTCGACCTGATCTTCGACAACATCACCTCGTCGCTGCCCCAGGCGAAGAGCGGCACCATCCGCGGCCTCGGTGTGACGACGGCCAAGCGCGCGCCGACGGCGCCGGAATATCCGCCGATCGCGGAAACCGTGCCCGGCTTCGACGTCTCGTCCTGGTTCGCGCTGTTTGCGCCGGCGAAGACGCCACAAGCGATCATCGACAAGATCCAGGCCGACACCAAGGCCGGTGTCGCCGACCCCGCCCTCCGCGCCAAGATGGACGCGCTGGCAGCGGAGCCAGGCGGCTGGGCGCCGGCCGAGTTGGGGGCGTTCCTGCAATCCGAACTGACGAAATGGGGCGGCCTGATCAAGGAGACCGGCATCAAGGCCGATTAGAGCGTCTGCTGACGCGGAGCACAGTTTCCGCGGCGGCGGAGGCGCCATCGGGCGGAACAGCCCTTCTCAACCGGGGTTTCCTTGTCGACTGCGTCATTTGGCGCGAAGAACAAGGAAACCCTCATGTCTACGCTTCTGATTGTCCTGCTGGTGATCCTGCTGCTCGGCGGCGGCGGATATTACGGACATCGCAGCTATGGACCGGCGGGACTCGGCGGTGTCGTCGGCCTGGTCCTGGTGGTCGTGCTGATCCTATGGCTTCTGGGCGCCATCGGCGGCGCTCCGCTCAGGGTCTGACGGAACGGGTCCGGTCGGCCGGCCGGTCAGGACCGGCCGGTGTCATGCTCCCAGACGGCCACCGCCGCGGCGAGATCCTCGAGCGCGACGCCGACCGACTTGAACAGCGTGATGCCGCCGCCGGCAACGCCGCCCTCGATGCGCCCATGGCAGAGATCGGCCAGCGTGCCGGCCACCTTGTCGGCGCTGTAGCTGCCTTCGGCGATCGCAACCGCGACATCGCCGCCCTCGTCGATCGCCTTGCTAGAATCGACCACCACACGGGCGCGATGCAACGCATCGGCATCGGCCTCGCGCATCTGCATGGTGAAGCCGCCGATCAGGTCGAGATGCGCCTCGCGCTTGAGCCAGTGCCCGTGGATCAGCGGCTCGGTGGCGTTTGTGGCGCAGGAAATGATGTCGGCCGTGCGGGCCTCGCCTTCGAGATCGGTCGTGGCGCGCGCGGCGATGCCGTCCTTCGCCAGCTCCGCCACCGTGGCCTCGGCCGCTTCCGGCCGCCGCGCCCAGATCGCGATGTCGGTCAGCGGCCGCACCGAACGGTGCGCCTTGACGATGAAGGGAGCGAGCGCCCCCGCTCCGACCATCAGCATGTGACTGGCTTCGGGATTGGACATGTAGCGCGACGCCAAAGCGGAAGCCGCGGCAGTGCGCCAGGTCGTCAGGCGATTGCCGTCCATCACGGCGAGCGGCCGGCCGGTCGCACCATCCATCAGCAGATAGGCGCCCATCACGCCCGGCAGGTTGCGCTTGCCATTACCGAAGAAGACCGAGACGATCTTGGTGCCGATATAGGGCTTTTCCGCCGCCGGGCCGCTCCAGGCGGGCATGGTCAGCAGAATGGCATCGTCCTCGCCCGGGCGCTCGATGGCGTATTGGCCGCGCTTGGGTGCGACGACCTCACCGCGAAACGCCTCGTCGAGGATATCGATCAGTCCCGGATAGTTCAGGGCCGCGTCGATCTCGGCCGCATCGAAAAGGCGCATCAATTCCGTCCGTCGGTCAGGGCGGGCAAAGCAGAATCAGGCACGGCCGAGCGCAGCGCCTGCGTTTCCGAACGCAGGACCTCGACCTCGCGGCGGCTGCGACGCGCCGCCTTGCGATGCTTGCCCTGAGCCAGCCAGGAGGCCAGCCCACCGACGAGCACGCCCAGGAAGATCGCCGCCAGCACGACCAGGAAGAGCGGGATTTCATAAGACAGCGTCGGCAGGTCGCGACTGAACGGGTCGAGCGAGATCCGGACCGGACCCCGGTTGGCAATCGAGAACAGCACGATCAGCAGCGCGATCGGCACCAGAACCAGCGCCTTGAAGAAGGCCTTCATCGCAATCTCCGTGCCGGCATGCGCGGAAGCTGCCGGCTCTCAGGGCTCAAGCCTTGCCGTTGAGGCGCAGGCGCAGCTCCTTGCCCGTCTTGAAGACGGGAACGAACTTCTCCTCGACCTCCACCGCATCGCCGGTGCGCGGGTTGCGGCCGATGCGGGCCGAGCGCGCCTTGCGGGAAAAGGCGCCGAAGCCGCGCAACTCCACCCGGTCCCCTCGCGCCAGCGCCTTCACGATCTCGTCCAGGATCGCAGAGACGATGTTCTCGATATCGCGCTGATAGAGATGGGTGTTCTGCTCGGCGATCCGCTGAACGAGTTCTGATTTAATCATCGCTGGAGTATAACCATTTGTATCAACATCACTTTTCAGCGGCAGGCTGCCAGAGCGCCAGAGGCTCGTCAAGCCGCAAGCCGACAGGCTGATCCGCCGCCCGCGCAATCGTCGCCGCCAGCCCGTCGAGGCCGGCCAGACGCGCCGAGACCTCGGCCAGACTCCACAGCCCGAAGCGCGAAGAACTGCTGCGCGGGCGCCAGTCGCGGACCTTCAGGTCCTTGGCGACTTTCTTCTCCTTTTCGAGCCAGGCGATGCCCTCGCGCTCGCCGCCGAGCTCGTCGATCAATTTGAGGCCGAGCGCCTGCCGACCGGAGAAGACGCGCCCGTCGGAGGCCGTGCCGAGCTGCGCGTCATCGAGGCGGCGCCGGTCATGCACCATCTGCTTGAACCAGCGGTAATTGTCATCGACGACGCTCTGCAGCGCGGCGCGCGCCTCCGGCGAGGTCGGTTCGAAGCCGTTCGGCGCCGCTTTCAACGGGCTCGACTTGATCTCCTCGACCTTGACGCCGACCGTGCCGAGAAGCTGGCTGACATTGGGATACTGGAAGAGCACGCCGATCGAACCGACGAGCGAGGTTTCACGCGCGACGATATGGTCGGTGCTCATCGCCGCGATGTAACCGCCGGAGGCGGCGAGGCCGCTGACCACGGTGACGATCGGCTTCTTGCCGGCCAGCTCGCGCAGCGCCACATGCAGCGCCTCGGCGCCAGAGGTCGTGCCGCCAGGGCTGTTGACGTCGAGCACGACGGCGGAAACCGTCTTGCTGTCGCCAACCGACTTGATCAGGTCGAGTGTGCGGCGATCGCCCGAGATGAAGCCGGAGATGGAGACGCGGGCGATGTGCGGGCTGGACAAGGACACCGTGCCGTCATCGCGCCAGGCGAGGCCGCCGACGACCGCCGCGGCGATCACACCGAGCACAGCCAGCACGCGCCAGAGCGTCAGCTTGCGCCGCAGGCTGCGGCGATCGGCAAGCAGGTCGGCATCGGAGGCCATCGGGAAACTCCAGTAGGCTGCGGGCCCGTGATGTAGCCCCGTCCCGCCGGTCGGGCAAGGCGCGAGGCGTCGCCTAGGCCGCGACCGAGGCGCGCGCCCGGTCGAGCGCAACCAAAGCGAGCCCGCTCGCGACCGAGCGGAAGGCATCACCGATGTGAACCTTCTCTGCGCCGAAGCGCCGGTCGAACAGCGACCGCACAGCCGGCACATGCGAAGTACCGCCGGTCATGAAGACGGCCTCGATCCGGCCGCCATCGATGCCGGCTTCCGCCAGCGCCCGGTCGAGCGCCGTCTCGATGGCCCCGACATCCTCGGCGATCCAGCGCTCGAAATCGCTGCGGCGGATCGGCGTCTCGATCGCCACGCCCATCTGCACGAAGCGCAGCACCGTCTCGTCATGCTCAGAGAGCGCGATCTTGGCAGCCGAGACGGCGCGATAGAGCTCGTAGCCGAGATCATATTCGATCACGGTCAGCAGGTCCTCGAGCTTGCCGGGTTCGACCGCTTCGCGGATCAGGGCATGCAGCTCGGCCATGGTCTCGCGGCTCTTCATCAAGGAGAGCTTGTGCCATTGCGCGAAGGCGGCGTGGTAATGCGCCGGCACCGGCAGGAGTTTGCCGAAGGAACGGTATTCCGTGCCCTTGCCCAGCGCCGGCGAGACGGCGTGCTCGATGATGCGATAGTCGAAGGTGTCGCCGGCGACGCCGACGCCGGCATGGGAGAGCGGAATCGCCTCCAGCCCTCCGCGCTCGCCGGGCTCGAAACGCATCACCGAGAAGTCGCTGGTGCCGCCGCCGAAATCGGCGACCAGCATGGTCTGCGGGGTCTTCAAGTCGCGAGCGTACCAATAGGCGGCGCCGAGCGGCTCATAGGCGAAATCGACCTGATCCAGGCCCGCCTTGGCATAGGAGGCACCGAGGCGACCGAGCGCCAGCTCCTCGTCCGGCCGCTCGCCGGCGAAGACGACCGGGCGGCCCGAGATCAGCGGCAGCATCGCCGCATCCTCGAGCCCTTCGGTCAGATCGCCGAGAAAGACGCCGATCAGGTCCTCCAGCCGGAAGAGCTTGCCGAAGAGCCGCGTCTCCTGGAAGGCGCGACTGGAAAGATGGGTCTTGAGCGATTGCAGGAAGCGGTGCTCGCTGGTCATGCCAAGCGCCATGTCCAGCGCATCGGGGCCGCTGACATGGGTGATGCGGGCATGCGGCGGGCGTCCCTCGCGCCAGAACATCAGCGCCGAGCGATAGGCGTCGACCGCGCCCTGCTTCGTCGCGAAGGAGCGTGTCACAACCGAGCCGTCGGCCCCTGCCAGCGCCACGACGCTGTTGGTGGTGCCGAAGTCGATGCCGATGGCGGCGGGGGTCATGACGAGCTCCTTTCGCAAATGGACGGATCAGCCCTCGCCCCCAGAAACAGGCCTGCGCCTGCACCTCGGGTCGAGGGCTGTGAAGACAACCGAAACAAAAGCCCGCGCGGATCGCTCCGCGCGGGCTCTCTTGAATGTCCGGCCGCTTGCGCGGCCGAAGCCTCACTTCTTGTCGCTGGCCTTCTTGAGGGCCGCGCCCAGGATGTCGCCGAGCGAGGCGCCGGAGTCCTGCGAGCCGAACTGGGCGATCGCCTCCTTCTCCTCGGCCATCTCCAGAGCCTTGATCGAGACCTGGATCTTGCGGGCCTTCTTGTCGAAGAGAACGACGCGGGCGTCGACCTTCTCGCCGGGGGCGAAGCGCTCGGGGCGCTGCTCGGCGCGGTCACGCGCGAGCTCGGCGCGCTTGATGAAGGTCATCATGTCGGTGCCGACGATCTTGACGTCGAGACCCGAGTCCTTGACCTCGACCACCTCGCAGGTGACGACCTGGCCCTTCTTGAACTCGCCGGCATCCACGAAGGGATCGCCGCCGAGCTGCTTCAGGCCGAGCGAGATGCGCTCCTTCTCGACATCCACATCGAGAACGACGGCCTGCAGGACGTCGCCCTTCTTGTACTCTTCGATGACCTGCTCGCCCGGACGGTTCCAGTCGAGGTCCGAGAGGTGGATCATGCCGTCGATGTCGCCTTCCAGGCCCAGGAACAGACCGAACTCGGTCTTGTTCTTGACCTCGCCCTCGACAACCGAGCCCTGCGGATGCTGCTCGGCGAAGACTTCCCACGGGTTGCGCAGCGTCTGCTTGAGGCCGAGCGAGATGCGGCGCTTGACGGGATCGACCTCGAGGATCGCGACGTCGACTTCCTGCGAGGTCGAGACGATCTTGCCGGGGTGGACGTTCTTCTTGGTCCAGGACATCTCGGAGACGTGGATCAGGCCTTCGATGCCCGGCTCCACCTCGACGAACGCGCCGTAGTCCGTGATGTTGGTCACGCGGCCCTTGAGACGGGTGCCGACCGGGTAACGCTCGGCGATGCCATCCCACGGATCGGCCAGCAGCTGCTTGATGCCGAGCGAGATGCGGTGCGTGTCCTGGTTGATCTTGATGATCTTGACCTTGACCGTCTGGCCGATGGTCACGACCTCGGACGGATGGTTCACGCGGCGCCACGCCATATCGGTGACGTGCAGCAGGCCGTCGATGCCGCCGAGGTCAACGAACGCACCGTATTCGGTGATGTTCTTGACGACGCCGTCGATGACCTGGCCCTCTTCGAGCGAGGCGACGAGCTCGGAACGAGCCTCGGCGCGGGTCTCTTCGAGGACGGTGCGGCGCGACACGACGATGTTGCCGCGGCGGCGATCCATCTTGAGGATCTCGAAGGGCTGCGGCTGGCCCATCAGCGGGCCGACGTCGCGGATCGGGCGGATGTCGACCTGCGAGCGCGGCAGGAAGGCCACGGCGCCGTCGAGGTCGACGGTGTAGCCGCCCTTGACGGTGTTGAAGATCATGCCGGTGACCTTCTCGCGGGCCTCGAAGGCCTTCTCGAGCTTGACCCAGCTCTCTTCGCGGCGAGCCTTGTCGCGCGAGATGACGGCTTCGCCGAGCGCGTTCTCGATCCGGTCGAGATAAACCTCGACCTCGTCGCCGACGTTCAGCTCCTGCTCACGGCCGGGGCCGGTGAATTCCTTGAGCGCAACGCGCCCTTCCGTCTTCAGGCCAACGTCGATGATCGCCATATCCTTTTCGATGGCGACGACCTTGCCCTTGATGACGGAGCCTTCGAGGGCTTCGTTCTTGGTGAAGGACTCTTCGAGCAGGGCGGCGAAATCCTCGCGGCCCGCGTAGCTTTCAACTGCAGACATGTAATCTCCTGGGAGCCGGCCGCGTATCCCGCGGATGTCCGGCATGGCGCCGTTGGGTTGGTGTTGCAGGCCGGATCGCTGCCGTCGGCGCCTCCGCTCGGGAGGCTTCCGGCTCATCCAAGAGCCGCAGGCACCAGAGCCGCCGGAGATATCCGCATCCGAACACCGCGCCCCAGCATGAAACGGGAGCCAGCCTCAAAGGCCGCCCCCGGCGCATGATGGATCACGGCCATTCGGACAGGCGGGATTTAGTGCAATCGCCGCATCAGAGCAAGGGCCATTGGCCGGATACGCGGCCGAGACGGCGCTTTTCTTCGCGACTGCGCGCCTTTCACGACCGTCGCAAGCCGTCAAGATCAACCTGAAGGGTGCGGCTTCCTTGCGCCCCGGGTTTCATGCCACTCTGTCGCGCAGCATTTCGCGGGCTTTGGGGAGAGCGCTTCATGGGCTGGATCATTCTGGGGCTGATCGTCGTCCTCGCGATCTATCTGGTCATGACCTATAACGGGCTGGTGACGATGCGGCAGCGCGTCAACCAGGCCTTCGCCGACATCGACGTCCAGCTCAAGCAGCGGCACGACCTGATCCCGAACCTCGTCGAGACGGTGAAGGGCTACGCCACCCACGAGAAATCGACGCTCGACGCCGTGATCGCGGCGCGCAACGCCGCGCAGGGCGCCAGCAGCGTGCACGACAAGGCGGCGGCCGAGCAGCAGCTTTCCGGCGCCGTCGGCCGGCTGCTCGCGCTGGGCGAGGCCTATCCCGATCTGAAGGCGAGCGCGAATTTCCAGCAGCTCCAGGTCGATCTCGGCAATGTGGAGGACAAGCTCGCCGCGGCGCGACGCTTCTTCAACAATGCGGTCGGCGAATTCAACGCCGCGATCCAGGCCTTCCCGGCGATGCTGTTCGCGCCGCAGATGGGCTTCACCCAGCGCGAATTCTTCGATGTAGGCCCGGAGACACGCGCCCAGATCGAGACCGCGCCCAGCGTGAAATTCTGACGACAGGCGAGTTCCGGCCTGAAGCGCGTCGCAAGCCTTCAGTTTCGCTCTTGCGCTTCCGGTCTTTGGTGTTTCGCATGTCGTTATCGCAAAACCGCTGCGCACTTTCGCGCGACATGCTTTTTAGGGAGCGGCTGCGATGGCGCAGGCCTTCGGGCTCTATACCCATCAGCGCAATAACCGGATCAGGTCGAACCTCCTGATCGCCGGGCTCTTCCTGCTGGTCTATCTCACCACCTGGGGGCTCTTGCTGATCGCCTATGGCTATGGCGGGGTGCCGCGCGGGCACTCCGCCTTCAGCGAGGCGAACCGCGTCTTCCGGTCGTGGTTCCCCTTCATCACGCTGGCGACGATCCTGTGGGTCGTCATCGGCTTCCGCATGAATGTCGCGATGATCGGGGCCGTGACGGGAGCACAGGGCATCACCCAGGCGGAGAATCCCAAGCTCTACCGGATGCTGGAAAACCTCTGCATCTCGCGCGGCCTGCCGATGCCCAGGCTTGCCATCATGCAAAGCGACGCGCTCAACGCCTTCGCCAGCGGCGTCAACGACAAGCAGTTCACAGTCACCGTCACCAGCGGCCTGCTGGAACAGCTCAACGACCAGGAGGTCGAGGCCGTGCTGGCACACGAACTGACGCATATCCGCAATGGCGACGTCAGGCTGATGGTCATCGCCGTCGTCATCGCGGGGGTGATCTCGTTCGCCGGCGAGCTTGTCTTCCGCGGCTTCGGCCGCAGCAATATCCGCGTCTCCTCCGACGATTCGAAGAAGGGCAACGGGCTCGCCATCATCGTCGGCATCGCCGTGATCGCGATCTCCTGGTTCCTCGCGGTGCTGATCCGGCTGTCGCTGTCGCGCTCGCGCGAATACCTCGCCGATGCTGGCGCGGTCGAGCTGACCAAGAACCCCGACGCGATGATCTCCGCCCTGCTCAAGATCTCGGGGCGGGCCGACATCGACGGCGTGCCGTCGGGCGTCATGGACATGTGCTTCGAGAACGACCCGGACGATTTCGCCGACCTGTTCTCCACCCACCCTTCCGTCACCAAGCGCGTGCAGGCGCTGGTCGAGACGGCGGGCGGGCGGATGCCGGCGATGCCGCCGCATCCGCCGAAGATCGACCAGCGCCAGGACCTGCCGACGATGGTCGAGGAAAGCGCCGCGCGCGGGCCGTGGTCGCGCCCGCCGCAGGGATCGGGACCGGTCTGATCAGGCGACGAGCTTGGCGGGATCGATCTCGAAGACGAGCGGGTAGAACGTGTCCCAGCGGCTCCAGCGCTTCGAGCCGGCCTCGCTCGCGGCCCAGAGCTTGCCGTTCGGCGCGCAGCCCAGATCCTCGATGCCGCCCGGAGCCGGATAACGCGCCAGCACGGCCCCGGTCTTGGGGTCGAGGCGGGAAAGGGAGGCCGGCTTGTTCCCGGAGCTTTGCGAGATCCAGAGGCCCCCCTTCCGGTCAAAGGTCGCGCCCTGCACGAACAGCGGCAGGGGCAAGGTCGCCGCGGCATCGGACAAGCCGATCGGCCTTTCGCCTCCGGAGAGGACACGCGCCAGCGGCACCCCATAGAGGTTCGGCTCGCCTTTGCGGCGATAGGGCCCGAACCAGAGCGTGTCGGCCGTCGCAGCCAGAAAGGACGGCCCCATCGCCTTGTCGACCAGTCGCTCGCCGAGCGGAACGCATTCGCCCGCCGCGCAGGAGCGGGCGAAGTCGAGCACCAGCAGCCGGCCGGAATTGGCGACGAACACGTTATCCCCGACAGCCGCGAGGCCACCGGGATGACCGTAGGTTGCCGGCAGGGCGAAACTGCCGAGCAGGCGCCCGTCGGAGCGGGCCAGCCGATAGACGCGCGCCGGGCCGTTATCCTGCTCCAGCGTCTCGCTCTGATAGGCTGCGACGAGAATCTCGTTGCCGAAGACCGTCAGGCCCTGTGGGACGAAGCCGTCATTCAGCCCCGGCATCCAGTAGCGACGGCCGATCGCCGCCGCATTGGGCACGGCACTGAGATCACGCGCATCGTAGCGCGGCTCGTCGCCGGGCAGGCGCGGCCGTGCCAAGGCGACGGCGGGCGCCAGCACGAAGCCGGCTGCGGAGAGCAAGGCACCGCGGCGGGTGAGATTCATGACGTCAGCATCCGTCGCGGGCCCAATCGAGCGCTTCCTCCAGACGATCGTCTCCCCAGAACAGCTCGCTGTCCCCGGTGACGAAGAAGGGGGCACCGAAGATGCCGATCGACTTGGCATATTCGATCTCGGCGCGCAGGCGGCCCTTCACCTCCTCGCTGCGCGAGAGCGGGATCGCGGTGCCGGGCTCGCCGCCCGCTTCCTTCAGCGCGGCGCTGAGCACGGCCTCGTCGGCAATGTTGCGCCCCTCGCAGAACTGGGCGCGGAAGACCGCCTTGGAGAAGGCCGGTGTCCAACCGCCATCCCGCCCGGCAAGAGCGAGGCGCGCGGCCGTCAGCGAATTCTGCGGAAAATTCTCGGGCTTGAGCATCTCGATGCCGAGCCGCCGGGCGCGCCGGGCGGTATCGCGCCACATATAGCGTCCCTTGCTCGGGTAGAGCGCAAAGGGCGAGGTGTTCCAACCCTGTGCGGCGAAGATCGGCCCCAGCAGGAACGGGCGCCAGCGCAAGGTGACGCCGCCCTCCTCGGCCAATTTCTCGATTCTCAGGGCGCTCAGGCAGGAATAGGGCGACGCGAACTCATACCAGAAGTCCAGAACGGGACGATTCGGCATTCAGCCTCCGAACAGGTCGTCATGTCGTGTCGCGCCCCGCGAGCTTGTGCCCTGCGAGGCCCGACGGCAAGCGCGCAGAACGCACGCTCACGATGCGGGAAGCGAAGCCAATCCAGGCCCACCCATCAGCGGATGACGCGTGATCGATCAGAAGGTTCCGATTGCGTCGCCTCCATGGCTGCGATAGTGCGCCATTGCGTCCGAAACGCGGCCTCCCGGCCGCCAGCAGGAATTTGACACAGATGGCTGACAGCAGCGTGAAGAAGGTCGTTCTCGCCTATTCCGGCGGTCTCGACACCTCGATCATCCTCAAATGGCTGCAGACCACCTATCGATGCGAGGTCGTGACCTTCACCGCCGATCTCGGCCAGGGCGAGGAGCTGGGGCCTGCGCGCGACAAGGCGCTGCTGCTCGGCATCAAGCCCGAGAACATCTTCATCGAGGACCTGCGCGAGGAATTCGTGCGCGACTACGTCTTCCCGATGTTCCGCGCGAACGCCGCCTATGAGGGCGTCTATCTGCTGGGCACCTCGATCGCGCGGCCGCTGATCGCCAAGAAGCTGATCGAGATCGCCGAGAAGACCGGCGCCGACGCCGTCTCCCATGGCGCCACCGGCAAGGGCAACGACCAGGTCCGCTTCGAGCTCACGGCCTATGCGCTGAAGCCCGACGTCGTGGTGATCGCGCCCTGGCGCGAATGGGATTTGCGCTCGCGCGAGCAGCTCATCGCCTTCGCCGAGCAGCACCAGATCCCGATTGCCAAGAACAAGCGCGGCGAGGCCCCCTTCTCGGTCGACGCCAACCTGCTGCACGCTTCCTCGGAAGGCCGTGTGCTGGAGGACCCGGCGGTCGAGGTGCCGGACTATGTGTATTCGCGCACCGTCTCGCCGGAAGACGCGCCGGACAAGCCGACGATCATCACGATCTCCTTCGAGAAGGGCGACGCGGTCGCGATCGACGGCAAGAAGCTGTCGCCGGCAACGCTGCTCGCCAAGCTCAACGATCTCGGCCGCGACAACGGCATCGGCCGGCTCGACCTCGTCGAGAACCGCTTCGTCGGCATGAAGTCGCGCGGCATGTACGAGACGCCCGGCGGCACGATCCTGCACGCGGCCCATCGCGCGATCGAGTCGATCACGCTCGACCGCGGCGCGGCACATCTCAAGGACGAGCTGATGCCGAAATATGCCGAGCTGATCTATAACGGCTTCTGGTTCTCGCCGGAGCGCGAGATGCTGCAGGCCCTGATCGACAAGAGCCAGGAGTTCGTCACCGGCGACGTGCGCCTCAAGCTCTACAAGGGCGGCGTCCACGTCATCGGCCGGTCGAGCGACTACTCGCTCTACGACCAGGACCTCGTCACCTTCGAGGAAGGCGCGGTGGCCTATGATCACCGCGATGCAGCCGGCTTCATCAAGCTCAACGCGCTGCGCCTGCGCACGCTCGGCCAGCGCAAGAAGAAGCTCGGCCTGTAACCGCCTCCGGCGACTTTCCGGCACGCGCGACGGCGCGTGCCGCCCTGTCCCCGCGAACCGCAGCCCTGTTCGCGCGTTCAGCACTCACCTTTCACCGTGAGTGCCCTGCATGAACCGTTTCGCTTCCTTCGCCTCCGCCCTTGCCACGCTGCTGATCGCCGCGCCCGCCTTCGCGCAGGAAGTGCCTCCGAGCGGTAAACCGGCAACGCCCGAGATCGCGACCTGCAAGACCGCGGCGCTTCAGGCCGTCTCGGCCAAGGAACCGGATATCAAGGACATCTACATCGACGAGGATGGCGCTACCGTCGCCGTGTCCGAGGCGGAGGTCGAGACCATCCCGGTGACGCGCATCATCATGGCCGAGGCCTATCTGCGCACCGACCGCTCCGACAAGCCCCGCCGCTTCCTCTGCCTGCTCGGCGAGAAGAACAAGGTGCTGCTGACCTTCTTCACCTCGCGCTGAGAGAGCAAAGGCCGCCCCGGGATCAAGGCTCGTCGACGACCTCGGTCGAAGGCCGGTCGCGGCCATCGGCCAGTTCCTCGTGCCAATGACCTTCCCCGTCCTGATAGACGATGCCATCGGTGTTGCCGGCGAGGGTCTGACGAGCCGCGGCCGAGGTGGCAGCCTTCAAGGCCGCCTCATGCGAGCGAAAGGTCTCCGACAGAACGTCACCGACCTTGTAGGCCCAGCCACCGTCATGCTCGACGACTTCGTACTTGACTATCGCCATGGCAACCTCCGTCCAAAGACCGGGAAACCCGGCCCACGGGGTCAGGTTCCAGCTTGCTGCAACAGGAAACGCCGCAGATCCTCGACCTGCGCGGGCTCTAGCGCTCTCTTCGGTAGGATTTGATAGGTCGCCGGATGCGGCCAGAGCAACAGCAATCTGTCATTCTCAAGCCAGCGCCGGTAACTCGGCCAGCGATGCATGGAGTGGCCGGAAAGGGTTGCGGAGCTGAAGCCTTCCTCGTCCCAGCTGTAATGCAGCGGGCCCTGGAAGGCCGGCACGGCGCGCCAATTGCGCCGGGCCGCGCGCGGGCCGAGCAGCAGCACGATCAGCACCGGCAGGCCGAAGACCAGCAGCAGCGAGCCGAAGGCCGATATGGCGACGGTTCCGGCCAGGCCACCCAGCAGCTCACCATATAGTATCATCGAGAAGAAGGCCGTCGCGACACCCCAGAGCAGCGCCTGCTTCCAGCGCTGCGGCGGCCGGCGAAAGCCGGCGCGCAGGATCAGTCTCTGGGCGGCGACAAGATCGGCGTGTCCGATCTCGACGACCGTCTCCCGCCGGATCATCCGCCCGCTCTCAGGCTTCGCCCTGATCGGCCGCCCGCAGCCCTTCAAGCACCGGCATCGAGGTGATGTGATAGCCGGCATCGACGTGGTGGACGTCGCCGGTCACGCCGCCCGACAGCTCGGAGAGATAGTAGAGCGCCGCCCCGCCGATCTCCTCGAGCGTGACCGATTTGCGCAGCGGCGCGTTGGCGCGCTGCCAGGACAGCATGGCGCGCGCATCGGAGATGCCGGCGCCGGCCAGCGTCCTGACGGGGCCGGGCGAGAGCGCATTGACGCGGATGCCGCGCGGACCGTAGTCGCCGGCGAGATAGCGCACGCTGGCTTCCAGCGCCGCCTTGGCCACGCCCATGACGTTGTAGTTCGGCATGATGCGCATCGAGCCGCCATAGGTCAGCGTGATGATGCTGCCGCCATTCGGCATGCGCGCTGCTGCCCGCTTCGTCGCCTCGGTGAAGGAGAAGCAGGAGATCACCATGGTGCGCGAAAAATTCTCGCGGCTGGTGTCGGCATAGAGGCCCTTGAGCTCGTTCTTGTCCGAGAAGCCGATGGCGTGGACCAGGAAATCGAGCGTGTTACGCCCGGGGTCGCCGCCCCAGGCCTCGTCGAGCTGCGCGAAGGCTGCATCGACAGAGGCGATATCCTCGACGTCGCAGGGGATGACGAGGTCGGAACCGATGCTCTGCGCCAGCGGCTTCACGCGCTTGCCGAGCGCCTCGCCCTGATAGGTGAAGGCGAGTTCGGCGCCGTGCGCGTGCAGGGTCTTGGCGATGCCCCAGGCAATCGAGTTCTGATTGGCGACCCCCATGACGAGGCCGCGCTTGTTCTGCATCAGGGGGAGCATGATGCCCTCACGCCTCCAGGCGCTTCATCACGATGGTGGCGTTGGTACCGCCGAAGCCGAAGGAGTTCGAGAGGACGCAGCCCAGCTTGGCATTGTCGATGCGCTTGCGCACGATCGGCATGTCGGCGAAGGCAGGGTCGAGCTCTTCGATATGGGCGCTCTCGCAGATGAAATCGTTGTTGAGCATCAGCAGCGAGTAGATCGCCTCCTGCACGCCGGTCGCGCCGAGCGAATGGCCGGTGAGGGATTTGGTCGAGGCGATCGGCGGGGATGCATCGCCACTGCCGAAGACGTTGCGGATCGCCGCGATCTCCGGGCCGTCGCCGGCCGGTGTCGAGGTTCCATGCGGGTTGATGTAGTCGACCTTCGCTTTGACGGTCGCGAGAGCCTGCCGCATGCAGCGTTCACCGCCTTCGCCGGAAGGCTGGACCATGTCGTAGCCGTCCGAGGTCGCGCCATAGCCGACGATCTCGCCATAGATCTTGGCGCCGCGCGCCTTGGCGTGCTCCAGCTCCTCCAGCACGACGACACCGGCGCCACCGGCGATGACGAAGCCGTCGCGATTCACGTCGTAGGCGCGGGAGGCGGCCGCGGGAGTGTCGTTGTATTTCGAGGACATCGCGCCCATGGCGTCGAAGAGGACGGAGAGCGTCCAGTCCAGTTCCTCGCAACCGCCGGCGAAGATGACGTCCTGCTTGCCCCACTGGATCAGCTCATAAGCGTTGCCGATGCAGTGGTTCGAGGTCGCGCAGGCCGATGAGATCGAATAGTTGACGCCCTTGATCTTGAACCAGGTCGCGAGCGTGGCCGAGGCGGTCGAGGACATGCCCTTGGGCACGGCGAAGGGACCGACCTTCTTGGAGGAGCCGCTCTCGCGCGCCTTGTCGTAGGCGTCGATGAGCGCACGGGTCGAGGGACCGCCCGAGCCCATGATGATGCCGGTGCGCTCGTGGCTGATCTCGCCGGGTTCCAGGCCTGAATCGACGATCGCCTGCTCCATCGCGACCTGATTCCAGGCGGAACCGCCGCCGTGGAAGCGCATGGCGCGCCGATCCAGCACGCTCGCGGCATCCAGCGTCGGCGCGCCGTGGACGCGGCTGCGGAAGCCGTGCTCGGCGAAGTCCTGCGCGAAGGAGATGCCCGATTTCGCCTCGTGCAGCGAGGCCAGGACCTCCTGCGTGTTGTTGCCGATGGACGAGACGATGCCCATCCCGGTGACGACGACGCGTCTCATATTTGCTTCTCTCCAGCTCTCAGCCCACGGCGAGGCGAGCCTCGCCGCTCTGGATTCCTGATCGCGCAAATGGACCGTAAGGGCGCCGCACGCAAGGCCGCGGCACGTTTTTCCTCAGGCCGCTTCGGGCTTGAACAGCCCCACGCGCATGTCGCTGACAGTGTAGATGCGCTTGCCGTCGGCTTCCAGCCAGCCATCGGCGATGCCGAGCACGAGCTTCGACTTGAAGACGCGCTTGAAGTCGACGCCATAAACGACACGCTTGACGCTCGGCAGCACCTGGTCGGCGAACTTGACCTCGCCGACACCCAGCGCCCTGCCCCGGCCCGGCAGGCCGAGCCAGCCGAGGAAGAAGCCGGTGAGCTGCCAAAGAGCGTCCAATCCAAGGCAGCCCGGCATGACCGGGTCGCCCTTGAAGTGGCAGTCGAAGAACCAGAGATCGGGCTTGATGTCGAATTCGGCGCGGACGAGGCCCTTGCCGTGTTCGCCGCCCTCTTCGGCGATCTCGGTAATGCGGTCGAACATCAGCATCGGCGGCAGAGGCAACTGCGCATTGCCCGGCCCGAACAGTTCCCCGCGACCACAGGCGAGGATCTCCTCGTAGCTGAAAGACGATTGACGCTGCATTCCCACTCCGCTCGGTTGCGCCGGCCGGATTCGGCCACCACCTTCCCGCCGTGCCTAACACGGCGGAAGCGGGAAACGAAAGGGCGCGGGCACGGTTCCGCGGGCTGGCCGTCAAAAACCGCGCCACCCTTTCCACAACGTATAGGCGGCGGTCGCCATGAGAAGGAGACCGACGGCACGCCCGGCCCGGTCGATGCCTGCCGCCCCTCCACGCCATGCCGAACGCGCCTCGGCCGCAGCCAGAGCGAGCCCGCCATAGACCAGGAGCTGCGTCGCCACGATGATCAGGCCGAGCGCGGCCGCCTGCAATCCGATCCAGCCTCGCTCCGGCCTGAGGAACTGCGGGAACACGGCGAACATGAACAGATAGGCCTTGGGATTGAGCAGATTAGTCAGAATGCCACTGCGAAAGGCGGGCCAGGCGCCGCCGGGCCGCCGCTTGCCAACAGGCTGCATCGCGGCGCCGTGCCGCAGCAGCCCAAAACCGAGCCAGGCGACATAGATCGCACCTGCGAGAAGCAGGAGATTGAAGGCCGCCGGCCAGAGCTGCAGGACGAGACCGATGCCGAGCGCCCCCACGACGACATGACAGACCCCGCCGGCCATGACGCCGAAGGTCGCCAGCAATCCATCCCGCCGGCCTCCACCGAGCGCGTTGGCCAGCACCACCGTCATATCCATTCCCGGAACGATCACGATCCCGAAAACGAACAGGAAGAACAGCCACAGATGCATCGCCTCGATCATGGCCAGCCCTCGTCTCGACCGATCGAGGCGGCTTATGCGCGTGCGGCACGCCGCTAGCTGTCAGGAGCCGAAACGCGGGGCGCGCTTGCGGCAGGCGACCCGACACCTTACATTTCCCGGCGAAGGATCCACTCAACTGGCGGGGGCGTTGCGGCATCCGTTGCACAGGAAGGGCACGAGAGAAGGCATGAGCGATCTGACCTCCCAGGATCAGGGCTATGGATCGACCGTGCGACAGGGTTGCCCGTTCCATGACATCCGCCAGAAGCTGCGACATGTCGGGTTGAGGCCGACGCGCCAGCGCGTTTCGCTCGGCTGGGTGCTGTTCGCCAAGGGCGACCGCCACATCAGCGCCGAGATGCTGCACGAAGAGGCCGTGAAGGAGCGCATCCCGGTTTCGCTGGCGACGATCTACAACACGTTGCGCCAGTTCACCGAGGCAGGCCTGCTGCGCGAGCTCGCGATCGACGGCAACAAGACCTATTTCGACACGGCGAGCCACGACCACCATCATTTCGTGGTCGAGGGCGAGAACCGCGTCATCGATATTCCCGCGCAGGAAATCGACGTCGCCACCTTGCCGACGCCGCCTGAGGGCTACGAGATTTCCCATGTCGACGTCGTGGTGCGGCTGCGCAAGATCGACGGCTGACACCTCCTCCGCCGCTTCCGGAGACCTCGCGACATGCGCTTCCCCGACTCGCCGATCTCGCGCCGCGCCCTAGCCGGGCTCCTGCTCGCGGCGACCGTTCCCGCGACGCCGGCGCTGGCCGCGCCCCGGACCCTGCGCGGCACCGTCACCTATCGCGAACGCATGGCCCTGCCGCCCGGCGCGGTCGTCGAAGTCAGGCTGCTCGATGTTTCGCTGGCCGACGCGCCGGCCCGCACCATCGCCGAGACGCGCGTCTACGGCCGCCGCATCCCGGCCCAGTGGATCCTGCGCTTCGACTCGCGACAGATCGAGCCTCGCCACAGCTATGCGCTGCAGGCCCGCATCCTCGACGGCGACCGGCTGCTCTTTATCACCACGGAGCGGCACAGCGTCTTCACGGGCGGCCGGGACGATACCGCCATTCGGGTTCAGCGCGTGGCCGGGCCGGATCAGCCGTCGACCCCGGCGGCGTCGCCCGTGGGAAGCTGGCGTCTCTCCAGCCTGGGAAGCACCCAGGTTCCGGTCTCGATCACGACGACCATGGACATCGCGGCGGACGGCAAGGTCTCCGGCCGGGGCGGCTGCAACGGCTTCGGCGGCAGCGCCACCATCACAGGCGGGGCGATCCGGTTCTCGCGCATAGTCTCGACCATGATGGCCTGCGCGCCGGATGTAATGAGCCAGGAACGCGGTTTCCTCGAGGGGCTCGCCAAGGTCCGCCGCTGGGAACTCCACCGCGGTTCGGGGCTGCTTGCCCTGCTCGACGGCCGCGGACGGCCGCTGATGACGCTGGCCCGGCAGTAGCTCCCGAAATCAGTCGACGTTCTCGTTCGGGTAGACGCCCCAGAGCTTCTCCTGGGGCAGGTAGCCGATGATATTGTGGACGCTGACGCGACACCAGTCATGGCTGCATGCGGCGACGCTGGTCACCACGCCGGGCTGCAGCTCGGCCACGACGGCGGCCTTGCCGTCGGCGGCGCTGCGCAGCGGGAGCAGTTCCTTCTTGTTCTTCGACCAGGGTGCGACGAGCGCGGTGCGGCGTCCGGAGAGCAGGCTGTGCAGCACCCAGCCCTCGGCCCCGTCGGAATCCCGCACGCGCCGCCAGGTCTCGAATTCCGCCGTCACCTCGACCGGCAGTCCCGCCCGCTGGTAGACCCAGCGCGTGCGGTGCTCCTTCGACGGCCCTTCGCGCAAATTCACCCGGTCCGATTTCAGGCTGACATAGCGTGGCACCGGCAGCCCGGTGACCGAACCGGCCTGCATGTCCTGCGCGTGCGCTCCAGCCGTCATCGCAGCGACAAAGAAGCCCGCAGCGACAAGGCACCCTACCCGCACGCTTCGCATCGGCTGCTCTCCTACGCGCCCAACCGCTCTCAGGCGAAGGGTCAAGTTGTCATCCGTCACCGCGCCGCCTAGACAACAGGGAGCCGGCAGCACAGCCGCTCCATTCCTGAGCCACCAGGGTTAACGGTGGGTTGAGGAGGAGCGGTCAATCCGGCGAGACAGGAAGGGAGCCGCCATGTCGAAGAAGAAGCCGCTGGTCGTGGTGACGCGCAAGCTGCCGGCCGTGGTGGAAACCCGGATGCGCGAGCTGTTCGATGCCCAGCTCAACATCGACGACAAGCCGATGTCGCAAGCCGCCCTCGTCGAGGCGATGAAGACCGCCGACGTGCTGGTGCCCACCATCACCGACAAGATCGACGCGGCGCTGATTGCTCAAGCGGGCGAGCAGCTGCGTCTCATCGCCAATTTCGGCAATGGCGTCGACAACATCGACGTCGCCAGTGCCGTGCAGCGCGGCATCACCGTCACAAACACGCCGGGCGTGCTGACCGACGACACCGCCGACATGACGATCGCGCTGATCCTCGCCGTAGCCCGTCGCATCGCCGAAGGCGCCCGCGTCATCCCGGACGACGACTGGGCCGGCTGGTCACCGACCTGGATGCTCGGGCGCCGGATCACCGGCAAGCGGCTCGGCATCGTCGGCATGGGCAGGATCGGCCAGGCCCTGGCCAAGCGCGCCGCCGCCTTCGGCCTCTCGATTCACTATCACAACCGCCGCAGGGTCGATCCCCGCATCGAGGAAAAGCTCGAGGCGACCTATTGGGATTCGCTCGACCAGATGCTGGCCCGGATGGACATCGTCTCGGTCAACTGCCCGCATACGCCGGCCACCTACCACCTGCTCTCGGCCCGGCGCCTCAAGCTGATGAAGCCCGAGGCGATCCTGGTGAACACCGCACGCGGCGAGATCGTCGACGAAACGGCGCTGGCGCGGATGCTGGAGGCGGGCGAGCTCGCCGGCGCCGGCCTCGACGTCTTCGAGCAGCAGCCGGCGATCAATCCGCGCCTGCTCAAGCTCGCGCGCCAGCACAAGGTCGTCGTGCTCCCGCATCTCGGCTCGGCCACCCATGAAGGCCGCGCCGACATGGGCGAGAAGGTCATCGTCAATATCAAGACCTTCATGGACGGCCACAAGCCGCCGGACCGCGTGCTGCCGAGCATGCTCTGACGATCTCGCCGGCCCCTCAGGCGGCGGCGAGGCGGGCCGCCTCGCCCGGCCAGTCCCGATAGTCATCGATGACTGCCGCCGCGCCTGCTGCGAGCAGGCGCTCGCGCATGACCGCCCTGTCATGGGCCGCCCCGGTGAAGCCCGCCACCCGCATGCCAGCGGCCCTGGCGGCCTGGACGCCCGGCACAGAATCCTCCAGCACCAGGCAGCACTCGGGCCGCGCCTGCATCTGCGCCGCGGCGAACAGGAAGACATCCGGCGCCGGCTTGCCGCGCGCGACCTGCGAGGCCGAGAAGACATGCGGATCGAACATGTCGAGCAGGCCGGCCAGGCCGAGATTGTGGCGCAGCGGCCCGAGACTGGTCGAGGATGCGACGCAACGCCGCCCGGCGAGCTCCGCGAGCGCCTCGCGCACCCCCGGCAAGGCTCGCAGCTCGCGCGTGAGCCGAGCGGCGACACCCGCCTCGATCCGGCTCTCGAAATCGGCGGGAAGCGGGCGGCCCAAGGCCGCCTCGATGACCTTGAACCCGTCGGCCAGGGGTATCCCGACGAGATTCTGCAGATAATCGTCAAGTCTCCAGCTCGTCAGGCCGACCTCATGGCACAAGGCGAGGCTGACCTCGCCATAGAGCGTCTCGGTGTCGAGCAGCGTGCCGTCGCAATCGTAGATGACGAGGTCGAACGCCATGGCGCCGGCCTTGACGGCGATCGTCAGGCCGGACGGGCAGTTTCGAACTGCCCGGTCTTGCGGAAGCGCCAGAGGTAGGACGGCACCTCGACCTCGACCGAGACCGGCGCGATGCCGAGCCCCGCGAAATCGCGCCCTTCCTTAACCGCCTCCGGCGAGACGACATTGTCCTGGCCGAGCAGCAGGACCTGGTCCCGCGTCAGCTTCAGCTCGTCGGGCAGCAGGCCAAGCGTCAGCGTGTCGACCAGTTCCAGCACGCGCGCCATCACACCGGCCAGGGGCAAGGGCAGCGAGGCGATCAAGCGCTTGCGGCCGGTCACCTTGCAGACATCCTCGACGATCTGACGCAGGCTCATCACCTCGGGGCCGCCGAGCTCATAGATCTTGCCGGCGGCGACAGTCCCATCAATGGCGCGGGCGACGACCTCGGCCACATCACCGGCAAAGGCCGGCTGCAACTTGGCCGCGCCGTCGCCGACCAGCGGCAGGATCGGCAGCATCCGCGCCATCGAGGCGAAGCGGTTGAAGAACGTATCCTCCGGCCCGAACATCACCGACGGGCGCAGGATGACGGCCTGCGGCACGATCTGGTGCACGGCAGCCTCGCCTTCCGCCTTGGTGCGGGCATAGACCGAGCGCGATTCGGCATCCGCCCCCAGCGCCGAGATCTGCACGAGCCGATTGACGCCGACGGTGGCGCAGGCCTGCGCCACGGCGCGGGCGCCGTTCGCCTGCACGGCCGTGAAGCTCTGGCGGCCCTGCTCCTTCATGATGCCGACGAGATTGATCACGGCATCGGAGCCCATCACCGCAGCGGTGACGGAGGCCGGGTAGCGCAGATTAGCCTGCACCGCATGAATCTGGCCGACGACGCCGAGCGGCTGCAGGAAGCCGGCAAGGTCCGGCCGGCGCACAGCGACCCGCACCCGGTAGCCGCGCTTGACGAGCGCACGCACGACATGGCGTCCAAGGAAGCCGGAGCCGCCGAAGACGGTGACGAGTTGCTGAGCCGGGGCTTGAAGGGCCATCGGGAAAGCTCCGTTTAGAATGCTCCCGCCCTCCTAGATCATGTTCCGCAAAAGTGGAAATCCCTTTTGTTGCGACGCGGCGCAAGACGGGCATGCGAGCGGGCAACGCAGCAAGCCCGCACGACCTGCGCGCGCCGACCGAGCTTCTGTCGAAGGACGGTCCGGCCGTCGCACGGCCTGCTTTTTCAACAACCGAAAAAAAGCCGACACAATTCTTTCGCGATGCCGTTGACAGCGCGCCGCGCCACCCGTAAACGAGCCGCCGTTGCCCAGGTGGCGGAATTGGTAGACGCACCAGCTTCAGGTGCTGGCGCCTGCAAGGGCGTGGAGGTTCGAGTCCTCTCCTGGGCACCACTCTTTCTTCTCAGCAGGAGAAAGAGTCACGGTTTTACAAATGCTTATCGCGTGACTGCTCTACACGGCGGTTTCACATTTGGCCTTTGTGGACCCCATCCCTTCGCTACCAAGTGGGGATCATATTACATCCATGTTCGCGTTCCGAGCGAACTGCGCGAGATCGCTCGGTGATCCAGCCGATCGCGGGTGAATCCGTACCATCGCGCTTACCGGCAAGCTCTACGTCTTGCTGCGCTAAAACCGCGCATGGCAAAACGCCCATCCAGGCCGCCTTCGCGCAGCTGCCGCCTATTGGGATTCGTTGCGCACATCTCCCCGGATACTGATTCCGCTCGAGGTCAATGCCCTCGCGGAAGAGCCCCATCGAGCAGGCAGACTCCAGCCCCGAGCGCGACGGCGATGCGCTTCGTGAACGATGGGCCTGGGTTTCCGCGGACATCGAAACCGCGAAATGGGGGCCTGCTCTTCGCGCAAGCCAACCGCTGCTCCTTACTCAGCCTTCAGCCTGCTCTGTGCAATCGGGCACGTGCTGCCTGCTTGTCGAAGAAGACCGCACAGGCCTCGGCGACGCGCGCCACCGCAGCGTCGTCGACATCGAGATGGGTCACCCAGCGCAACGTGCCGTAGCGCCCGCCGACGGCAATGCCGCGCTCTTGCAGGAACGTGGCGAAAGTGGCGGTGTCGAGCTCCTTCGGCGTCATGAACACCATATTGGTGCGAGCTGGGCCGGCACCGAGCGCGGGGAAGCGCGCCAGCACCTCCGCCAATGCTGCCGCGCGCCGGTGGTCCTCTCCGAGCCGCGAGACATTGTGCTCCAGCGCGTAGATCGCAGCCGCGGCGATCACGCCGGTCTGGCGCATGCCGCCGCCGAGCATCTTCCGGATGCGGCGAGCCTTCTCGATGAAATTCTTCGGGCCGACCAGGATGGAGCCGATCGGGGCGCCGAGCCCCTTGGAGAGACAGAGCGAGACCGTATCGAACTGCCCGGCGATCCAGGCCGCATCCCGGTTGCTCGCTGCGGCGGCGTTCATCAGGCGGGCGCCATCGAGATGGGTGGCAAGGCCCCGCGAGCGGGCGAGCCCGGTTGCAGCCTCCAGATAAGCGTCAGGCAGTACGATGCCGTTGAAGGTGTTCTCCAGCGCCAGCAGGCGCGTCATCGCGAAATGGAAATCGTTCGGCTTGATCGCGTCTGCGATGGCGCCGAGCGCGATCGTGCCGTCTGGCTCGTTGGGCAGGGGTTGGGGCTGGATCGAGCCGAGCACTGCCGCGCCACCGCCTTCCAACCGATAGGTATGGGCCATCTGGCCGACGAGATATTCCTCGCCGCGGCCGCAATGAGCCATCAGCGCAGCGAGATTCGCTTGCGTTCCAGTCGGAAAGAAGAGGGCTGTTTCCTTGCCCAGCCGCTCGGCGGTCATGGCTTCGAGGCGCTTGGTCGTCGGGCAATCGTCATAGACGGCGTCGCCAACTTCAGCCGCCGCCATGGCGGCACGCATGCCGTCGCCAGGGCGCGTCACCGTATCCGAACGGAAGTCATTCACGATCATCGATCCGATCCTATAGGCTTGTGCGTCTACCCTATCGGGCGCCAGCCGGGCATATCATGCAAAAATGGAAGGGGTGGGCTCAGCATTCCGGCAGGTTGACCGCCAGCCCGCCGAGGCTGGTTTCCTTGAAGCGCTCATTCATCGCTTCGCCGGTCTGCCGCATCGCCTCGATGCAGTTGTCCAGCGGCATGAAATGCGAGCCGTCGCCGCGCAGCGCAAGCGACGCGGCCGCCACCGCCTTGATCGCGCCGATGCCGTTGCGCTCGATGCAGGGTACCTGCACCAGCCCCGCTGCAGGGTCGCAGGTCATGCCGAGGTGATGTTCCAGCGCGATCTCGGCAGCATTCTCGATCTGGGCGGGCGAGCCGCCGAGCACGGCGCAGAGCCCGGCCGCGGCCATCGCGGCGGCGGAACCGACCTCGCCCTGGCATCCCGCCTCGGCTCCGGAGATCGAGGCATTGTGCTTGATCAATCCGCCGATCGCGGCTGCCGTCAGCAGAAAGTCCGAAACCTTCTCGGGTTCCGCCCCAATGCAATGGTCGAGGTAGTAGCGCAGCACCGCGGGCACGACGCCGGCGGCCCCGTTGGTCGGCGAGGTCACCACCCGTCCGCCAGCCGCGTTCTCCTCGTTCACCGCCATGGCGTAGACGCTGAGCCAGTCGGTCGAGGCATGCGGCTGCGAGCGGTTGGCCAGCTTCTCGGCGGTCAATTGCCGGTGGATGCGCGCCGCCCTGCGCCGCACCCGCAGACCGCCGGGCAATTCGCCCTCCTGGCTGAGCCCCCGCTCGATGCAACCGTTCATCACCGACCAAAGGCGAGAAAGGCCACGATCGACCTCCTCTTCCGGCTGGAGATGGATCTCGTTAGCGCGCTTCATCTGCGCGATCGACAGGCCGCTCTCACGCGCCATGCGCAGCATCGCCGCAGCGTTCGCGAAGGGATAGGGCCAGGATGCCGCCTCTATCGCAGCTGCAGGGGCTTCACGCTCCTGCGCCGTCACCACGAAGCCGCCGCCGATCGAATAATAGGTCTCGGACAACAGCTCGGTCCCACTGGCAGCGCGGGCCCGGAAGACGAGCCCATTGGCATGCCCCGGCAGGGGCGGCCCGTAATCGAAGACGATGTCTGTCGCAGGGTCGAACGCCAGGGGCGGCAAGCCCTCATGGTGCAACTGATGGCTGCGGCCGAGCTCGTCGAGCTGGCGCTCGGCCGCGTCGAAATCGAAGGTTGCGGGCTGCCAGCCGAGCAAGCCGAGCGCCACGGCCCGATCCGTGGCATGGCCTTTCCCCGTGAAGGCGAGGGATCCATGAAGGGTCACATCGACGGCCGAGGCATCATGGCGAGACCGATATTGCCGCAGACGATTCAAGAACTGTCCTGCGGCGGTCATCGGCCCCATCGTATGTGACGATGACGGGCCGATCCCGATCTTGAAGACATCGAACACGCTCAGGAACATCAATCCCTCCAGCCGGGCGTGGTCCTAAACGGCCGCGGCGACAGAGCAAGCTGCGTAATCTCAGACGGAGATCGCCATGCCGTCGCGCTGCGGATCGGCTCCGCCCGCGCACAGGCCATCGGCGATTCCGATCGCATGAAGGGCGGCGAAAGGGAATGTCTGGGCAGAGCGTTTGACGTCATATCCCGCGGCAGTGAGCTCGGCGCTGACATTGCGGCGGATGCGGTTGGAGATGTCGATCATGTTCGAGACTGCCATAACCCGCGGCGCCGCGACGGCCTCGAAGGGCGACATGCCGAAATCGATCATGTTCATAATGCCTTGCGCGACGGCCGGGGCGATATAGCTGCCGCCGGGCGCGCCGATGACGATGCGCGGGGTCTCGCCGTCAAACACGATAGTCGGGGCGGCCGAGGAGGCGCGGCGCTTGCCCGGCGCGATCGACGCCGCCCGCCCGGGGCGCGGGTCGAAGCGGCTCATGGTGCCGTTATAGATGAAGCCGAGTCCGTCGGAGATCGCACCGGACGGGCTACCCAGGGTATGGGTCAACGCCACGGCGTTGCCCTCGCGATCGACGACCGTGACATGGGTCGTCTCGCGCTGCGACTTGTCCAGCCTGCTGATCACAGCGCGCTCGCCGCGCTTGATCGCCGACGCCTGCTCAGCCGCATGCTCCTTGGAAATCAGGCGGTCGACAGGCACGTCGACATAGGCTGGATCGCCCATGAAGCGATCCTTGTCGATAGTCATGCGGCGCATCGCCTCGGCGAGCAGGATGATGTGCTCCGCGCTGCCATGCTTGAGTGCGCCGATGTCGAAATTCTCGAGGATGTGCAGCATCTGCAGCATCGACATGCCACTGGCTGGCGGCGGGCTCGTCGAGATGCGGTAGCCACGATAGGAGCCCCAGATGGGCTTCGCGACGGAGAGCCCGTAGGCCGCGAAATCACGCTCGCCGATCAGCCCGCCCTGGGCCGCGAAATCGGCCGCCATGCGGGCTGCCAGCGCGCCATGGTAGAAATCGTCCGGGCCACTGCTCGCGAGATTCTCCAGCGTGGCGGCGAGATCGGGGTTGAGCAGGATGTCGCCGACGCGCTTCGGCGTGCCGTCGGGCCGGAAGTAGACCTCGCGCCCGGTCTTGCTGTAGCGCAGCTTGTCGCCGGTATTGACCTCGCCGCCGCCGCTCTGGTCCTGGCTCCAGAACCAGTGCATGTGCGGACGGACGAGCACGCCCTCATGCGCTTGCCGGATCGCAGGGGCCATCACGTCGCGCCAGTCCATCGTGCCGAATTGCGAGAGCGCATAGGCATAGCCCTTGACGCTGCCGGGCGTGCACACGGCAAGATGGCCGAACTCGTTGATGCCGCCCTTGAGCAGGAAGGCGAAGCCGTCCCGCGTCTGGCCCAGGAGATTCGGCAGCCACATGTCCGGCGTCGCTGCCAGCGGAGCCCTGGCGTAGAACTCGACGATCTCGTGGACGCCGCGGCGCGGCATATAGACCTGCATCGAGCCGAAGCCACCGATGCCACACATCAGCGGGTCGACCACGCCCTGCATGAAGGCGCAGGCGATGGCCGCGTCGATGGCATTGCCGCCGCGTTCGAGAACCTCGGCCCCGGCTTCCGCCGCTTCGGGCTGCGGCGCGACGATCATCGCATTCTTCATCGTCACCATCGGTGCACACTCATTGCAGGGCTGCAGTTGCGGTAAAGGTATAGCCCACGCCGTAGACGACCTTGATCGGTGCCGATAGCCCTGTGCGTTCCTCGATCTTCCGGCGCAATCGGCTGACGATGGCGTCGAGATGGCGGTTGCCGAATTGCGACCTGGGGCGGGCGAGCATCTCCATCAAGTCGTCGCGCTGGCAGGTGCCGCCGCGGCTGCACAGCGCATCCAGGAATGCGAACTCGGTCGCAGTCAGCTTGAGCGAACGATGGTTGGGCGCGGTCAGAAGCCAGTTCGTGCCGTCCAGCACCCATTGATCGCCATTGCCAGCGGAGCCCGGCGAGCTGCCGTTTCGCCGCAGCAGGCTGCGGATCGCCGCTTCGATCTCGCGCAGCGTGCTGTGCTTGACGAGATAGATATCGGCGCCGCTCTCGAAACCGTGGATGCGATCGTCGCTGTCACCGAGCGCAGTCAGCATGATGATGCCGCAGCGATGGCTTTCGCGGATCTCACTCGCCAGCTCGAAGCCGTTGCCGTCCGGCAGCCCGACATCGAGGACGATGACGTCGGGCGAACGGGTTTCCGCCAGGGTCTGGCGCAGCTCCAGCGCCGTAGACACTCCGCTGGCCGAGAATCCGCACAGCCCGAGGAAATCGACCAGGTCCTTGCGCAGCCTCGCTTCGTCCTCGACGATCAGAACATGCGTCATGCTGTCGTCTCCTCCGGCAGTTCGATCTTGGATCCCTCGCGAGACGCAGGCAGGCGCAGGGTAGCCGTCGTTCCCCCTCCGTCGCTCGAAGCGAGCTGCAGCGTTCCGCCGTGATAGGCCAGGAACCTGTGCGCTACATAGAGCCCGAGACCGGTGCCTGTGCACGCCTTGGCGTTGGAGGCCCGGAAGAAGCGGCGTCCGATCTTGCTGGCTTCGGCCCGCGGAATGCCGATGCCGCGATCGTGGACCTCGATCACGATGGCCCCCTCTTCCCGCCGGGCTTCGATGCGGATCGAAGGGTCGTCGGGTGCATATTTCAGAGCGTTGTCGATCAGATTGATCAGCACCGTTCCGAGCATGTCCGGGTCGGCATGGAGATAGGCTGTTTCGTCGGCTACATGAAACTGCAGCCGATCCCCGCGCGCGGTCATTTCGAAATGCAGCCGTGCATCGCCGATCAGGGAGCCAAGCTGCACCGGCTCCGGCTGGAAGCCATTGTCGCGGTCGTCCGCCATGAACCTGTCGATCAGGGAAAAGAGGCGATTGAGGGCCTCGCCGATCCCTGCGAGACGCTCCCGGGTAGCGGCGGAGGATGTGTCGCCGATGAGCCCGATCATCTCGACCGCATTGCGAATGATCGCGAGCGGCGTGCGGAACTCGTGGCTGACGACGCGCATGAAGTCGGCCTGCTCGTCGCGCAGGGCGCGCTCGGCCTCCAGGCTGGCGCTCAGCCTGCTCTCGAGTCGCCTCCTCTCCTCCACTTCACGCAACAGCGCATCATGCTTGCCGCGCAGATCGGCGGAGAGCCGCGAACTGACCATGAAGAGAAGGCAGGCGAAGAACGCAATCAGGAAAAGCGTGCCCTGCAGCAGATACCAGGCGTTCCGGTCGGCCAGGATCGGGGCGCTGTCGAAATCGGCAGGCAGGCGATATTCGAGAACACTCTGCAGGATGCTGGCCGCCATATACTCGGCGAGGATGCCGATGGTGATCCAGCGCAGAAGCGTGGGCTGGGTCCTGTCGCGCGCAAGCCCCAGGCACATCACCGACATCATGATCACGGTGAAGATGGTCGAGCTGTGAATCCGGATCGCGACGTTGTCGGGGTCGGTCGCGACCGCCGTGCTCCAGACAATGAGCTGGAAGACGAGGAGCGAGATACCGATCCAGCTATGGCGAGGTTGCCCCAGGAAGCGGGCGAGGCCCTCGGCAAGCAGGACGAGCCCCAGCTTGATGACGGTGTTGTGCAGGACGATCGCGACGGCGCCCGGCTCCGCGCCACGAAGGATCATCAGGAGCAGGCCGATGGCGATGGCCCCGAAACCGGCGGCAAGGAACTTGAGCTCGTAGAGATGGCGCCAGGCCCGCCACACGAAGACCCAGGCGACGGCCTGCAAGCTTGCGGTCGCCAGGGCGACGACCAGCACGGTCTTGAGATCAAGCATTTCGATCAAAATTCATGAATCAGCCCCGCCGACGCGCGAGAATATCTGAAAATTTATACCTTACTAGATTTGCGTTGAGATCTATGAGAAGGGCAATTGTCAGTTTTCGTCAGAATTCAATCGAATTCAACGGTAGTTTGACCCGACTTCGGATTCTACTCTGCCGTCGCTGACGGACCGCTTGCCGAGTGGGCGGCGAAGCAGCGCCGCTGCGTCGAAAGCATAACGCGGGACGCGGGATGGAGGGCGAACGGATTCCTGATCCGTTCGTGCGGCAGGGGGGCTTTGATGACGGTTCGTGGCCACGGTTCGCTGACGCACCCATTTTTAACACGCGCGGCCGCGGCAGCCTCCCTACCAGGATCGGCCGCTTCCTCCCTTGCCGCCGCGAGAGGAGAGATCGACACGCAGGCGAGTTCCGCCCCCAGGCGGCAGATCCTACGCTTGACGACATCCCGGACCTGCCTGGGCCTCGCCTTGTCGCTTGGTGCGGGGCTGCCGCTATGGTCTCAGGCAGCGTCCGCGCAGCAGATCACCCAGGGCGGCGGCAACGGCACGGGCTATTCCTTCGGGAGCGGCGGCCTCGCAGGCGGCGGCGGCGGGAGCGGCGACCGCACCATCGGTATTTTTGGGGGCGATGGCGGCTCGGCAGCACAGACACCCGGCGGTTCGGCGACGGCGGGAACGCGTGGTCACGACGATGCCGGCGGGCTGGGCGGAGCAGGCGGGGCGCCAGGCGCTCCCAATGACCTCTCTGCTGGCGGCGGTGGCGGCGGCGGCCGCGGCAGTTATGATCCCGGATTCCCCCGCAATGGCGGAGCGGGTGGAGCCGGCGGCGGTGGCAACCTCCTCACGACAACCTCTCCGCTCTCCCTCGGCTCGGCTTATGCCGGTGGCACGGGAGCGGCCGGGTCCTTTGGCGGCTCCCAAGCCGGCAGTGGCGGCGGTGGCGGTGGCGGTGGCGGCCTCATCCTGACGGGCGCTGGCGTCACCATGAATACGAACGGGTTCGCTGTCTCGGGCGGTGGCGGCGGCAGCGCCGGCGGCGCCGGTGCGGGCGCAGGAGGTGGCGGCGCCGGGCTGGTGCTGCTCAATGGCGGCGCGATCACTGTCGCCGCCGGAGCGGGCGGCGTCAGCGTCATCAGCGGCGGCCGGGGCAGTGATAGTTATGAGGGCGGGCACGGCGGTGCCGGACTGTTCCTGTACAATGGCGGTAGCTTGTCCCACCAGGCTGGCTCGATCAGCGGCGGTGCGGGTGGGGCGTGGGCCTGGGCCGGCTCCGGCGGCGCCGGTGTGCTGAGCAATCTCGGCATCATCGACAACCGGGCCGCGATCACAGGCGGCAAGGGAGGCGATTCGAACGCAGGCGGGACTGGCTACGGCCGAGGCGGCGCCGGCCTGGAAGCCTGGGGCGGCTCGATCGCCAACATGGCGGGCGGCAGCATCGCGGGCGGGGCGGGCGGGAACCAGTCCGACGCCAACCCTGTCTATGTCGCGGGAGGCGGCGGCGCCGGCATCGTCTTCCGGGACGGCCAGACCGCAAGCCTGGACAATGCCGGGACGATTTCCGGCGGCAATGGCGGCACTGCCGCTTCCAGCAGCCATGGCGCGGGCGGCGTCGGCATCGTCGGCGCGGCGAGCGGCGGCATCTCCATCATCAATTCAGGAATGATCGCGGGCGGGCTTTCCGGCGACGGCGTGACGCGCGCCAACGCGGTCGCGCTCTCCGGCAGCAACAACCGCTTCGAGATCCGGGCGGGCTCGAGGACCGATGGCAATGTCGTGGTTCAGGGCGGCGGCACCAACAATGTGCTGGCGCTGGGCGGAAGCTCCAACGGCAGCGTCAATATCGGCAATCTGGTGAGCAGCCATACCGGCTTTTCGGCTTACGAAAAGACGGGCTCGTCGACCTGGACGCTATCGGGCGGCGGTAGCCAGCGCTGGCTCATTCGTGAAGGGACGCTCAGCGGCAACTCCTCCAGCATGGCTGGTGACTTGACCTTCGATACAGGGGCAGGCACGCGCGGCGTCGTCTTCACCCAGGGGACGGGCGGCACCTATTCCGGGACGATCTCGGGGGATGGCGGCTTCGCCTTGACGGGAGCGTCGGGCGGCGGCCTCACGCTGACCAGCGCGCAGAGCTTTACCGGAACGACCACGATCCAGAACGGAACGCTGAAGATGGGCGCGCCGAACGCGCTGGCGTCCTCTGCAGGGATCGCCCTCACCGCAGGCACCTGGGACCTCAACGGCTACAATCAAACCGTGAACAGCCTGGTCGGAGACGCCGGTACCCGGGTCGCGTTGGGGTCGGCGACACTGACCATCAACAACAGCGCCTTGGCAGGCTATGTCGGCGATATTTCCGGCTCTGGCAGTTTGACAAAGTCGGGGACGGGCTGGCTCACGCTGGGGGGAACCAACACCTATTCCGGCCCAACCAATGTCACTGAAGGGACGCTGGCGATCCGCCAAAACGGATCCCTTCGCAACTCGTCCGCGATCAACATCTCCAACGGCGCCCGGTTCAACGTCTACGAGCCCAACGCCCTGTCGCCCACGGCGCCGGTCAACCTGACCGGGGCTGGTTCGGACTTCTTCCTCGCTTTCGACCAACAGATCGGTTCGCTCAGCGGCGGGGTCGACACGCAGGTATCGTTCAATGCCGGAGCTGTGCTGACCACGGGAGGAAACAACACGGACGCCATCTTCAGCGGCTATCTGGGCGTAAATGGCCGGGGAGCCCTGACCAAAGTCGGCACGGGCAGTTTCACGCTGAATGAGACGAACAGCTACCCTGGGCCGACGATCGTCGACGGCGGCTCGCTGATCGTGAACGGCTCGATCGTGTCATCCTCGGGCGTGACGGTCGCGGCCGGCGCGCTGCTGGGTGGCTCGGGGGTCGTCCCGACGACGGTCATCAATGGCGGAACGCTTTCTCCGGGCAACTCGCCCGGAACGCTGGAGGTCCGCGGGAACCTGACCTTCAATCCCGGCTCGACCTATCTGGCCGAGATCCATGGAGCGGTTTCGGACCGGGTGGAGGTCGGCGGCACGGCGGCACTGGCAGGAACGCTGCGGCTGGTACCATTGGGAGGCGCCTACAGCTTCAACAGTCCCTATATGCTGCTCTCCGCGAATGACGGGGTTACGGGCACCTTCAGCCCGGTCAACACGACGGGAAGCTTCGGCGACGGCGTCGCCACAACGGTAAGCTACACCGCCAACGAAGTGCTGCTGACGCTCGCGCCGAAGCCGCTGACACCCGTCGACCCATCGGTCACGACGCCGGGGGACCCTCCGGCAGGGCCTGTCTTCATCGGGGTGAGCGGGCCGAGGAACGCCTATGCCATCGGCAAGGCGATCGACGGAGCCGTGGAAAATGGCGGTGACCCATCCGTACTGTTCGGAATCTACAACCTGCCGGCCGCCGCGATCCCGGCGGCGGTGAACAGCTTGTCGGGCGAGATCCATACGGCAGCACCGGCGATGGCGAGCCTTGCCTCCGACCAGTTCCTGCGCGCGATGCTTGACCCGACAGCGGCCGGGCGACTTGGGGCCGTCCCCACCGGGCCAGGCCTGGCGGCCTTCTCCGGCCGCCAGCGCAAGGGCACGGATGAGCCCTTCGCTCCCTCGCGGCTCGACGTACCGTTCTATTCGGTCTGGGGCTCGGCTTACGGTTCCTACGGGCGCACCGACGGTAATGCCACCATCGGCTCGGTGAAGCGGACGATCGATGACGCGCACCTGGCCACTGGTATCGATCTTCGGCTGCTGCCGGGAACGGTGGCCGGCATCGCGGTTTCGGGCGGGCGGGCGCGTGCCTCGCTGCCGGGCGTGCTCGGCAAGATCGACGCGGATGTGTTCCAGGCGGGTCTGTACGGCGTGGCGCAGCTCGGGCCGGTGAAGCTCGGCGGGGCCTTGAGCTATGCGCGGCTGGATAACGACGTCAGCCGCGGGATCCCTGCCCTGGGCTCCAACCTCTCCTCCTCCTACGTGACGACGGCCTGGAGTGGACGGCTGCAGGCGAGCGCAGCGCTGCCCGGCTGGAATGGTTTCTCGCTTTCGCCGCTGGCTGCGGTCCAGGCGATCCGGGCGCGCAGTCCGGCAGTGATCGAAACGAACTGGGCCGGTGCCAATGCCGGCGCACTGGCCTTCGGCAAGCGCAGCGACATCACCGCCCGCAGCGAGCTCGGCTTGCAGCTCGACGCCGACACCTTGCTCGGCGGCGTGCCAGTGACCGGCTATGTCCGGGCAGCCTGGGCGCACTATTTCCGGCGCGATGCGGACCTGACCGCGAGCCTGATCGGACTGCCCGGCGCAAGCTTCACGGCGACCGGCGCCCAGCTCGACCGCAACAGCGCGCTCGTCAGCGCCGGTATCACAGCCAGGTTGAGCGAGCGCGTCACACTCGGCCTCAACCTCGACGGCGAGCTCTCCGCCAACGGCAACCGCATCGGTGGCGCCGCTCAGATCAGCGTCAGTTTCTGAAAGAAAACCCCTCGCTCAAGCACGATCGTTCCGTCGGCGAGCGCCCTTTCGGCCAGCAGCGATGCGCTTCAAAGAGACAGATCCAGGACTTTTCCCTCGAACAGGCGGTCGTAGGACCCCTGGATATGTCGGCGCATGGCGTCGCGCGCTTCGACCTCCTTGCGGTCGCGAATCGCGGCGAAAATCGCATCGTGCTCGTCGAGCACACCGACCAGTCCGCCGGCCGGCCCCAACAATGACAGGCCGTGCAGTTTCATGCCGACATTGATGTGGTCCTTCAGCGCCTGCATCGAGGACAGGAAGAAGTAGTTGTTCGCCGCTTCAGCGATGGCGATGTGGAAGGCATAGTCCGCATCCTCTCGGTGACCATGGGCACGGGTCGTGTCGCGCATCAGTTCGAGCGCTCGGCCGATCGCAGCGAGCGCGACGTCGTTGTGCCGCTTGGCAGCGTAGAAGGCGTTCGCCGGCTCGACCTCCAGACGGAATTCGTAACAGCGCTGCACGTCGGCGATGGTGCCCACGGGGGCGAAAGCCAGCGCCTTGCCCTGCTCTGCTTCGCTGCCGCGCACGAAAGAACCGGCCCCCTGTCGCGAAAACACCAACCCGTCATCACGCAGCCGCCGCAGCGCCTCGCGGATCACGGGGCGTGAAACGCCGTAGAGCGCAGCGAGATCATGCTCGCCGGGCAGGCGCGTGTTCGCCGCATATTCACCCGAGGCGATCCGGGCGCGTAGCTGGTGGTGCACGCGCTGCACGAGCGGCGAAGGAGGGGCGCCGGCGGAAGGCTGCGATCCGGAAAGCTGATCCATGACCTCATGCTTACAAGCAATTACAACTTCGTCAAGTCCGCCATTTTCAGCCTAAGATTCCGGTGTCACCGCCGATTTTCGCATGAAAATTACAACATGTTGACATGTAGTCAGCATTGCGCTTCCATAAGCGCAAGGTCCGCAGAGGCCAGCGACAGGAAACGCCCACGACACCGCCCTATGGCGGGTTCGCACACGAACCTCTCCTGGCTCGCTCTCCCTGGACCCTGGACAGCAGGTGGATGATGGCCGACGTCAGGACGAACCGTTTCAAGCGCGATCTGGGCAAGCGACAACAGCTCGGCATCTTCTCGACCTTCGCGAGCCCCGCGCTCACCGAAATGTTCGCCCAGCTCGGCTTCGACTGGCTGCTGCTCGACACCGAGCACAGCCCGAACGAGCCGTCGGAGGTCGTCGCTCAGCTGCAGGTCATGGCAGCGCTGCCGGCCGAGCCGATCGTGCGCCCGGCCTGGAATGACATGGTCATGGTCAAGCGCTGGCTCGATTTCGGAGCGCAGACCCTGCTCTTCCCCTATGTCCAGAATGCCGAGGAGGCGACGCGCGCCGTCAGCTACACGCGCTATCCGCCCCATGGGGCGCGCGGCGTCTCCGGTTCGTCGCGGGCGGCGGCCTATGGGCTGATCCCGGATTATTTCGCCAAGGTCCAGAAGGAGATCTGCGTCATCGTGCAGATCGAGACGACGGAGGCGCTGTCGCGGATCGAGGAGATCGCGCAGGTCGACGGCGTCGACGCCGTCTTCATCGGCCCTGCCGATCTCGCCGCCTCCATGGGCCATCTCGGCAATACGCAGGCTCCCGAAGTCCAAGCTGCAATCGACGACGGCTTCAGGCGCCTGAAGGCGATCGGCAAGTCGGCCGGCTATCTCACGAACAACGAAGGCGAAGCGGTACGCCGCGTCGCCCAAGGCATCGATTTCGTCGGCGTCGCCAACGACACGACAATCGTCGCCCGTGGCGCCCGCTCGCTCCTCGCCACGGTGAAGGGCGGCTGAGATGACGATGTGCCGGCAACCCCTGCGGCTGCTCGCCGACGACCTGACGGGCGCGCTCGACGCGGCAGCCGCCTTCGCGTCGCCGTCCGAGCCGGTCGCGGTCTGCTGGCGCGGCGAGGTGCCCGGAGCAGGCGCGATCGCGCTCGACAGCCGCTCGCGCGAAGCCTCGCCCGAGGCGGCGAGCGCCGCCGTCGCCGCTGTGGCGCCCGCACTTTTCGCCGCCGGAACGGGCCTCGCCTTCAAGAAGATCGACAGCCTGCTGCGCGGGCAGGAGGCGGCGGAGCTCGCCACCATCCTCGACCTGCTAAGGCCGTATCGCTGCATCATCGCGCCGGCCTTCCCGGCGCAACGGCGTGTCACGCGCGGCGGGCGCCAGCATGTTCTCGAACCCGCGGGGGTTCGTCTCCTGCCCGCCGATCTCGCCGCCGACCTTGCGGGGGCCGGACATGACGTCGCCAAGGCGGCGCCCGGTGATGCCGTGCCCAAGGGCGTGAGCCTCTGGGATGCCGAGACCGATGCCGATCTCGATATGATCGTCGCAGCGACGAGCGGGCCTGGCGAGGTTCTCTGGATCGGCAGCGCGGGCCTGGCTGCGGCGCTGGCGCGAGCAATGGGCTTCCAAAGTGCGGAAGCGGTGGTTGCCCTGCCCAAACCGATCATCGGTTTCGTCGGTTCGGAGCACGAGATGATGCATGCACAGCTCGCGGCACTGGGCACACGGCATTTGCGGCTTTCCGCGCGAACAGGCGGCGAGGCTGCCGAGATCGACCGCCGGTTGGCCGACGATGGCATCCTCTTCGCCAGTGTCGAGCTTCCAGCCGGCCTCTCCCGGGGAAAGGCTGCCCAGGCGATCGAAGCCCGGTTCGGCGCGCTGTTGGCGGAGCTGGACCGACCGGCCACTCTCTTCGCGGCCGGCGGCGAGACCTTGCGGGGACTGTGCGAGGCGCTGGGGGCCGAGCGGCTGGACGCTATCGGCGAGGTCGCGCCAGGCGTGCCGCGCTCGATTCTGCGCGGTGGGCGCTGGGACGGTGTGACGATCGTCTCGAAATCCGGGGCCTTCGGCGGCTCCAGCCTTCTCATCGACATCTTCGCGGACAACGCCGCGACACTCGCCGGAGCGGCAGCATGAAACCCCATCTCGCCATCACCATGGGCGATCCCGCCGGTATCGGTCCGGAGATCATCATCAAGGCCTGCCTTAAGCTGAAGGACCGGCTCACGAAGGGCGATCTGCGCCTGCTGGTGATCGGCAGCAACCCCGCCCTGGCGGCGGCACGCCGCATGCTCAGCGCCGAGATCGCTATTCCCGAGGTGGCCGAACCCGATGACTGGCCGAACCTCGCCTGTCTCCAGGCCGGGCCAGAGGGCGAGCCGATCAGGCCGGGCGAGCTCAGCGCCGATGGCGGCCGCTTCGCCTATCTCGCGGTCGAGACAGCGGTGCGTCTTGCTCAGGCCGACCGCATCCAGGGCATCGTCACCGCGCCGCTGAACAAGGAAGCGCTGAACAAGGCCGGCTACAAATTCGCTGGCCATACCGACATGCTGGCGAGCCTCACCGCCTCCAAGGGGTCGGTGATGATGCTCGCCCACGGCAATATGCGGGTCAGCCACGTCACCACCCATGTCGCTCTCAGGGACGTGCCGGACAAGCTGACGCCGGAGCGCCTGCGCTATGTGATCGAGCGCACGGACGAGGCGTTGCGGGCGCTCAAACTCGGCCGCCGGAGAATCGCCGTCGCCGCCCTCAATCCCCACGCCGGCGAAGGCGGCCTGTTCGGCAGGGAAGACGATGAGGTTTCGGCGCCGACCATCGCCAAGGCGGTGGCGGATGGGTTCGACGTGGTCGGCCCCGTGCCCGGCGACACCGTCTTCGTCAAGCTGCGGGCCAGGCAATACGACGCCGTGGTCGCGATGTACCACGACCAAGGGCATATCCCGGTCAAGCTGCTCGGCTTCAACGTCAATCCGCTGACCGGCACCTGGGATGCGCTATCCGGCGTCAACATCACCCTCGGCCTGCCGATCGTTCGCGTCTCGGTGGATCACGGCACGGCTTTCGACATCGCCGGCAAGGGCATCGCCAACGAACTCAGCCTGATCGAAGCCATCGAATACGCCGAGAAACTGGCCGCGGCGCGCGGCATCGCCGCGGCGTCGAACGCTGTCGACAGCGCGGCGTAAGGGAGGCACCCCGATGAACATCCACAGCCCGAAGCCGCTCACGGCCACGAGCCTGGCGACGCCGATCACGATCCAGCGCCCGCGGATCATTGAGTTCGGCGCCGGCACAGCCGCACTCGCCGGCCGCTGGGCCGCCGAGCAAGGGTTCGACCGCATCCTCGTCGTCGCCGACGCTTTCAATGCACACCGTGTCGCGACGCTGGAACTGAAGGGTACGGTCACGGTGTTCGGCACCGTCCGCCCGGAGCCGGACGTGCCAAATCTCGAGGACGCGCTCGCACTGGCGAGCGAGGTAGAGCCGGATCTCGTCATCGGCTTCGGCGGCGGCAGTGCCATGGATCTCGCCAAGCTGGTCGCGGTCCTGCCGGGCTCCGGCCAGACGCTGCATGAGGTTGTCGGCCCCGAGAAGGTGGCGCGCAAGGCCGCTGCGCTGATGCAGGTGCCGACGACGTCCGGCACGGGCTCGGAAGCTGGCACGCGCGCTCTCGTCACCGACCCGGCGACGCAGAACAAGCTCGCTGTGCAGAGTCTGCACATGCTCGCCGACATCGCGATCATCGACCCTGCGCTGACGCTGACCGTACCGCCGGCTGTGACGGCAGCGACCGGCGTCGACGCGATGGCGCATTGCGTCGAGGCCTTCACCAGCAAGAAGGCCCACCCGCTGATCGACATGTATGCGCTGGAGGGCGTGGCACTCGTCGGCCGTTTCCTGGCGCGGGCCATCTCGGACGGTTCCGATATCGAGGCGCGGGCGGGCCTCTCGCTCGCCTCGCTCTATGGCGGCTTCTGTCTCGGGCCGGTGAACACAGCGGCGGGCCATGCCGTGGCCTATCCGCTCGGCACACGCCACCACATCGCCCATGGCGCGGCGAATGCGTTGATCTTCCCGCATACGCTCGCCTTCAACGCCCCCGCGGCGCCGGAGAAGACGGCGGCGATCCTCGCCGCGCTCGGCCTGAAGGGCGGCTCGCGCGAGGAGGATGTCCTTGCCGCCGCGTATCGCTACTGCGCCGATCTCGGCTGCGAGATGACGCTCTCGGGCTTGAAGGTGCCACGCGACGATCTGCCGGCGATGGCGAGCGAGGCGCACGCCATTCGCCGCCTGCTCGACAACAACCCCCGCGACATCAGCCGCGCAGAGATCCTCGCCATCTATGAGGAGGCCTATTGATGGGTGCTCATTCGACCGTCATCGAGCCGGCAGGCCTCTCCGAG
Organism: Bosea sp. AS-1; assembly: GCF_002220095.1. Lineage (GTDB taxonomy): Bacteria > Pseudomonadota > Alphaproteobacteria > Rhizobiales > Beijerinckiaceae > Allobosea. Next base: position 4,674,046 of record NZ_CP022372.1, read on the forward strand.
CGCAACGGAGCCTTGCATCCGCGCGAGGGTGATGCCGCCCGCACCGAGGCTTATCTGCCGAGCCCGTGCGTACAAAACCACGCCGCCAATCTCGCCGTGCTCGGCAATGGCGATCTCACCTGCGTCTGGTTCGGCGGCACGCAGGAAGGCATTCCGGACATCTCGGTCTACTTCTCGCGGCTGGCGAAAGGCGCGGAGCGCTGGAGCGCTCCGGAGAAGCTCTCCGATGATCCGGGCCGCTCCGAGCAGAACCCGGTCCTGTTCACCACGCCGAAGGGCGAGCTCTGGCTGATCTGGACCGCGCAGATCTCGGGCAATCAGGATACCTCGCTCATCCGCAAGCGCGTCTCGCGCGATCACGGCGTTACCTGGGGGCCGATCGAGACGCTGTTCGAGGCACCTGAGGGCCATGGGCTGTTCGTGCGCCAGCCGCCCGTCGTCCTCGACGACGGAGCCTGGGCGATCCCGGTCTTCCACTGCGTCAGCGTGCCCGGCCGGAAATGGGTCGGCGACCGCGACGTCAGCGCCGTGCGGATCTCGACCGACGAGGGTAAGACATGGAACGAGCATGTCGTGCCGGGCTCGCTCGGCTGCGTGCACATGAACGTGCTGAAGACGGCGGGAGGGCTCGTCGCGCTCTACCGCAGCCGCTGGGCCGACCATGTCTATATCAGCCGCTCGACCAATGGCCGCGACTGGTCCGCGCCGGAGCCAACCGAGCTGCCGAACAACAACTCCTCGGTGCAGGCGACAGTGCTGGCCGACGGGCGCATCGCGCTGGTCTTCAACAAGGCGAGCCGGCTCGATGCCACCGATCGCCGCACCGGCCTCTATGACGACATCGAGGACGAAAGCGAACCGGTCGTCGCGGCTGCCGAGACTCCCGTCCCCTCGGCCTCCGAGCACACCGCCTTCTGGGGAGCGCCGCGCGCGCCGATGACGCTCGCGATCTCCGCCGATGGCGGCCGAAGCTGGCCGGTGCAGCGCAATCTGGAAGAGGGCGACGGCTACTGCATGACCAACAACTCGAAGGACGGGCTGAACCGCGAGTTCTCCTATCCCTCGATCACGCAGACGCCGGACGGCGAGATCCAGATCGCCTTCACCTATTGGCGCCGCGCCATCAAGCACGTCCGCGTCGCGCCCGGCTGGGCGGAGCGCGGCTGAACGACATCAGAAGAACCTCGAACAGGGAGACGCCCATGGCCGCCCTCGCTCAAGTCCACCCCATCTCGGAGGCAAAGGCCCTGATGCCGCGCGACCTCATCCGCATCGACGGCCTCGAGAAGACCTATGCCGATGGCTCGGTCCACGCCTTGTCGAACATCGACCTCAACATCAAGGACGGCGAGTTCGTCTGCGTCGTCGGTCCTTCGGGCTGCGGCAAGTCGACCCTGCTGCGCATTCTCGCCGGGCTCGACGATTACGACAGCGGCGAAGCCGCGCTTGATGGGAGATCGATCACCGGCCCTTCGCGGGATGTCGGTGTCGTCTTCCAGGCGGCGAACCTGCTGCCCTGGCTGACTGTACGCGAGAACGTCGCACTGCCCTTGCGGGTCGGCGGCAAGCAGGTGGGGCAGGCGGAGGATGTCGACCGGCTGCTCGATGTCACCGGGCTCAAGGATTTCGGGCACCGCTATCCTTACGAGCTGTCGGGCGGCATGCAGCAGCGCGCCGGCATCTGCCGGGCGCTGGTGCGCTCACCGCGCGTCCTGCTGATGGACGAACCATTCGGCGCGCTCGACGCGCTGACCCGCGAGCGCATGAACCTCGAACTCCAGCGCATCTGGCAGGCGAGCCGCAAGACCGTGATGCTGATCACCCATTCGATCTCGGAAGCGATCTTCCTCGCCGACCGCGTGGTGGTGATGTCCGCGCGCCCCGGCCGCGTCATCCGCGAACTGGACGTGCCGATCCCACGCCCCCGCTCCAACGACAGCATCATCAGCCATCCGGCCTATCCGGCGCTGGCCAAGGAAATCCGGGGTCTGCTCAACGCCCAGGGAGACGAATGATGAGCCAGGCGCAGACCACCATCGTCGCCGATCCCGTTGCGATCGAGAAGGCGGCCCCCAAGCCCGGGACGGCTGCTGGCAAGCGCAAGCAGAAGAAGGGCATCAACGGCACGGCGATCACGCTCGTCGGCCTCGCCCTCCTGTTCGCCGGCTGGGCGGCGGCGGTGAAGTATCTCGACATTCCTTCCTACATCCTGCCTTCACCGGTGGCGGTGTGGAACGCACTCTGGTCCGGCATCGCCGTCAGCCCATCGAGTCCACTCGGCTACTACCTGCCACTTTGGGGAACGCTGAAGAACGCGGCCATCGGGCTCGCCATCGGCTCGGGGCTGGGGCTCACGCTCGGCTCGCTCATGGCCGAGAGCCGGCTGATCGAGAAGCTGGTGATGCCCTATGCCTTCGCATTGCAATCCCTGCCGAAGGTCGCGATCGCGCCGCTGGTCGTGATCTGGTTCGGTTTCGGCGACGGCTCGAAGATCGCGATCTCGGCGCTGCTCGCCTTCTTCCCGATGCTGATCAACAGCTTCACCGGCCTGCGCGCCGTCGAGCCTGAGCGCATCGACCTGATGCGCTCGCTCTCAGCCTCGCGCTTCGAGACCTACCGGATCGTCAAGCTGCCCAATGCCGCGCCCTACATCTTCGCCGGGCTCGACATGGCGGTTGTCTATGCGCTGCTCGGCACCATCGTCGCCGAATTCCTCGGCGCCCAGCAGGGCATGGGCGTCGTCATCACACAGGCGCAGGCCGTAACGGACGTGGCCGGCGTCTTCGCCGCGCTCGTCATCCTGGGCGCGATGGGAATCCTGCTCCACGGCATCGTCCGCGGGCTGGAGGCACGAATCGTCCATTGGGGAGACCGCGGCCGCAAGTGAATCGACCGCAACCATAAACAAGCAAGGGAAAGGGAGAACGTCATGATCAACCGCAGACAATGGCTCCAGGCCAGCAGTGTCTTCGCGACCGCGCTGGCGCTCGGCCCGCGTTCCGCCTTCGCGCAGCCTGCCAAGACGGTGAAGGTCGGCGTCGGTCTCAAGTCAATCAACGCCAGCGTCATCAACCTGCTGGTGGGCGAGGCGCTCGGCTACAATGCCGAAGAGGGCTTCAAGGTGCAGGGGCTGGCACTCGGCGGCAACGCCAATGTCCAGGTCGCGACGGACAAGGGCGATGTCGATGTCGGCATCGGCGTGCCGTCCTATGCGCTGCCGATCCTCGCCAGGGGCGAATGGGGCCAGTCGCAATGGTTCTACCAGTACACCTATCCCTATAAATGGGATGTGGCGGTGAAGCCGGGCTCGGCCGTCAAGAGCTATGCCGACCTCAAGGGCAAGAATATCGGCGTCTCCGATTTCGGCGGCACCGAATATCCCGTCACCCGCAACGTGCTGAAGTCGCTGGGCATCGACCCCGACAAGGATGCGAAGTGGACGGCGGTCGGCGCCGGCGTGCCGGCGGGCGTGGCGCTGCAGCGCGGCGCGATCGATGCGCTGGCCTATTACGACACGGGCTTCGGCATCATCGACGGCGCCGGCATCCCGCTCGAGCTCGTGAAGCGGCCCGACAACCTGCCGATGATCGGTGGTCAGTTCCTGATGGGGCTGCGGCCACGCATCGAGAAGGAGCGCGCCACCTTCGTCGGCTTCGGCCGCTCGACGGCCAAAGCCTCATATTTCATCCTCGAGAACCCAACCGCCGGCGCAAAGGCATTCCTGAAGCTCTATCCGGAAACCGCCCCGCGCGGCTCCAGCGAAGAACAGGCGGTGAAATCGGTGCTGGAAGCGATCAGCCGGCGCATCAAGCTCTACGAACCGCCTTATCAGGGCGCCAAAATGGGCTCGATCCGGGTCGACGAATTCGTGACGGAAGCCAAGATGAACGACTGGGACATCAAGGACTTCTCGAAGATCTACACCAACGACCTGATCGGTGAGATCAATAATTTCGATGTCGAGAAGATCAGGGCGCAAGCGCGCGCCTACACTGGATGAGTGATCCGTCTTCCGAAACCGGCGAGCGCCCAAAACATGCGCTCGTCACCGGCGTCAGTTCCGGAATCGGCGAGGCGACCGCGAAGCGCCTCCTCGCCGAAGGCTGGAGCGTCATCGGCTTCAGCCGTGGCGCGCCGGCCTTCGCGCATGAGCGCCTGAAGCATGTCTCCGTCGACATCGCCGACCCGACGGCGCTGGCGCAAGCACTGGCCGGCATCGGCATGCTCGACGCGATCGTCCACGCCGCCGGTATCTTGCGCGTCGGCACCCTTGGCCAGCTCGACCCGGCAAATGGTCATGCGATGTGGCGACTGCACGTGGATGCGGCCGAGCAGATCGTCGAGGCGCTCGCCGGGGCGCTACCGGAGGGCGCACGTATCGTCTTCATCGGCAGCCGGACGGCAGCGGGCACGGCCGGCCGAGCCCAGTATGCCGCAACCAAGGCGGCACTGGTCGGCATGGCCCGCTCGTTCGCGATCGAGCTGGCGCCCCGGCAGATCACCGTGAACGTGGTCGCGCCGGGAGCGACCGACACGCCGATGCTGAAAGACCCGAAACGAGCTGCGGTCGCGCCGAAGATGCCACCGATGGGCCGGCTAGTGAAACCGGAAGAGGTGGCCGCGACGGTGTGCTTCCTGCTCTCTGAGGGGGCTGCGAGCATCACCGGGCAGCAGATCCTTGTCTGCGGTGGCGCCTCGCTCTGAGGTGCCGGCCCGGCCCAAGAACTCTCTACGCGTGAGCCGCAAATACCCCCCGTTCGGTGGTCTCCGACGGCAGCTGCAGGCACATCTCCGCTCGGCAGCCCGCCACTACATGGCGGCGCGGGGGTCGTGTTTGGCGATCCTGGCGAGCCGCCATTGCCGGTCAGGGTCGAAATCGGCCGCTGCGAACTCGCAAGGCGCTTCGAACGCAGCTCTCACTACTTCTGCGCCCACATCCCACGCGACCTCCAAAGACGATAGAGAGGCCACGAGACGGCCTCGCCGTGGCTACCTCCGGGTCGTCGGAGAATGCGCCCTCTTACCTACTCACCTCCTGCCGAATGCAGGCCTTGAAGTGGCCGGGCGAAACCTCTTCGAGCGGAGGCACCACCCTCGCGCATTCCTCGATCGCGTGTGGGCAGCGGGTACGGAACACGCAACCCGAAGGCGGATTGGCCGGGCTGGGGATATCGCCCTTCAGGATCTGGCGAGAGCGGGCCTTGGCCGGATCGGGGGACGGAATCGCCGAGAGCAGCGCCCGCGTGTAGGGGTGATGGGGCTCGCGATACAGTTGCTCGCTCGATGCGATCTCCATGATGCGACCGAGATAGAGCACGATGACCGTGTCGCAGATGTATTCGACGACAGCCAGATCGTGCGAGATGAACAGCATCGACAGACCGAGGCGGAGCTGCAGATCGCGGAGCAGGTTGACGATCTGGGCCTGGATCGAGACGTCGAGCGCCGAGACGGGCTCGTCGGCCACGATCAGCTGCGGCTCCAGCGTCAAGGCGCGTGCGATGCCGATGCGCTGGCGCTGCCCCCCGGAAAACTCGTGCGCGTAGCGATCGAAAGCGTCGGCTGGCAGGTCGACTGCCGCAAGCGCCACCCTGGCCCGCTGGGCTCGCTCCGGGCGCGTCCCGATCCGTTGAATTTCGAGCCCCTCGGTCAGGATCTGCCCGATGGTCATGCGCGGCGACAAGCTCGCGAACGGATCCTGAAAGATATACTGCATGTGCCGGCGCTGGGGACGCATCTCGGCGGCGGAAAGTTTGGTCAGGTCGACGCCGTTGAAGCGCACCTCGCCCGAAGTCGGCTCGATGAGGCGCAGCACCGAACGCCCGATCGTCGTCTTGCCGCTGCCCGACTCGCCGACGAGGCCGACGACCTTGCCGCGCGGCACGTCGAAGGAGACGTCTTCGAGCGCGCGTACGACAGCCCCGCGAGCAAAGCCCGCCGGCTTGAAATGTTTGGTCAGGTTCCTGACCGAAAGCAGCGCGTCCGTCACGCTCAAACCTCCTGCCATCTCAGGCAGCGGCTCTTCTTGCCGTTACCTGCATCAAACAAGGGCGGAACATCGGCCCGGCACGCATCGATCGCGTAAGGACACCGCGGAGCGAAGGAACAGCCCTGCGGGAGCTGGATGAGGCTCGGCACGGAGCCCGCGATCGTCGGCAGGGGAATTCCCTGCCGTTTCAACGCGGTCGCCTCCCCCAGCCTCGGGATGGAGCGCATCAGGCCGATCGTATAGGGGTGTCGCGGATGCGCGAATACGTCGGCGACGGCCCCGATCTCGACGATGCGGCCGGCATACATCACGGCCACCCGGTCGGCGATCTCCGCCACCACGCCGAGATTATGGGTGACGAACAGGATGCCCATGCCACGTTCCGCCTGCAGCTTCTGCAGCAGGTCGAGGATCTGGGCCTGGATGGTCACGTCGAGCGCCGTGGTCGGCTCATCCGCGATCAGCAGAACCGGATCGCAGGCAAGCGCCATGGCAATGGTGGCGCGCTGGCGCATGCCGCCGGACAGTTCGTGCGGGTATTGCCGGGCGCGCCGCTCAGGGTCCGGGATGCCGACATCGGCCAGGAGCTGCACCGCCCCGGCAGCGGCCTCCTTGCGGCTGCTCCCGAGATGGATGCGCATGGGCTCGGCGATCTGCTCGCCGATGGTATAGACCGGGTTGAGGCTGGTCATGGGCTCCTGGAAGACCATGGCGATGTCATTGCCCCGGATCTGCCGCATGGCTTCGGCGTCAAATCCGGTGAGGTCCCGCGTCTCACCTGATTTGCCCCTGAACAGGATGTGGCCCTGATCGACCCGGCCCACCCCTCTCGGCAGCAGCCCCATGATCGAGAGGCTGGTGACGGACTTGCCCGACCCGGACTCGCCGACCAGTGCCAGCGTCTCCCCCGGCGCGATCGTCAGGTCCAGGTCCTGCACGGCAGCGACCTGCCGGCCCCCGATGCGGAAGACCGTCTTGAGCCCCGCTATATCGAGGATCGGGGCGGCGTCCATCGCGTCAGCGTCCAAGCCCGGCGGCGCGGACCATCTGCGCGACCTTCGCCGACTCTTCGGCATTGAGCGACCGCTGCGGCCGCGCCATCGTGTTGGTGGCGATAATGCCAAGTTCGCGCATGGCGGTCTTGAAGGCGCCGACACCGGCGGAACCAGCGCTGGTCCGAGGCAGAGAAACCCAGACCATTTCGAACAGCTGGCACAGACGCTCCTGTTCCTTGCGCGCGGCGTCCCAGTCCCCGGCCCGGGCGTGCTTCCACAACCGCACGTAGCCATGTGGGTCCACATTGGCGAGGCCCGGCACGACGCCATGCGCGCCCATCTGGAGCGCGTTGTCGACCACGATCTCCGAACCCGTCATGAGAAACACGTCGGGCTTGTCGGCGAGATCGAGCAGGCAGAAGCGGAAGGTGCCATCGTCACCGCTCGAATCCTTGAGCCCGGCGATGGTGCCCTCGCGAGCCAGCGTCACGGTCGTCTGGCGCTCCAGCTTGGTATGGACGCAGACGGGGATGTCATAGGCGATCACCGGAACGTCGAGCGCCTGGCGCACGTAGCGGAAATGGTCGACCACCTCCGGCTGACTCGTCCGGGTATAGAAGGGAGCCGTCACCACCACGGCATCGACGCCGATCGCCTGCGCCGCCTTCGCATGGCCGATGACCCGGTCGGTGGTCGGATCGATGACGCCCGCCAGGACCGGCAGGCGCCCGTTCACCACCTTCACGGTGTGCTCCAGGATCCGGCGCCGGGTGGCCTCATCGTGGAAGATCACCTCGCTGGTCGAGCCGAGCACGAAGAGGCCGTGCACGCCGCCCGCGATCAGGTGCTCCAGAACCCTGGTATAGGAGGGGTAGTCGACCTCGAAATTCTCGGTGAGAGGAGTGACGACCGGAGGGACGACGCCGTGGAAGCTGGTCATGGTAAGCCTTTGCCGCTTGGTTATTGAAGATCCGAACGAGGGTCGAAGGCATCGCGCAGGCCATCGCCGACGAAGTTGATCGCCAGCACCGTGATGACGAGCGCCGCACCCGGGAACATCCACTGCCAGACGTATTGTTCGAGCACGACAGTCGAGCGCGCCGCGTTCAGCATGTTGCCCCAGCTGGCCTCCGGGGGAGCGATGCCGAGCCCGAGAAAGGACAAGCCCGCCTCCAGCAGGATGGCATTGGCGATCTGCAGGGTGGCGTAGACCACGAGAATGTCGATGCAGTTCGGCAAGCCATGCCGGAACAGCAGGGAGCCCATCCCGGCGCCCATGCCGCGCGACGCGACGACGAAATCGCGCTCGCGCAACTCGAGAAGGCGGGCCCGGACCATGCGCGAGAGCACGGGCCAGGACAGCAGCGAGATCACGGCGACGGTCGGCACGATGCCGGTCCCGACGATCGAAGCCAGCACGAGCAGCAGGATCACCGGTGGCAAGGTCATGGCGAGGTCGACGAGGCGCATGATGACGCCGTCGACCATCCGGCCGCTGAAGGAGGATACGGCCCCGACGAGGAAGCCGATGACCAGCGAGACCGCCACCGAGGCGACCGCCACTAACAGAGAGATGCGACCGCCCTGCATCAGGCGCGCGAGGATGTCGCGTCCCACGCCGTCCGTGCCGAGCCAATGACTGGCGTTCGGCCCCTTGTTGAGCGCACGCAGGTCGATCTGGTTCGGCGCATAGGCCCACCACATCGGATAGGTCAGGATCGCAAGGAGGATGAGAGCGAGCGTAACGAGACCCAACACGGCGATGTGGTTGGTGGCGAAGCGACCCAGCGCCCGGGCGGTCGGTCCTTTGCTCGATCCCGAAGCGGCTATTGCGGCACTCACGATCAGGCCACCTGGATACGAGGGTCGACCGCGGCATAGGCGATGTCGGTCAGGAGATTCACCAGGATGACGCAGGCCCCGATGATCAGCGTCGCCCCCATGATCACCGGATAGTCGCGCGTATCGACGGCGTTGATCAGCAACAGGCCCATGCCCGGCCAGTTGAACACGCTCTCGATGAAGATCGCGCCGCCCACTGCAATACCGATGGTCGACCCGATCAGGGTAACGACCGGCAGAAGCGCGTTTCGCACCGCATGCTTCATGATGACCCAGAACTCCTTGACACCTTTGGCACGCGCGGTGCGGACGTATTCCTGGTTCAGCACTTCGAGGAGCGAGGCGCGCATGTAGCGCATGATCAATGCGGCATGGCCGATCGACAGAAGACAGGCCGGCAGGACGAGATGGGCCAGAAGGTCCCCGATCGAGAACGGAGCCCCGGGAGTCAGCATGCCACCCGACGGCGCCCAGCGAAGGACGATCGAGAACAGGTAGAGCCCGAGAAGCGCGGTCAGGAAGGCAGGGCTCGAAATGCCGAGGAAGGCGACCACGGAAAAGCCGACATCGGTCGGAGAGTTCCGCCGGACGGCACTGAAGATCCCCGCAGCGATGCCGACCACGATGGCGATGGCCAAGCCCGCACCCATGAGCATGACGGTCGGCCCGATGCGCTCGAGCACGAGCGGCAGAACCTTCACGCCATTGCGCTGGATCGAGTAGCCGAGATCGCCGGTCGCGGCCGTGCGCAGCCATGCCAGGTATTGGACGGGGAGCGGCTGATCGAGGCCGAGGCGCGCACGCAGGGCATCCATTTCGCCCTGCGACATGGCGACGTTGGGATTGACATAGGCGTCGATCGGATCCCCCGGCGCCAGGCGCAGCAGGGCGAACACGAGCATGCTCAGCGCGACGAGCATCAACGGACCGGCGACGAGACGCCTTGCGACATATGACAGCATGAGCAGGCCTTCGTGATCTGGAGCGAGAAGGCGGCCGGACTGCGCTGATCCGCCTTCTCGGAAGCGTCGGGCAGGTTCGCCTACTTCTCGATCGACCACTTCTCGGGGTGGGCATTGTAAGGACCGCCAGCCGGAGCGGGCACCCAGACGAAGTCCTTCAGCTGCGTGGAGGCCACGCCGTAACGATTGGCCACCCACATCGTGGCCCAGGGAAGCCCGGCGTTCATCGCCTTGCAGACATCCTGGTAGCGCGCGTTCAACTTCTGCGGATCGGTTTCCGCGAGCGCCGTATCGAACGCCTTGGTCAGATCCGGCATCTCGATGCGCAGGAAATTCGCCCCCGCGGGCGGCTTCTGTGCCGCGTTCAGGCCGATATTGAGCCCCGACGGATCAGGTCCGTTCTGAAGGCCGGCATAGACGAGCGGGAACTGGCTGAAGTCAGGATTGGCCGCGTAGATGATGCCGTTATAGGTCGGCGTGTCGACCACGCGCGGCACCACATTGATGCCGACCTGCCCAAGCATCGCCTGCACGGCAGCCATCACATTCGCGGCCTGGGGCGTATTGTAATAGGTCAGCCAGGTGATCGGCTTGTTGCCGTTGATCTTGTCCCAGCCAGCCTCCGTCAGCAGGGCCTTGGCCTTGGCCGGATCGTATTTGTACGGGTTCAGCCCTTCGGGAACGAGCTGCTTGGCGACATAGCCGCAATTGGCGACGGTAGCCGCGCCGCCATAGAGGCTGTCGATAATGGTCTGCCGGTCGATGGCGTGCATCACCGCCTGGCGCACGCGGACGTCCTTCCAGAGCGGAACCTGCTGGTTGAAGCCGAGGTAGTTGGCAACGAAGGACTGCCCCTCGATGACCTTGAAACCCTTGTTGTCCTTGAACGCCGCAACGTCGTCGGGCTCGACATAGGTGAACTGGATTTCTCCCGCTCGCAGGGCGGCGACGGCCGCGGCCGCGTTCTTGAAATAGCGGTTGATCACCCGATCGACCTTCGGACGGCCGAGACGATAGTCGTCATCAGCGACCAGCTCGACGTATTGGTCGGTCACGTATTGCTTGAACTTGAACGGCCCGGTCCCGATCGGCTTGGTCGCCCACCATGTGCTGGTCGCCAGTTCCTTTGGCGTCATGCCCGCGAGCGCGTGCTCGGGCAGGATCATCAGCTTCGTCAGGGTCGCGAGGAAACCGGCATCCGGACGCGAGAGCTTGATGACCACTGTCCGCTCATCGGGCGTCTCCACGGATGAGACTGCGTTCAGGCGCGCGGCGAAGACCGTTCCCGTCTCGCCGTTCTTGGCGAGATCGACCGTGAACTTCACATCCTTGGAGGTGAAGGGCTTGCCATCGTGCCAGGTCTCTTTGGCGAGCTTGAAGGTGTATTCGGTCTTGCCGGCATTGAGGGAATACTCGCTGGCGAGCGCACCCTCGATCGCCGACAGATCGGCATTGTAGTTGATCAGGGGCTCGAAATAGACATTGAGCCAAGTGAATCCACCCGTCGCCGCCAGTGGGTTGAAATTACCCTGGAAACCACCGGGGCCCACATCGAAGCCGCCGCTGATGGTCTTCGGTTCCTGAGCGGCAACCGAGGTGGCCAGCGCCGTCGCCCCAAGCATCGCGGCGGTGGAGACGGCTCGAATAAAAGTTTTCAGCTGCATCGTTCCCTCCTGTCAATTTTTGGCGGATTTCCTGTTGCTCGCGATGACCGCGAGGATCCCTTCATAGTGTTTGTCGAGCCTCTCCCGGGCTCGTTCGACATCGCGTGCCGCAATCGCCTCGACGATCTCATGATGGTCGCGCCAAGTGGAAAGCGGATCGGAATTGGCGAGATTGGCGAAGTCCGAAGCCTTGTAGAAGGCGCGCCAGAAAACCGCGATCAGACCGGTGAGCATCCGGTTGTTCTGGCAGCGGAACAGCAGCTGGTGAAACTGCTCGTCCTCTTCGGCGAAGCTCTCGTTGCGCTCGGCCCGCTCGCGCATCCGCTCCGTGATCTGACGCAACGCGGCGAGATCCTCCTCGTCGATCATGTCGATCGTCTTGTGAATGAGGCCGACCTCGAGAACGCTGCGCAGTTCGCGCAACTCCTCGATATCGCGCAGCCCGCCGGCCAGGCCGTAGGCGAGATTGTCGAGGAGCGGCTGGAACGAGAACTCCTTCACGAAGACGCCGATGCCGCGGCGGGTCTCCAGGATCCCCAGGGACTCCAGCGCCTTGATCGCCTCGCGCACGGAGTTGCGGCTGACGCCGAGCTGCTGGCCAAGAAAAGACTCGGGCGGCAGCGCGTCGCCGGCCTTGAGCTGATTGTCCTCGACATAGCTGCGCAGGCTCTCCTGCACGCTCACATGCAGTGATGGAGGCCGCCTCAACGGCTTGAGCCGCTTCTCACCTGGCATGCCCGGACCGCCTCCCCTCTCACGAGATCCACGAATGAAGCCGGGATCCTTGATGACACTTGTCCAATATCAGCTTGTAGGATATCCATCAAGCTAGTTTGCAGGCGGACCGAACATCGGACTTGAGCCCCATGAAAGTTGCCTTGCTAGGCGTGGGCCACTGGCACGCGCGGATGCATCTGGACGCCGTCACTTCGTCGGGCGGCGAGGTCACCACGGTCTGGGACCCCGATACGACGACGGCAAAGCGGTTTGCCGCCGACCATGGGCTGGCAACCGCACAGAGCCTGGAGCAGGCGATCAACGACCGCCCCAACCTCATCGTGCTCATGGGACATCCGCTGATCGTGCCTGACCTTGCCGTTCAGATCATCGCGACGGGTGTTCCGCTGGTTCTCGAAAAGCCGGCAGCCAACACCACGGACGGATTGATGCGCGTCGTCGAGGCCAGCCGGCAGCGCGGCGCCTTTGTCGGCGTCCCGCTTCCCAACCGCTTCGGGCCGATCTTCCGGGCGATGACGGAGCTCGAGACGGAAGGCCGTCTCGGCGCGCTCGCCCACGGCCATTTCCGGATCGTCAATGGACCGCCTCAACGCTACCGGGACGACGGTGTCGACTGGATGCTCGATCCCGCGATCGGCGGTGGCGGGGCCCTGCGGAACCTTGGCATCCACGGCATCGACGCCGCGCTCTCCCTCGCGCAGGGAACCTTGCGCGTCGTCTCGGCCTCGATCAGCCATCGCATCCATGACGAGCCGGTCGAGGACCATGCTCATGTCACCTTGTGCGACGAGGGCGGGAAGCTGTTCACGGTCGAGGCCGGGTACACCTATGCGTCGATGGCACCGGGCGGGGATTTCGAGTGGCGGGTCGCCACCGGCAACGCCTACCTGATCGATCGCGGCGAGACGTCCCACTGCACGACGCTGGACGATGGCCGCAACCGGGCACTCCCGCCCGAGCATCCAAGCACGCGCTATCGGCTGTTCATGGCCGACACGTTCGACAAGCTCCGCTCGGGCAAGCCCCCAGCAGTGGGCATCGAGGATTATCTGGCGGCGATGCAGGTCATCGACGCGGCATACGAGAAGGCAAACGCATGATCGGGGTCGGGATCATCGGAGCGGGACATTTCGGAGCGGTTCACGCTGGCGCGATGGCCGAGGTCGACGAGGTGAGGCTCGTCGCATCCTGCCGGGACAATGCCGATGCCGCAGCCGCTTTCGCGGCCGAGCACGGCGGCAGGAGTTACGGCGACTGGCGGGCCCTGCTCGACGATCCGGCCGTCGATGCCGTGCTGATCGCCACGCCGCACCATCTGCATGAAGAGATCGCCATTGGAGCCGCGCAAGCGGGCAAGCACATCCTGCTCGAAAAGCCGATGGCGCCCAGCATCGCCGCCTGCAACGCCATCCTCTCGGCGGCCAATGCCCATGACGTCAAGCTCATGATCGGGCACGTGATGCACTTCGCTCTGCCCTGCCTCCGAGCCAAGGAAATCATCGATGCAGGCGCGTTCGGCGCCCCTGTCCTCGGCTCGAGCTGGATGATCAAGCTTTGGATGGAGGCCAACCGGCGCTCCTGGCACCTCGATACACACACCGGCGGTGGCATGCTGATGACGGCCGGCATTCACGCGCTCGATCGCTTGATCTGGCTCATGGGCCAGCCGGTGGATGGCGTGACGGCCATGGCCGGCACGTTCTTTCACGGCCAACGGGCCGATGATGCCGCGCTGATCGGCTTGCGCTTCGCGAATGGCCGGATCGGGCAGGTCGCCAGCGTCGGCTACCGCAATGGGGCGGTGACCTTCGCCATGGACCTGGTCTGCGAGGACGGCACGGTCCGCATCGATTTCGACCAGGGTGTCTTCACCGGCCGGGGTGGGGTCTGGACACCGGTTCCGGACTCCATCGAGCCGAACTGGATGAGCGCGGCCGTCGCACGCGAGTGGCGGGCCTTCGCCGACAGCATCGTGAACGACACGGCTTCCCCGGTCAGCGGGGCGTATGGGCGCCATATCATCGCCTGCATCGAAGCCGCCCACCAGGCGAGCGCCGCCCGACGCGAAATCCCCGTCATCGGCATGACCCAGATCTAGCCCACCATCCGACAACACCGCGCAAGTCCGGACTCGCCATGACCTCGCAGCCAGCGGTTACAACGCTCATCGATCGCCTGAAGGGTGGCCTGGTCGTGTCGTGCCAGCCCGTCCCCGGAGGACCCTTCGACGATCCCGACTCGGTCGTGCGCTTCGCTCTCGCCGCCCAGAACGCCGGGGCCCGCGCTCTCAGGATCGAGGGCACCGCCAATGTCGCCGCGGTCGCGGCCGCCTGTTCGCTACCGATCATCGGCCTCGTGAAACGAGACCTGCAGGACACGCCCGTCCGGATCACGCCCTGGATCGAGGATGTCACGGGGATTGCCGAGGCCGGAGCGACGGTCATCGCCTTCGACGCCACGGATCGACCGAGGCCCGTGCCGGTGAAGACCCTCATTGAGGCGGTGCATGCCCAGGGCCGGATCGCCATGGCGGACATTGCGACGCTGGCCGAGGCGAAGACCGCCAGCGCGCTGGGCGTGGACATTATCGGCACCACCATGTCGGGCTACACCGGGGAAGGACCGACGCCGCGGATGCCGGATCTCGGGCTGGTCTCGGACGCCTGCGCGCTTGGGAAGCCGGTATTCGCCGAAGGTCGCTACAACGAGCCAGGCCTCGCCGCGGCGGCCATCCGCGCGGGAGCCGTTGCGGTTGTCGTCGGCTCCGCGATCACGCGCCCGGAGCATATCACGCAGTGGTTCGCGGAAGCTGTCGCCGCCGAAGCAGCGCCGGTGATGCCGGTTCTCGCCATCGACATCGGCGGCAGCAAGACGGCGGTCGCGCTGATCCTGGAGAACCGTATCGTCGAGCGGCGGCAGGTCCCGACGAAGCCCGCCGACGGAGCGGAGATGTGGCTGCAAGCAGCCGCCGACAGCGCACGGGACTGGCGTGGACGCTACCGCGGTGTCGCAGCCGCCGTGACCGGGCTCATCCACGATGGGCGCTGGACAGCCGTTAATCCGGCAACCCTGCCCGTTCCTGCCGACTTCCCGCTCGCCTCGCGCCTGGCTGATCGCTTCGACAGCCCTGCCCTGGCGCTGAACGATGCTCAGGCGGCGGCCTGGGGTGAATACCGCTTTGGGGCCGGCCGGAGCCGCGACCTCCTCTTTCTGACCATATCGAGCGGAATCGGCGGCGGCGCCGTCATCGGGGGGCAGCTCCTGCGCGGATCGGGCGGCCTGGCCGGGCATGTCGGCCAAATCCCCGTGCCAGCTCCGGAAGGGCAATACCGACGGCTGGAAGACCTGGCGTCCGGCTTCGCCATCGCAACCGCAGCTCGGTCAGCCGGACATGATGTGGATGCCAAAGCGGTTTTTGCTGCGGCGGAGGCCGGCGAGAGCTGGGCCGAAGGCATCGTTGCCGCCGCGGTAAACCATCTCGCCCTGGCCCTTCCGGGATTGCAGGCTGTTCTCGACCCACAGGTCATGGTGATCGGCGGTGGCGTAGGGCTCGCGACAGGCTTCCTGCCTCGTCTCGAGGCCGCTCTATCCCGCTTCCCCTCTGCTCTCAGGCCGACTTTGGCGCCTGCCCTCCTCGGGGCCGATGCCGGCCTTCTGGGTGCCGCCGACTTGTTGCGCCGGCAGTTGCCCCTCGAAAACCCGGAAGCGAACGTGAGTGTGGCTCGCGATGCCGTCTTGCCCACGGCGTAACCGCTGTCCGTGACGCACAGATGCGGAAGAACGATATGCCAGAACGATCGACCATCCAGACGAACATGCTGCGCGAGGCACAGGAAGCGCCAGAGGTCGTCGCGCGCCTCATCGCCAGCAACGCGCCCTTGTGCCGTGAGCTCGGACAGCGCCTGCGCGCGTCTCCCCCATCATTTGCCGTCACCTGTGCGAGGGGCAGCTCGGACAATGCAGCGACCTTCGTCAAATACCTGCTCGAGATTCACTCCGGCCTCGTCACAGCGTCCGTGGGACCGTCCGTAACCTCCGTCTACGAAGCGCGGCCGCGCATGCGCGATGCGCTTTTCCTCGCTGTCTCGCAATCGGGACGCAGCCCGGACATCCTCAACCTCGCCCAGGCCGGACGCGATGACGGCGCACTCACCGTCGCGCTCGTGAACGACACCTGCTCGCCGCTCGCATCCATCTGCGAGTTCGTGCTGCCGCTGCATGCGGCACACGAGAAGAGCGTCGCCGCCACGAAATCCTTCATCGCGGCGCTCGCCTCCGGCTTCCAGCTCGTTGCCCATTGGTCGCAGGATCAGGGCCTCCTCAATGCGCTCGACGCCTTGCCCGAGGTGCTGGCACGCGCTTCCGCGACCGACTGGTCGGCGGCCCTTCCCGTCCTGGCGCAAGCCGACAGCCTCTTCGTCGTCGGCCGCGGCGTCGGCTTCGCCGTCGCGCAGGAAGCGGCGCTCAAGCTGAAAGAGACGTGCGGCATCCATGCGGAGGCAATGAGCGCCGCCGAACTCATGCACGGTCCATGGACATTGGCCGGCGATCGTTTCCCGATCCTGGTGCTCAGTCAGCGAGACGAGACATTGAGCGGGGTCGCAGATCTCGTAACGAAGCTGCGGGAACAGGGCGTTCCCGTCATCGTCGCCGGCGCCGCGGCGGACGAGGCAAGCCTGGCGCTGCCGTCGGTCGAGGATGTCCACCCCTATCTCGCGCCGATCGCTCTCATTCAAAGCTTCTACCCTCTCGTGAACGCCATCGCCCTGGCGCGCGGACGCAATCCGGACAACCCGCCGCGCCTGCGCAAGGTGACGGAGACCCTGTGATGAAAACGGCCCTGACAGGCGCCCGGATCTTCGACGGATCGCACATGCTCGACGGCTACGCCGTCGTCATCGAAGATGGTCGGATTCGCGGGCTGCCGCTGGAAAGAGATCTCGGTCCGGGCGTCGAGCGCCGGAGCGTGCGAGGTCTCCTCGCCCCCGGCTTCATCGACGTTCAGGTCAATGGCGGCGGCGGCGTGCTCTACAACGACATGCGTTCCGTCGAGGGCATCAGGACCATCGCCGCAGCGCACCGCGCCTTTGGCACCACCGGCCTGCTGCCCACCTTCATCACCGACACACGCGAAGCGATGGCGGAGGCCGTCGCGGCCATGCGCGCGGCGCTCGATGCCGAGGTTCCCGGCGTGCTCGGCATCCATCTCGAGGGCCCCTTCATCAGCCCGGAGCGCAAGGGCGTGCACGATCCCGCCTTCATGCGTCCCATGGAGGAGGAGGACATCGCCATCATGACCGCCCTTCAGAAGGGGCGGACCCTGGTGACCCTGGCGCCGGAGCGCAACCCGATGGAGGCCATCGCGCGGCTGACGGCGGCCGGCGTCCTGGTCTGCGCTGGCCATACCGCGGCCGACTACGAGACGGTGATGGAGGCCACGCGCCACGGCCTGCGCGGCTTCACGCATCTCTTCAACGCGATGCCGCCCATGGCCGGGCGCAATCCTGGGCCCGTGGGCGCCGCGCTCGACAGCCGAGACACCTGGTGCGGCCTCATCGTCGACGGGCATCACGTGAGCGATGCGGCACTGCGGATCGCCATTACGGCGAAGGGCCCCGATCGCATGATGCTGGTGACCGATGCGATGTCGGTAACGGGCACGGATTTGACCCGCATCGAGCTGCACGGCCGCACGATCAGCCGCCGGGGCGGCAAGCTCTCGACCGCAGACGGCACGCTCGCCGGCTCGGATCTCGACATGGCGAGCGCCGTGCGCAACAGCGTCGAGCGTCTGGACCTTGCCCTACCCGATGTACTGCGAATGGCCTCGCTGGTCCCAGCACAATTCCTGCGGCTTGATCATGATTTGGGTCGCATCGCGCCCGGCTACCGCGCCGACCTCGTCCTGCTCGACGACGGCCTGCAGGTGCAGGACACCTGGATTGCCGGAGCCGCAGGGTAGCCGAAGGCCGCCAGCTCGGCTGAGCCACATCTTTCGACCATGCTCGACGGAGCGGCTGATGGGCAGCCGCTCCGATCGTCAGGTCCGGTACCAGGCCGCGAGGTTCCAGGTGGTGACCTCCCAGCCCGAGAGATCAACCTTCAGGTTGGCCGCGGCAGCGCCCACGGTCTTGCGTGAGATGAGGGGCAACAGCACATGAGCCTCGCAGAAGATCTCGTTGACCTTGATCAGCAGCGCGGCGCGCTTGGCCGGGTCGAGCTCCTTCTGGGCGGCTCTGTAGGCCTTGTCGGCTTCCGGATCCGAGTAGCGTGAGATATTGCGGCCGAGCCACTTGTTCTCCTTGCTGGCGATCTCCCAGGAGACACATTGATTGAGGAAGCGCTCCGGATCGGGCTGCGGCTGCGTCTGGGTATACATCTCCATATCGCTGTACAGCTTGGTATAGGTATCCGGATTGGCGACATCCGACGAGAAGAACACCGAAGCCGTCACCGACTTCAGCTCAAGCTCGATACCTGCCTTCTGGCAGGCCTGCTTGATGATAGCCTGTATCTTCTGGCGCGGGGCATTGATCGAGGTCTGGAAGACGTATTTGAGCTTCTTGCCGTCCTTTTCGCGGACGCCGTCGGAGCCCTTCTTCCAACCGGCCTCGTCGAGGATCTTGTTGGCCTTGTCGATGTTGAACTCGTATTTCAGCTTGGTCGACTTGAAGCGCTTGGGTTCGTTGACGAAGCTCGCCGTCGCTGTGCCGCCGCGGCCATAGATGAACTTCTCGATCGAGTCGCGGTCGATCAGCAGGTTCAGCGCTGCGCGCACCTTGGGATCGCTCAGCGTCGGATGCTTGGTCTTGGCGCTGGAGCGCTCGCCGTCGACCTCGGTCCACGGATCCGTCGTGTTCAGGATGATGAACTCGAGGTTCCCGCTGGGAGCCGCCACCACCCTGCCGCGGCCGCCGGTCTCCATGCGCTTGAGGACATCGTCCTCGACCTGCAGGCCCCAGGCATAGTCATATTCACCGGTCTGCAGCACGGCACGCGCCGCCGAGACTGCATCGCCACCGCCCTTGACCTCGAGCGTGTCGAAATAGGGTTGGTTCTTGACATGGTATGCGGGGTTGCGCTCGCCAAGCAGGATATCGCCCGGCTTGAACTCGACGAATTTGTAGGGGCCGGTGCCGACGGGCTTCAGATTGGCCGGAGCCTCGCGCGACTTCGCCCCCTTGTAGTCCGCGAAGATATGCTTCGGGATGATCATGCCGACGACACCGACGAAGGGGTCGGCCCAGAACGGCGTTGCCTCCTTGAAGATCACCTTGATCGTATGATCGTCAATCTTCTCCACGTTGATGTTAGTATAGGAGCCTGAGGTGTAGGCCGCGGTCGCGGGGTCAGCGGCATACTCCCAGTTGAAGACGACGTCATCGGCGGTGAACGGCTTGCCATCGTGCCACTTCACGCCCTGCTTCAGCTTCCAGGTCACGCTCTTGCCATCCGCCGAGAGGCCACCATTGGCCTTGGTCGGGATTTCAGCAGCAAGCTGCGGGATCAGGTTGCCTTCCTTGTCCCAGCCGGCGAGCGGCTCGTAGAACACCCGCGAAGCGTCCTGATCCTTGACCCCCGAGGCAAAATGCGGGTTGAGCAGGGTCGGCGCCTGCCAGATCAGGATCTTCAGCGCGCCGCCGCCGCCAGCCTTGGTCGGCTTGTATTCGAGCGTGGCGTTCGCCATCGCCACGTCGTTCCAGGCCAGGATCTGGCTTGCGATCGGCGCCGTGATACCCAGCGCCGCCAATTTCCGGATGAAGGAACGTCGCGACAGCGTACCGCCCTTCACATCCGCGACCAAGCCACGGATTTGCTGCTCATTCATCGGATTGCCTCCCGTCAGGAACAAAAGCCGAAGAGTGTCCCCAGCGCTATACGCGCCAATTTTTCTGGTTACCGCCTAGCAAGGCATGAGCCGACGCAAGCGTCCAGTAACTTCGGCTATGTGCTGCTGTGCTTCCTGCAGGGCGATCATGCCGCAACCGCATTCTACGGCGGCCAACGCTGGCTGCGCATCGACTGTTTGCGATCTGGTCTATGACCGGGCGGGCGCTTTCTTGCGACGAACTTGATCTCCACGCGCACCGTCGCGAGCATGGCGAAACACTTCATGCTTTCGGATCGACTGCGCTCTCGCTTCAGGGCGGAGCGAGGCTTGTCGAGGCATGCAAGACGAGCGGCATGGCCTCGGCGCCTGAAAGATCAGGGCCGATGCGCCGTCGAATAGTCAGGCGGCAACGTACCGAACCACTCAGGCCATGAAGGCGCGGTATGCCTCGGCCATGTCCTCGACGGCGGCTGCAAAAAGCCTCTCGCCATGCTCCGGTGTCGAGAGCGACGGATCGGAGCCGATGCGTCCATCGGCGTAGCGCGACCGATAGTCGAAGCAATCGTAGAATGACGTGCTGGCCGGTGCGACCTTGGGCGACATCTGGGCCTGCTTGATTGCGTCGGGATGGTAGAACTGCGCGAGCGAGACCTCGGCAGCCGTGGCATGCGAGCCGTTGACGCCGGGATAAAGCTCCCCGGCGAGGTCGGTCGCGCGCTTCCCGCTCGACCACATCACCATGCGGCAACGGATCGGCGACGGCTGGCCGTTCGGCTGGAGCGAAAGCGAGGCATAGATCTCGTCGAACGCCGCCGTCATGGTGGCCACGTTGCCCCCATGGCCGTTGATGAAGAAGAAGCGCTCGAAACCGTTCCGCGCGAGGGATCGGACGATGTCCCCGACCATCGCGATCATAGTGGAAGGTCGCAGCGTGACCGAGCCTGCGAAGCCCAGGTGATGCTGCGACATCCCATAGGCCAGCGTCGGGGCAACCATCGCGCCGATCTTGTCGCCGAGCCCTTTGGCGATGAACTCGGCGTCGAGGTGATCGGTCCCGATCAGGCCGTTGGGGCCGTGCTGTTCGGTGGAGCCGACGGGGACGATGACGCCACGGGAAGACTGGAGGTAGTCCTCGACTTCATGCCAGGTCGCGAGAGCAAGTTGCATGACATTATTTCTCCACGCTCACGCCGCCAAAGGGCTGCCCACCGAGGGAATGCAGTTTGAAGCCGCTCACGGTCTTCCGCGCGATGACGGAGGCCTTCACATCGGCGAACAGAACGGCCGGCACATCATCGTGAAAGGCCTGCTGCGCAGCGATATAGAGCTCAGCGCGCTTGCCCTGATCGGTAACGAGGTTGGCCTTGTTCACCGCGTCCGAATAGGCCTTGTTGCACCAATTGCTGTAGTTGCTGCCGCCGGGCTTGATCGCCTCGCAGGTGAAACCCAGCATCTGCTGGCTCGGATCAGGATAGTCCCAGGTCCCGCCCAGCATCACGGCATCGCCTTCGCCGCGCCGCGCGCGCTTGATGTATTCGCCCCACTCGTAGGACACGATGTTGGCCTTGACGCCGATATCCGCCCAGTTGGCCTGGATCATCTCGGCGGCGCGGCGCCCGTTCGGCATGTAGGAACGAACCACGGGGATCGCCCAGAGATCGAGGCTGAACCCGTTGGGGAAGCCGGCTTCGGCGAGGAGCTTCCTGGCCGCCTGGGGATCGTATTTGCGCGGCGCGACGCTCGCATTGTGCCCCCATAGCGTCGGCGGGATCATGGCCGCGGTCGGCTTGCCCGTGTCCTGGTAGACGACCTTCACCAGGTTATCGAGGTCGATCGCCTCCGCCAGCGCCTCTCGGACCCGCTTGTTGTTGAGTGGCGGTTTGCTGATCTGGAAGCGGATGTAGTTGATCGCGGAGATCGTCGAATCCTGGACGACGAGGTCAGGGTTGCTGCGCGCCGTCGGCAGATCGGCCGGATTGGGATAACGCGCGATCTGGCATTCGTTGGCCTGCAGCTTCGCCAGACGGACAGAGGCATCGGGTGCGATCGTGAAGATCAGGTTGTCGACTTTTGCGGCCCGGTCGGAGCCTGTCTTGTTGCCCCAGAACTCGGGAAAGGCACGAAAGCGGACCAGCGCATCCTTCTGATACTGCACGAGCGCGAACGGGCCGGTCCCGATCGGCTTGCTGTCGATATCGCTGACCGTGCCGGCCTTTTCCAGCTGAGCGGCGTATTCGGCGGAAAGAATCGACATCGATTGCACGGTCAACGTGCTGAGAAACGGCGCAAACGGGTGCTTGAGTTCGAAGACGACCGTGTCGTCCGCCGTCTTGCTGATGGATTTGAACGGCTCGCCAAGCAGTCCCGTGAACATCGGAAAGGAGCCGTTCGCAACCTTGTAGAACGGATTCTGCTCGTCCGTCATGCGCCGAAAGCTGAAGACGACATCGTCCGCATTGAAGTCGCGCGAGGGCTTGAAGCCGGCATTCGACTGCCATTTCACGCCGTGTCGAAGCTTGAAGGTGTAGCGCAGACCATCCTCGGAAACGGTCCAGCTTTCCGCCAGGCCCGGCACGATCTTCGAACTGCCGGTTTCCATTTCGACCAGCCGGTCGGACGTCTGTTCGGTCACGTCGAAGCTGGTATTGGCGGTGCTCAACTGAGCATTGAGCGCATCTGGGCTCGCCTCGGTGCAGACCACCAATGTCCCTGCCGCTTGTGCCTCGGCCGAGAGGCCTAGCGCCAGCATCATGGCCGCTACGAGGTGACGAATTTGCATCACGGTATCCAGCTTCAGCCGATGTGAGAACCGAAGCTTAGGAAGCGCGAAAGTCGAGGGTCAACCGTCGGTGGGAAGCTAGCAGCCATGCAAGGGCCTGCGGATGGCAGCGCCGTGCGGGGACCGTCGATCGCTGGCGGTCGGAGAGAACACCGCCAGCACCGCACAGCCCCGAGGCTCTCCATCGCAACAGCCTTGTCGGGCCGACCCTCTACGGCCTCAGGTCTCGGAGATGGGATCCAGCCCCGCGGCGAGGGCGTCTTCCGCCTGCTCCAGCCAGATAAACTCGAGCTTGTCGCGGATCTCCTTGGGAATCTCGTCGAAGTCCCGTCTGTTTCGCGCCGGCAGCATCACGCGTGCGATTCCGGCCGCGGCAGCGGCCACGACCTTCTCCTTGATGCCGCCGACCGGGAGGACAAGCCCGCGCAAGCTGATCTCGCCGGTCATCGCCGTATCGCTGCGAACGGTGCGCCCCATGAAGAGCGAGGCCAGCGCCATGAACATGGCGACGCCGGCGCTCGGCCCATCCTTCGGGATGGCGCCCGCGGGAATGTGCACGTGGATATCGGTCCGGCTGAACGCCTCGGGGTCGATGTCGAGGGCGGATGCCCGGTTCTTCAAAAGGCTCAAGGCCGCCTGCGCGCTCTCGCGCATGACGTCGCCGAGCTGGCCCGTCAGCAAGAGACCGCCCCGCCCGCTCGAGCGGGTCGCCTCGATGAAAAGGATGTCGCCGCCGACCGGCGTCCATGCGAGCCCCGTGGCGACACCGGGCACGCTCGTGCGCATCGCGATTTCGCTCTCGAAACGCGGCGCGCCGAGTATCGTGGTCAGATCGTCGAGGCCGATCGTCACATGGCGGTCGCTGCCGTCGGCGATCCGCACGGCGACGTTCCGGAGAACCCGGCCGATCTCCCGTTCGAGGCCGCGCACCCCGGCCTCGCGAGTGTAGCCATGAATGATGGCGCGCAGGACCTCGTCATCCAACTCGACCTGGTCCGGCGTGAGCCCGTTCGCTTCGAGCTGGCGCCGCACCAGGTATCGACGGGCGATCTCGAGCTTTTCGTTCTCGGTATAGCCAGCGAGGCTGATGATCTCCATGCGATCGCGCAGCGGGCCTGGGATCGAGTCGAGCATGTTGGCCGTTGCGATGAAGACCACGCTCGACAGGTCGAAGGGCACGCCGAGATAGTGGTCCCGGAAGGTCGCGTTCTGCTCGGGATCGAGCACTTCGAGCATCGCGGCGGCGGGATCGCCCTGGAAGCTGCTGCCCATCTTGTCGATCTCGTCCAGCATCATCACGCAGTCGCGGCTTCCCGCCTTGCGGATGGCCTGGATGATGTTGCCCGGCAACGCTCCGATATAAGTCCGGCGATGGCCCCGTATCTCGGCCTCGTCATGGACGCCGCCGAGGCTGATGCGCACGAACTTGCGCCCCATGGCCTTGGCGATCGACTGGCCCAGCGAGGTCTTGCCGACACCCGGTGGCCCCACGAAGCAGAGGATCGGCGCCTTGCCGCGCGGAGCCAGCTTCTTGACGGCCAGGAACTCGATGATGCGCTGCTTGATCCGCTCGAGGCCGAAATGGTCCGTATCGAGGATCTTGCGCGCCTCGGCGATGTCGACCGGCCGCTCCTCCGGCAGCGCCCAGGGAAGCTCGAGCAGCCAGTCGAGATAGGTGCGGGTCATGCCGTACTCGGCCGCAGCCTCCGGCGTCCGCTCCAGGCGCCGGATCTCCTTCAGAGCCGCATCCTCGACTTCGGACGGCATGCGGGCGCGAGCGACGGCGGCGCGAAGATCGGCGATCTCCTGCGCCTTCCCTGCCTCACCCTCGCCGAGTTGACGTTGAATAGCCGCCAGTTGCTCGCGCAACAGAACCTCACGCTGGCGCTCGTCGAGCGACGCTTTCGTCTGCTCGCCGATCTCACGCGACAGGCGCAACACCTCGGTCCGGTGGGCCAGCAGAGGGGCCAGGCGCTCCATCCGGGCCTTGAGATCGACGGTTTCGAGCAGAGCCTGTTTTTCGTCGGGAGTGAGGTCGATATAGGCGGCGATGAGATCGGTGAGAGCGGAAGGCGAAGGCGCGTCCTGGACGGCTGCGATCAGGTCATGCGGTGCGTTCGGCAGAAGGCCCAGAGCTTCGAGCGCCTGGTTTCGGAGGCTGAGAAAATGCGCCTCGATGTCGGACGTCAGGGTTTGCGTTTCCTCGACCGGCTGCGTCCTGGCGATCAGGAAGGGACGCTCGCGGATGAAGTCGCTCACCCGGAAGCGCCGCTCCCCCTGCAGGATGAGATGGTGAGCCCCGTCCGGGGCCGTCACATACCGTAGGATGTTGCCGAGGGTCCCGACACGGTAAAGGTCGCGCGCCATCGGCTCGTCGACCTCCTCGCGTTGCATGAGGACGCCGACCTGCTTGCTCTGGCGCACCGCCTCCTGGGCTGCCGCGACAGCCTCCTTGCACCGCAAGGGCACTGGAAACACGACGCCGGGAAAGAGCACCATTCCGCGGACCGGCACGATGATCAGCCCGTCGTCCGGAATCTCCACGCCGTCGGAGCGAGGCGGCAGATTGTCGGGCGCGGGAGTGGCAGCGGCAGGAGGATGAATCGCGGAATCGGCCCGAACGCTCATGTCACTCAGCCTTGTCGAGCGTGATGATCAGGTAACCGTTCGACGACGCCCGCCGGATCGCGGAATACCGCCCTGCAGGAATCGCTATGCTGCGTTCGAACCCGCCCTGAGGCAGCTCCAGGCGATGAATGACGGCGTTGCGAAGCTCGGGTGGCAGATCGCGGCGACCGGCGATGATCAGGATGCCCTCCTCGATGCGCGTCTCGATTTCGTCCGGGATGACCCCCGGCAGCGCCGCGAAGACCAGGACGCTCTCCCGTGTCTCCAGAATGTCGACCGGGGGCTCCCAACAGGGTGCGCTCGTTCTGGATGTGCGCAGCTTGAACAGATCCCGGTGCATCCTTTCGGCGCGCGCCAGCATCTCGAGAGCTTCCGACCACATCCAGCTTTGTGGATCCGCTGTCTTCATGGCCTCATCGACCTCATCGCAGCTCGTCCTACAAACCTAGTCTCGCAACCCGAGATCGCCAAGAGCCGCCGCGGCGCAGGTCTTTGAGCTCCAGGAACGCTGGGACGTCGCCACGGCATCGCCATGTTTCATTCAAACACCGTTCAGCGTGGAGGGCAGAGCCTGCACCCAGGCGATCTTTTGCGGGAGGCTCCCATGGCACTCTGGCGCATCATCTGCGGCCTGCTCGTCGCGGTCGCCCTGTTGAGTAGTCCTCCCGCGCAAGCGCAATCCTCCGAGAAGCGGATCGCGCTCGTCATCGGCAACGGCGCCTATCCAGACGGTGCCCTGGCGACACCGGCGAACGACGCAGGCCTGATCGCGCAAACATTGCAGGCCGCCGGGTTCGACGTCGTCGGCGCGCGCGACCTCGATACCGCAACCCTGCGCTCCACCTTTCGCGAATTCCTCGACAAGGCCGCGGCGTCCGGCCCCGAGACGGTCGCCTTCGTCTATTATGCGGGCTACGGGCTGCAATTCGAGGGCGAAAATTACCTCGTCCCAGTCGATGCCCGGATCGCGCGCGATGCTGACGTGCCGCTAGCGGCCATCCGTCTGACTGATCTCGTCAAGCCGCTGGCGACCCTGCCGTTGAAGGCGCGGATCGTCGTGCTCGATGCAGCGCGGGCCAATCCCTTCGCTCGTACGGACCAGCCGCTCGCCGGCGGCCTGGCGCTGGTGCAGCCCGATCCCGGCTCGCTGATCGCCTTCAATGCCGCACCTGGCACCATCGCGCCCGAAGGCAAGGATTACAGCGCCTATGCCACGGCATTGTCGGAGATGATCAAGGAGGGCGGCCTGTCGCTCGACGATCTGTTCGAGCGTGTGCGTCTGCGCACCAGCGAACTGACCAGTGGGGCGGATATCCCCTGGCAGTCCTCGAAGATCCAGGCGCCGTTCCTGTTCTTCGAGCGCACCAGCGCCGCTCCGGCGGTACAGAGCCGCTTCCTCGACCTGCGCGACAAGCCGATCCGGGATTTCGACGCACGAGACGCCTATCTCGCAGCGCTGACCCGCGACAGCATGCGCGGCTACGAGGACTTCCTGGCCGCCTACCCAAGCGACCCGCTGGCGAAGCGCGTGCGCGCGATCGTGGCCGCGCGGCGCGAGGCCATCGTCTGGCGTGAAAGCGCCCTTGCCGACACCCCGGAAGCCTATTGGTCTTATCTGCGGCGCTATCCGCGCGGTCCGCACGCTGGTGATGCGCACCGTAGGCTGACGCATTTCGCCGTGGCCTTCGAGCCGCCGGCCGCCTTTACCGCCCTCTCCTACGACGTGCCGCCGCCACCGCCCGACGAGGTCGTCTATGTCGAGCGTCCGGTCGTCTATTTCGCCGATCCGGTCTTCGACCTGCCGCCACCGCCGCCAGTCCCGGTCGTGTTCCTGCCGCCGCGGCCGGTCTACTATGTCGACCTGGCACCACCGCCCCCGCCCATCGCCGCCTTCGTACTGCCGATCCCGATCTATCACCCGGTTCCGGTCTGGGTGGAGCGACCGGCCTATGTCGTGCCGCCGCCGGTCAACGTCATCAACGTCAACATCCACAACACCGTGGCGGTGAACCCGGCCTCGCAGACGGTGGTGGTGACGAACCCGCAGGGCCGGGCGGAGCCGCCCTTGCCACCGGCGCTGATGGGGAACCCGCAGACTCCGGCGACACCGGCTCCGCAGCACGTTCGGCCGGGTATCGTGACGGGCACTCAGCAGTTGATACAGCAGCACCCAGCCGCCGCTGCGGCGATTGCCGCGACAGCGGCCGCATTGCCCGCCGCAGCCGCACTGCGGGCCCGGCAGCAGCAGACCCGGCCCCCGCAAGGGTTCTCCCCGTCAGCGCCGGCAGCTCAACCCGGCATGCCGCCGAGGGTACCAGCCGGCCCCGCCCAGCTGCGCCCCGGGCAGCCACCGCAAGTCAGCCAGCCGATGACGGGACATCCGCCTGCGGCCGCGGCCCCGGCTGGTGCCAAGCCCTTGCCAATGCCGGGCGCCCTGCCCGCCGCGCCCAACAATGCCGCTCCGGCGCAACGCTTGGCCACGCCACCCCATGCGCCCCAGCTAAACCGCCCGGTCCCGCCCCCCGTCGCGACCGGCCCAGGCGTCGCGCCTGCCCGGGGGCCCACTGCGATCAGGCCAGAGCTAGGACCGCGTACGCCCGCGGCGGGTCCGCGGATGGCCGCACCTCAGCCCGTTCAGGCTCCTCGGAATCCTGCAGTGGAGAATGCGCGGCAAGCTGCGGCGCAGCGGGCCGCCCAGCAACGTGCGCAGCAGGCTGGCGCGCTTCAGGCCCAGCAGCAACGCGCGGCTCAGGCAGCCCAGCAGCGAGCGGCCATGCAGGCGCAAGCCGCGCAGCAACGAGCCGCCCAACAGCGCGCGATGCAGGCCCAGCAAGCTCAGCAGAGGGCAGCCATGCAGGCGCAGATCCAGCAGCAACGGGCGGCACAAGCGGCACAACAGCGCGCCGCGATGCAGGCTCAGCAGAGGGCGGCCATGCAAGCGCAGATCCAGCAGCAGCGGGCGGCACAGGCGGCTCAGCAACGCGCCGCAATGCAGGCCCAGCAGCGCAGTCAGATGATGGCTCGCCCCCATGCACCGCAGCCGGCGCGTGGCCCGCAGCCGCAGCACCAGCGATGCCAGCCCGGGCAGCCGTTCTGCCGCTAGATCATTGGGCCAACATGATGATCTAGCACGAAGCTTTCCCCGCCGGAGTCAGTCGGCGGGGATTCTCGCAACATAAGCAAAGGCAGGCTGCGAATATCGGTTGCCTGAACGACGGATCGCTTGGAAGGTGGCACTGAGAAAGGCGCCCGGTCCCGTCCTTTCGGCAACCTGAAATTCGGTGCTCAGCCGCATGCGGATATTGCTGGTCGAGGATAATCGCGAACTCGCGGACTGGCTGGCGCGGCTGTTGCGGAAGAGCCGTTACGTCGTGGATTGCGTCCATGACGGCGCCGATGCTGATGCTGCGCTGGCGACACAGGCCTACGATCTCGTCATCCTCGACATCGGCCTGCCCAACATGACGGGCCTCGAACTGTTGCGCCGCTTTCGGCAGCGCCGGGGCCTGACGCCGGTCATCATCCTGACCGCCAATGATGCGGTATCGAGCCGCGTCGCCGGGCTCGACGCCGGCGCCGACGATTACCTGGTCAAGCCGTTCGAACCCGAAGAGCTGGAGGCCAGAATCCGGGCCCAACTTAGACGCCGGCAGGACAGCCGCACGGCGCAGGTCGCGTTCGGCCCGCTGGTGATGGCGACGGATGCGCGCCAATTCACGCTCGACGACGTGCCGCTCGATCTGACGGCGCGGGAATACAGCGTGCTCGAAGCGCTTCTGCTCGCCGGGGGGCGCGTCGTCTCGAAGGCCGCGTTGACCGGAACAGTGTTCGGTCTCGACGACGACGCGACCGACAATGCGCTGGAGATCTACGTCCATCGTGTCCGCAAGAAGCTCGGCGGCAGCAGCGTCTCGATCGGCACGCTGCGCGGCCTCGGCTACGCGCTGAGGCTGGCCGAGTGAGCCGGAGCCTGCGCGCCGAGCTTCTGGCCTGGCTGCTGCTGCCGCTGGTGGCGGTGGTCGCCTTCAATGGCTGGAGCCTGCACCGGGACGCGATGCGGACGGCGGATCTGATCACCGACCGCACGCTGCTCGCCTCGGCCCGCGTCATCGCAGAGCAGGTCAAGGAAGCCGATGGGAGGGTCGAGGCCCTGATCCCGCCCTCGGCGCTGGAGATGTTCGCCTCGCCGGACCGCGACAAGGTGATCTACCGGGTGCTTTCGCCGTCGGCGGAACTGATCGCCGGCTTTCCCGATGTCGTTGCACCGCCCGCCCCGCCACGCGGATTGGAGCCAGCCTATTACGAGGGCACGTTCCGGACCGAAGCCATGCGCGCCGTCGCCCTCGCCCAGCCGGTGATCTCGAAGGTGGACGGCGGCAATGCGCTGGTGATCGTCGCGACGACGCTCCACGGCCGCGACCGGCTCGTCGGCGAGATCTGGCTGACCTCGCTGCGGGACCAGCTCCTGCTCGTCGGCATCGCCGCGCTTCTGACGCTGTTCGGACTGCGCCGCGGCCTCGCCCCCTTGCTGCGGCTGCGCGACGCGTTGCGCAATCGCGATCCGGAATCCCTGAAGGCGCTCGACCGCAACGGTGTGCAGAGCGAGCTGAGGCCGGTCATCGACGCGCTCAACCATGCGCTCGAACGCGTGCAGGCCTATATCGCCCTGCAACGGCGTTTCGTCGCCGACGCCTCGCACCAGCTCCGGACACCGCTGGCCGTCCTGAAGACGCAGATCGCGGTCGCGCGCCGGGACGACGATCCGCAGGCGCGCCATGAAGCGCTTGCAGCAATCGATGGCGGCGCCGACGGCATGGCCCGGCTGGTGAACCAGCTTCTGACCCTCGCGCGGGCTGAGCCCGGTGGCGCGGCCCTGCGCAAGGATGCCCTGGACTTCAACGACGTCACGCGCGCTGCACTTGAGAGTCTTGCCGGCATCGCCTTCGACCGTGCGATCGACCTATCCTTCGAGGCTGCTCCCGCCGCCCTGCCGATCCAAGGGCATGTCACGCTGCTGCGCGAACTCGTTCTCAACCTGGTCGAGAACGCGCTGCGTCATATTCCGAGAGGCGGCGCTGTCACGGTGCAACTGGTGCAGGACGTCATGGGCATCCTGCTGGTCGTCGAGGATAACGGCCCCGGCATTCCCGAAGCAGATCGCGAGCGGGTGTTCGAGCGCTTCCATCGCCTCGCACCTGCGACTGTCGAGGGAACCGGGCTCGGGCTCGCGATCGTCAGGGAGATCGTCGCCGCCCATGACGGCACGATCGTTCTCAAGCAGACGCAGCCCCCGCCGGGGCTGCGTGTCGAAGTCAGGCTGCCGGCGGCGACCGGAGAGGTGCCGCCGGCGTAAGGATCAGTGCTGGTCCTGCAATGGCGCCGGGCGCCAGGTCGCGAGCCGGCCCTCGACCCAGGTCATCAGGTATTCGGCGGCGAGCGCCACGATCATGATCACCACGATCGCCGCGTACATGCCGGCTGCGTCGAAGGTGCCCTTGGCGATATTGATGAGCAGGCCGATGCCGTGGCGCGAGCCGACGAACTCGCCGACGATGGCGCCGATGATGGCGAAGCCGAAGCTCACATGCAGCGAGGCGAAGATCCAGCTCATCGCAGAGGGAATCACCACCGAGCGGGTGAGCTGCCAGCCGCGTGCGCCGAGGATCTGCGCATTGGCCATCAGGTTGCGGTCGGCCTCGCGCACGCCCTGGAAGGCGTTGGCGAAGACGACGAAGAACACCATGATGAAGGCGAGCGCCACCTTCGAGCCGATCCCCAGCCCGAAGATCATGATGAAGATCGGCGCCAGCACGACACGCGGGATCGAGTTGAACACCTTGATGTAGACCGAGAAGATATCCGCGAGCATCTGGTTGCGGCCAAGCGCGATGCCAACGACGACGCCGGTGACGGAGCCGATCGCAAAGCCGAGCATGGCCTCTTCCATCGTGACGTAGAGATGGAGCCAGAGCGGGCCCTCGGAGGTTCCCTCGAGCGTCCATTCGACGAGGCGGCTCCAGATCGCGCTCGGGCTGGAGAAGAAGAACTCATCGATATAGCCGTAGCGGGCGCCGAGCTCCCAGCTGCCGAGGATGACGAGCAGGATGGCCCAACGCCAGAACAGCACCTTGTAGTGGCGGTTCCGGGCAGCCTTGGCCGCAGCGGCCTCGATTTCGGCGTCGGACGTTCCAGGCGGGAAGGCGGTAGGGGTCGCGAGGACTGCGTCGGTCATGGCGGCTCTCCTCAGGCTGCGCGGGCTTCGTCGCGGGCGCTGCCGCGCTCGACCTCGGCGCGCAGATCGTCCCAGATGCGGCGGGAGAGCGCGATGAAGTCCTGCTGATAGCGGATCTCGCTGACGACGCGCGGGCGCGGCAGCTCGACCGGATAGACCGCCTTCACCGTGGCGGGGCCGGCCGTGAGCACATAGACCTTGTCGGCGAGCGCGATCGCCTCCTCGAGATCGTGGGTAACGAAGATCACCGAGGCCTTGGCTTCCGACCAGAGATTGAGCAGCACGTCGTGCATCACCACGCGGGTCTGTACGTCGAGCGCCGAGAAGGGCTCGTCCATCAGCAGCACCTGCGGCTCGTTGATGAAGGTCTGCGCCAGCGAGACGCGCTTCCTCATGCCGCCCGAAAGCTGGTGCGGATATTTGGTCTCGTGACCGCTGAGATGGACGCGGGCGAGCCATTCGCGCGCCTTGGCATAGGCCTCGTCGCGCGGCTTGCCGCGGAAGAGCGGACCGGCGACGACATTGTCGATGACGCTGCGCCAGGGAAACAGCGCATCGGTCTGGAAGGCGAAGCCGATGCGCGGGTCGATATCGGTAACCGGCTGACCGAAGAGCCGAACCTCGCCGCTCGACGGCCGGGCGAGACCGGTGACGAGGTTCAGCGTTGTCGACTTGCCGCAGCCGGTCGGGCCGACGACGGCGACGAACTCGCCGCGTGCCACGCTCATGTTGAAGTCGCGGATAGCGGTCATCGACTTGCCGTCCGGCGTGATGAAGCGGCGCGAGACGTTGATCAGCTCGACGACCGGGCTGCCGGCCGCATCGGTTGCAGGCATGGGGCCTCCTTCGCCGCGATGGCGGCGGCGCGCATGGATGCTTGATGAAAGGCAGGAGGAGGAGCGGCCGGCTGGTCCCGACCGCCCTCAGAAAGCGTGCGACTTACTTCGCAGCCTTTACGAACTCGGTCGTGTAGGTCTTCGACAGGTCGATCTGCTTGCCCTTGATGTTCTTCGAGAAGCCGGAGAGCACGGCGAGAACAGTCTCTGGGCCGCCCTGCGGCATCACGCCGTCGGCCGTGAACA
The DNA here is from genome assembly GCF_002220095.1 of Bosea sp. AS-1. Lineage (GTDB taxonomy): Bacteria > Pseudomonadota > Alphaproteobacteria > Rhizobiales > Beijerinckiaceae > Allobosea. The sequence continues at coordinate 4,706,788 of NZ_CP022372.1, forward strand.
TCGCCTTGCCATCGGCGAGCGCCTTCACATAGCCTTCCTTGTCGCCGACATAGTAGTCCTTCGGCATCTGCTCGGCGATGTCCGCAGCGCTGTGGGTGTTGATGTATTTCAGCGTCTTGACGAAGGCGTTGGCGAGCTTCTGCACCGTCGGCTTGTTCTTCTCGACCCAGGCAGTGGTCATGTAGAGCGAGGCGGCCGGATAGGTGCCGCCGAGTGCGGCCTTGGTGCTTTCCATCGTGCGCATGTCGACGAGGACGCGCGCCTCGCCGGTCTTCAGCAGACGCGAGATCGTCGGCTCCGTGGTCATGCCGGCCTGGATCTTGTCCTGCTGCATGGCGGCGATGAAGGTCGCGCCGGCGCCGACGGGCACCGAGGTGAAATCGCTGAGCTGCACGCCCGACTTCATCATCAGGTACTGGGTCAGGAAATTGGTGGAGGAGCCGAGCCCGGTCACGCCGAGATTCTTGCCCTTGAGATCGGCCATCGACTTCACGTCAGGATATTTGCTTGAGACGAGCTCGACCTCGCCCGGCGCCTGGCTGAACTGGACGATCGACTCGACGAACTTGCCCTTGGCCTGCAGGTCGACGCAGTGGTCGTAGAAGCCGACCACGCCCTGCACAGCGCCGGCGAGCATCTCGTTCTCGGCATCAACGCCGGCGGCCTCGTTGAGCAGCTCGACATCGAGCCCCTCGTCCTTGAAGTAGCCCAGCCGCTCGGCGAGCTTGGCGGGGAGGTAGATCTGCTTCTCGTAGCCGCCGACGATGATGGTGATCTTGTCCGCTGCGACCGCTGCGGTCGAGCCGGCGAGCACTGAGGCGAAGGCGAGCGAATAGATGGCGGTGCGGATGCGCATGGGCGAGCTCCTTGGTTTTGCGTCCTCTCGCCAGGACACCGCTCTCGAGGGCGGCTTGACGGCGATGACCATGCCCCTAGCGCGCCAAGCTTTCACCAACCTTTCGATAGGAAAGGTCGCCGAACCTGCCCTGCTTCCCGGACGAGACGGCTGTTACCCACGCTGGACGAGCGGCCAGCGTTGGCCAGGCGCGTCAGCGATGCTCCAGATAGTCGCTGGTATAGCTCAGCAAGCTGCGCATCGCTTCGCGAGCCGCGTTGGCGTCGCGCCGCTGAATCGCGGCGGCCACCGCGCCATGATTGTCGAGATTCCCTTCGAACACGGTCACCGTGAAGTCGAAGATCGCGCTCAACAGGGCATCGATCGCCCCGTGAAGGCTTTGCAGGACGGGGTTATGCGTCGCGTCGAGAACGGCCAGGTGAAAGGCCTTGTCGGCTGATATCGCCCGGTCCGGGTCATGGCGGTCGCGTGCCATGGCCGCATAGGCCGCGCTGATTGCTTCCCTCTGTGTATCGGTGGCTCGCGCGGCGGCGAGTGCGGCCGCCTCCGGCTCGATGATGCGACGCGCTTCCGCGAAGGCGAGAAGATCGGCCTGGCTGATACCGCTGGCCGCGATCCAGCCGATCAGGTCGCGGTCGAGCCAGCTCCATTCATGTCGCGGGCGCACATGCGTGCCGTGGCGCTGGCGCACGCTGACCAGTCCCTTCGCCGCCAGCATCCGGACGGCTTCCCGCACGACGCTCCGGCTGACCTGGAAGCGCGCCTCCAGCATGGGTTCGGCCGACAGCGTGCCGCCGGGAGGCGGGTTGCCGCCGACGATCTCGATGCCGAGCTGCTCGACCACGCTGCTGGTCCGGGCGGGTTTGCGGTTGGTCATGAGCCTCGAACGATCGGATTCGGCAGGCTTCTTAGCCGCCGCCGACATCCGTCACAAGCGAGGCGGATCAAGGCTCGGCACGCTTGCGATCAAACATCAGATGTTTTACATCAGATGTTAAGAGGCCGTAGTGAAACGACCACGGCCGCCAAAAGTGCGGGAGGATTTGGGCGATGGCGACCGTTGAAGGAACTGTGAACCGGAGCGAAACGATGCGACGGGTCGGCTGGCGCCTGCTGCCGTTCCTGATGCTGCTCTACCTGATCGCCTATATCGACCGCTCGAACATCTCGGTCGCAGCGCTTCAGATGAATGCCGAACTCGGCCTCACCGCCGAGATGTACGGACGGGCGGCCGGCATCTTCTTCGCGACCTATATTATCTTCGAGATCCCCAGCAACATGGTGCTGGCCAAGGTCGGCGCGCGCCGGTGGATCGCCCGCATCATGCTGACCTGGGGCATCATCGCGGCCGGCATGGCCTTCGTCACCAGTGCCAACCAGCTCTACGGCATGCGCCTTCTGCTCGGCGCGGCGGAAGCCGGCTTCACGCCCGGCGTCATCTATTATCTGGCACGCTGGTTCCCCTCGCGGGAACGGGCCAATGCGATGTCGTTCTTCTATATCGGCGCAGCGCTCGCCTCGGTGATCGGCCTGCCTCTGTCGGGGCTGCTCCTTGGCCTCGACGGCTGGCACGGCATGAGCGGCTGGCGCTGGCTTTTCCTGATCGAAGGCATTCCAGCCGTATTGCTGGCCTTCGTGACGCTGAAGTTCCTGACCGAGCGCCCCGCCGATGCAACCTGGCTGGCTCCCGCCGAGCGGGATTGGCTGGAGAAGACCCTCGCGGCTGAACAATCCGCCACGCCGGTGTCGCACACGGCCGGCTGGCGCCAGGCCTTCACCAGCGGCAAGGTCTGGCTGCTGGCGCTGTTCTGGCTGCTGCAGGCCTTCGGCACGATCGGCATCACCCTGTTCCTGCCGCTGATCGTGAAGTCGGTCTCGGGCCAGAGCAACATGACGGTCGGACTGCTCTCGGCGGTGCCGTTCCTGATCGCCTGCATCCTGATGTTCTTCAACGGGCGCCACTCCGATGCGAGCGGCGAGCGGGCGCTTCATCTCGGCCTGCCGCTGGTCCTGGCCGGCCTGGTCCTGGCGGTGGCCGTCCAGTTCGCGGGCCAGCCGACGATCGCCTATCTGCTGCTGGCACTGTCGGTCGGCCTCAACTGGGCCGCGATCCCGGTCTTCTGGGCCGTCACGACGGAATACGTCTCCGGCATCGCCGCAGCCGTTTCGATCGCGCTGATCAACGCGGTGGCAAATCTGGCCGGTCTCGGTCTCCCGCCGGTCATCGGCTGGATCAAGGACGCGACCGGCAACTTCAACATCGCGCTCCTGGTGGTGGCCGCGGCACTGGTGGTCGGCGGGCTGCTGGGCATGGCGCTGGCGCCGCGCCGCCGGGCGGCGGGGGCAACGCAGGGCAATTCGCTCGCCCAGGCCGGACACCGCACGCCATGAGCCCGACTGGCAACGCCACGACCCTGCACGGCATCCACGCCATCGTCTATGCCCTGTTCGACGAGAACGAGGAGCTGGATCGCGCGGCCATGCGGCGGCAGACGCAGCTGTGCCTCGCCGCAGGTGTGCACGGCATGGCGGCCCTCGGTCTGGCGACGGAAGTCGCCAAGCTGTCGGAGGCCGAGCGACGCGCGGTCATGGACTGGGTGGCGGAGGATACCGGCGGGCGCGTCCCGCTGGCCTTCACGATCTACGGGAATTCGGTGGCCGAGCAGATTGCCCAGCTCCGTCATGCAGAAAGCGTCGGCGCCAACTGGGTCATCCTCCAGCCGCCGGCCGTCGGAAGCTTCGCGGCTGGCGAGTACATCCGCTTCTTCGGCCGCGTGGCCGAGAAGAGCACGATCCCCGTGGCGATCCAGAACGCTCCGGCCTTTCTCGGGCGCGGCCTCACGGCCGACGACATCCGTCTGCTGACCCGTCAGTACCCGAACATCAGTCTGCTCAAGGGTGAGGGATCGGCTGTCGAGATCGAACGCGTCATTCAGCTCACCGAAGGACGGGTGCCGGTGTTCAACGGCCGCGCCGGCCTGGAGCTGATCGAGGGCCTGCGAGCCGGTTGTGCCGGCTTCATCCTGGCACCCGACTGCATCGACCACGCTGTGCGCATCTATGAGCGCTTTCGGGCTGGAGAAGAGGCTGAAGCCGAGCAGATGTATGCCGCGGCCCTACCGTCCATCACCTTCGTGATGCAGGGCCTCGAGCACCTGATCTGCTATGGCAAGCGGCTCTTCACGACCCGTACGGGCCTGCCCGCCTTCGATCGGGCCCCGGCGCTGCGGCCGACGGAATTCGGTCTCTCGCTGGTCGCAGCCCATGCCGAGCGGCTGGGGCCGTTTCCGGATATAAACGCCGCGGAAAAGCGGTTAGCCTAGATCGAAAGCACCCCCCGGGCGCAGGCATCTGGCAAGACCTCGGCGGAACACAAGCACCTAATCGAGATCTGCCGCCGGCGCATCGCCGGGCCAGATCGGCAGCGTCTAGTAGATCCGACGCGGGTCGAGAGCGTCGCGAAGGCCGTCTCCAAGAAGATTGACCGCGAGGACGGTCGCCGAGAGAAACGCGGCCGGTATCAGCACGACGTAGAATTTGAGCTGCCAGAGCGTGCGCCCTTCAGCCATGATGTTGCCCCAGGACGGCGTGATCGGCGGCGTCCCGGCGCCGATGAAGGAGAGCACGGCCTCGGTGACCATGGCCGCCGCGCAGATATAGGTCGCCTGGACGATCAGGGGCGAGAGCGAATTCGGCAGGATGTGGCGGAAGATGATGCGCGGCGTGCTCGCCCCGGCGGCGGTCGCCGCCTCGACATAGGGCTGCTCGCGCAGCGAGAGAACGGTCGAGCGGACGAGGCGGGTGACGCGCGGTATCTCGACGATCGTCAGGGCGACGATCACGTTGATCACGGACCCCTTCGTCAGAGCCATGAGCGCGATCGCCAAGAGCATGGAGGGGATCGACATCAGCCCGTCCATGATCCGCATGACCACGACGTCGACGCGCTTGATGAAGCCTGCGATCAAACCCAGCAGGAGACCGCCGAGCGACGAGAAGATCGCGACGGAAAACCCGACCAACAGCGAAATCCGGGCGCCGTACAGAACCCGCGAGTATAGATCGCGCCCCAGCATGTCGGTGCCGAACGGGAACTGGGCTGAAGGTTCGCGCAGGCGACGGGCCAGCGAGGTCGCGGTCGGGTCCATCGTGCAGAGCAGAGGGGCGAGGATCGCGATGGCGACCATCGCGACGAGGACCGTTGCACCGAGTGGGATCGTCGGGTGCCGCCGCATCAGCTTGAGGGCCTCCGCGAACCGCGAGCCTTCCGACCGCCCCGATGCGGCTCCTGCCTGGAATGTGGACGAGCTCAATAGCGGATCCTCGGATCGACGAGCGTGTAGATCAGGTCCACGGCCAGGTTGACGAGCACGTAGACGAAAGAAAACACCAGTACGAGCCCCTGGATGACCGGGTAGTCGCGGCGCAGGATGGCATCCACCGTCAACCGGCCCATGCCGGGGATGGTGAAGACTGTCTCGGTGACCACCGTGCCCCCGATCAGCGCGGCAAAGCCGATGCCGATGACAGTGATCACCGGAACAGCGCCGTTCTTGAGCGCATGGAGGAAGAGGATGGTGCGCGGCCCCAGCCCCTTGGCGCGCGCCGTCCGCACATAATCCTGCTGCAGCACTTCGAGCATGGACGCACGCGTGATCCGGGCGATCAGGACGATGTAGACGAAGCCGAGCGTGATCGCAGGCAGGATCAGCCGCTGCAGCCAGGGCCAGACGCCCTCGGATATCGGCGTGTAGCCTTGCGGCGGGAGCCATTGCAGCTTCAGCGCGAAGGCCCAGGCAAGGATGTATCCGACGACGAAGAGCGGCACCGAAAAGCCGACGACCGAGACGCTCATGATCGCGCGATCGATCCAGCTCCCGCTCTTCCAGGCCGCGACGACACCGAGCGGGACGGCGATGGAGATCGACAGAACGAGGGTCAAGAGCATCACCGAGACCGTCGGGCCGACGCGCTCCGCCATCAGCGCCGTCACCGGTTGGCCGGTGAAGACGGAATTGCCGAGATCGAAATGGACGAGGCGCCACAGCCAGGTGCCGAACTGGACCAGGAAAGGCTGGTCCAGACCCAGGCTTTGCCGAATCCGCTCGATATCGGCCGCCGAGGCCTGATCGCCCGCGATCATCGTGGCGGGATCGCCGGGCGCCAGGAACAGCAGCGAGAACACGGTCAGCGCGACGACCAGCATGACCGGGATCGTCGCCAGGATGCGCTTCACGATATAGGCGAGCATCGGATCACCTGTGACCGACCTGAACCGTCGTGGCGTCAGCCACGTCGGATGTTCCAGAACACCGTGGCGGTACGCACCCGGTCGACGAGGTATTTCTGCAGCGCTGTTTGCCGATAGATGGCGCCGAGCGGGATCGCCGGCAGTTCGTCCATGCCGACGACCTGCATGTCCTGAGCGATGCGCTTGCGCTCGTCGACCGAAGGCGAGTTCAGCCAGGCGTCGCGCAGTTCCTCCAGCTTGGGAATCGTCGGCCAGCCGAACCAGGCGTTGCGGCCATTGCCGCGCAGCATGATGTTCGTGCCCGGATCGACGAACCACGTCCCCGGGAAGAGCCAGCAGCTCAGCGACCAGCCGCCCTTGTCGACCGGCTCTTCCGAGCGACGGCGCTGCGCGACCGAAGCGTTGTCGAGCAGCGCGATGTCGAGGTCGAGGCCGAGCTTGCCCAGCATATCGGCCGCGACCTGGGCGAGCGGCGTGGTCGAGGCGGGACTGTCGGCGGCGCCCAGCAGGCGGACGCGCTCATTGGCGTAGCCGGCCTCCTTCAGCAACTGCTTCGCCTTCTCGATGCTGCGGGGCCCCTTCAGCGGATCGAGCCCGGCCTCGCTGGCCAGAGCCGTTCCGGGCGGGAAGAAGCCGGTGCCGGTCGCGAAGTTCTTGGAGTCCGTACCCGCGACCGCCATGCAGAATTCCGCCTGGTCGATGGCGGGCAACAGGGCCTGGCGGATCTTCTTGTTGTCGAACGGCGCGTTGAGCGCGTTGAGCCGCATCATCGCCATCGAAGGAATGTCCTCGAGGCGCGGCAGGTCGATGTCCTTGAAGTTGGCGAGCAGCTCGACCGTCTCGGAGGTGGGGCCGCCGATCCAGTCGACATCGCCCGTCTGGAGGGCGGCGGCGGCCGTTGCCGCATCGGGAATACGGCGCCATTCCACGCGGTCGAAATGGACCATCTTGGGGCCTGCCGTGAGACCGCTCGTCGTATTCGGCGTCGGCTTGTAGCCCTGGAATTTCTCGAAGACCGCGAGATTGCCGAGCTGGAACTCGTCAGCCTTGAACTTGAACGGACCGGACCCCGTCCGGTCGGTGATCTGCGTCTTTACATCGGTCTGCGCGACGCGCTCGGGCATGATCAGCGGGACCGGTGCGCTGAGCTGCCCAAGGACTGCCGGCAGGATCGGGAAAGGGCGCTTCAGCCGGAACCGCAAGGTGCGATCGTCGACGGCGGCGAGCTCATCCGTCAGCGCGAACAGCGTCGCGCCCATCGGCGCGGCCTGCGACCAGCGCTTCAGGCTCGCCACGCAATCGCGGGCGCGGATCGGCTCGCCATCGTGGAACGTGATGCCGCTCCGCAAAGTGATCGTGCAGCTACGGCCGTCATCGCCCCACAGGAAGCCTTCCGCGAGCTGCGGCTGAGGCTGGAAATTCGCGTCCAGCCCGAACAGCGTGTCGTAGATCATGTAGCCGTAGTCGCGGGTGATATCGACGGTCGACCACATCGGATCGAAGATGGTCAGGTCCGTATAGGGCACGAAGCGGAGCACCTTCTGCGGGGATGACTGCGCAATCGCAGGAGCGCCGATGCCCGCCAGGGCAGCGGCAGCGCCTGCCTTCATGAAGCTGCGTCGATCCATGGTGATCCCCTTATGTCTTGTGCCGCCTCGGATGCGGCCGTGGTCGAGCGAAACTGAACGGTCAGCGGGCCTTGGCGGTCGTGGATTCGACCAGCTCGATCGCGCGGGCGAGCCCGTGGGCAATGCGGTTCGCGCGCTGCCGCAACTGCACGCGCGCCATCCGCGCGGCGTCGGGATCGAGGCGGTGCAACGTCAGGGCCGGCGCGAGCCCCGGCAGAATGCGGCTGGCGCGGCCGAGATCGAACTCGAAAGCGCTGCGCGCGTGATAGAGCACCGGGTTGAGATGACGCCCGAGCCGCAGCAGGAGCGGATCGTCGGCGCCGGTCGGCGTCCAGCCGCGCAGCGCCTGCGCCAGCCGCTCGGCGAGACTGGTCAGATGCGCGATATCGTCGAGGCCGGGCGCTGCCTCGCGATAGGCACGCAGGCCAGCGAGCACATCCTCCGCCATCGTCTCTGACCTGAAGGGCAGTGCGGAAGCGTCGATCAGGCCCGCGACGAGGTTGCGGTAGATCAGCGTATCTACCGCCAGGACCGCGGCATCCATATGCTCGATCGTGTCCTGATCGGTGTGCCACCACCAGGCGAGCCCGCTGCCGTGCAGATGTTCGGGGCTCGCGGCGGGCAAGAAGGCGCTGACCTGCGCGGTGGCGAGCCCGATGCCGCTGAAGCTCTGGTCTGAATTGCGGGCGGATCGGCGAGGATCGATATAGGGATCAAGACGCTTGACCGAACGGTCGACGAAATCCTCCTCCTCCCGCGTCTGCTTGCCGATCGTCGCATCGAGCACTTGCCGGACATAGCTGGCGAGCTCGGCCGTGGTATTCCGCAGCGCCTTGGTCGTACCGCCGCGGCTGCCGACGATGTCCACATTCAGATAGGCAATCGCGTCGCTGTACAGGGAGTCGCGGAACCGGTCCGCATACCAGGACGAGCCGGCATAGCCGCCCTGTTCATGCCCAGTCCAGAACGCGAATTTCACCCCGTAGCGCGGTTTCGGCTGCTGCTTCAGGAGCCGCGCGAGTTCGATGAGCAGGGCAACGCCCGCTGTGTTGTCGGTCGCGCCGTCGCCCCATGTGCAGTAATGCGCGCCGAGCAGGATGTAGCCGGGCTCGCGGCCTTCGATCTCCGCGACCGGCTGCTTCACCTGCCGCCATTCGGTGCGAATCTCGCTCGCCATCGTAACCGGCGAGCCTTCGGCGATGGCCCGCTCGAGTCGCTCTGCCGTGTTGCGGGAGACCTGGACCGCGGGAATGGTCGGCAGCAGCGCCATGTCGGCCGGGCCCGTCGGCGCGCCCCATAGCGGCGAGGCCTGGACGTAATGGCGTTGCGGTCCGTGCGAGATCGCGATGACGCCGAGTGCGCCGGCCCGCTGCGCGCTCATGCAGGCGTCGTAGCGCGGCAGGCCGTCGATCAGGAGGAAGGCGCCCTTCAGTTCGCCCGGCTCCAGCGAGCGGGCGACGCGACCGGTCAGGCCTTGCGTAGGCGTCGATGCCGTGAAGGCCGAGCCGTTGGCGGGAAGGACCTCCCCGCCGATGGTGAGCGAAGCCTTCTCCGGCCAGCTGATGAAGGCATCGAACTCCTGGAACTCGTGCGCGACACCGAACGAGGCCAGCTGCGCGCCGATATAGCGGCAGGCCTCGTCGGCTTTTTCGGAGCCGGGGAGTTTCCGACCCAGGGCGGCCAGCTCGCTGACGACCTGCTGCAATCTCTCGGGCGAGATTCCAGCAGCCGCCGGGTCGGTGATGATCGCGCTCGTCATATGGCCCTCGGCCGGTCTCGTGGTTGATCCACGAGGTCGCAGCCCAGCCGCAACCTCGACTGCGGCGACGTCACGGCGTGACGGAGACGTTCCAGTAGCGCGGCTTCTGCCCCGGCCAGGGCTGGAAGCCGGAGACGTTCTTGCGGACGGCCACGGTCGTGGCGCGCGTCCCCCAGACGATCAGCGGCGTCTCGGTCATCTGCAGGCGATGCAACTCGTCATAGAGCGCCTGCTTGTCCTGCGTGTCGTCGGCGAGAGCGAGCTTCTTCAGCAGCTCCTTCGAGCCGGGACTGTCCCAGACCTTGTCGGCCTGGCGGGCCTTGTCGCCGGTGAAGCGCTCGACGATGAAGAGCGGATCCAGATAGGGGGTGAGGTTCCAGATCATCATCTGGTAGCGCCCGCTGTAGAAGCGCTCGAACTGCGTGGCGAACTCCATGATCTCGACATCGACATTGAGGCCGACGGCCTGCAGCATCGATTGCAGATAGATCGCCGTATCGCTCATGATCGGCGAGGCCTTGCTTGTGATCAGGACGATGCGCTCGCCCTTGTAGCCTGAGGCCTTGATCAGGGCGCGCGCCTTGTCGGGATCGTATTCGGCGCCGCTGCGCTGGACCTTGCCATAGAAGCGGCTCGTCAGCGGGATCAGGGAAGGCGAGGCCACGCTTTCGTCGTCCAGCACGGCCTTGGCGAGGCTTTGCCGATCGATCGCATGGCTGATCGCCTGGCGTATCCGGGGGTCGGCCAGCACGGGATCGCGCGACTGCAGCGGGACGGTGTAGATGCCGGCGACGGGTGTCGTCGTCACCGTGACGTTCTTGTCGTTCGCGAAATCCTTGATCGATGCCGCATCGACATCGGTCCACAGGTCGAGCTGGCCCTGAAGGATGCCGAGCTTGGCAACCTGTGCGTCGGGCACGAGATTGATCCTGACCTTCTCGACCTTGGCTTCCTTTGCCCCGGCGAGCCCATCCGACGGCTCGCTCCTGGACTTGTAGTCCGCGAAGCGGCTGAGCTCGACATATTGGCCCTTGCGCCATTCGGTCATCTTGAACGGGCCGGTGCCGATCGCCGTCGTCCAATTGCCGCCGGCATCGATCGAATCCGGATGGGCGATGCCCGTGGAATCGCAATCGGCACGGGCCATCGCACTCAGGAACGAGCCGCTTTTCTCCGCGAGCTGGAACACGACATGGCGTTCATCGACTGCCTTAACCGACTCGATCTTGGTCGCGTTGGTGCCATTGAACGCCCCCCGGCAGGGCCACGCCGATTTGGGATCGAGAAAACGCTCCCAGGTCCAGACGACCTCCCTCGCCGTCAGCGGCGCGCCGTTATGGAACTTCACGCCGTCACGGAGGGTGAAGGTGTAGGTCTTGCCGTCGTCGGAGGTCTCGATCTTCTCGGCCAGCATCGGGGCGACGGTGCCATCCGCCCGCCAGGCGACCAGCCCCTCATAGATGTTCTGCAGGACGCTGCCCGTGGCAGTGTCCGGGCTGCGCCCCGGCATGAGGCCGCGGATATCGGATGTGATCATGGTGCGCAGCGTCTGGGCCTGCGCAGCGCTTCCCGCGGCGGCGAAGACGGTCAATCCGAGGGCAAGAACCGCAATAGCTCGCATCTCAATCTCCGGCGTTTTCGATCGTGCCCGCGGCGCCCGCGGCGTGGATTTTCTCCGCAACCCGGCTGCAGAGCCCGGACCGCGCTCCTTGTTCTTCAGCGAGCCTCGCGAGGCGTTCGATCAGAGGCAGGCGCGCGGCGCGGCCGACGCCGATGTCGGCGCGCGGGTGGAAGGTCAGGCAGGCGTAGCCATCGACCGCCAACAGAGCCGAAAGCTCCTCGCGCATGAGCTCTTCCGCCCGGTCCTGCGTCACGCGCCGGCGAAAATGAGTCGCGTCGGTCAGGCCTTCCGAGATCGGAAGCTCGACCATGCCATCGCGGCCATGCGAGGCGAGCGCGTAGGGGCTGTCGTCATCGAGGAAGCTCGAGTCGTAGCGATATCCAAGCGCCTGCAGGATCGGGATCGTGTTTTGCGAGAGCGTGCCGGTCGGCGCCCGGAAGCCGCGCGGCGCAACACCGCTCAAGCGTCGCAACACCTCATGCGCCTCACCGATGAGCGATGCCTCCTCGTCCCGGGCGAGCTTGGCATGATCCTCGAAAGCCCTGCCATGGCTGGCGATCTCATGGCCCTCACGCAGGCAGCGCTCGACGAGCCGGGGCAGTCTCTCAGCCTCCATGGCAGGCCAAAAGAAGGTGGCGGGGAGACCGTACTCATGCAGCGCATCGAGCACTCTCGCGAGGCCGATCCGATAGGTGTAGCGGCCATGTGCGTCGCGGCCGAACAGCTCTGCCTCGGGCGTGCTCGCCGCCTCCGGCCCGATGCCATGCACATTCACGGTGATAAGAAGCGTGCCGCTCATGACCGGGCATCCCGCCAGCGCGCGGCATCGCCGAGACAATATTCAGCCAGCTCGCGGCAGGTCATGAAGCGCGCACCGGGCACCGCTTTCGCGTAGGACAGGAAGCGATCCACGGCAGCGGCCCGCGCCGGCGTGCCCGAGCCACCGCCGGCACGCGGATGAACCGTCAGATGCACGTAGCCGTCCCGGTCGAGCGCCGCGTCGAACTCCTGGACGAAATTGCGCTCGACTTCCGCAGCCGAGGCCCCGCCCGTGAAATACATCGGGAAATCGTCGAGCGAGACTGTGTTGTTCGGCAGGATCATGAAGCCATCCTCCAGCAGGTAGGGGATGTCTTCGTCCTTTTCGCTCGCGTCGTAGATGTAGCCGAGACGGCGCAGCGTCGGCAGCGTCAGCCGGCTTTTGCGGCCGGAAGGCGAGCACCAGCCGACCGGCGGCTGCCCGAAGTCGGCGAGGATCCGGTGGGTTTTTTCCAGAAGTTCCGGCTCGCGCTCGCCGAGGTCGAAACCCTCGTGCTGGTAACCATGCGCGGCGATCTCGTGGCCAGCCTCGTGAATCTCGTGAAACGGCTCGGGCCAGTGCTCGGCATCATAGCCGCAGCAGAAGAAGGTCGCCTTGACCCCATGTCGACCGAGCATGTCGAGATAGCGGCGGATGCCCCGACGCAAGGCGTAGTTGCCACGGCTGTTGATCCCCAGCGCGTTCCGGCCCCGCCCTGCCTCGACCGCGGGCCCGTCGACATGGATCGTCACGCAGACAATCGCCCTCGCCCCACCCGGCCATTCCATCCCGCGATCAGACGCTTTTGCACTTGAAGCCATCGGCTTCCATTCCCCTTCGGTCGCGCCGGTCGGCGCCGGATCCCCAGCGCGGACCAACGGTCGATTGCGCGGGAGCTTGCGTCGCGGAGAAGCCAATGTCAAATTATTGAACCGATGGTTCATCTAGCGAACCAATCGCGTTAGAGTGGTGACGGATTCGCCGAATCATTGGCTCAAGCGCCAAGGCGGCTGGTCAGAAGGAGAGCACCGGTCATGAGTGCGGCACCGCCGAAAGAGATCGAGCAGTATCGGGTCGACGCGGTCGATGCCGCGCTCGGCGTTTTGATGCTGATCGCGGAGACGCCGGATCTCGGATTATCCGAGCTCACACGACGTTCCGGCCAGAGCAAGGCCCGCGTCTATCGGCTGCTTTGCAGCCTGGAGGCCAATGGCTTCGTCAACTGTTCGACGGAGAAGCGGAGTTACAGGCTGGGGCTGGCCGCGTTGGCGGTCGGCAATGCAGCCGCCCGGCAGATCGACATCGCGCGAGCGGCAGGGCCGATCATTGCCAAGCTCGGCAGCGGCACCGGCGAAACGGTCCAGCTTCGCGTGCGGGACGGTCGGAACAGCCTGTGTGTTGCGGGCTGGGAGCCGGAAAGAGCGGTGAAGGTCCAGGCCAATATCGGGGGAAGCCGGCCGATGCATGCCGGCTCAGGCGTCGTGTTGCTCGCCTTTCAAGACGAAGCTTTTCGGGAGATGGTCCTCAGCGAGCCTCTCGAGGCCTTCACCGATCGCACCTGCGTGGACCCCGGGCGCCTTCGGCAGGTTCTCGCGACGGTTCGCGAGCAGGGCTATTACGTCAGCCATGGCGAAGTGAGCCCTGATCTGATCTCGATCTCGGCCCCGGTGATGGGCCCCGACGGCAAGATCATCGCCACCATTCATATCGGCGCACCGACCGGGCGCGTCAGCGACAACCTTCTCCCCAGCCATATCGAGACAGTCCGCAGCGCCGCACGGGAGCTTTCGGCACTGCTCGCCGGACCACGGGCCGCAATCTGACGGCTGCTCGAGCAGCGTCAACGCGCAACAAGCGCCAAAGATGAGGATGCCATCGACATGGCCCTAGCAGCACCAACCAATGATGCCGTCGAATGCGCGATTGTCCGCGCGGTCTCTGCAGAGCGCATGATGAGCGACCTTGAGACCTTCGCCCAATGGTCGAAGGTCGCGGCAACCGCCGGCGAGGCAGCCAGTTTCGACTGGCTCAAGCAGCAGCTCGACGACATCGGCCTACGGACCAGACTCATCTCCCACGACGCCTATATCAGCATTCCCGGCCCTGCCCGGTTGAGCGCCTACGGTCGGACGATCCCCGCCATCACGCACGCGATGGCGGTCCCCTCCCCGCATGATGGATTGACAGGCGTTCTCGTCGATCTCGGTGACGGCTCTCGTCAGTCCTTCGGCGGACGGGATGTCCGGGGGCGGATCGTCCTGGTCGATGGGATCGCCAGCCCTGGCGTTGCCGCCCTTGCGACGGCGGCGGGTGCGATCGGCGTCGTCCAGATCAGCCCCCATCACCTGCTGCACGAGATGTGCATCTCGCCGATCTGGGGAAACCCGTCCGCGGACACGCGATCGGCACTGCCGGAGGTCGTCGTCGTCACCGTCAGCAACGAGGACGGCCTCGCCCTGCGGGAACGCCTGACTGCCGAGACGATCGAGGTCACGCTTCACGCGGAAGTCGATACCGGCTGGCGCAAAACACCCCTCCTGGTGGGTGAGCTGCCCTGCACCGAGGATCCGGACGAGCCCTTCATCCTGCTCTCCTGCCATGTCGACACCTGGTTCCAGGGCGTGATGGATAATGGCTCTGCGAATATCTCGATGCTGGAAGTCGTGCGGCTGTGCGCGAAGGAGCGACAGAGCTGGAAGCGGGGCTTGCGCATCTGCTTCTGGTCCGGCCACTCGCAGGGGCGCTATTCGGGCTCGGCCTGGTATGCCGACAACCATTGGATGGAACTCGACGCGCGCTGCGCGGCCCATGTCAATCTCGACAGTCCCGGCGGTATCGGCGCGAAGGATCTGACCAGGACCGGTTCTGCCGGCGGCCTCTTCGACGTCGCGGCTGCTGCGATCGCCGCGGAGACCGGGCAGAAGCTCGCCGGGCGGCGCAAGGCCCGATCCGCAGACGATTCCTTTCCCGGCGTCGGCATTCCATCGGTGTTCGGAAGCCTCAGCATGCAGGAGCCCAACGCGCTCAAGATGCGGAACGATCTCGGCTGGTGGTGGCACACCGAGCATGACCTCATCGACAAGATCGACCCCGATTTCCTTGCCCGCGATACCAGGGTCGTATTGCGGGTGGTCCGAGCCCTGCTCACCGGCGAGCGCCTGCCGCTGAGCTATTCTGCACAGATATCCAACCTTGCGGGCGAGCTCGAAGCCCTGTCCGGCCGACTGCAGGGGCGCCTGGATCTTGGGGAGGCGCTCAACTCAGTCGCAGCGCTCTTGGCGGCGCTTGCTCCATTCGATCATGGTGACATCGAACCGGCGACGCATGATCACGCGCTGATGCGGCTGAGCCGCATCCTCGTGCCCCTGGACTACACCTCGGGCAACCGCTTCATCCATGACCCCGCACTGTCCCTGCCCGCTTGGCCCGTTCTGGACGCGGTCAGGCGCCTCGCCGTAGCGGGAAGCGATGACGAAGTCCGTTTTGCGGCCGTCGATGCCGTCCGAGCCCGCAACCGATTGACGGATGGCCTGCGCAGAGCCTTGTCCCTGGTGCAAGCGGTCGCTATCGGGTCGAGGGGCTGAGGCCATGAACGCCAACTCACCGACCGCTGGCGACGCGCCGAAGCTGCTTCGCGATGTCATGGTCACGATGCGCGATGGCATCCGGCTGGCAACCGATGTCTATTTGCCGGTGCACGGTGAAGGGCCTTTCCACGCGATCCTGGAACGAACGCCGTATGGGAAGCGTCTGGCCTCTCGCTCGGAACTGATGCTCGGCAGCGAGCGCCCCATGAGCCGAGCCGAGGTGGCTGCAGCCTTCTGCGCGGCCGGTTATGCGGTCGTCTTTCAGGATTGCCGCGGGCGCTATGGCTCCGAAGGAGAATTCACGAAATACCTGTCCGAAGCACCGGACGGCTACGACACGATCCAGTGGATTGCGGGGCAGCCGTGGTGCACGGGCAAGGTCGGCACGATGGGCCTGTCCTACGCCGCGCACACGCAATTGGCAGCAGCGTGCCTCGCTCCGCCGGCCCTCGCCGGGATGATCCTCGATTCCGGCGGCTTCTCGAATGCCTATCGCTGCGGGATCAGGCAGGGCGGAGCCTTCGAACTGAAGCAGGCGACCTGGGCCTACAATCGCGCTCAGGAGGGGCGTGCTTGCGCCGAAAATCCAGAGCTGCGTGCCGCGCTGGCGGCGGAAAGCATCATCGACTGGTTCGGGCGCATGCCCTGGAGCCGGGGCAACTCCCCGATCCGATGGGAGCCGGAATATGAGAGCTACCTCCTGGAACAGTGGCAGAACGGCAGCTTCAACGACTACTGGAAGGCGCTGGGCATCTACGCCGCCGGCTACTACGACCGGATTCCCGACATCCCCGTGCTGCTGATGTCGAGCTGGTACGACGTTTATGTGCCGACGACCTTCGAGAATCTCGCCGGGTTGAGCCGCGGCCACCACCGCCCCGAGCTGGTGATGGGACCGTGGACCCATGGAAACAGGACAGAGCGGGTTTTTGGCGATGTCGATTTCGGCCCTTCAGCGCCTTTCGACGGGAACATCGGAGAGAGCTGGCTACAGTTCCGGATCGCCTGCTTCGACCGATGGCTGAAAGGAGGCGCATCTGCAAGCGAGACCCCGGTGCGGCTCTTCGTGATGGGCGGCGGCACGGGACGGAAGACCGAGGCCGGCTTTCTCGACCATGGCGGGCACTGGATCGAAGCAGCAAACTGGCCCCCGCCACAAGCTCACGAGACGGCCTTCCATCTCCACGCGAATGGAACGTTGTCGATGGCAGGTCCCGCAACGGCGGAAGACGCGCTCACCTACGACTTCGATCCGCGAGATCCGGTGCCAACCATCGGCGGTGCACTGACGAGCGGTCAGCCTGTCTTCGAAGGCGGGGCTTTCGATCAACGCGAGGATCTACGCTTCTTCGGCTGCCGCACGCCGGGGCTGCCGCTATCGTCGCGCCCGGATGTCCTGATGTTCGAGACGGAGCCGCTGGCGACCGACCTGACGATCGTCGGACCCGTCACACTACATCTCTGGGTTTCCTCAGATGCGCCGGATACCGATTTCACCGCAAAGCTCATCGATGTTCATCCGCCGAGCGCGGATTATCCAACTGGCTTCGCGATGAACCTCAGCGACGGGATTTTCCGATGCCGCTATCGCCATTCTTGGGAGAGCCCCAAGATGATCGGAAGCGGCGAGGTGTTCGAGATCGTCATCGAGCTCTTCGCAACCGCCAATCTGTTCAAGGCAGGGCATCGCATCCGTCTCGACGTCTCATCGTCCAACTTCCCCAAATTCGACGTGAACCCGAATACCGGAGCTCCGGAAGGTCAGGGGCGAGCGAAGAACATCGCCCGCAACACGGTTCATTTCGGCCGTGAAACGCCCTCGCGATTGCTGGTCCACGCGATGCGGACGGTGTGAAGTCACGCAGGAAACCGTCGCTCGGCTCGCAACATTCGCCCATTCTTCGGAGCAAAATTCGGCCGTTCTGCCATCCGCCTTGTAGTAGCCTCCCGCGGCAGGGGCCGCCGACGCCAGAGTTGTACGGGTTGATCGCGGCCTTCGACGGCCCAGGCGGGCGCGGATGCATCTCGGGAGAAGACTGTGCAGAATACCGACAAGATTTGGACGATCGTCGATTCAAAGCAGGCGGACTACATCGAGCTGAGCGACCGCATCTTTGAAATGCCCGAGCTCAACTACCGGGAGGTCAAGTCGGCCGCCGCCCATGCCGAGCAGCTTCGGCGCGAGGGATTTCGCGTGGAGACGGGCATCGCCGGATTGCCGACCGCTGTCATGGGCGAGGCGGGAGAAGAAGGCCCGGTGATCGCCATCCTCGGCGAATACGATGCGCTGCCGGAGCTGTCGCAGACCCCCGGCGTCTCCGAGCACCGACCGCTTCCGAACCAGCCGGCCGGCCATGGCTGCGGCCATAACCTGCTGGGAGCCGGCGCCATGCTAGCGGCCGCGGCCGTCAAGGATTTCCTCGCGGAGCGCGGGCTCAAGGGCCGTGTGCGGTACTATGGCTGCCCGGCGGAGGAAGGCGGGGCTGGCAAGGCGTTCATGGTCAAGGAAGGCGCCTTCAAGGACGTCGACATCGCGATTTCCTGGCACCCGGCGGATTTCGCGGCGGTAACCGCTGCGATGTCTCTGGCCAACACGACGATCGACTTCGAGTTCTCCGGCCGCGCCAGCCACGCCGCTGCGGCGCCGCATCTCGGCCGTTCCGCGCTCGACGCCGCCGAGCTGATGAATATCGGCGTCAACTACATGCGCGAGCACATGCCTTCCGATGCCCGCATTCACTACGCCTATCTGGATGCCGGCGGCATCGCGCCGAATGTCGTGCAGGCCAAGGCCAGGCTGCGCTACGTCGTGCGCGCGACGATGGTCTCCCAAGTGCACGAGCTCCTCGCCCGCGTCCGGAAAATCGCCGAAGGCGCGGCACTGATGACCGAGACCACCGTTACCGACGAGGTCGTCAGCGCAATGAGCAACCTGCTGGCCAACACGCCTCTCGAAGATGCCATGCAGCGCAACTTCGATCGCCTCGGTCCGCCCCCGTTCGATGCGGAGGACGTCGCCTTCGCCCGGCGCATGCAGAAGACCGTGACGCCCGCCCATGTCGAAAGCGCTTTCCGGCGCTCGGGTTTGCCGGCGACGGATTTCCCGCTCTGCAACGCGATCGCGCCCAAGGACGTTCCGGGGCCGCGGATGATGGGCTCGACCGATGTCGGAGACGTCTCCTGGGCCGTGCCGACGGTCCAGGCGCGCGGGGCGACCTATACGATCGGCACGCCCGGGCATTCCTGGCAGTTGACGGCCCACGGGCAGTCGCCGCTGGCCCATAAGGGCATGGTTCACGTCGCGAAGGTCATGGCGGGTGTCGCCGTGGACGTGCTCGTCGAGCCGGGATTGCTGGAACAGGCCAAGGCCGATTTCGAGGAGCGCTTGGTCCGCACCCCCTACAAGGCGCTCCTGCCGGACGATGCCAAGCCGCCTTTCCATATGTTCTGACGCGTGAAGAAGCATGGCCCGACCGGCGATGGGTCGGGCCATGAGCTTGCGCGAGCTCGCGGTTCGACGGGTTGTGTTTAAGCGAGCGACGGACCGGCCGCGCCGGCCTGTGGTGTGGCCAAAACGCCTTGCAGTCGCTCCGCGGCATCAAGCAGATATCCATCGGCGTGCCAGCCGCCGACGAGCTGGAGGCCGATCGGCAACCCGCCGGGGCTCTTGCCACATGGCAGCGACAAGGCTGGATGGCCGGTCAGGTTGAACGGGAAGGTATAGGGATACCAGGCACCGCGGATCGTGCCCGCCGGCTTGCCGGCGATCTCGACGGGGCCGAGCGGATCGAGACCGACCGGCAGAGCCGGCGCCGACAAGGTCGGAGAGGCGATCAGATCGAAGCGCGCAAGGATGTCCTGCACCTTGGCGAAGCAATCGGTGCGCGCGAACTGGGCCTGGCAGAGGTCTGCAGCGCTGTAGCTGCGGCCAGCCTCGATCGTGGCGAGTAGGGTCGGGTCGAGTTTCTCTGGCGTCTTCTCCACATAGCCGCCGAGGCGGGCCAGCAGTAGCGAGCGCAGGAAGATGAGGAAATGCGGCTCGAGCGAAACCAGATCGAGCTCGATCGGCTCGACGGCCCAGCCCAGCGCCTCCGCTTGCTTCATCGCCGCAACGACGGCAACCTCGACATCCGGGTCGAGAATGTTGCCACAGCGCAGAAGGAAGCCGATGCGCGGCTTCTCATCCTTGCCGAGACGGCGCTCGGGGAAGGCTGGCACCTGCCCGTAGGGGTCGCGGCGGTCGGGGCCGCGCAGGGCCTCGAACATCAAACGGGTGTCGGCGATATCGCGCCCCATCGGCCCGACGAAGGAGTTCGCACCGAAGAGATCGGGCGCCTGCAGGTTAGGAATGGCACCCAGCGTCGCCTTCAAGCCAACCACGCCGCAGCAGGAGGCAGGGATGCGGATCGAACCGCCCCCATCGCTGCCAAGCGCAAGCTGCCCCATGCCGGCTGCGACCGCCACCGCCGCTCCGCCCGACGAGCCGCCGCAGATATGAGCGCGGCTGTGCGGGTTGAGCGTGCGGCCGAAGAACGGCCCCTCGGTGAAAGGCTTATGGCCGAACTCCGGCGTCGTCGTCTTGCCGATCAGGATCGCACCGGCAGCCCGCGCGCGGGCGACCGCCACCGCATCGGCCCTGGGGACGTTGTCCGCGAACAGCGCCGAGCCCTGTGTAGTCGCGACGCCTTCAGTGTTGGTAAGGTCCTTGACCGAGAACGGGATGCCGTGCAGGGCGCCGAGCGGCTCGCCGCGCATCACGTTGGCTTCGGCTTCCTTGGCCTCGGCGCGTGCGCGCTCCGCCGATACGGTCATGAAGGCGTTGAGCTCGGCCTTTTCTGCGATGCGGACTAGCGCGGCTTCCACCGCCTCGACGGGCGAGACGATTTTCGCGCGGATCGCGGCGGCGAGGTCGACTGCGGAGAGATCGGCGATGTTCGTCATGGCTGTCCTCAGATCATCCAGCGGCCGCCATCAATCAGGAGCGTCTGGCCGGTGACGTAGCGGGCGTCCTCGCTGGCGAGGAAGGCGACGCAACCGGCGACATCCTCCGGCTCGGCGATGAAACCGGCTGGAGTCGTCGCCTTGATCGTCTCGATCACGGCTGGCGTCAGCCGGTCATGGGCGCGGGTGCGAATGGCGCCGGGCGCAACCGCATTGACCGTGACGCGATGCGGCGCGAGCTCACGCGCCAGCGAGCGCGTGAAGCCGATGACGCCCATCTTGGCGGCGGCATAATCGGTGAGGCCGGCGTCGCCAACGAGAGCTGCGTCGCTGGACATGTTGACGATCCGCCCGCCGCGCTCGCGCATTCCCGGCACGACGAGACGGCTCATCCGCATGGCCGTGAAAAGCGAGACCTCCAGCACGAAGCGCCAGACCTCTTCCTGCGATTCATGGAATTGCGCCGCGCGCTCGCGCCCGCTCTGGCCGACATTGTTGAACAGGATATCGACCGGGCCGAAAGCTGCGACGGTGCGGGCGTGGAAATCGGCGAGCACGGCCGCATCGGTGCAGTCCCCGGCCATGGTCACGAGACGGTCGGCAGGCTGCCCGGCGAAGCTCTCCTCAAAACCATCGGCTTCGCGGTCGATAACGGCGACCCGTGCCCCTTCATCAAGGAAGTGCCGCGCTGTTGCCGCACCGATGCCATGCGCTGCGCCGGTGATGGCGACGACCTTGCCGGTGAAGCGCCCGCTTGTCATGGCCGACTCCTGCTTGTCGCTAGTGGAAGGTCCGGCCGCCATCGACGGCGATGGCCGTGCCGGTGACATAGGAAGATTCCGCACTGGTCAGCCAGAGGATCGCCGCCGCGATCTCCTCGGGCGAAGCTACGCGCTGGAGCGCGTAACGGGCGCGCACGGCCTCATAGGCTGCGACAGGATCGGGTGCGGTATCGATACTCGTGCGAAACAACTCCGTCTCGACCGCACCAGGGCAAACCGTGTTGACCCGGATGCCGAATTCGGCGGCTTCCATCGCGAGGGCCTTCGTCGCCATCTGCAAACCGGCCTTGGAGGCGCAATAGGCGGTGCGGTGCTTCAGCGGCGAGAGGCCCGCGCCGGACGAGACATTGACGATGGTGCCGCCGCCCGCTGCCTTGAGATGCGGATAGGCAGCCTGCGCCACCAGCATCGGGCCGGTCAGGTTGACGGCGATGATACGATTCCAGTCACCGAGCCTCGTGGCTTCGATATCGGCGATCAAGTCAACTCCCGCCGAGCTGACGACACCATCGAGCCCGCCAAGCGCCGCCGCAGCATCGGCCACGGCCGCGCCAACCGAGGCCGGATCGGAAACATCGACCTCGAAGGCCGCAAGCTGATCCGCACCGGAACGTCCGGCCAGCTCGGCAAGCGCTTTCGCATCGCGATCGAGAGCGGCCACCCGTGCGCCTTCCTTCACGAAGCGCTTGGCAGTGGCCAGCCCGATGCCCTTGGCCGCGCCGGTGATCAGGATGTGCCGGCCGGCGAGCGTGCCGCTCACGCCTTGGCCTCCGCGCGGGCCTTCTCGAGGCCGGGGCGCATGTCGTCGACCATCTCGTCGCAGCGGCCGATCCAGACATTGGGATGCTTCAGCGCATGCTCGATCAGCCCTTCCAGCGCCTTGATGCGCGAGGGTTGGCCGATCATCTCCGGATGCATGCCGACCATCATCATGCGGTCCTCGGCATAGAGTACGTCGAATTCGCCCTTCCAGGCTTCGAGTAGGGCAGACGGCGCCTGCATGGTGCGGCCGGGCAGCACGATCGAGTACTGGAAGAAGGGCGCGTCATCGAGCACCCAGCGGAAGGGCAGTTCGACGATCTTGGTCTCCTGGCCTTCGACCGTGTGGAGATAGGGTGAGTCGTCGTCGAAGAAGTTAGACGAGTAGTCGAAGCCGTATTCGACCAGCATCGGCATGGTGATCGGGCTGATCTCGGCGGCCGGCGAGCGCCAGCCACGGGGCGCGCGGCCGCTGACCCGCTTGATCGACTGATAAGCCTTCTCCATCTCCTCGCGCTCCTCCTCGGGCGAGAGGTTCAGGATCCAGGTGTGGCTGTAGCTGTGATGCGCGATTTCGTGGCCGCGCTTCAGGATCTCCTCCATCAGCCCTTCGCGCTGGTCGATGATGAGGCCCGGCACAAAGAACGTCGCCTTGATGCCGTAGCGGTCGAGCAGGTCGAGCACGCGTCCGGTGCCGACCTTCCAGCCATAGGCACCCTGCGACATCAGGATCGGCCGGCTGGCATAGGCCGGGTCGCGACCGGTCCACATCGTCTCGGCGTCGAGGTCGAAGGTCAGGAAGAGCGGGAAACCCTTAGAGGTCAGCGGCATTTCAAAAACTCGCTTAGACGAAGCGGTGGAAGCCGAAGCGGCGCTCGGCGACGAGGAGCACGATGCCGGTGGCGAGGATGAGCAGCGTCGAGACAGCGGCGACGCTGGGATCGATGCCCATTTCCACCGAAGAGAAGATGAGCACCGGCAGCGTCGTCTGGCTGGCGCTAATCAGGAAGATCGTGACCGGCACGTTGTCGAGCGAGGTGATGAAGGAGAACAGGGCGCCGGCCACCAGTCCGGGCGCGATCAGCGGCAGCGTCACCAGCCGGAAAGCCTCGAAGCCGCTGGCGCCCAGCACCCGCGCCGCTTCCTCGACGGCAAGGTCGAGACCCGACAGGCTCGCTAAGGCCGAACGCACGACATAGGGCACGGTGATGACGACATGGGCGAGCAGCAGCCCGATCAGGGAGCCGCGCAGCCCGGTCATGCTGTAGAACTGCAGGAGCGCGACGCCGACGACCACCGCCGGCATCACCAGCGGTGCCATCAGGAAGGAGGTCACGGCCTCCGAGCCCGGCAAGATCTTGCGGAACAGGGCGTAGGCGGCAGCGACGCCGAGTACCAGCGAGATCAGCGTCGAGCCGCAGGCCAGGATCAGGCTCATGCGGATGGCCGAGAGATAGCCCGGATCGCTCAGCACCTTGCCGAACCAGGCGAGCGTCAGCCCCTGCGGCGGAATGGTGAGGTAGGAGGTCGTCGAGAACGCCGCCAGCACGACGACGATCACTGGCAATTGCAAGAAGGCAACGACCGTGAAGCCCGTGGCGGTCAGCCCCCAACCGGGGCCATCTTCTGCGACCGCGCTCATGCCATGCCCGCCCAGCGCCTGGTCAGCCGGCTCGACAGCCAGATGATCGCCACCGCCATGAAGGTCAGAGCGAAGGAGAGCGCCGAGCCGCTCGGCCAGTCGAGAAGCTGCATGTATTCGTCGTAGATCAGCGTCGCCATGACCTGATAGGTCGGCCCGCCCAGCATGCGCGGCGTCACCAGCGCGCTGATCGTCAGCACGAAGACCAGGATCGAGCCGGCGAGGATGCCGGGCGCCGAGAGCGGCAGCGTCACCGCCATGAAGACATGGGCGCGGCTGGAGCCGAGCGTCGCGGCGGCGGATTCGACGTCGCGCGGCACGTTGCGGATCGCCGCGACCAGCATCAGCACCATGAAGGGCAGGTAGATATGGGTCAGCCCGATGAAGAGCCCGACGAAGTTGAACAGCAGCTTCACCGGAGCCCCGATCAGGCCGAGCTGCATCAGCAGGTTGTTGATCAGGCCACGATTGGCGAGCAGTGCGATCCAGCCAAAGGAGCGCACCACGAGGTTGAGCAGCATCGGGAAGATGACGAGCAGGATCAGCGGCACGCGCCAGCGCTCGGGCCCGCGCGCGATCAGATAGGCGAGCGGATAGCCGAGTAGCAGGCAGATCAGCGTGACGGAGAGCCCGAGGCCGAGGGTCCGCCAGATCACCTCACGGTAGTAATCGTCGGTGACGATCTGGGTGTAATTCTCCAGCGTCCAGGCGCCTTTGACGAGGCCCGCGCCGGGCTCGTAGACGCCGAAGCTCGTCGGCAGCAGCATCAGCACCGGCACGAGGAAGAAACCCGCCAGCACCAGGAGCAGCGGCGCGATCAGCAGGAGCCCTTGCCGCCGCGACATCATGGTGCGGTGCCTTCGGGCGACATCGCGAAGACGGCGGCCGGGTCGATGGCGAGCGCGACCGGCGCCCCGGCCGCAAGCGCCGCTTCCGCTCCATGCGAGGCGGTTTCGGCAACGATCTCGACGCCCTCGGCCAGCCGGACGACATATTGCACGCGCGCACCGCTGAAGGAGCGCAGCACGACCTCGCCGACAATGTCGCCCGCCTGCGGCGCGCCGCTGCGGATCGCGACCGCCTCCTGCCGGATGACGACATCGACATTCGCTCCCGCTGGCTGGTCGATACGTGCGGCCGGGATGTCGACACCGCCGACGGCGAGGCGTCCGCCTTCGCCCTTCCGCATCGCAACGGAGCCGGCCAGCCGGTTCGGCTTGCCGATGAAGCTCGCGACGAAGCCGGTCGCCGGGCGGTGATAGATGTCCTCCGGGCTGGCGAATTGTTGCATCACGCCCTTGGCCATCACCCCGACGCGGTCCGACATCGACAGCGCCTCGCCCTGGTCATGGGTGACGAAGAGCGTGGTGATGCCGAGATTGCGCTGCAGGCGCTTCAGCTCGATCTGCATCTCGTCGCGCAACTGCGCGTCGAGATTGGAGAGCGGCTCGTCGAAGAGCAGCACGCGGGGGTGCGGCGCCAGGGCCCGCGCGATGGCGACACGCTGCTGCTGGCCGCCGGAGAGCTGACGCGGATAGCGCTCGGCGAGGGCGGCGAGCCGGACCATGCCGAGCGCTTCCCTGACGCGCTTGTCGAGTTCGGCACCAGCGACCTTGCGACGGCGCAGGCCGAAGGCGACGTTCTCGAACACGGTCATGTGCGGGAACAGCGCATAGGACTGGAAGACGAGACCCAGACCCCGCTTGTTCGGTGGCAGGGCGGTGACATCGTCGCGGTTGATCAGGATGCGCCCTCGGCTCGGCTCGACCAAGCCGGCGACCATGCGCAGGATCGTCGTCTTGCCGCAGCCGGAAGGGCCGAGCAGCGAGACGAATTCGCCCTCCGCGATCGTCAGGGAGACATCCCTGACGACCTCGACCTCGCCATAGGACTTGCCCAGCCCTTCGAAGGTCAGCGAACCCATCGCCCGTCCTCTCGCGGTGCCGCCACGCAGCTCAGCGCGCGACTTCGCGCTGCCAGCGGCGCGTCCAGGCGGCTGTGTTCTTGGCAATCACCTCCGGGTCGATGAACCAGGCCTTATCGAGGCTTTCGCCGTTCGGCACGATGCTCTTGAGCTTGTCCGAGAGCTTCACCTTGGTATTGACCGCGCCGATATAGGCCCGCTCCGAGAAGCAGCCCTGACCTTCGGCCGACAGCACCTGATCGAGGAACTTGTAGGCGAGCTCGGTCTTGCTCGATCCCTTTGGCAGGACCACCGCCGGCAGAATGCCGACCGCGCCTTCCTTCGGATAGGCAACGGCGAGCGAAAGCCCCTTGTCCATCGCGACACCAGCGCGATCCGGATACCACGGCGCGATCGCAATCTCGCCGCGCTCGAACAGGGACAGGAGCTGGTCGGCCTGGGTGTAGAGCACGGCCGAGCCCTTTGCGATCGGCTTGATCGCCGCAATGCCGGGATCGATGTTGTCGAGCGTGCCGCCCTTCAGTTTGTTGAGTGCCAGCAGGAACTGCAGACCGGAGGTGCCGCTGATGTCTCCGATCGCGTATTTGCCGGCATAGGCCGGGTCGGCGAGGTCGAGCCAGGAGGTCGGCGGCGTCTTTACCAGCTTGGGATTGTAGACCAGCGTCGTCGCGCTCACCATCGCGACGACATAGCTGTCGTCCTTTCCCCAGGCGGTCGGGATCACGTCAGCGGCATTCTTCAACTTGGAACGGTCGATCTTCTCGTTGAGCTTCTCATTGGCGGTCTGCGCGGCCAGCGAGTTATCGATATAGACGATGTCCATGTCGGGCTTGCCGGCAGTGGCGCGCAGCGCCGCGGCGAACTGCGAGGAATTGCCGAGCTTCAGCGAGACGGTCGCCCCCGTCGCCTTCTCGAAGGCTGCAACATGGCAGGCCTTGACGTTGTCTGCGAAGGAGCCACCGAAAGCGCCGACGACGAGCTCCTCGGCCTGTGCAGCGGAAGCAAAGGCGGCACCGAGAGCGGCGACGGCGGTCGCGTGACGAAACATCTGACGCATGGCTGGAGGCTCCCCGTCTGTTGGCCTGTGGTTCGGCACGCCGCTGTTGGCGCGGCTTTCGACTGGTCGACGGAACTCCCCTCCCATCGTCCAGAAGGCGAGCATGGCATGACCCGATTTATCTTTCAAGAAAGATAAATGAAAGATATCCTGATCAGGTGATCGCGCTGCGAGGCGCTTGCATCCGGCGCCACGGCATGGTCCGAAAAGCCGCTCAGGAGGATTCGAATGCGCGACGAGGCAGCGCGAAGCCTGACGTTCGAAACGCCCGACGCGCTCTGGCAGAACGACCGCGTCGGCGCCGGCATGCAGCGCTGGCGGCGCGAGTTCCCGGATGTCGATTGCTCCGGAAAGGCCATCGTCGGCCGGCTGCTCCACCTCAACGAGGTCTTCCAGACGGCGATCAACCGCACGCTCGCACGACACCGGCTCAAATACCCAAGCTTCGCGGTGCTCGCGACGCTGCGCGTGCAGGGCGCGCCCTATCGCATGTCGCCCAAGGCTCTGCTCGATACGCTGATCCTGACGTCGGGCGGTCTCTCGAACCTGCTGCGGCGGCTCGAAAAGGCCGGCCATGTCCGCCGGATGGCCGACGAGACGGATGGGCGCGGCGTGATCGTCGAGCTCACCGACAAGGGCCGCCTGCTGGTCGAACCGGCGATGCGCGACCATGCCGAAACGGAGCGGCGTCTCGTCGCCATGCTGCCGCCGGCCGAGCAGGCGCTGGTCGCAGGCGCGCTCGGCAAGATGATGCTGGCAAACGGCTGAAGAGGGCGGATAAGAGCAAAACTATTCCGGTTTGTCATAACAACGCGCTTCAAATGCATTAGCCAGCGGCGGTTCGGGCGTGCCATCCTCCCGTGACGAGGGAGCGTCGCGGCGCTCCGGTGCGGCGGAGCCCGATGTGCCTGACGACGACAGCACTCTCTATCCATTGGCCGATCCTTACCGCTCGCTGCGCCTCCCGGTCGGCGACGGCCACGAGCTTCAGGTCGAGCTGAGCGGCAATCCCCACGGAATTCCTGTCGTCTTCCTGCATGGCGGCCCCGGCGCCGGCACCAAGCCGGCCCAGCGCCGGACCTTCGACCCCGCCGCATTCCACCTCGTGACCTTCGACCAGCGCGGCGCCGGACGCTCGCATCCCTCAGCCGAACTCGTCGGCAACACTACCCAGGCGCTGATTGCCGATCTCGAGCGGATCCGCAGCCACCTCGGCATCGAGCGCTGGCTTGTCACCGGCGGGTCCTGGGGCAGTTGCCTCGGCCTGGCCTATGGGCAGGCCCATCCCGAGCGCTGCCTCGGCTTCCGCCTGCACGGCATCTTCATGGCCGAGCGCGCCGAGATCGACTGGTGGTTCCACGGTTCGCGCACGATCTTCCCGGATCATTGGGAGACCTTCGCCAATTTCGTGCCGGAAGCGGAACGCGGCGATCTGCTCGGCGCCTATTACCGCCGGCTCACGGGACCCGATCCCGAGCAGCAGCTGTCGGCCGCAATCGCCTTGCGCACCTTTTCCGGGAAGACGCAGACCTTCCTGCCCGATGCCGGGCATGTCGCAGCCCTGACCGAGCCGCAAACCGCGCTCGCGCTGGCGCGCATCTTCACGCATTATTGCGTCAACGGCGCCTTCCTCGAACCGGGCCAGTTGCTGCGCGACGTCTCGCGCATCCGGCACCTGCCAACGGAGATCGTGCAGGGGCGCTATGACATCGTGACCCCGATGTGCACGGCATGGCGGCTGAAGACGGCCTGGCCCGAGGCCCGCTTCACCATCGTGACCGAGGCCAACCACGCGGCGACGCCGAACGCGCCGGCCCTGTCGCTGGCGTTGCGCGACGCGACCGATCGCCTGCGCGATTCGATGCTGGCCCTTGCGGCCTGAAGGAACAGCCATGTACGAAGCCGCCAGCCAGATCCGCCTGGGCATCGAGCCCTATCTTGAAATCCGCAGCGCCAAGAGCCCGGCGGTCGCGCCCGACGGCGAGCTTCTCGCCTATCTCAGCGACGAGAGCGGCACGCACCAGATCTGGCTCCGGCCGCTCGCCGGCGGGGCGCCCTGGCGCCTGACCGACATGCCGGAACCGGTCGGCGCGATCGCCTTCAATCCGAAGAGCCGCGACCTTCTCTTCACGATGGATTGCGGCGGCGACGAGCGCCACCAGCTCTGGCTCGTGCCGAGCGCCTCGGGTGTACCGCAGCCGCTGACGGAAGACCCCTCGGTCGTCCATGTCTGGGGCTGCTGGGCGCCGGACGGGCAACGCATCGCCTTCGCCTCGAACGCGCGCGACCGCGAGCATATGGACATCTATGTGATGGACATGTCGACCCGAGCAGCGCGGCGCGTCTTCGAAGGCAGCGGCTACCGCGAGGCGGTGGCCTTCTTCCCGGACGGGCGCTCGCTGCTGGTGGCCGACGCCACCCATGCGATGAACGATCAGGATCTGTTCCGGCTCGACCTCGAAAGCGGAGCACGCGAGGCCTTGCTGCCGCATGAAGGCCCGGCCCGCTACGCCGCGAGCCGCATGAAGAAGGACGGCAGCGGCTTCTTCACGATCACCGACCAGGGCCGGGAGTTCCTCAGCATCGCCTTCCGCTCTGCGGCTGACGGCACGCTGAACTGGACCATCGAGCGCGACGGGCAGGATATCGAGGCGGTGGCGCTGGCGCCGGACCAGAACCGCCTCGCCTATGTCGCGAACGACCGCGGCTGGAACCGGGTTTTCGTGCGCGACATCGCCGGTGGGGCCGAGTTCGAGGTCGAGGGATTTCCGGCCGGCTCGATCGGTTCCGTCGCATGGCTGCCGGATGGTTCCGGGCTCGTCTTCCCGCTCGACGGCTCGACCTCGTCCCCGGATATCTGGCGCTTCGACATCGCCGCGAAGCAGGTGAAGCGCCTGACCGATGCTTCGAAGGCGGGGCTCGATCCGTCAAGCTTCGTCGAGCCGACGGTCGCGAGCACCAAGAGCTTCGATGGGCTCGAAGTGCCGTTCTTCGTCTATCGGCCGCGCGGCAAGGCGCCGGAGGGCGGCTATCCGGCGGTCGTCGTCGTGCATGGCGGGCCGGAGGCGCAGTGGACGCCGATCTTCCGCGCCGACCTGCAGTTCTTCCTGAGCCAGGGCATCATGGTGATCGCGCCGAATGTGCGCGGCTCGACCGGCTATGGCCGCAGCTATCACCAGCTCGACGACAAGCATCTGCGCATGGACAGCGTTGCTGACCTCAAGGCTGTGCGGCTCTGGCTGCGCGCGCAGAGCGATGTGAACGATGACCGCGTCGCGGTCTATGGCCGCTCCTATGGCGGCTTCATGGTGCTGGCGGCGCTGACCGAGCAGCCCGAGCTTTGGAAAGTCGGCATCGAGTTCTACGGCATCGCCAATTTCCTGACGCTGCTGGAGACGACAGGGCCGTGGCGGCGCTATCTGCGCGCCGTCGAATATGGCGATCCGATCGCCGATCGCGAAAACCTGATCCGCTTCTCGCCGATCCACAAGCTCGACCAGATCCGCGTGCCGCTCTTCGTCGCGCAGGGTTTCGACGACCCTCGCGTGCCGCCGGGCGAAAGCGAGATGGTCCATTCGGTGCTGCGCGGCCTCGGCCGGCCGGTCGAGTATCTGCGCATCCCGCATGAGGGCCACGGCTTCGCCCGGATCGAGAACCGGCGCACCGTCTTCGGCGGCGTGGCCCGTTTCCTGCGAGAGCATCTGTAGCTCTTATTTTATCGCATTTTCTTCACGCGAACCGGTGCCCACTTCGCTCGAAAATTCTCTGTAAGAGGACCACGCCATGCAGAATTCCGAGATCATCTGGGAGCTGGTCGATGCGAAGCGCCAGCCCTTCGAGGCGCTGAGCGACCGCGTCTGGGGTATGCCCGAGATCGCCTATACCGAATACCGCTCGGTCGGCGAGCATATCGCGATGCTCAAGGAGCAAGGTTTCCGCATCACCGAAAATGTCGCGGGCATCCCGACCGCCGTGATGGGAGAAGCGGGCGAAGACGGTCCGGTGATTGCCATCCTCGGAGAATACGACGCGCTGCCGGGTCTGAGCCAGGAGGCCAATATCGCCGAGCCCAAGCCCGTCGAGGCGGGTGGCCACGGCCATGGCTGCGGTCACAACATGCTCGGCTCGGCCGCCCTGCTGGCGGCGACGGCGGTGAAGGATTGGCTCGCCAGGACCGGCCGCCCGGGACGCGTGCGCTATTTCGGCTGCCCGGCCGAAGAAGGCGGCGCGGCCAAGGCCTTCATGGTGCGCGCGGGCGCCTTCGACGACGTCGATGTCGCGATCTCGTGGCACCCGGCCACGATGACGAAAGTCGATGATGCATTGTCGCTCGCCAACACCCGCATGGATTTCCAGTTCACCGGCCGCGCCTCTCATGCCGCCGCCGCGCCCCATCTCGGCCGCTCGGCGCTGGATGCCGTCGAGCTGATGAATGTCGGCGTCAACTACATGCGCGAACACATGCCCTCCGACGCGCGCATCCATTACGCCATGCTCGACGCCGGTGGCATCGCGCCGAACGTCGTGCAGGCCTCGGCCAAGGTGCGCTATGCCATCCGGGCGCGCGACCTGGCCGGGATGCTGGAGCTCAATGAGCGGGTGAGGAAGATCGCCGAAGGCGCGGCGCTGATGACCGAGACCACGGTCTCGATCTCGATCATGAGCGCGGTCTCGAACATGCTCGGCAACACGCCGCTGGAAGACGCGATGTTCAAGAACATCGACCGCCTCGGCCCCGTGCCTTTCGATGCTGCCGACAAGGCCTATGCGGCCAGGATTCAGGCGACACTCGGCCCGGCCGACGTCCTCAACGACTACCGCAAGACCGGCATCGCCCCGCGCGAGAACACGCCACTCTGCGATTTCGTGGTGCCGCAGGGCACGCGCGGCGTGCCGATGATCGGCTCGACCGATGTCGCCGACGTGAGCTGGAAGGTGCCGACCATCCAGGCGCGGGTCGCGACCCATGCCATCGGCACGCCTGGCCATTCCTGGCAGATCACGGCACAGGGCAAGGCCCCGGCCGCACATAAGGGCATGGTCCATGCCGCCAAGATCATGGCGGGGACCGCGATCGACGTGATCAGCGACGAGACACTGCTGGCACGCGCCAAGAAGGACCATCAGGAACGGACGACACAGACGCCCTATGTCTGCCCGATCCCGGCGGATGTGAAGCCGCCGGTCCAGCCGCGGCCCGCTGCCGCCTGAGCCGAGCCGGGAGCGGTCGCGAAGGCCGTTCCCGGGTGACCGGCACGTTTTCCAATCAAACAATAACCAAAGAGCGGGATTCGATCATGACCAACCGAAACGACGAGACCGGCACCAAGCGACGACTCTCCGGGCGCAAGCTCCTCTCTGCCGCGGCCGTTGCCGCCCTCTGCGCCGGTGCGGGCGCGGCCGTTGCCGCGACCCCGAAGAACGCGCTGGTGATGGCCTGGAACATCGACGCTATCAGCACCTTCGACCCGGCCCAGGTCGGCGAGGTCGTCACCAACGAGATCCTGCAGAACACCTGCGACACGCTGGTCGATTTCGATCCCGCCGACGAGCGCAAAGTCATCCCGAGCTTCGCCGAGCGTTGGGACGTTTCGCCCGACCGCAAGGAGATCACCTTCCACCTGCACAAGGGTGCGAAATTCCCCTCCGGCAATCCCGTCACGGCCGAGGATGTGGCCTGGTCGCTGCAGCGCGTCGTCAAGCTGAACTTCGGCAACGCCGCTACGCTGACCGAGTACGGCTTCACCAAGGACAACGTCGAACAGAGCATCGTCGCGGGCCCTGACGACACACTCGCCCTCAAGTTCGACAAGGCCTATCCGACGACGCTGATGCTGCAGGCGATCGCCGCCAACCGGGTCTCCATGGTGATGGACAAGAAGACCCTGATGGCGAACCAGCAGGGTACCGATCTCGGCAACAAGTATCTGGCGACCCGCACGGCCTGTGTCGGCCCCTACAAGCTGACGCGCTGGAATGCAGGCGAGTCGATCGTGCTGGAGGCGAATGACGGCTATTGGGGCAGGGCTCCCGGCTTGAAGCGCATCCTGATCCGCCATGTCGCCGAGCCCGGCACCCAGCGCCTGCTGCTCAGCCAGGGCGATGTCGACGTCGCCCGCGACCTGACGCCGGAAGACCTGAAGGACCTCGAAGGCTCCAAGGACATCTCGATCGTCAAGGTGCTCAGGCCCCAGCTCTTCTACTGGGGCTTCAACGTCGCGGACGGTCCCTTCTCCAAGGAGAAGGTGCGCCTCGCGATGCGCTATCTCATCGACTATGACGGCCTCGGCAAGACGGTGATGACCTATCTCGGCGTGCCGCGCGCCAGCTTCGCCCAGCTCGGCGCGGTCGGGGCCCTCGACGAGAAGGAGGGGCAACCCTTCAAGCTCGATCTCGACAAGGCCAAGCAGTTGCTGACGGAAGCCGGCTATCCGAACGGCTTCGAGGCGAGCCTGATCTTCGGTACGCTGCCGCATGCGAACCCGATCGCCCAGAGCGTCCAGCAAAACGCCGCCAAGATCGGCGTCAAGCTCTCGCTTGAACGCATGGCCAACGCCCAGCTCTTCAGCAAGGTGCGCGGGCGCGAATATCAGTCGGCGATGCTGGCCTGGCAGACGGGCGTGCCGGATGCGCATGGCAACGCCTCGCGCCTCGTCTTCAACCCCGACAACCGGCTCGAGGCCAAGCAGACGCAATATCCGAGCTGGCGCGCGGCCTATCAGGACCTCGATCTCAACAAGAAGGTCGACGAGGCCCTGCTGGAGCCCGACCCGGCCAAGCGCGACGACCTCTATGCCGAACTCCAGAAGGAGGTCATGGCCAAGGGGCCGATGGCGTTCATGTTCCAGATGAACAGCGTCGCCGGCGTGCGCAAGGACCTGAAGTCTTGGACCTGGAACGGCTTCCGGACCTATTACGAACAGGCGACCAAGTAAGGCCACCGCGATGTCTCGGATCGCCACCGCGGCATCCGGCCTGACCTCCGAGCCGGGGCGGACCATGCTTCCGTCCTGGCTCAGAGCATCCGGCCGGATCCTTGTCTCCTTCGCCGTAACCCTGCTCGGGCTCGCGGCGCTGACCTTCTTCATCGGCCGCCTGCTGCCGCTCGATCCCGTCGTCGCCGTTCTCGGCGACAACGTGACCCAGGAAGCCTATCAGGCGATGTACAAGCAGCTGGGTCTCGACCAGCCGCTCTATATCCAGTTCGGCCGCTATCTCTGGGGTGTCCTGCATCTGGATTTCGGGATGGCGCTGACCACCGGCAAGCCGGTGATGACAGATATCGCCCGCGTCTTCCCGGCAACGATCGAGCTCGCCAGCGTGGCGATCCTCATCGGCACCAGCCTCGGGATTCCGCTCGGCGTGCTCTCGGCGATGTATCGCGGGTCACTGATCGACCAGCTCGTCCGCGTCGTCGGCCTGATCGGCTATTCCGCGCCGAACTTCTGGCTCGGCCTGATGGGGCTCGTGCTGTTCTACGCGACGCTGGGCTGGGTCGGCGGTCCGGGGCGCATCGACTTCACCTATGAATTCGACCTCGAACCCGTCACCGGCTTCCTGTTGATCGACAGCGCGCTCGCCGGCAATTGGGAGATGTTCGGCAACGCCGTGTCGCATATCATCCTGCCGGCCTCGATCCTCGCCTTCAGCTCGCTCGCCTATATCAGCCGCATGACCCGCAGCTTCATGATGGAGCAGCTCGGGCAGGAATATGTCGTAACGGCACGGGTGAAGGGCTTGTCCTGGGCGCGCACCGTCTGGGGCCACGCCTTCCGCAACATCGCCGTGCAGGTGGTAACGGTGGTCGCGCTCTCCTATGCCTTCCTGCTCGAAGGCGCGGTGCTGACCGAGACGGTCTTCGCCTGGCCGGGTTTCGGCCGCTACCTGACCAATGCGCTGCTGGCCGGCGACATGAACGCCGTTGTCGGCTGCACGCTCCTGGTCGGCGTCATCTTCGTCACGCTCAACCTGTTGTGCGACCTGCTCTACCGGGTCTTCGATCCGCGGACCCGCTGAGGCATGGCCATGGCACCACAACCCATCGACCAGGCCGACGGGCGGGGCCTCCGAGCCTGGCTCGCGGCGCCCGTCCCGTCCTCGCCCTTCCAGGCGCGGATGCAGCAATTGTCGCTGAAATGGTGGCGATTGCGGGCCAACCCGGCCGCCATGTTCGGCCTCGCCATCATCGTGCTGATCGCGCTGGTGGCCCTGTTCGCGCCGCTGATCGCGACGCATGACATCTATACGCAGGACCTGACGATGCGCCTGCAACGGCCCTCGGCCACGCACTGGTTCGGCACCGACGAGCTCGGCCGCGACATCTTCAGCCGGCTGGTCTTCGGAGCCCGCATCACCCTCTACATCGCCTTGCTGACAGCGGTGATCGCGGCGCCGCTCGGGCTGATCGTCGGCACGACCTCGGGCTATCTCGGCGGCTGGGTCGATACCGTGCTGATGCGCATCGTCGATATCTTTCTGGCCTTCCCGAGCCTCGTGCTGGCGCTGGCCTTCGTCGCGGCGCTCGGCCCCGGCATCGACCATGCGATCATCGCGATCGCGCTCGCCGCCTGGCCGCCGATCGCGCGATTGGCACGGGCCGAGACGCTGTCGATCCGCAAGTCCGACTATATCGCGGCCGTCAGGCTGCAGGGCGCGTCGCCGCTCCGGATCATCCTTGGCCATGTCGTGCCGATGTGCATCCCCTCCGTCGTGGTGCGCATCACCCTCAACATGGCATCGATCATCCTGACTGCGGCGGGGCTCGGCTTCCTCGGCTTGGGCGCGCAGCCACCGAGCCCTGAATGGGGCGCGATGCTGGCTTCGGGCCGCGAGTTCATTCTGACCAATGGCTGGATCGCCGCGATCCCCGGCCTCGCCATCCTCGTCACCAGCCTGGCCTTCAACCTGTTCGGCGACGGCCTGCGCGACATTCTGGATCCGCGCCATGGATAAGCCGCTGCTCGAGGTCGAGGACCTCTCCGTCACCTTCAAAGGCGCGCATCGCACGGTGCAGGCGGTGCGCGGCATCTCCTTCAGCGTCGGTCGCGAGAAGGTCGGCATCGTCGGCGAATCCGGCTCGGGCAAGTCGCTGACCGGGCGCACGATCCTGAAGCTGACGCCGAAGGCGGCGACGATCTCCGCCAAGAAACTATCGTTCGACGGGATCGACCTCATCGCCGCCAGCGAGCGCCAGATGCGTACGATCCGCGGCAACCGCATCTCGATGATCCTGCAAGACCCCAAGTTCTCGCTGAACCCGCTGATGCGGGTCGGCGAGCAGATCACCGAGGCCTACCGGCTGCACCACAAGGTCGGCGGCAAGGAGGCTGAAGCCAGGGCGCTCGCCATGCTGGAGGCGGTGAAGATCCGCGACCCCGCGCGCGTCTTCAAGCTCTACCCGCACGAGGTCTCCGGCGGCATGGGCCAGCGCATCATGATTGCGATGATGCTTATCCCCGAGCCGGACCTGATCATCGCGGACGAGCCGACCTCGGCGCTCGACGTCACCATCCGGCGGCAGGTGCTGAGCATCCTGGACGAGTTGGTGACGCGACGCGGCGCCGGGCTGATCTTCATCAGCCACGACCTTAACCTCGTAGCGGATTTCTGCGACCGCGTGCTGGTGATGTATGCGGGCCGCATCATGGAGGACATTCCGGCGCGCGAGCTGCGCAATGCGCGGCATCCCTATACGCGCGCCCTGCTCGACAGCCTGCCGCGCCTCGACAGACCGACGGATGTGCTGCAGGTGCCGAGCCGCGACCCAGCCTGGCTGGATGGGCCGACCTTGCAGAGCGGGGGCCGGGCATGAGCGCCACCAAGCCGATCCCAGCGGCGAACCGCCCGGCCGCGCTGACGGTCAGCCATCTCTCCGTCGTCTTCGGCCGCGGCGCGTCGGCTCTGAAGGCGGTGGACGACGTCTCCTTCACACTTCGGCAAGGCGAGGCCTTCGGGCTGATCGGCGAATCCGGCTGCGGCAAGTCGACGGTTCTGCGCGCGCTCGCCGGCCTCAACAGCGAGTATGGCGGCAAGGTCGCCTTCCATGACCGCGAGGTGCCGCACAAGCGCGACAAGGCCTTCTTCCGGCGCGTGCAGATGGTGTTCCAGGACCCCTATGCCTCGCTGCATCCGCGCAAGATGGTGCAGAACGTGCTGGCCGAGCCGCTGAAGATCCACGGTTTCGACCGGCCGCAGGAGCGCATCGACGAGATCCTGACCGCCGTCGGCCTCGGGCCGTCCTTCCGCTATCGCTTCCCACACGAGCTCTCGGGCGGGCAGCGCCAGCGCGTCGCGATCGCCCGGGCACTCATCATCGAACCGGAATTGCTGCTGCTGGACGAGCCGACTTCGGCGCTGGATGTCTCGGTGCAGGCCGAGATCCTCAACCTGCTGAAGCAACTGCGCCGCGACCGTGACCTGACCTATCTCATGGTCAGCCATGACCTTGCCGTGGTGACGCATCTCTGCGGGCGCGTCGCGATGATGAGCGAGGGCAGCATCATTGAGGAGATGAGCGCCGACGATGTCCGGGCCGGCCGGGCGCATGAGCCCTATACGCACGAGTTCCTCGAGGCGAGCGTCGGCTATCGCCCGATCGCGTGAACGGGCGGGCTTTCAGAGGATCAGCAGGTGGATCAGACAGGTATGACGGACGAAGCTCTGGCCGGGGATCATTGGCCGACGAATGGCTGGGAGAATGTCGCGCCGGAGACGGCCGGCTGGTCGCGCGAGGGGCTCGACCGGGCTTGGCGCTATGCCGACACCATTTCGACGGCGACATTGATGATCGTGCAAGGTGGGCGCGTCGTCGCGAGCCGCGGCGATCTCTCTCATCGCTACCAGTGCCATTCCGTCCGCAAGAGCTTCCTCAGCGCCCTGATCGGCATCCATGAGGAGGCCGGCCGGATCGACATGTCGCGCACGCTCGCCGATCTCGGCGTCGACGACAAGGAAGGTCTCAGCGACCTGGAGAAGGCAGCGACGATCTACGATCTGCTGACGGCGCGCTCGGGCATCTTCCATCCGGCCGGCTATGAATCGCCTTGGATGAAGTCGATCAAGCCGCAGCGCCATTCGCATCCGCCGGGCACCTTCTGGCTGTACAACAACTGGGATTTCAACGCGCTCGGCACGATCTTCACCGCGCTGACCGGCACCGGCATCCATGACGATTTCCTGGCACGGATCGGCCGCCCACTGGGCTTGGAGGATTTCCTCCTCGACGGCGAGCGGCGCGACGGCTGGCTGGAGCCCGACGATTGCTCCGTTCACCCCGCCTATCCGTTCCGGATGTCGACGCGCGACCTCGCCCGTTTCGGCCTGATGTTCCTGCGGCAGGGTCGCTGGCAGGGCGAGCAGGTCGTGCCGGCCAACTGGGTCGCGACCAGCGTGCTGCCGCTCTCCGATGCCGGTCCGCGCGGGGGCTATGGCTATATGTGGTGGACCGAGCGCTCCGGCGCAGGTTTCCCGGGTGTCGCGCTGCCGGCGGGCAGCTACAGCGCTCAGGGCGTCGGCGGGCAGATCTGCCTCGTCATCCCGTCGCTGGATCTGGTGATCGTCCACCGCGTCAACACCGACATCAAGGGCACGGAGGTGAACCGCTTCGCCTTCGGACGCCTGCTGCGCCTGATCCTCGAGGCGCGCCGGCAGGGTTGAGTACCATTCGCCATCGCGGGACCGACCGGGAGTGATCATGCCGAGTGCTATCGAACGGATTGCGGACTTGAGCCGCTCCAGGCCGGCCTTCTCACCCCTGGCTCGCCTGAGGGCGCATCATGCCATTACCGATACGCTCGGCTGCATGCTGGCGGGTGTCAGCGATCGGTCGACGCAGGCCGCGCGTGAGGCCTTCGCTTCCGGCATAGGTGCGGCAGGTGCGGCGGCTGTCGCGGGGGGCGGACGGGCGAGCGAGGCGATCGCCGCCCTGGTCAACGGCACGGCCGCGCATGCGCTCGATTATGACGACAATTTCAGGCCGGGCATCACCCATGCTTCTGCCGTGCTCGTACCGGCCCTGCTCGCGATAGCGCAGGGTCGCGGCGCCAGCGGGCGCGCCCTCGTCGATGCCTATCTCGTCGGACTGGAGGCGCAGGCCGCGGTCGGACGCGGCATCAATCCGGCGCACTACACGATCGGCTGGCATGCGACCTCGACGGTCGGCGCGATCGGCACCGCGGCAGGCACGGCCTGGCTCATGGGGCTCGATGCGGCGGGCATCGCCCGGGCGATGAGTGTCGCCGCCAGCATGGCCGCCGGCCCGAAAGGACAGTTCGGCACTCCCGCGAAGCCGCTCCATGCCGGGCTTGCAGCTCGCAACGCGGTCGACGCGGCCGCGCTCGCCGCGGCAGGGATGACCGGGCGCCTCGACATCCTGGAGTGCCCAATGGGCATCGCCGAACTCTTCGGCGACGACAGTGCCGCCGGCTGGGAGCGGATAGCGCTGGCGTCACCGCATGTCATCGAAAGCGACGGACTCATCCCGAAGCGCCATCCCTGCTGCGGCTCGACGCACAACACGGTCGACGCCATTCTCGATCTCAAGGCCGAGCACGGCTTCGGCGCCGGGGATGTCGAGGCGGTCGACACGCTGGTCGGCATCGCCAATGCGCGCAACCTCGCCTACCCCGACCCGCAGGATGAGATGCAGGCGCGGTTCTCGATGCATTATTGCGTGGCGCTCGCTTTGCTGCAGGACCGGCTGTCGCTCGCCGATTTCACACCCGCCGCGGTCGGGCGTCGGGAGGTCCGACGCCTGCTGCCGCTGACGACAATGCGGTCTTACGACAAGAGCGAGGAGGCAGCGGGACGCCAGCCGCATCGTGTCACCATCCGCCTCAAGGATGGGCGCCTGCTGAGGGCCGAGCGGCGGGAAGCGAAGGGCTCTGTCGCAGACCCGTTCGACGATGCCGACCGGAAAACGAAATTCGCGGATTGCTGCGCCGGGATGCCGGGCGCGGGCGACCTCTACGCCCGGCTTGCCGACATCGATACGGCGACCGATCTCGCCTTCCTGCTGTCCGAACCTGCCGCAGCCGGGCGCGCATAGCTGCGCCGATCGATGGCGGGACAGACCGGCTCGCCTGCCTGAGTCAGCTGGTCGTCTTCCGCGATGGCGGCCCAGAACTGCTCGACTGCAGGCCGGCTCTGCTGCCTCGCCCGGTAGAGTCTGATGTCCGCGGCGATGTACCAGGACGGATCGGCCGCCGGCACGAGCTGGCCGTTGCGCAGCTCATCTCCGACCAGACTCTCCGGCACCCAGGCGACACCGCGCCCGGCCAGGACCATGGCCTTGAGGCCGACCGACATCGGATTCTCGTAGACGGTGACCAGCGGCGTCGGCCGCGCGGCGAAGAGCAGAGCGAGCCGGCGCGCGAAGAAGGAGCAGTTGCCATAGCTCAGCAGGCGGACCGGCACCTCGCCGGAACGGAAGGGATGGAGCGGTTCGCCACGGCCGTCAGGAATCGAAACCGGGATCGCCCGTTCAGCGCCGAGGCGGCGGTAGATGAAGCGCTCCGGATCGAGATCCGGCAGCACGGTCCGATGGGCGTAGGTCAGCAGGAAATCGCATTCACCATGGTTGAGCAGGGCGACATTGCCGTCGAAGGATGCGCGCTGGTCGCAGAACCGAGTCTTCAGCGGGCCGAGCTTGTCCTCGGTGCGACGGACGAGGCCGGGGAAATAGGTCAGGGATAGGGTGTTGAGCGTAGCGAAGGTCAGCGTCTCCGACGCATCCTCATGCAGCTGGCGCGTCTCCTGCCGTGCGCCCTGCACCTGCTTCAGGATTTCCTGCGCGCGTGGGAGAAAGGTCCGGCCGGCTTCGGTGAGGCGGATCGGGTAGCTGCTGCGGTCGAACAGTGGCAGGCCGAGCCATTCCTCGAGCTGCTTGACCCGGCGGCTCAGCGCCGATTGGGTGATGTTCCGTTCACGAGCCGAGCGCGAGAAGCTGAGCGTTGTCGACAAGCTCAGGACGTCTTCCAGCCACTTCAACTCCATCACCGCTCCTCCACCGAGGCAGGCAGGATGGCACGGCTGACCCTGCCGCGCCAGAAGTGGGCCGGGTAATCGCGTACTCGCTGTCGCGCTGGAGGCGATCACATGAAGCCTGGATTCCGCGGCAGATATTGCACCCAGTCGCCGTAACCAGGGGATGCCATCAGCAACATCGGAAAGGTGATCCGCATGCCCTGGGCAATCGCAAGATTCAGCGCGTCATCGCATGTCCCCGGCAGGAACGCCGACACCTTCTCAGCAGACTGGTCGGCCGCCAGCTTCAGGGCCACCGCGAATGCGTCGCGCAACTTCGCCGAAGGTAAGACGGCCAGTGGCCCGACATGCCCGTTCGAATTGACATAGCCGTACCCTACACAGTCGCTGCCGGCGTAGAACAAGACCCCTGACATTGCGGGGTCACCGAGCAGATAGCGGTGATGCGTTGCCCGCGAGACGCCGATGGCGCGGGAATCGATCTCGGCCAGTTTCTCCAGGGTTGCGGCACTCCCATCGATCGCGACGGTACGCAACTGCGTCTCCGGCAACGCCTGCATCACCCGTTCACGCGCCGCGCTGAAAAAGTAGATCGGCATCCGGGGATAGAGGCCGTGCCGCATGTAGAGACCCTGCGAGACACGGTTGAAAGTAAAAGTAATCAGAGCCTTGTGCGCCGCCCCCGACTGCCGGGCGTGCGCCATGGTCCGTTCCAACAGCTCGTTGCCGATTCCCGAGCCTTGCCGGGCAGGATCGACGAACAATTGGGCCAGGAACCAGAGGTCACCGCAAACCCAGCTCCATGCAAAGCCGAGAATCTCTCCACCATCCTCCGCGACCCACAAGCCACCCGGGTCATCCGCGAGCGAAAACAGCTGAAAACCGGGAGGGCTTGCAGAAGCCATCGGGCCGAAGCCATGCCGAACGGTCAGGTCGTTGATGCTGGCAACCACGAGCGCATCGACCGTAGCCAAATCCTCGATCCGAGCCGGTCTGCAGACGAGCGGCATGGCGTGACTCCGGCCGAGAGGACGAGGCGAAAGCAGCAACGCCCATCATACCAGCCCACATCGCAGCAGTCTCCGTCGCTGTGGATCTGCAGCGCTGCGATGACCGGTCGATGCCGGCGAGCCGCCCATATGCGCTCCATGCCATCGCCAACGAGGCAGGCACGGAGAGCAATGTCTACTACCGAGCTCGGCCGTCGGAAAGGCGGCTGAACCGGACGATCGCGTCGGCTCGCTTTTCGAGGCCGGGCAACAATTCGAGCCCGAGGCCGGGGGCATCGGAGATCGTGATCATGCCGTTCTCGGCCTTCGGCAGCGCGGTGACGAGCTCGGTATACCAGCCGGTATAGAAGGCGCGCACCGATTCCTGGATCAACGCGTTGCGGGCGTGCATCGAGAAATGGCACGACGCCGCGTAGACCACCGGGCCCGTACAGTCGTGCGGCGCTACGGGCGTGTGCCAGGCCTCCGCCATGCCGGCGATCTTGCGGGCCTCGGACAGGCCGCCGCACCAGGACAGATCCAGCATCACCACGCCGGCCGCGCCGGATTCGAGATAGTCGCGGAAGGAGTGGGTATAAGCCAGCGTCTCGGAAGCGCAGACCCAAGCCTTCGAGTGGCGCGCATATTCGGCGAGGTCGCGGACGTTGTCGAGGCGGAACGGATCCTCGTGCCAGTAGGTGTCGAACTCGGTCAGGCGCTCGGCCAGCTTCTTCGCCATGGGCAGGCTCCACAGCGAGTGGAACTCGACCATGATGTCCATCTTGTCGCCGACGGCTTTCCTGATCTTGCGGAAAGGTTCGAGCGCGGTGTTCAACTCCTGGGGCGAGATGTCCCAGCCGGCGGTGCGCTCGGCCGCAATGTCGAAAGGCCAGATCTTCATGCCGGTGATTCCCTGCTCCAGCAGGGAGTGAGCGAGCTCGTCGGCGCGATGGAGGAAGCCCTCGAGGTCTTCATAGGGGCCGCCTTGCTCGCCGACATGCCAGTTGGCGACCGACTGCGAACGCGAATCGCGGATATATTTGTAGCCGGCGCAGGTGTTGTAGGTGCGGATCGTGTCGCGTGCCTTGCCACCGAGCGCGACCGAGACCGGCTGGCCGATCGCCTTGCCGTAGATGTCCCAAAGCGCGACGTCGATCGCGGAGTTGCCGCGCGTCTCGACGCCCGAACCGCGCCAGCCGAGATAGTTGTTCAGGCTGGCGTTGCGTGCCTCGATCTGCAGCGGATCCTGGCCGAGCAGCTTCGGCGCGACGGT
This sequence comes from Bosea sp. AS-1, assembly GCF_002220095.1. Classification (GTDB taxonomy): domain Bacteria; phylum Pseudomonadota; class Alphaproteobacteria; order Rhizobiales; family Beijerinckiaceae; genus Allobosea. Next base: position 4,749,639 of record NZ_CP022372.1, read on the forward strand.
CTCGTGCAGATAGGCCTCGACCGCCGCGGCGCCCATGAAGGTCTCGCCCAGACCGACAGGACCTTCGTCGGTATGGAGCCGCACCCAGATGATGTTGGCGAATTCGGTCAGGCGGACGGTTTCGACGGCTGTGATCTTCATGACGGGTCTCGGAGAACGGTTCGGCACCTTCGGGAGCGCCGGGGCGAAAAGGATGCGCCTGCGAGCCGGCGCCGCGTCGGCGGCAGCCGGCTGCCGTGGCGAAGGCTCAGTTCGAGCCACGGATCTTGGCGAGCTCGGCCTTGAGCCGCTCGATCGTATCCTTGCCGATGGAGGCTTCGTGGCGCTGGTAGACCGCGGCCGTGGCCTCGCGCATCTTGGCGAGCTCGTCGGCAGAAACCTCCGACACCTGCATGCCTTCCTTCTTCAGGTTCGCCAGCGACTTGTCGTTGAGCTCGCGCGAGACGCGGCGTTCCTCGTCGCGGCCGATCGTGGCGCAGTCGCTGAGGATCTTCTGCTCCTCGGCCGAGAGCTGGTCCCAGAGCTTCTTGGAATAGAGCACCAGGAAGGGCGTGTAGGCGTGACGCGTCATCGTCAGGTATTTCTGCACCTCGTAGAGCTTGGAGGTGTCGATGGTGACGAGCGGGTTCTCCTGGCCGTCGATGGCGTGGGTCTCCAGCGCCGCGAAAACCTCGCCGAAGGCCATCGGCGTGGCGTTGGCGCCCATGCTCTTGAAGCTGTCGAGGAAGATGTTGTTCTGCATCACGCGGACCTTCAGGCCGGTCAGCTCCTCCGCCTTGGCGACGGCGCGCTTCGAATTGGTCAGGTTGCGGAAGCCGTTCTCCCAATAGGACAGGTTGACGACGCCGAAGCCGGGCAGCTGGTCGGAGATATGCTTGCCGAAGCCGCCGTCGAGCACGGCATCGGCTTCCTTCTCATTGGTGAAGAGGAAGGGCAGGTCGAAGACGCCGAGCGCCGGCATGATGCCGACCAGCGGCGAGGAGGAGGTGATCACCATCTCCTGCGTGCCGGCGCGCAGCGCCTGCGTCGCCTGCAGGTCGCCGCCGAGCGCCCCGCCCCAGAAAGCCTGGAGCTTCAGCTTGCCGCCGGACTTCTCCGCCATGCAGGCGCGCATCTTGGCGACGCCGTTGCCGACCGGGTGGTCCTCGTTGATGCCGTTGGAGACGCGGATATTGCGCTCCTTGATCTGGGCCTGAGCGGAACCAGCCAACGCGGCGAGTGCGACGCCGGCGAGGATCGAGACGAGACGCGTGGTGAGCATGAGTTTTCTCCCTGTTTGCCTGGGTTGTTGTTTCAACGGCCGCTCAACCAGGCGAGCGGAACGGTCACGAGTTGCGGGAAGAGGATCAGCAGGAACATCGCGACGGTCTGGGCGACGAGGAACGGCCAGACGCCACGGATGACCAGCGACATCGGGATGCGCGCGACGCCGCAGACGACGTTGAGCACGATGCCGACCGGCGGCGTGATCAGACCGATCGCGTTGTTGATGATGAAGAGCACGCCGAAATAGATCGGGTCGATGCCGGCCTGCTTGACCACGGGCATCAGCACCGGCGTCAGGATCAGCACCGTCGGCGTGAAGTCGAGCGCCGTGCCGACCACCATGACCAGCAGCATGATCATGATCATCAGGATCGTCTTGTTGCCCATGAAGGGCTCGAGGATGCTGGAAAGCTCCGCAGGGATATTGGCCTGCGTGATAAGCCAAGCCGAGACGACCGCCGCCGCGACGAGGAGCATCACCGCGCTCGTCGTCTTCGCCGCCGTCAGGGCGACGTGATAGAGGTCGCGGGGCTTGAGCTCGCGATAGACGAACATGCCGACGACGAGGGCATAGACGGTCGCCACGACGGCGGCTTCGGTCGGCGTGACGATGCCGAAGCGGATGCCGCCGAGGATCGCGACCGGCATCAGGAGCGCAAGCGAGCCGTCCCAGGTCGCCTTCAAGCGCTCGGCTCCGCTGCGCCGCGGCAGCACCGCGATCTTGTCGCGACGGCAGACGATGGCCCAGGCGATCACCAGCGCGACGCCGATGAGCAGCCCCGGGAAGACGCCGGCGAGGAAGAGCTTGGTGATCGAGAGATTGGCGGCGACGCCGAAGACGATAAACCCGATCGATGGCGGAATGATCGGCGCGATGATGCCGCCCGACGCGATCAGGCCGGCGGAACGACCGGTATCGTAGCCGGCCTGACGCATCATCGGCAGCAGGATCGAAGCCAGCGCCGCGGTGTCGGCGGCGGCCGAGCCCGAGAGCGAGGCCATGATGATCGAAGCGAAGATCGCGACATAGCCGAGGCCGCCATGGAGATGGCCGACCAGGGAAAGCGCAAAATTGACGATGCGCTTCGACAGGCCGCCAGCATTCATCAATTCGCCGGCGAGCAGGAAAAACGGGATCGCCAGCAGCTGGAACGAATCCGCGCCGATGATCATGTTCTGCGCGATGATCTGCGTGTCGAACACGCCGAGCCAGAGCATCAGCGCGACTGCGCAGACGATCAACGCAAAGGCGATCGGCATGCCGAGCGCCATCGCTCCGCAGAGCGAGACGAGGAAGACGGTGACGGTCATTCGAGGTGGCCCTTCAGATCGTGCGAAGGGTTGCCGCTGTAGTCGCCGGCGAATTCCGCCAATTCGTACGGGCCGAGCCGCCCGGTGAGGGCGCGGATCAGACGGGCCAGCGTGATGAAGCCGATGCCCAGCCCGGCAAAATAGAGCACGCCGTAGACATAGCCCATGCTCAGCCCGGTGACCGGCGCGACCGCGGTGGCGTTGATCTCATGCTGCTTCCAGGTGCCGTCCAGCAGCATCACGCAGCAGGCCAGGATGACCGCGTCGCTCAGGATCATGCAGATGAGCCGGCCGCGCGGGCCGATCGCCGCGACCAGCGTGTCGACGCCGAGATGTCCATTCTCACGCATCACCACGACGGCACCGATATAGGTCAGCCAGACGAAGAAATAACGCGACAGCTCCTCGGACAGATCGATGCCGGAGTTGAAGGCGTAACGCAGGACCACGTTGCCGAAGACCATCACGACCATCCCGGCAAGCAGGATGACCAGGACGGCTTCAAGCCCCCGTAGGATCCATCTTTCGGCTATTGCGAGCATGTGGCGTTTCCTGGTTTTTTTTCGTTGTATGAGGCGATGCGCCGGCCGGAACATGCCGCGGCGGACCTTGGTGGATGTCGTCCTGGGCGACCTGCAGCAATTCGACCATCCGGGCACGCGCGTCGGCGGGCTGGCGTGCTGCGATCGCGTCGGCGACCCGACGATGGATCGCGATCGACGCCTGGGCGCGCTCGTGATCGTGCATCGACAGGCGGAATGAGGCCTTCAGCACCGCTCGCAGAATCGGCTTGAGCTGCAGCAGCAGGATGTTGCCCGATGCTTCGAGGATCGCCTCGTGGAACCCGAAATCCGCCGCTTCGTGCTCGACCTTGCCCGGCGATTTCACCATCGTTTCGAGTGCGTCGGCGATCGCGGCGATCTGAACGTCGGAGCCACGCTCGGCCGCGAAACTCGCGGCCGCCGGCTCGATCATGCCGCGCAGCTCGAGCAGGTCGCGCTCGAAACCACTCGCCATGTCCGCATCGGTGATCCAGTCCATCACCTGCGGATCGAGCAACCGCCACGACGAAAGGGGCTGGATGCGGGAGCCGACGCGCGGGCCCGTCGTCACCAGACCGAGTGCCTGCAGTGTCTTCGTCGCCTCGCGGATCACGGTGCGACTGACGGCGAAGCGGGCGGCGAGTTCGTCCTCCCGCGGCAGCGTTCCACCGGCTCCGATCTGACCCGCAACGATCAGGCGGCCGAGCTCGTCGACGAGAGAGGCGTGAAAATTCGAGGGCCGGACCATGCTATGATATTATCATCATATGAATGAGTCGCAAGCGTGGAATCGACGACCTCCTCAGCTCGCCCCCAGCCCGGTCTCACCTCTCGCGGTCAGGCATGGCTCGCCGGGGAGGTCTCGTCTCGCTCCCGGATGAAATCCATGTTGAGTTTGAGGCCGAGCCCCGGCAGGTCCGGCACGTGCATGTAGCCGTCGATCGGCAGCGGCGCGCCGTCGAAGACCTGCGCGGTGATGCCCTCGAACATCAGCAGGCGCTCGAGGAAGAGCGCGTTCGGCACGGCGGCGACAAGGTGCAGATGGAGGTTCTCCATCGCGTGAGGCGCGAATTTGACATTCCAGGCCTGGGTAAGAGCCGCGCATTTCAGCATCTCGGTGTAGCCGCCGGCTCGGGCGCCATCGACCTGAACGATGTCGGCGGCATCGTGCATGAGGAGGTCCCGCACGCCGAACTTGGTGTATTCGTGCTCGCCGGTCGCGAGCGGAATGTCGGTGCCGCGCTTGAAGCGGGCGAGCCCGGGAATGTCGTCGGCGAAGACCGGCTCCTCGAACAGGAAGATGTCGTATTCGCGAATCCGGTTGGCGAGCTGCACCGCCGTTGCCGCGTCGAAGGAGTTGTTCGCGTCGACCATGAGGTTAACGTCCGGGCCGACCGCCTCGCGAACCTTGCGGACGCGCTCGGCGTCGCGGCGCGGATTGCGGCCGCCGTCGAAGCCGACCTTGAACTTCACCGTCGTGAAGCCGCGCGCGACCATGCCCTTGATCTCGTCGACGAGCTGGTCGTCGGAATAGGAGGTCCAACCGCCGCTGGCATAGACCGGCACCTTGGTCCGGTCTCCCCCGAGCAGCTTGTAGACGGGCAGATCGACGATCTTGCCCTTGAGGTCCCAGAGCGCGATGTCGACGGCGCTGAGAGCGCAATACATCAGGCCCTTGCGGCCGACGCCACGCAGGTAATGGAAAAATTCCTGCCAGATCGCCTCTGTCTCGAGCGGATCGCGACCGATCAGCTTCGGCGTCATGTTGCGGTTGATCAGCTCGCAGGTCGCCTCCCCACCAACCTCATGATAGGTGACGCCGATCCCCTCGAGCCCCTGATCCGTCGTGATGCGGACGATGACGAAGCCGATCGTCTCGACCTTGCGCGTGGCATCCGCGAAGCCGCCGAGAACAGGCGCGGAAACGAGGTGAACATCGATCTTCCGAATCCTGTGGTGCACGAAACGTCCCCTCGGCGAGCTACATTGACATCATTATCAATAATGATATCGATATTGACATCATCAGACCTTGTCCAGCGAGGCGCCAGCGTTGATCCCGAAGCTCAGCCGCCCCTCCGATCTGGTCTACGGCATCGTCAAGCGGCGGATCATCCTCAACGAGCTGACGCCGGAAACGGTCCTGACCGAACTCGGCCTCGCCCGCGAAATCGGCTGCAGCCAAGGGCCGATCCGCGAGGCCTTGCTGCGCTTGCAGGAGGACGGCCTGGTCGTGCGTTCGGGGCGGCGCACAGTGGTGACGCGGCTTGAAGCCGAGGAAGCCGAGGAGATGCTGGCGCTACGCCGCCGGATCGAGACGCGCGGCGCGTTGAAGGCCGTGCTGCATGCCGATACCCGCGGCCTCGATGAGCTGCGCGACATCCTGGCGGCGATGAAGGAAGCCGCGGCACTCGGCGACGAGTACCGCGTCATCGAAGCCGACAAGGATTTTCACCTCGCCCTGTTCCGCCTCTCCGGCCTCGACGCTCTCGGGCAGATCCTGGCGCGCTGCATCATGCATTCGAACCGCTACAAGCTCTGGGCGCCGGAACATCGCCGCCCTCTGATCGAGACGGCATTGCGCCACGACGTTCTCTTCGAGCGCCTCGCCGCCGGCGACGGAATCGGGCTCGCCGCGGCGCTCGGCGTTCATATCGACACGATCGTCGTGCAAGGCGACGACGAGGTTGCGGCGTGAGCGCCTTCGTCCACCCGCAGATGGCTCGGATCCTCGCCAGTTTCGCGGCAGCGCCAGGTGTCGATTTCAAGACCTTGCCAATCGCCGAGGCCCGCGCCTCCTCCGACGCCGCCTCCATTGCCTGGAACGAAGGGGCCCCGGACCTTCCCACCCGCGAGATCGCGGTGACGGCCGATGGTGTCTCGCTGCGCGGACGGCTTTATCATCCGCAGCCCGGAACCGCCCTGCCGGTCATCCTCTACGTCCATGGCGGCGGCTGGACCTTCGGCTCGGTCGATACCCATGACGGCACGATGCGGAACCTCGCGGCGGCGGCCGGCTGCTGCGTCTTTGGGTTCGATTATCGCCTCGCGCCCGAACATCCCTATCCGGCCCCGCTGGAGGATACGCTCGGCGCCATCGCCTTTGCGCTGGGCGGAGAGCTTGGTCCCGACGTCGATGTCCGGCGCTGGGCCCTCGCCGGCGACTCAGCCGGGGCGACGCTCGCGCTCGCGGCGATGATCAAGCGCTGCGACGCCGGCCTTGCTCTCCCCGCGGCAGCGGCGCTGTTCTACGGCTGCTACACCCCCGATTTCGAAACCGGCAGCCATGCACGATTCGGCGAAGGCTACCTTCTGACCACGGCCAACATGCGCTGGTACTGGCGCAACTATCTCGGCGCGGCCTTCGACGCGCCTGCGCCCCTCGCCGCGCCGCTGCATGCCGATCTCTCCGGATTGCCGCCGCTCTATCTGACGGCAGGCGGGCTCGACCCTCTCGCCGACGATACCCTGCGCCTGGCCGAGCGCCTGGCAGTGGCGGGCGTCGCCTTCCGCCACGACCACGTGCCGGGCGTCGTCCATGGCTGCCTGCGCATGAGCCGCGAACTTGCCCCGGCGCTCGCCATGATCGGCGCCGCGGCCTCCTACATCACCGAAAGACTATAAAAATCCCAGGGGAGTGAACGTCATGGAACGCAGGACCTTCATGAAACTTGCGGGAGCCGCCGCGCTCTCCTTCGAGGCCGCCAGACCCGCCATCGCCCAAGGCAAGGCAACGGTGCGCTGGTGGTACCACTACGACAACCCGCAGAACACGCCGGCCAGCCTCGTCTCGAAGTTCGAAGCGGAAAACCCGGATATCAAGATCCAGGCCGAGCCCATTCCGTGGGGCGGCGGCACCGACTACATCAACCGCATCTTCTCGGCCCTGGTCGCCGGCAACCAGCCCGACTGCGCCATGGTGCGTCTGTCCTATCTCTCGCGCTTCGGCCAGATGAAGGCGCTCGAACCGCTGGATGGTTTCCTGGCCAATTGGAAAGGCCGCAGCGACATTTCCGACGACGTCTGGAAGATCAACCGTTCGCCCGATGGCAAGCAGTACTACATGCCGCTGCACTATGTGGTGATCTATCTCTACTACCGTCAGGACCTGCTGCAGCAGGCCGGGCTCCAGCCGCCCAAGAGCTTCGAGGACTTCCTCACCGCCGCCAAGGCCCTGACCAAGGACAGCGTCTTCGGCTACGGCATGCGCGGCGGCGCCGGTTGCCATGACAACTGGGGTCCCTTCGTCCTCGGCGGCGGCGCCAGCTTCGAGAAGGGTGGCATGGTCACCGAGAAGGCGCTCGCGGCCAATCGCTGGTTCGTGGACCTCGCCGTGAAGCACAAGGTCGTGCCGCCCTCGGCGCCGACCGACGCCTTCCGCCAGATCGTCGACGCCTTCAAGGCCGGCCGGACCGGGATGGCGATCCATCACATCGGCTCCGCCGCGGAGGTCGTCGGCGCGCTCGGCGACAAGGTCTCGGCCGTGCCGGTGCCGCGTGGGCCGGATGGCGGTGGCTGGACCTATTTCGGCGACGAGTCCAACGCCATCTTCGCAGGCAGCAAGAACAAGGAGGCGACCTTCCGCTGGATCAGCTTCCTTTCGAGCGCCGAGAACAACGTCGAACAGGCCAAGCTCAGCGGCCAGCTGCCGATCACCATCTCGGGCGCGAAGAACTGGACCGTCCATCCCAAGCGCTTCGTCGAGGCGAGCGACGCCTCCCTGCCGATCGCAAGGCCCCTGCCCGACCATGTGAAGACGCCGGATTTCGTCGGCCGCGTCCTGCCCACCAATCTGCAGAGGGCGCTGACTGGCGGGATGAACCCCGACGACCTCATGAAGGCCGTCGAGCAGACCTTCCACGGCTGAGGCCGGATCGCATCGCGTGGCGCCGGGCCTGATCCGGCGCCAGCCATCGATCGACAGGGACGACGCCATGAACAAGCTGACGGCGAGCGGCGCGACGCTTCGCGCTGCGACCCCTTATGGATTCCTGCTGCCGGCACTGCTGGTGACGGCGCTTGTCATCCTGTTTCCGGTGCTGCAGACGGCCTGGTACAGCCTGCACGAATACGTCCTCTACGATCCGGACAATTTCCGCTTCGTGGGCTTGCGCAACTTCGCGGCCGCGCTCTCCGACGAGGTCTTCTGGATTGCGCTCGCGAACTCCGCGATCTGGGTCACTGGCATCGTGTCCCTGCAGCTTCTGCTCGGCCTTGGCGCGGCGCTGCTGCTCAATCAGAGCTTCTGGTGGCGCGGCCTGGCGCGCGCGCTCGTCATCATCCCGTGGGCTCTGCCGAGCGTGATCATCGGCCTGATGTGGACCTGGATCTACGATTTCAATCTCGGCGTCTTCAACGACATCCTTCTGCGCCTCGGTCTGATCTCGGCGCCGCATCCCTGGCTCGCCCAGCCCTCCACGGCGCTGGCTTGCATCATGCTGGCGCTGGTCTGGCAGGGTTTCCCGTTCTTCACAGTCACCATCCTTGCAGGGTTGCAGACGGTGCCGCACGAGCTCTACGAAGCGGCCGAGATCGACGGCGCCAGCGCCTGGCGGCAATTCGTCCACGTCACGCTGCCCTCGATCGCCGGCATCGTCGCCACGGCCGTTCTGCTGCGCATCATCTGGGTCGCCAATTCGCTCGACGTCATCCTGGTCATGACCGGCGGCGGGCCCGGATACTCGACGCATACGTTGCCGCTCTATGCCTTCCTGCGCGCCTATACCGGCATGGAATTCGGCTATGCCGCCTCGCTCTCGCTGATGCTGACCGCGATTCTACTGGGGATCGTCTGGCTCTATGTCCGCCGGCAGGCCGGGGAGATGGAGCGATGATCCGGCGCCGCTCCTTCACTCGCAATCTGATCCAGGTCGAAATCCCCGTCCTGCTGGTGCTCGCCTTCGCGCTGGCGCCCTTCGTTTGGATGCTGCTGACCTCGATCAAGCCGAACGCGGACCTCTCCCAGTTCCCGGTGCGCTATCTGCCGAGCAGCACGACCTTCGAGCACTACCGGACGCTGATCCAGCGCACGAGCTTCCCGGTCAATCTGCTCAACAGCCTGATCATCGCCTGCGGCGCCGTCGTCCTCGGGCTGGCGACCAGCGTTCCGGCGGCCTATTCCTTCTCGCGCTTCCGCTTCGCCGGGCGGCGCACGCTGATGACCGGCTTCCTCGTCATCAACATGTTCCCGATCGTGCTGCTGATCATCCCGCTCTTCGTACTGATGCGGACGCTCGGGCTGATCGACACCTTCCTCGGCGTCATCATCGGCCACTCGACCTTCTCGATCCCGTTCTCGATCTGGATGCTGGTCAGCTATTTCAACGCGATCCCGCGCGATCTCGACGAGGCCGCGACGATCGACGGCGCCTCGCGACTGCAGACGATCCGGCTGGTGGTGCTGCCGCTGGTGATGCCCGGCATCGTCACCACCGCGATCTACGTCTTCATCACCTCCTGGAACGAATACCTGTTCGCGATGATGCTCTCGGGCGAGACGGTACGACCGGTCACCGTCGCCCTGCAATTGTTCATCGGCGAATTCACGGTGCAATGGGGCATCCTCACCGCGGGCGGAACGATCATCGCTTTGCCCGTGACCATCCTTTTCCTTTTTGTGCAGAAGCGCCTCGTCGGCGGCCTGACGGCAGGAGCAGTCAAATCATGACCAACGCGATCGGGGTGATCTCGATGTTCTATGCCCGCCCCTTCGGGCGCGAGCATTTCCCGACCTTCCAACGCATGAAGCAGGCCGGGGCCGATGTGGTCGAATTGCTGGTGCCTGAGCCGGGCGAGCTCGATCTCGCCGAGACCAAGGCCGCGGCAGCCGATGCGGGGCTCTCGATCGTGCTGGCGGCGCGAGTGAACCTGACCCGCGACCTCGCCAGCCCCGATCCGGCGGCGCATCAGGCCGGCGTCGCTTATCTCGAGCAATGCGTCGATATCGCCGCAGCACTGGGCGCCGGAATCGTCGGCGGTCCTCTCTATGGCGCGCCGCTCGTGTTCGCCGGCCGGGCTCCGCATCCGGTCGAGCCGACCGAGCGCAAACGCCGGGTCGATGCTGTCGTGCGAGGCCTGACGCAGGCAGCCAGACGCGCTGCCGACAAGGGCGTGGTTCTCGGCGTCGAGCCGCTGAACCGCTTCGAGACCGACATGTGCAACACCTGCCGGCACGCGCTGGACTATGTCGAGGCCGTCGCCTCTCCTGCCATCGGGGTGATGCTCGACACCTTCCACATGAACATGGAGGAATACGACCTCGCCGCCGCCATCCGGCTGGCGGGATCGCGGTTGGTGCACTTCCAGGCAAACGAGAACAATCGCGGCTTCGTCGGCTCCGGTCATATCGACTGGCCCGCGATCGCCCGCGCGCTTGCCACAAGCGGCTATAAGGGCCCGATCGTGCTGGAGCCGTTCCGGCGCGACGACGAGGCGGCGGGCGTGACGCTGGCACAGTGGCGCGCTCCGACGCGAGACGAAGACGCGGAGCTGAAGGCGAGCATCGACTACCTCAAGGCAACGCTCGCCTTCGCCGACAGGCTCGCCGCGACGAAGGGAATTGCGTGATGACATCTCCTCTGCGCCTCGGCTGGATCGGCTGCGGCACGCATGCCAACGAGATGCTGCTGCCGCAGGTCACCCGGCACGACGTCGTCCTGCACGCGATCTGCGACATCTCGCCGGAGAGCCTTGCCTCAACCGGCCGGCGCTATGGCGTCGCCCCGGAGGACCGGATGAGCGACTGGCGCACGCTGCTCGCCCGCACGGATATCGACGCCGTCGGTCTCGCCATGGGGCCGCAACAACATCATGAGGTCGGCCTAGCGGCGATCGCGCGAGGCCTGCCGCTCTTCATCGAGAAACCGCCTGCCGCGACATCGCGGCAAGCGCAGGAACTCGCGGATGCCGCCAAGGCCCAGGGCGTTCCGGTCGTCGTCGGCTTCATGAAGCGGTATTCGACCGCCAATCGCATTGCAGCCAATGTCATCCACGCCCCGGAATTCGGGGAAACGGCGAGCTTCCTCGGCCAGTACATGACGGCGCCGACCTATTTCGCAAAGGATGTCGACTACACCGGCTTCTACCTGCATCACTGCGTGCATTATTTCGACCTGATCCCATACTTGATGGGCGAGGTCGCGACGGTCGGTGCGCGCCGGCACGAGCTGGAACCCGGCAAGCTCCTCCTCCATGTCGACTTCCGCTTCCGCAACGGCGGCATCGGCACGCTCGTCATGGGTACGCATCAATCACGCGGCACGCCGATGGAATGGTGGCAGGTGATGGGCGACCATCGCCGTGTCGAGGTCCGCAACCTCCACGAGGTCCGCTATTTTCGCAGCCCCCCTTTCAAGGTGTCGCGGGATGACGCCACTTTGGCCGACGGACAGGATACGCTAGTCTGGGAGCCCAATTTCACGGTTGCCGCCAACGAGGACCACAAGGGCTACCACGCGATCCTGGGCGATTTCGTCCGCGCGGCGCGCGGCGAAAAGCTCAACCTTCCCGACGCTGCGGCAGGCGCCAGGGCCCTTGGCCTTCTCGAACAGGCGATCGCGTCGGCCGAAGCTTCCGAGTAGCAGCCGGCAGCAAGCTCGCCGGCATATGCTGGGCCAGAGATGTCAAGCTTGCAGTTTTTGCGAGTTTGACCGTCTTTTTCGGTGGCCGTTTACCGGAGCGCCATAGTTCATCGGGCATGCATGGCCCTCCAGCGACGGAGGGAGCCATCGTGCCACCCAAAGCAGCAGTCCCAGACGGCGGCATCGAGCCGCGCCTGCACCGCTTCATGAGCGTGATGCTGGAACTCGCTCCCGATGTCCTCGTGCCGCGCCAGGAAACGGAGCTGCTCGGACGCAGTGCTGTCGCCGCCCTTCGCGACGGCAGTGCCGACCCGGTGGTGATCGACATGTGCTGCGGCTCCGGGAACCTTGCCTTGGCGATCGCGACGGAGTTTCCATCCGCCCGCATCTGGGGAGCGGATCTGACGGACAGCACCGTCGCAGTCGCCCGGCGCAATGCCGAGCGACTCGCCCTTCAAGACAGGGTCGCGATCCGGCAAGGGGATCTGTTCGGTGCGCTCGACGGTGACGACCTTGCAGGCGCCGTGGACATGATCGTCTGCAATCCACCCTACATCTCGACTGCGCGCCTCGAAGGCGAGAGCGCTCATCTCCTCGATGCCGAACCGCGCGAAGCGTTCGACGGAGGGCCCTACGGCATCTCGATCCACCAACGGCTGGTCCGGGATGCGGTCTCCTTTCTCAAACCCGGTGGCTGGCTGCTGTTCGAATTCGGGCTGGGTCAGGATCGCCAGGTGGCAGCCCTGATCGCCCGGGCCAAGGCCTACGAGCCCGTTAGCTTCGCCGCCGACGAGGCCGGGGTACCGCGTGTCGCGCGCGTCCGCAAACTGCGGCACGACGCCCTCGCGGCTCCCTCCGTGACACGCTGAACATGAGTGAGGTTCGCCCCCTGCTGGCCGCGGATCTTCCCGCTGTCGCCGGGCTCTTCCAGAGAACGTTCCGGGACGGCAGGACGCCGCCGCCCCCGGCGCTCGAGACCTATCTGCGCCGACTGTATCTCGACGCCCCCGTCTGCGATCCGGACATCGCGTCTCTCGTCCACGTTGCCGGCGAAGGCGGCATTTCGGGCTTCGTCGGCGTGAACGTGCTGCCGATGCGCTACGGCCCCCGCCCGCTGCGCGCCGCCATCTGCGGCTCGCTCATGGTCGACCCGCGCGCGAATGATCCGATGGCCGGCGCAAGGCTGCTCCGGGCGTTTTTGGCCGGGCCGCAGGACATCTCCTTCAGCGAAACGGCGAATGCCCTCTCGACCCAGATGTGGACGAGACTGCGGGGGGTGCCGCTCCCGCAATACAGCCTCGATTGGCTGAGGGTGATCAGCCCCTCGGCCTTCATGCTAGATCTCGCCTCGCGGCGGGTCGGCGCCGCCCGCGTGCTTGGCCCGCTTGCGCGCGGACTCGACCGCTACCTTCGCGGGCGCATGCAGGAAAACGAGCTGCGCTGGACCGGCGTTCCGGCGGCCTGGACCAGCAAGGCGGGCCTCAAGGTCACGGACATCGACCAGGCTGGCTTTGCGGCCCTCGTTGAGCCGCTGACACGGCAATTTCTCCTTCGTCCCGACTGGAGCGAGGAACAGCTCGCGCACATCATCGCAGAAGCCGCTCAGAAGCCGGACTACGGCGCCGCGATGTTCGCCTCCGTCGCGTCCCCCAATGGCGCGCTGATCGGAGCCTTCCTCTATCACGTCCAGCCAGGCCGGATCGCGCGCGTCTTGCAGGTTCTGGCGATACCGGGGCAGGCAGGCCCCGTCATCGACTGCCTGATCGGTCATGCGGCACAGCGCGGCGCCTCCGGGCTGCGCGGCCGGACCCAACCCGCCCTGCTGGCCGCGATGCTGGGCCGGCGGGTCGCCTTTACCCAACCCGCTTCGACCGTCGTGCATTCGCGCGACGAGGCGCTGGTGAATGCGTTCCTGAGCGCGCAAGGTTTCTTCAACGGGCTGGCCGGCGAGCACTGGAACCGCCTGGCCGGCTGGCGGTTCGAATAGGCCTCCTCGCGGCCTCTCGTCTCAGTCCGCGATCTCCTCGACAGGGCGAACGAGCTGCGGGCCGAGGTGAAGGTAGCGCGTCGCCCGGCGCTTGGCCGCGATATCGGCCCAGACCCGCTCGACCTCGGCCGTCGTCAGCTGCGCGGCGGCGCCGACCTCCGCGGCTGGAACGCCGTTGTTGAGGCCGAAGAGGCAGAGATCCATGCGGTCGTATGGCAGGGAGAAATAGAATTCCTCCTGCGTCTGCTCCAGGGAATAGGTGTCGGTCGTCGGCGGCCGACGGCGGATCTCCTCAGGGACGCCGAGATGGGCGGCGAGCGCATAGACCTGGCTTTTGTAAAGATGGGCGATCGGTTTGACGTCAGCCGCGCCGTCGCCGTTCTTGACGAAGAAGCCCTGGTCGTATTCGAGCCGGTTCGGCGTGCCGAGAACGGCGAAATTCAGCCGGTCGGCGTGATAGTATTCGATCTGCTTGCGCGTGCGCTGCTTCATGTTGGTGGCGGCGACGATGCCGAGATAGACCGCCGGCGGCATTCGCAGCTTGGTCTGCCGGCCATCGGGGTCCCGAACCACCAGCGAGGAGATGTTGTAACCATCGCCGGCAAGCGCGTTGGCGATGACGATCTTCGAGGCCCAGCCCTGACCGTATTCCGGCACGAGTTCGCGGATGAAGGCATCGCGCCGCTCATAGCACCCCATCGCGCTCAAGGACGGGGCAATGTCCTCGACGATCGCCTCGACGCCGAAGGTGTCCGCGACCAACCGGCCGAGGCGAAGGCTCTCGGGATCGGAATCGCTTTCAGGCATCAGCAGGCAGAAGACGTTCTTCGCGCCGACAGCGCGGACTGCAAGCGCGACCGAGACGCTGGAATCGATGCCGCCGGAGAGGCCGAGCACCAGTCCGCGCTTGCGCATGCCACGGAGCTGCTCGCGCAGCCCAGCGACGATACGGTCGGCTTCGGCGACACTGTCGAGTGCCAATGTGCCGACCGAGAAGGCGGGGCGACCAGGGGCAGGAGAGATGTTCATTCCGCCGCTCCGAACGTTTCGGCCGCCAGACGCCGACTGACCTTTCCAGTGTCGGTCTTCGGCAGTTCATGGCGGAATTCGACGAGCTTCGGCACCATGAAATCCTCGAGATGGGTCGCGCAGTGGCGAATGACGTCCCGCTCGCTCAGGCTCTCGTCCGCGAGCACGACGAGCGCAGCGATGGCATGGCCGAGCACCGGATCCGGCACGCCGGTCACCACCGCTTCGGCGATGCCGGGATGGGCATGGAGCACCGCCTCGACCTCCTTCGGTGCGACCTTCTCGCCGCGCGTCTTGATGATGTCGTCCTTGCGACCGACGAAATAGAGGAACCCTTCCTCGTCCATGCGGAACAGGTCGCCGGTATGGAGGCGCTTTTCCCAGGGGTTCGGGCCGGGGCGCAGCATCTGTTCGGTTGCCACCTCGTTGCGCCAATAGCCCTGCATGACATGAGGGCCGCGGATGACCAATTCGCCCGCCACGCCGGGCGGCACGCGGTTGCCGTCGTCGTCGACGACGATCGCTTCGGTGTTGGGAATGGCGACGCCGACGGAGCCCGGCCTGCGGTCCAGCTCTTCCGGCGGCAGATAGGTGCAGCGCTTGCACTCGGTCAGCCCGTACATGGAATAAAGCCGCACCCCCGGAAACAGCTCGCGCAGGCGGGCGATGTGCGGAGGCGGCAGGGCGGCGGCGGTGTTCGAGATATAGCGCAGGCCCGGCAGGAAACCCGGTTCGAGGTCACGCATCTGCAGGATCAGCGCCGCCATCGTCGGCACGAGCGGGAAGCCGGTGACCCCTTCCGCGCGAATGCGGTCGAAGATGGCCTGCGGAAAGGCGAAGGATTTCTCGAGAACGAGGGTCGCGCCGAGCTTCATCGCCATCAGCAGCTGGTAGAGGCCGTAGTCGAAGGCCAGCGGCAGGACGTTGAGGATGACGTCGTCAGGCGTATTGCGCAGATAGGTCGTGATGGAGTCGGCAGCGGCATCGATATTGCGATGCGTCATCATCACGCCCTTGGGACGTCCGGTCGAGCCCGAGGTGTAGATCAGCATGGCGAGATCGACGTCGATCCCGCCATGGCCCACGGGCTCCAGCGCGGTTTCGAGACAATCCTCGAAGGAAACCGCACCATCCGGCGTGACACCTGACGGTGGCCGCGTCGAAGCCACGAAGAACGATCGGCCCGACAGAACCTTTGCCTGTGCCACCACCGGCATCAGCTTCGCCTGGGTCAGAACCGCCGCGGGCTCGCAGTCGGCGATGACATAGGCAAGCTTGTCGGCCTTGGTGGAAGCATTGATCGGGCTGAATGTCGCGCCCGCCTTGAGAATCGCGAAAATCGCGACGACCGCTTCCCAGCAGTTGTCCATGAAGACGAGGACGCGATCGTCGCGCCGCACGCCATTCGCTGAGAGCGCAACAGCGAGCCGGCTCGACAGATCGTCCAGCTCGTCATAGCGCAACCGTCTCCGGTCCGTGACCAGTGCCGTCTTCGCGCCATGCGCAGCCGCATTCGCGATCAGGAATTGCTCGACCCGCATGTCTCAGCGCCTGCGCCGTCAGGCGGGGGCGAGCGATGCGGTCTTCGCGGAGATGAAGGCCGTGATGCGCGCCAGCGAATCGAGATTGGCCGGCACGATATCGGCATCCGCGACCGTGATCTCGTAACGATCCTCGATGAACGCCACGAGTTCGAGAACACCGGTGGAATCGATGATGCCGTTCTCGATGAGCGAATCCGTGTCGGCGATGGCCTGGCTGGCGTCACCGAACAGGAAATTCTCGATGATGAAAGCCTTTACGGCGTCCTGAATCGTGTCTGTCATGTCTTCCCCCAGTTGGATGATATCAGGCGGCCCTGGCGCTGCAACGACGTGAGCCGGTGAAAGTCGCGAGCCAGAGCTGCGTCGACAGGATGCCGACGAACGCCGCGTTGTCGCGGAAGCCGGAAGCCGGATGGCGGCTGCATTTCTCGTGCAGCTTCGTTACCGCTTTCGGATTGAACAGCCCGCCGGCGCCGACCTCGGCCTCGCTCAGCATCGCCCCGACATAATCTCTCGCACCCTGCCCCACGAAGGACTGGCTATCGGGAGCGCGGTAGGGCTGCTTGGGCCGCTGGCTGATCACGGGCGGCAGCAGGTCTTTCGTGGCTTCCCGCAGAATATGCTTCTCAATCAGCCCCTTCAGCTTCATCTCGGGCGGCAGGCCGGCGGCGAATTCGACGAGGCGGTGATCGAGGAAGGGAAAGCGGCCTTCGATGCCGTGAGCCATCGCCATGCGATCGCCCTGGCTCGACAGGATGTAGCCGGGCAGAAGGAAACGCGTTTCGAGATATTGCGCCTGATGCAGCGGATGCCAGCGGGCAAAGGCCTCGGGCAGCCGCGTGATCATTTCCTCGACGGCATCGTATCCGGACAAGCTGGCACGCAGATCGCCGGAGAAGAACAGCTTCGTTGCCGCCGTGCCGTCGAGACGCGCCCGGTGTGAGAACAGCGGATCATCGAGCCCGGTGCCGCCCGCCCCGAAGAAGGAGGCCAGATATTCGGCCGATTGCTGCCTCAAACCCGGCAGATAGGGATAGAGCTTGCGGAACAGATGCGGCCGGATGCGCGAGCCGGGCTGCCTTGCGCAGAAGCGACGAACCCGCGCCTCCTTGAAGATATCGTAGCCGGCGAAGACTTCGTCGGCGCCCTCGCCCGTCAGCACCACTTTCAAGCCGGCTTCGCGCACGAGGCCCGAGAGCTTGTAAAGCGGGGCGGGAGCCGTGCGCAGGACCGGCCGCTCCGTGAAGCGGACGACATCGGGAAAGGCAGCGGCGATATCGCCCTCGACGCAGGCGACGGCGCTGTGCTGCGTGCCGAGCGCACGGGCCATTTCGAGTTGGAAGGCGCTCTCGTCGTGTTCCGCGCTATCGAAGGTGACCGAGAAGGTTCTCAAGCCCCCCGGCGCCATGCCAGCCGCCAACGCCGAAGTGATCGAGGAATCGAGCCCACCCGAGAGATAGGCGCCTACGGGCACATCGGCGCGCATGCGGATACGGGTCGCATCCGTCAGGAGCGCCCGCAGTTCCTCGGCAGCCGCTCGTTCGTCCCGGTGCCGGGACGGTGCGTCTCGGTCGGGATAGCCCAGGCTCCAATAGGGCCGCGTCGAGACGCCGCCCTCCTGCACGATCATCAGGCTGGCGGGCTCGAGCTCGCAGATGCCGCGAAAGGCCGTGCGTGGCGCGATCGGCGCCCAGAGTGTGAAGATCTGGTCGAGCGCCACCGGGTCGAGCTCGGCCTCCACGCCTGGAACCTGCAGCAGCGCCTTGACCTCGGAAGCGAAGTAGAGTCGTTCGCCCTGCCAGGTGTAGAAGAGCGGCCGCACTCCCATACGGTCTCGCGCCAGAACCGTGCGATGGCGGCGGCCATCCCAGAGCGCGAAAGCGAAATCGCCGTTGAGGACGGAGAGGCAGTCCTCCCCCATCTCGTCATAGAGATGCAGGATCACCTCGGTGTCGCTGGTCGTCCGGAACCGCCGCCCCTTGGCGAGGAGTTGCTCGCGCAGCTCGACATAGTTGAAGATCTCGCCATTGAAGGCGATCGTCAGATCGCCCGTCGCGTCGGACATCGGCTGCTGGCCGTCATCGAGGCCGACGATCGCCAGTCGCGCATGACCGAGGCCGGCCGCCTCTGCGGTAAAGAACCCCTGTCCGTCGGGGCCGCGATGCGCAATGGCGGCAGTCATCCTCTCAAGGAGGGCCTTTCCATCCCGGACCGCGCCGAAATAGCCGCCAAAACCGCACATGCCGAGATATTTCCGAATCCACCAGCGCAGTCCGGACTATAGCCAGCAAGGCACCCGCATGTACTAAACTTCTGAGACTATTCATGGGGATGGTAAATTTCGGCACCGTAACTGCAGGTCTTTTTGCGGCAGAGCCGATCCGCCGCGCGATGACGTTAGGTTGCAACGCTATGGTGTGGCGACCGCCGGACCTTGGCTGAACATCCATCACGCGACGGCGGCCAACGCCATGCGCCCCGCCCGTCCTACCCGGCACGCGCCGACTGGGTCCGCCAGATGAGCCGGCTTGTATTTGCGGTTCCTTACGGAATGCGGCTAGAATCCCGAGATCCAAACCAACCTGGAGAAAACCATCAGAGGCGGCCAGCTGCGGCCAGCCTTTCGCGAAAACCGTTTGTCGAAATGGAGTGACTTGATGAAATGGATGTCCGTCGCCGCCGCCCTGGCTCTTCTCGGCTGCAGCAGTACGCCACAGTCAAATCATGTCGGCGGGGACCTGACGGTGGGAACCGCACATTGCTCGAAATTCAGCTGGGGCACCTCGCAAATGGCGGAATGCCTCGATCGCGCGGCTGAAAGCCAGGCTGCAACCATGTCCGCTCCGCAGGCAGACGGAAAGGGCTGATCTCGAAGGGCGTCATCGCAAGATGGCGTCCTTTCCGTCTGAGGCGCTCTCAGCCGGCGCTATCGAGCGCTCGGACATCGACCGAACGCAATGGTGCGGCGTCCTCGAAGATCAGCGCGCAACGAAGGCCATGACGGTCGCTTCGGTTATCCAGCTCGAGCCTGGCGCCCATCCGCCGGGCGGCCATCTCGGCAATGGTCAGGCCGAGGCCGGTTCCAGCATGGTTGCGTGCGCTTCCTCGGAAAAAACGCTGCCTGACCAGCGGCAGCTCGCTCTCCGGAATGCCGGGCCCGTCGTCCACCACCGCGATACCCCTGCCCCCGGGCAGGGCCCGCCACGCAACCACGCCGGGCGCCTCCATGTAGCCGACGGCGTTGTCATGGAGGTTGCGCAGCACGAGATGCAGGCTGTCGGCCTCCACGCGAAGCAGGAGGCCATGCAGCGCCGGATCGAGCCGGAGCTCGATGCCTGGCGGGCACGGCACACTGGCAACGACCTCCCGGAGCGCTGCACCGGCGTCGACCTCATCGCTATGCGCCGGTTGCGGCATGGCTTCGAGCCGCGCCAGCGCCAGCAGTTGCCGGGCGAGCCGGCTGGTGCGATCGACCGCGATCAGGATCTGCCGCAGCGCGCCGTTCCGGATATCCGGATCCTGCGCCGCGATCGCCACCTGCGCCTGTGTCTTCAGCCCGGCGAGCGGGGTCTGCAATTCATGCGCGGCGAAAGCCGTGATCTCGCGCTCGTGGCGCCGCGCCGCCTCGACCTTGCCGAACAGACCGTTCAGCGCGGCAATGAGCGGGCGCACCTCCGACGGCGCATCGCCCGGCGCCAGCGGGCTGGCATCGTCGCCGTCACGCGCGGCGATCTGCCGGGCGACGGCCTTCAGCGGACTCAGCCCACGCCCAAGGCTGAGCCAGATCATCAGGCCGAGCAACGGCGCAATGAGCAACGCCGGCGCGACCAGCCCGGCGACGAGATCCCGGACCAGTCTGTCGCGCAGGCCGATGCGATCGCCGACCGCCACGCGCACGCCCTTTGTCGCATCGACGATGGTGTAGATTCGCCACGGCTCGCCGCCGACCTCGCGATCGCTGAAACCCTCCGCATCCTGGGCAAGGCTCTGGTCAGGCGCCCCGCTGGAGCGAGCGAGCAGCCGCCCGTCGAGCGACCAGATCTGGCAGGAGAGCTGGCGGGAATAGCCGGCATCCTCGAAGGCCGGCGCGGCTGCAGCCGCCGGCATGTTGCCGCTGGCGACGAGCGAATGGACCATCCTCGCCGCCTCCTGCAGGCGGGTGTCGAGCACATGCTCCAGCTCGGAACGGCTGCCGAGATAGATCCAGGCGACGGCGCAGAACCAGATCGCACCGGTGGCGGCGAGCAGCAGCAGGAACAGGCGACGGCGCAACGAGGTCATGCCGATCTCCGCATCCGGTAGCCGAGGCCGCGTACGGTCTCGATGGCATCCCGCCCGATCTTGGCGCGCAGGTTGTGGATATGGACCTCGACGGCATTGCTCTCGACCTCCTCCTGCCAGCCATAGAGCCGGTCCTCCAGCTCGGCGCGGGATCGGACGACACCCGGTCGCTCCATCAGGGCGGAGAGCAACGCGAATTCCCGCCGCGACAGGCCAACCGCGTTTCCGCGGACCGTTGCGCTCAACCCGGCAGGATCGAGCACGATGTCACCGACTTTCAGAAGCGCATCCGCCCGGCCGGAGCGGCGACGCGACAGCGCGCGCAACCGGGCCGCGAGCTCATCGAGATCGAAGGGCTTGCCGAGATAGTCGTCGCCGCCCGCATCGAGGCCGCGAATCCGGTCCTGCGTCTGGTCGAGGGCCGTAAGCAGCAGGACGGGCGTGGCATCCTTCGCCCGCCGCATCTCCGCGAGCAGGTCGAGCCCCGAGCCATCCGGCAGCATCAGATCGAGGACCACCGCGTCGTAGACCCCGGTAGCGAGGGCCGCACGGGCATCGCCACAGTCACCGACCCGGTCGACGGTCCAGCCCGAGAGGCCGAGCCCGACCTGCAGCCCATCCGACAGGACAGGGTCGTCTTCCACCACCAGTATCCGCATCGCGGCGCGATCTCCTTGCCGGCCGTCGTTCCGCAGCGACCTTAAGGCTGGCTTAAGCTGGAAGGCGAGGCTGCGCGGCATCGATCACGATCAAAAGCCTCTGCAGACGCATGTCCTTCCTTCGCAAGATCAGCCTCCCGGCGCTTCTGTGCCTCCTCGCCCTGCTCGCGTTTCGCCCGGCGGCGGGTGCCACTCCTGCTCCGGCAGAACAGGTCCTCACGCTCACGGCCGAGCGCGATGCGACCGGCATGCTCATGCTGCGTTTCGGGGCAGCGCCGGGAAACTACCTTTATCGCGACAGCCTCAGCGCCAAGCGCGAGGGCAAGCCGCTCACCCTCGAAACGCCTGCCGGCGAGGAGAAGGACGATCCGAATTTCGGTCGGGTCGAGATCTACCATGGCAGCGTGGTCGCGACTCTCGCGGCGGCGCCGGCCACCGGCACGATCGAGATCGGCTATCAAGGCTGCGCCGAGCAGGGCGTCTGCTATCCACCCCAGGCCCGCACCCTGGATCTGGCGACACTCGCGATCGGCAAGGTTCGGCTCGGCTTGGGCGGAAGCAGCGAAAACGCTGCCGTTGAGCCTACGGTGTCCCCGCCGGCAGCACCAGCCGCCACCGAGGACGGCCTTGCCGACACGCTTGGCGGGAACGTCGTCCTCATGCTCGGGGCTTTCCTCGGCTTCGGCCTTTTGCTGTCGCTGACGCCCTGCGTCTTCCCGATGATCCCGATCCTCTCAGCGATGCTCGCCGGCGCGAGCGGCGAAGGCAGGCTCTCCCCGACGCGCGGCTTCATCCTCTCGGCGAGCTATGTGCTGGCGATGGCGGCCGCCTACGGGCTCGTCGGTCTCGCGGCCGGCGCGACCGGCGCCAATCTGCAAGCTGCCCTGCAATCGCCCTGGGCGCTCGGGCTGGCGGCCTCCCTGTTCGTCGCCCTGGCGCTGGCCATGTTCGGCCTTTACGAGATTGCCCTGCCTCCGCAACTGGCTAACCGCCTGCCCGGACGTGGCGGCTCGGTCATGGGGGCAGCACTGCTCGGCTTCGGCTCGGCGCTTATCGTCGGGCCCTGCGTGACGCCGCCGCTCGCTGCCGCGATGCTCTACGCCGTCCAGACGGGAGAGGCCGCGCGTGGCGCGGCGACCCTGTTCGCGCTGGGGCTCGGCATGGGCTTGCCGCTCATCGTCGCCGGCACCTTCGGCACCCGCCTCCTGCCGAAATCCGGGCCGTGGCTCACGAAGGTCCGGCAGCTGTTCGGCGTCGTGTTCCTTGCCGTGGCGGTGATGCTCGTCGCGCGCCTGCTGCCGCCTCCAGCCGCACTCGCGCTTTGGGGCTTGGCCGGCCTGGCACTGGCGGCCTTCCTCGGCGGCTTCGACCGCATCGACGGCGGTAGCGGTCCGGCCGCGCGGCTCGGCAAGGCCACAGGCCTCGCGACAGCGGCCTACAGCATCCTATTGATCGTTGGCGCAGCCGGCGGGGCCGGCGACATGCTGCGTCCCCTCGCCTTCATGAGGATGGCATCCGGCCAGGTCGCGAGTGCCTCGGCCCCCTCCGGCATTGCCCGCGTCAGCTCGCCAGCCGCTTTCGAGCGCGCGATAGCGGCAGCGGGCGCGGGCGGACGCCCCACCCTGATCTCCTTCACGGCCGACTGGTGCACGGTCTGCAAATCGAATGAGGCGGCGATGGCAGCGCCCGCGATCCGGGAGCGGCTTGCCACCCTGCCCGCCGTCACGGCCGACGTCACCGTCTACGATGCGGCGAGCCAGGCCTTGATGACGCGCTTTTCGGTGGTCGGCCCCCCGACGCTGTTCCTGCTCGATCCGCAGGGTCGCGAAATCCCCGGCTCACGCCTGATCGGCCCCATCACCGCGCAGGACATCGCCAAGCGGCTGGACCGCGCCGGCATCTGAACCACACGAGGAAGCCACCCATGAAACGCAGAGATTTTCTCACGGCCGCAGCGCTCGGCCTGGCCTTGCCGGCCTTGTCCGGCGGACCCGCCTTCGCCGAGAGCATCGACGTCGACGCCATCCTTCACGACCCCGCCGCGCCGACCGCCGGCAATGCGAAAGGCGATGTCACGATCGTCGCCTTCCTCGACTACAACTGCCCCTACTGCAAGAAATCGGCTCCGGATCTCGACCGCATCGTCCGCGAGGACGGCAAGATCAGGCTGGTCTACAAGGATTGGCCGGTCCTCACCGAGGCGTCCGTCTACGGCGCCCAGCTCGCGCTCGCGGCCCATTACCAGCAGCAATATGACCGCGTTCACCACGCACTGATGGCGATACCGGGTGGGCGCGTTCCCCAGGACAAGATGCTCGCGGCGGTGAAAGCTTCCGGCGTCGGGCTGGAGCAGCTCCAGAACGACCTCAAGGCCCATGCCGCCGACATCACGGCGCTGCTGCGCCGCAATCTCGCCCAGGCGGATTCGCTCGGCCTCCAGGGCACGCCGACCTATCTGGTCGGGCCGTTCCGCACTTCGACGCTCGACTATGCCGGCTTCAAGCAAGTGGTCTCGGATGCGCGCAAGAAGCAGGCAGCCGGTCAGTGATCTTCGCATGACATCGATGCACCACGCCTTCCCAATGCGCCGTGCCGCAATGCGCTGGCTCTGCGTCGCCCTGCTGCCGGTCGCGCTCGCTGCCTGCACTACGACGGGCGCTCCGCCGGCTACTTCCCTCGCCGCACCGAAACCGGTGATCCCGCCCGAGCAGGCGGCCCGCTACGGAGCCCTGCAAGACGAGCCCTTCGCTGTCCCGGCCGTATCGCTTGAGGATCTGAAGCCGCGCTATATGCGACAGCTCGTCGATAACCCGACGGGCCAGCCACCGGGTACCATCGTGGTCGATCCGGGCAAGCGCTTCCTCTACCTGGTCCAGGAAAACGGCAAGGCGTTGCGCTACGGCGTCGGCGTCGGCCGCGAAGGTCTGGCCTGGTCAGGGACCGCCAATGTCGCGACCAAGCGCGCCTGGCCGAGCTGGACGCCGACACCCGACATGATCCGGCGCGAGCCCCGCAGATACGCCCGGTGGGCCGGTGGGATGAAGGGTGGTGCGGACAACCCGCTCGGGGCGCGCGCGCTCTATCTCTTCAAGGACGGCAAGGACACGCTTTACCGCATCCACGGGACCAACGAGCCCTGGTCGATCGGGCAGGCCATGTCCTCAGGTTGCATCCGCATGATGAACCAGGACGTGGTCGATCTTTACGCCCACGTGCGCGCCGGCGCGAAGGTCGTCGTCCTGCCAGCGCGACGGGACGGCGGCGCATGAACCTTGCGCCGAAGGCTCCCCACCGCGTGGCTACTGGCTCTGAAGCTCCCGCAAGGCCGCCTTGACCTTCTCCCGCTTGAACGGAACCGAACGCAGACGGGCGCCGGTCGCGTCGAAGATGGCATTCGAGATCGCGGACGGCACCACCGCCGCGGTCGGCTCCCCCGCTCCCCAGGGCTTCTCCGTCGGCCGGTCGATCAGGTCGATCACCAGCTCCGGCAACTCAGAGAAGCGCAGGATGGGGTAGGTCGCCCAGTCGAGGCTCGTGACCATGCCGCGATCCCAGGTCACCTCTTCCTTCATGGTGCGGCTCACCGTCTGGATGACGCTACCTTCGATCTGCGCCCGTACGCCGTTCGGATTGATGATCTGGCCGCAATCATGGACGACGTAGAGCTTGGTCACGCGCACGTCGCCGAGGGCGCTGTCGACCTCGACATCCGCGGCGATACCGACATAGGTGCGCACCAGCTCGTATTTCACATAGCTGACGCCGCGCCCCTTGAGGATGGCGCCGTTCCGGTCCTTGCGCGGCGACGGGCGCTCCTCCCAGGCCGCGACCTTCCTGAGACGCTCCAGCACCTCCCGACCGCGGCTATCGGCCGGGTCGAGATACTTCAGTCGAAAGGCAATCGGGTCTACGGCGGCAGCCGCAGCGATCTCGTCGAGGAAGCATTCATTGGCGAAGGTGTTCTGCATCCGCCCCGGCGTCCTGATCCAGGATGGCCGCAGCGGCGTCGTCTCCAGCCGATGGCAAACGGTCTTGATGTTCTGGAAGCGATAGGGAATCGCGGAATCGCCGGTGATGCCGCCAGGCGAGAGCAGGTTGTCCTTGGGCTTGCCCGACAAGGTGGCCGCGACGAGATCGACATTGCCGCCGGCGCCCTGCGGAATATGGAATTCGCTTTCCCAGGCCAGGACCGTTCCGGAAGGATCGAGATTGGCGCGCAGGTCGATCAGAGTCGGCGCACCCTTCGGGTCCCAGCCATGCTCGTCCGCCCGCGACCACTGCACACGTACCGGCTTGCCGACGGCCTGGGCCAGCAGGGCAGAATCCGCAGCGGCGTCTTCGTGACCATTGCGGCCATAGCAGCCCGCCCCATCGACATAGATGCAGCGCACGTCCTCCAGTGGCAGCGACAACATCAGCGCGAGCTGCTTGCGCAGATTATGCGTCGCCTGCGACGCCGACCAGCAGGTCAGCTTGCCGTCCTTGAATTCCGAGATCGCGCAGGAAGGCCCGATCGATCCATGAGTATGGATCGCGAAATCATAGGTCGCGGCGAGCTTGCGGCCCTCTCCGGCCATCGCCGCAGCCGTGTCGCCGACCGTGCTGGTGACGTCGTCCTTGACCACTTTGGTCGCCCGGACATGCTCCCAGAGCTTATCCTGTTCGGGCAGCGTCTCAGATTTGGACCACACCGCCTTGAGCTCGCGCGCCGCGCGGACGGCAGCCCATTCGGTCTCGGTCACGACGCCGAGGAAGTCTCCGTCGCGCACGGTCCTGACGAAGCCGGGCATGCCCTTGACCGAAGCCTCGTCGACGCTTTGGAGCTTGGCGCCAAGCGCGGGCGGGCGGATCACTGCGCCGTGCAACATGCCGGGCACGCGCACGTCGTGCATATAGGTGAAGCGGCCCGTCAGCTTCTCGGGGATGTCCCGCCGCGGGATCGCCTTGCCGACGAGCTTGTATTGCGCCGGGTCCTTCGCTGGCGCAGCCGAGTCGAGCTTCAGGGAGAAGGATTGGCCGCCGACGAGTTCAGCGTAGCTCACGCGGCTGCCGCCGGGCGCAGAGACGACACCTTCGACAATCGTCAGCTCGGCCTTGTTCGCGCCAAGCTTCTGCGCTGCGAGATCCAGCAAGGCCGCGCGCGCCGTGGCGGCAGCCTGGCGGATCACCATGCCCGCGACTTGGATCGTCTGGCTGCCATAGGTCGGCCCCTGATCGGGAGTCAGCGCCGTATCGCCCTCGACGATCGACAGCGCCGAGAGCGGAACGTCGAGCTCCTCCGCCACGATCTGCTGCAAGCCGATCCGGACACCCGTACCAAGGTCGACCTTGCCGCTGAACAGCGTAACCATGCCCTTGTCGTCGATCGACAGAAAGCTGTCGACCTGATCGAGAGCGACCGGTTTCGCCACAACGGCAGGAGCTTGCGCCTGCGCCGCATTGCGCGTCACCGGCAGGGAAAAAGCGACCACCAGGGCTCCACCGCCCTTCAGGAGATCGCGCCGCGAGGGCTTGAAAGCGATGTTCATGTCGGCCTCCTCACGCAGCCGCGCGCTTGATCGCGCGCATGATGGCGACATGCGTCCCGCAACGGCAGAGATTGGGCTCCATATGGCTGCGGATCTCTTCCTCGGTCGGATGCGGGTTGCGGTTCAGCAAGGCCTGCGCCTGCATCACCATGCCGGAGATGCAATAGCCGCACTGGGCCGCCTCCTCCTCGATGAAGGCCTGCTGCAGCTTGTTGGGCTTGCCGTTTTCCAGCAACCCCTCCAGCGTCGTGATCTTCCGCCCCTCCACCGCGGCTACCGGCAGCAGGCAGGAGAAGGTTGGCTCGCCATCGACATGCACCATGCAAGCGCCGCACTGGCCGAGCCCGCAGCCGAAGCGCGGTCCGTGCAAGGCGAGTTCGTTGCGGAGCACATAGAGCAGCGGCGTCGACGGATCGGCCACCTCGACCTGCTCCGTCTTGCCGTTGACGTGCAACGAGAACTTCATGGCTGGGCTCCTTCCTTGCGGGCCTTGGCGACCTCCGCCTCGACATCCGTCCAGAGCGGCTGGTCGCTGTAGCGGGCGCGGACATACTGGACCAGCGCCGCGACCTGGGCGTCGCTGAACATGCCGCCGAAGGCCGGCATGTAGGGGCCGCCGTCGCGGCGATAGGATTCGATGCCCTGCAGGACGGCCCGAACGGCGTTGGCCGATCCCGGCGCGTGCACCGCCGTGCTCAGCGGCAGCGGCAGGGCCTGGGAGGGGCCGACCTCGCCCCGACCATTGTGGCAGCGGGCGCAGGCGCCATCGTAAAGCGCAGCGATCGCAGCGGACGATTCAGGCAGCGCCTTGCCTTCGGGTGGTGATGCTGGACCAGCCGCGGGAGCCCCGGCCGAAAGGCTGGCGACATAGGTCGCGATGGCGCGCACCTCTTTCCGCGAGATGCTACCGAGATTCTTCGCGACATCCGCCATCGGACCCGCCGCGACACCGTGCTGACGCTGCCAGCCCGTTGCCAGATAGTCAGCCAGCTGGTCGACGGTCCAGCGATGGGCCTTGATCAGCGAAGCGTCGAGCGGCGGCGCATTCCAGCCATCGGCGACGCCGCCGGCATAGAGGCTTCCTTTCTTCTCGGCCCCGAAGGTATTCCGCGGCGTGTGGCATGATCCGCAATGGCCAAGCCCCTCGACCAGATAGCGGCCACGATTCCAGTCCTCGCCCTTCGCCGGGTCGGGGCGCAGCGGATCCTGATGCAGGAAGAGCAGCTTCCAGCCGGCCACGATCGGGCGGATGTTGAAGGGGAAGCCGAGCTGGTTTTCGGGCACGCGGCTGGAAACGGCCGGCCGGTTCATCAGGAACGCATAGATGCTGCGGACATCTTCGTCGGTGACGAAGGTGAAATGGTCATAAGGGAAGGCCGGGTAGAGCTGCCGCCCCTCGCGATCGACGCCCTCGCGCATTGCGCGCCGGAAGGCTTCTTCCGTCCAGCTCCCGATCCCGGTCTCGCGGTCCGGCGTCAGGTTGCTGGCGTAGATCGTACCGAACGGCGTCGGCAGCGGCCTGCCACCTGACAAGGCCGGCTTACCCTCGGCCGTATGGCAGTCGCCGCAATTGCCGAGCGTCGCCAGATCGGCTCCGCGGCCAATCAGGGTCTTATCGCTTTCGATGCCCGCGCCTTCGGCGCGCGGGGCCAGAGCCGGCCGCCAGATCCACCAGAGCCCTGCGCCGGCCACCACGAGAGCCACGAGCAGGAGAACGGCAACCGCCCTGAAAATCTTCACGTCATGCAACTCCAATTCCGACGCGGGACCCCACGGCCACCAACGGCAGGACCTGGCACCCCTCCCCAACGGGCCGAGGCGTCGCCTTCCGAAAGCGCACAGCGCCCGCCTGTCACGGCATTGGAAAGCTGATGTCAGTTGTACGCGTCACGATTTTAGTTCGTGAAATGAAAAAAGGGCATGGCCGTCCGGCTTCGCAGAAAACAGGCGCGAGAGGCTTTGGTCATCTACGCTCAAGGCTCGACCGGCTGTGGAAAAACAGGCGCGCACGGCTCCAACCAGTGCCGAAGCCCTATCGTCCCCCTTCCCCTCGGACGACAACGGCGCAGCCGCATCCGGAACGGTCACATGCACCAGCAGAGCGCCCATTTCAGTCGCCTGCCCGGATCGTGCGACAGTCCATCCTCCGCAGGCGAGGCAAAACCGATGAACACCACAGCCAGCAGCCCCCCGACAGACCGCAAGCGCGGCTCGGGCGTCAAGCTCGTCTATGACATGCTGCGCGCCGAAATCCTGTCTCTGACATTGCCGCCGGGCAGCCCCGTCGACGAGGTCCAGCTCGCAGAGCGCTTCGGCATGTCGCGCACGCCGATCCGCGAAGCGCTTGTGCGGCTCGCCGGCGAAGGGCTGGTCGAGACGTTGCCGAACCGATCGACCCTCGTCGCCAATATCGACGTGCTGAACCTGAACCCCTTCTTCGATGCGATCACACTGATGTACCGCGTGACGACCCGACTGGCGGCCCAGCACCACCGGCCGGAAGATCTGGAAGCGATCCGAGCGCAGCAAGCCGAGTTCGCGGCGGCGGTCCGGGCGCAGGATGCACTCGCGATGATCGCGACCAACCGGCAGTTCCATGCGGCGATCGCCGAGGCCGGCCGCAACCCATACTACTATGGCCTGTTCACCCGACTGCTCGATGACGGGCGCCGGCTCCTGCGACTGTACTACCAATCCTTCAACGACCGCCTGCCCGAGGAATATGTCCACGAACATGAGGAGATGATCGACGCCATCGCCAATGGCGACATCGCACGCGCCGACACGCTGGCGCGGGCGCATGCCGATCAGATCGTCCGCCAGATCCAGCGTCTCTTCGCCGCCGACAATCGCCAGGACATCCCGCTCTAAGCACCCGATCCATTCAGCACTGGATTTATGTCGACAATTTGCATACTATAAAAATTGTCCGCGCCAGGCGGTCCCGACGGCGTGCCGGTTCGGCTCCAGAATCGTTCAGAGATGGCCCCATGACCTCCGAGATCTTCAAAGGCGTAATCCCTGCCCTGATGACCCCCTGCAAGGCTGACCGCAGCCCGGACTTCGATGCCCTCGTCAGGAAGGGCAAGGAGCTGATCGCGAGCGGCATGACCGCAGCGGTCTATTGCGGCTCGATGGGCGACTGGCCGCTCCTCTCCGACGCGCAACGCATGGAAGGCGTCGAGCGGCTGACGAAGGCCGGCGTGCCAGTCATCGTCGGCACGGGTGCCGTCAACACAGCCTCCGCCGTGGCGCTGGCCAGCCATGCGGCCAAGGTCGGCGCGGCCGGCTTGATGGTGATCCCGCGCGTGCTGTCGCGCGGCTCGTCCGTCGCCGCGCAGCGCAACCACTTCAAGGATATCCTGGCAGCCGCGCCGAAGCTGCCGGCGGTCATCTACAACAGCCCCTATTACGGCTTCGAAACCCGCGCCGACCTGTTCTTCGAGCTGCGCGCCGCCCATCCGAACCTGATCGGCTTCAAGGAATTCGGCGGCGCCGCCGCGATGAGCTATGCGGCCGAGCACATCACCGGCCATGACGAGAACGTCATCCTGATGGTCGGCGTCGATACCTGCGTGTTCCACGGCTACGTCAAATGCGGCGCCGTCGGAGCGATCACCGGCATCGGCAACGTGCTTCCTAAGGAGATCCTTCACTTCGTCGCCCTGACCAAGGCCGCCGCCGCCGGCGATGTCGAAGCTCGCATCCGCGCACAGGAGCTGAGCGAGGCGCTCGAAGTGCTGTCGACCTATGACGAGGGTGCCGACCTCGTCCTCTATTACAAGTACCTGATGGTGCTCGAGGGCAACCCCGAATACGAGCTGCACTTCAACGCGACCGACGCGCTGTCGCCCAGCCAGCGGGTCCATGCGAAGCAGCAGCTCGATCAATTCAAGACCTGGTATGCCGGCTGGAGCCAGCTGCCGGGCGCCGTCCAGAGTTATCGCGGCTGAGAGAGCGGCTTCGACATCACCGCAGCTCGGAGATTGGACGGAGCCGAATGGCGCCATATCCGGATGTCATCGTGATCGGCGCCGGCGTGATCGGCCTCTCTGCTGCCGTCGCGGTGCAAGGGCGCGGGCTGTCGGTCACCGTCCTGGATCGCGAAGGCCCGGCGGCGGGGGCCTCGGCCGGCAACGCCGGCGCCTTCGCCTTCACCGACATCCTGCCGCTCGCCTCGCCAGGCATCCTGCGCAAGGCGCCGAAGTGGCTGCTCGATCCGCTCGGGCCGCTTTCGGTGCCACCGGCCTATGCGCTGCAGATCGCGCCCTGGATGTTCCGCTTCTGGCAGGCCTGCTCTCCTGCCCGCGTAGCTCATTCCACCGCCGCGCAAACGGCCCTGATGGACCTGTCGAAAGCCGAGCTCGAGCCTTTCCTGCACGAGACCGGTACGCTCGACATGCTACGCAAGGACGGCAATCTTCAGGTTTATGAGGGCGAAGCGGAGCTGAAAGCGTCCCTGCCCGGCTGGCGCGCTCGCGAAGAACATGGCATCGCGTTCGAGCATCTCGATGCCGCTGGCATGGCCGCGATCCAACCTGGGCTCGCGCCGCGCTTCACCCACGGCACCTTCACGCCGGGCTGGTATTCAATCGCCGATCCGAAGCTCTACACGCTGGCGCTCGCAGAGCATTTCCAGCGCAAGGGCGGTACGATCGAATGCCTGGAAGTCGACGGTCTGGCGCCGCAGGGCGACGGCATCGCGGTCCGCGGACACGACGGCAGCATCCGCCAGGCCGCGAAGGTCGTCCTAGCCGCCGGCGCCTTGTCGCATCGCATCGCCCGCAGCCTCGGCGAGCCTATCCCGCTCGAAACCGAACGCGGCTACAACACCACCCTGCCCTCCGATGCCTTCGACCTGCGCACGCAAGTAACTTTCGGCGGCCACGGCTTCGTGGTCTCCAGGCTTTCGACCGGCATCCGCGTCGGGGGCGCCGTCGAGTTGGGCGGGCTTGAGCTGGCCCCGAACTTCCGCCGCTCGGAGGCGATGCTGGCCAAGGCTCGCGCCTTCCTGCCCGGCCTCAAGCCCGCAGGCGGCGTGCAGTGGATGGGCTTCCGCCCCTCCCTGCCGGACAGCCTGCCTGCGATCGGCCGGGCGAGCGCCACGCCGCGTGTGATCTATGCCTTCGGTCACGGACATCTCGGCCTGACGCAATCGGCCGGCACAGCAAGGCTGGTCGCAGACCTCTTGACGGATCGGCCTCCCGCCATCGACATCGCTTCCTTTTCCCCGCAGCGTTTCTGAGGGCCCCAACATGGCCAGCCACACCTTCTCCTGCATCGACGGCCACACCTGCGGCAATCCGGTGCGCCTCGTATCCGGTGGCGGGCCACGGCTCGAAGGCGCCAACATGCTGGAGAAGCGGGCGCATTTCCTGCGCGAATTCGATTGGATCCGCACCGGCCTAATGTTCGAGCCGCGTGGCCACGACATGATGTCGGGCTCGATCCTCTATCCACCCACCCGGCCCGACTGCGATGTCGCCGTGCTCTTCATCGAGACCTCGGGCTGCCTGCCGATGTGCGGTCACGGCACCATCGGCACCATCACCATGGGCATCGAGAACGGGCTGATCACCCCGCGCGAGCCGGGCAAGCTCTCGATCGACGCGCCCGCCGGCAAGGTCGACATCAGCTACCGCCAGGAGGGCCGCTTCGTCGAGGAGGTGCGCCTGACCAACGTCCCAGGCTTCCTCTATGCCGAGGGGCTCACCGCCGAGGTCGAGGGACTTGGCGAAATCGTGGTCGACGTCGCCTATGGCGGCAACTTCTACGCCATCGTCGAGCCGCAGAAGAATTTTCGCGACATGGCCGACCACACTGCCGGCGAGTTGATCGGCTGGTCCCCGAAGCTGCGCGCCGCGCTGAACAAGAAATACGAGTTCGTTCATCCCGAGCACGCGCAGATCACGGGTCTGAGCCACATCCAGTGGACCGGCAAGGCGACGAAGCCCGAGGCCCATGCTCGCAACGCGGTGTTTTACGGAGACAAGGCGATAGATCGCTCGCCCTGCGGCACCGGCACCTCGGCCCGCATGGCGCAGCTCGCCGCCAAGGGAAAGCTCAAGGTCGGCGACGAATTCGTGCACGAATCCATCATCGGGTCCCTGTTCAAGGGACGCGTCGAGGCTGCGACCACGGTGGCCAATCGCGAGGCGATCATCCCTTCCATCGCCGGCTGGGCCCGGATGACCGGCTACAACACCATCTTCATCGACGACCGTGACCCCTTCGCTCACGGCTTCGTCGTGACCTGACGGCTTCGCAGACGGCTGCGCCCTAAGCCGGGTCGAGTTTCAGGGCCACGCGCCGAACGGAGATGTCGTCAGGGTCGAGCGTGATCTCGAACCCCAGGTTGCGGCAGAGCGCCAGCATGGGCCCGTTCTCAGCCAGGACCTGGCTGTGGATGCGATGCACCTTCTCGGCCCTGGCCCAGTCTATGATCAGTTCCATGAGCGCTCGCCCGAGCCCGATGCCCTTCAGATCGGAACGCAGCAGGATTGCGTATTCGGCCTCGACATGGCCGGGGTCGGCATGGAGCCGCACGGCGCCGGCCGCCTCACCGGTTCCTTCCTCGATGGCGATGAAGGCCATCTCCCGCGCATAGTCGAGCTGGGTCAGCCGCGCGAGAAAGGCATGGCTGAAGGATTTCAGCGGTGCGAAGAAGCGCAGCCTCAGATCCTCCGGCGTCACCCGCGCCAGCATCGCGCCGGTCAGAAGCTCATCCTCCGGTTTCATCGGGCGAATGAAGAAGCGCCGCTCCCCCAGTGCGAGATGCGATGTCCATGTCGCGGGATAAGGCCGGATCGCCGAGCGACGGCGACGGGCGGGATCGGGCTCCAGCACGACGCGCGCATCCACCGCGACAGCCCCGCTGGCATCTGCGAGGATCGGGTTGAGATCCATCGCGCGGATCTGCGGCAGTTCGCAGGCGATGTTTCCCAATGCCACCAGCACGGCGGCGATGGCCCGCCGGTCGGCTGCGGGAACGTCGCGATAGGCCCCCAGGATGCGGGAGACGCGCGTCCGCGCGATCAAGCCTTCGGCCGAGGCGAGATCGAGCGGCGGCAAGGCGACGTGGGTATCGGCAATCAGCTCGGCCGCCGTGCCGCCTCGCCCGAAAACGACAACCGGCCCGAAGCAGGGATCGACCGAAAAGCCCGCGATCAGCTCTCGTGCCTTGGCGCGATGCGCCATCGGCTGGACCATGAAACCGGTGAGCCGCGTCTCGGGGCGTAGCACGCGCAGGCGCTCGAGCATGCGGCCGGCAGCCTCTCGGACTGCGGGTGCATTGGCGAGGTCGAGCGCGACGCCCTCGACATCCGATTTATGCGCAACATCCGGAGAAACGATCTTCAGCGCGACCGTGCGTCCGGCCGCGAACTGCATCTGTGCCGCTTCGACGGCAGCATCCACGTCAGCAGCGATGACGAAGCCGAGCGTGGGAATCCGGAAGAGGGACAGCAATCGCGCCACCTCGTCCGGCTCGAGCCAGTTGCGACCTTCTCCGAGCGCCGCGTCGACGAGCGCGACCGCAGCGGCGGTGTCAGGCTGAGCGCCGGCGTCGAGCGCCGGCGGCGTCGCCATCAGTTCCTTGAGCAGCCGCGCGTGGCGCGTCAGATGCTGAAAGCCGACGATCGCTTCCTGCTCCGTCGCGAAGGACGGAATGCCGGCAGCGGCAAAGATTGCCGCGATCTCCTCCCCGCCGCCAACCCACACTGCCAGCACGGGCTTACCTGCTGGCGCGGCGGAGCGGGCCTCGGCGACAGCGCGTGCACAATCGGCCGAGTCGGCGGGAACGACCGGCGCATTCAGCGCGAGCACCGCGTCCACATCGTCTGCGGCCAGCAGACGGGCTACCGCCGTGCGATAGTCATCTGCCGTCCGGACGATCTCTGGCTCATGGTTCGGCAATTCCGCACCACCCGCCTGCCGCAATCGCGCCGCGGCAAGTGCCGCAAGGCCATCGCCATTGCTGACGATCGCGAGGCGTCCCGCATCGGCGGCACGGGCGCGCCCGAGCGTCTCGGCAGCCGCAAAAAGCTCGTCGAGGTCATTGACCCGCAGCAGGCCAGCCCGGTGGAAGGCCGCATCGTGCGCCGCGTCGCTGGTGACGATCAGGGCGGAATGCGTCAAGGCCGGCCATGACGGCTCGCGACGGGGCGGCCTCAGGACCAGCACCGGCTTGAGCCTCGCGGCGGCACGAGCCGAGGAGAGGAAGCGCGCGGCATCGGTGACATCGTCGATCGCGAGCAAGATGGTCCGCGTCGACGGGTCGGCGCCAAAATAGTCGAGGCTGTCGGCGATATCGACATCAGCGCCCTCGCCCAGAATGAGAGCTCCCGACAACCCGATGCCACGTCTCGCGGCCCAAGCCAGGATGCCGGCCGCGACGGAGTTGGACTGAGCGACGAGAGCGAGCGAGCCGGCCGCGAGACGCACCGGAACAGCTGTCGCGTTGAGGCCGAGACGTGGTACGGCTAGCCCCAATGACGATGGCCCGATCAGCCTGATCTCGGAAGCCTTCGCCGCGGCCCGCAGCCGCACGCTGTCGGCAGCATCCCCATCGGGCACGAGGAGTCCGGCCCAGCCGCGGCTCGCCACGGCCGCCAATGCCTGCTCCGCAACCGCGGCGGGCGCGATCAGGAGGTCGGCGGGCTGCATCGACGACAGGGGCTTTACGCCGGGAAGCACGACGAGTTCGCCGCGGTACGACCCGGCGCTGACCTGCGTCGCCAACACATCCGTTTCTGGCGAGCCCGCTACCACGGCAATCCGTGCGGGCTCGAGCGCGCGTCTGAGCAGAGCGAGCGTCATCAGTCGGCCGTTTCCATTTTCAGCGGCACCGGCGGATGCACCTCCGGCCGGGGAACCATGACCGCGAATGCCGCCATAGCTTCATGGAAGAGTAGCTCCCGATTTTTGCAGCGTCGCGGCAGATTTGCGAGGGCGAGTGTCATCATCCGCACTGGCGAACCTGATGGCCCGACCCGACCAGCTAGGGTGACGCTACTTGGCTCCGCAATCAGGCGGCGGCCAGCCGCCAAGCATGGAGCAGAGCCGACATGACCACATCCGGATCGGCTGACGGCAAGGCGAGCCGAGTCCACCCTCTATCACCCCATTTGTTGGGGACCTTCGAGAAGAGGTCCGGCCGCAGGCTGACAAAGTGATCCTGCCCGTCCGGGTCCAGGCAAAGATTGGCCGAAAGGCCGTCGGGCGGGACCGTCGCATAGATGCGCCGCACCCTGAAGGCGGTTCGCTCGAAATGCGGCTGCTCGCTGGTGCCCGCAAAAGACAGCGCGATGTCGCGGAAAGCCTCAGCCATCATGCGTCGGTCTCCGTGCCCTTGCTGCCCTTCGCTGCTTTGCGCATTGCAGCCCCGCGCAACGGCAGCGCGCTCATGTCCACTGCGCCTCCGCCATCATGCAGAGCTGGCCGGACTGCCTGGCCGTCCAGAGCTTCAAGCCAACGTCTTCTTCGTCCGCGTGCAGCGCGAAAGCATCGTCGTCAAAGAGCGGAGAGAGACCGCGGAAGTTGAAGCGCTTCGGCGGCGCACCGCGCAATTCGGCAGCGTAGTTGCACAACAAGGCTGCCTGGAGCGGACCGTGAACGATCAAGCCCGGATATCCCTCCACTTCCGTGACATAGCGGCGGTCATAATGGATGCGATGGCCGTTGAAGGTCAGCGCGGAATAGCGGAAGAGCAGCGGCGCCTCGGCCTTCATCGAGCGCCGAT
Organism: Bosea sp. AS-1; assembly: GCF_002220095.1. Classification (GTDB taxonomy): domain Bacteria; phylum Pseudomonadota; class Alphaproteobacteria; order Rhizobiales; family Beijerinckiaceae; genus Allobosea. The sequence goes on from NZ_CP022372.1 coordinate 4,786,104, forward strand.
GCGTGCCGGGCTCGGCAATCGGCGGCGGCTTCGCGGCGCTTCCGGCGGTGTCGAGGTCGCGGTAGACGATGTCCTGACGCTCCTCCAGCACCAGCGTTCCGTTCGCCTCGACGCGATGCTGCACGGTGACGAAACAGAGGGTGCCGGTGCGGCCCTCCTTCAGCACGACATCCGCGATCCGCGACATGCGCTTTACCGCGTCACCGACCCTGAGGTCACCGTGGAAGATGAAGGCACCGCCCGCCCACATCCGGCGTGGCAATGGCACCGGCGGCAGGAAGCCACCGCGAGCTGGATGACCGTCCGGGCCGAGCACAGCCGTCGGCGCCGCCGGCTGCGCCAGGCAGAAATGGATCAGGCGCGGGACAATCTCGCCCGCCTTCGGCGCCTCGCCCGGACGGTCGAAGGTGGCGTGGTATTTCCGGGCGAGATCGTCGCTGACGATGTCCATTCCGACATCCTCGCGCCCGATCCAGCCGCGAAGATGGGCCATGTCCAGTTTCGTCCCGCCGGTCACGACGCGCGCCTTTCCGATTCTCGATCCTCCAGGGCGGCATGCTCACCGATCGCCGGGACGGGGCCGTATGCGCGCGCATCGCCCATCACGATCGGAGCCGGCGCCGGGACCGAGACCGGCCCGACCTCCGTCTCCACAGCGATCCGGCGCAGATGGGGGTGGGTCGCGAGCGCGGCCATGTCGTTGACCGCCGCGAAGGCGGTATCGGCACGCAGCAGAGCCTCTCGGGCCCCGGCCTCGTCGAAACCGGCAAAGGCTGCGGCGACGATCGCATCGGTCTCGGCACGGTTACGCACACGCTCGACATTGCGGGCGAAGCGGGGCTCGGTCGCCAATTCGGGCTGGGCAAGGAAGCCCGCGCAGAACTTCGCCCATTCCCGGTCGCTCTGGATCGAGATCAGGATCTGCCTGCCATCGCGCGTCAGGAACACGCCATAGGGCGCGATCGAAGGATGGGCGAGACCGATGCGCTGTGGCGGCTTACCGCCTTCCTGATGCAGCAGCGGCACGGTCAGCCAATCCGCCATTACATCGAACATCGAGACGCGGATATCCGCGCCCTCGCCGGTGATGCCGCGCGCGATGAGCGCCTCGAGGATCGCCGCATGAGCGGTGGCGCCTGTCGCAATATCGACGATCGAGAGGCCGACGCGCGCCGGCTCCTGCGGCCCGCCGGTGATCGAGGACAGGCCGGATTCCGCCTGGATCAGCAGGTCATAGGCCTTGCGCTCGGCATAGGGGCCGGTCTCGCCATAGCCGCTGATCGAACAGCAGATCAGACGCGGATGGCTCTGGCGCAGCTGCTCCGGACCGAAGCCGAGGCGGGCGAGCGCGCCGGGTTTGAGATTCTGGACGAGCACGTCCGCCTTGTCGATCAGGCCGCGCAGCATCGCCTTGCCCTCAACCGAGGCGAGATCGAGGACAAGCGATTCCTTGCCGCGATTGAGCCAGACGAAATAGCTCGACTGGCCCTTGGCGACATCGTCATAGCCGCGGGCGAAATCGCCCTCCGGCCGCTCGATCTTGATGACCCGCGCGCCGGCATCGGCCAGGCGCGAGGTGCAAAAGGGCGCCGCGACGGCCTGCTCGACCGCCACCACCATGAGCCCTTCCAGCGGGCGGCGGGTCGTGGTCATCAGAACGACCTCGGCAGGCCGAGGACGTGCTCGGCGACATAGGACAGGATCAGGTTCGTCGAGATCGGCGCGACCTGATAGAGCCGCGTCTCGCGAAACTTGCGCTCGACATCGTATTCGCAGGCGAAGCCGAAGCCACCATGGAACTGGATGCAGGCATTGGCAGCCTCCCAGGATGCCTTGGCGGCGAGGTACTTCGCCATGTTGGCCTGTGCGCCACAAGGCAGGTGTGCGTCGTAGCGCCGACAGGCCTCGAAGCGCATCAGGTTCGCGGCCTCGACCTCGATGAGGCTCTCAGCGATCGGGAACTGCACGCCCTGGTTCTGGCCGATCGGGCGACCGAAGACGACGCGCTCCTTGGCATAGGCCGTGACCTTGTCGATGAACCAGTAGCCGTCGCCGATGCACTCCGCCGCGATCAGCGTGCGCTCGGCATTGAGGCCGGTGAGGATGTATTTGAAGCCCTGCCCCTCCTCGCCGATCAGGTTCCCGGCAGGAATTTCCAGATTGTCGAAGAACAGCTCGTTGGTCTCGTGATTGACCATGTTGAGGATGGGACGGACAGTCATGCCCTTGGCCTGCGCCTCGTGCAGGTCGACAAGGAAGATCGACAGCCCTTCCGACTTCTTCGCGACCTGATCGAGCGGGGTGGTGCGGGCCAGCAGGATCATCAGGTCGGAATGCTGGATGCGGCTGATCCAGACCTTCTGGCCGTTGATGACGTAGCGATCGCCCTTCTTCACCGCGGTCGTCTTGATCTTCGTCGTGTCCGTGCCGGTCGTCGGCTCGGTCACGCCCATCGACTGCAGGCGCAGCTCACCGCTCGCGATCTTGGGCAGGTATTTTCGGCGCTGCTCTTCGGAGCCGTGCCGGACCAGCGTGTTCATGTTGTACATCTGGCCGTGGCAGGCGCCTGAGTTGCCGCCGGCCCGATTGATCTCTTCCATGATGATGGAAGCCTCGGTGAGGCCGAGACCCGAACCGCCATACGCTTCCGGGATCAACGCCGCCATCCAGCCGGCCTTGGTCAGCGCATCGACGAATTCTTCAGGATAGCCACGCGCCTCGTCGATCCTCCGATGGTACTCGGCCGGAAACTGCGCGCAGAGATCGCGGATCGCATCCCTGATGTCCTGATGTTGCTCGTCCGCAATCATGTGCATAGTCGAAGTCCCGCCTGTTCGGCGGACTATGCCCAAATCAGCGCATGGCGGGAAAGAGCCGGGACCGCATGCCACCATCTCGCCGCCGCGGGACATGGGCCCACGGCGGCGAGGGCGGCCAGGTTCAGGCGATCGGAGCGGTCAGCTCGCCGTGCCGGGCTACGATCCTGCCGCGCTTGACGACCGTACGGTCGGCGGGCCGTTCCACGATGGCTTCGGCCAAGGTTTCGCCAGGCAGGATGACCAGATCGGCATCGCAGCCGATATCGAGGCCATAATCGGCGATTCCCATCATCTTCGCCCCCTGGTAGGTGCAGACGTCGAGCGCCAGTTCCATCTCCTCATCCCGGCGGAAATTGTTGCGCAGGCCGACCAGCGTCGCCCGCTCCAGCATGTCGCCCATGCCATAGGGATTCCAGCTGTCGCGGACGCCGTCCGAGCCGCCGGCAATGACGACGCCGGCCTTGAGGCAGGCCATGACCGACGGCGCCGGCGACGCAGCCGGGGCGGTGGTGACGAGCGCGATGCGCTCCTTGGCCAATTCCTCGATCAGCCGGCGCGCATGATCGACATCGGGCATGCCGAGGCAGAAGGCGTGGCTGATCGCCACCTTGCCCTGCATGCCGAGCGCACGCACGCGCTCGAGGATGAGGTCCATCGAGAAGGCGCCCATCTCGCCGCGCTCGTGCAGATGCACGTCGATCGGGCGGCCGTATTTCTGGGCCATGCCAAAGATGGCGTCGAGATGGCCCTTGGGATCGCGGTCGACCGCGCAGGGATCGAGGCCGCCGACGACCTCCGCTCCGAGTGCCATCGCCCGGTCGACCAGTTCGAGCGTGCCGGGCCGGATGAGCAGGCCCGACTGCCCGAAAGCGACGATCTCGACGTCGATCACGCCCTTGAGCCGCTCGCGCATGGCCATGACGCCCTCGATGCCGGCAATGCCGGTTTCGGTGTCGATGTCGACATGACTGCGGATATGAGTCGTGCCCATCTTGACCATCTGGGCGACCAGCCGGCCGGACTGCCGGTTGGCGTCGATGCCGAGCTCGCGGCGGTTGCGACGCTCGGTCTCGATCTTGTCGATCAGGGCCGGCCCGGCCGTGTGGCGCTGCCAGCCCATGCCCCAGAAGCTCTTGTCGAGATGGGTGTGCGCCTCGATCAGGCCGGGGATCATCAGTCGGCCGGCGGCATCGAACACCGCGGCATTGGCTGAGGCGGCAGCCGTCCCGAAAGCCGCGATCTTGCCGTCGCGAAGCAGCATATCGGTCGCCGCACCGCCGGCGGGCCGGACATTCCGGATCAGAAGCTCTTCAGCCATTCGCGTTTCCTCTCTCCAGACCCGGATTGCTGCCGGGCGCGTTGCGTTGTTCTTTGTCGATCCGCCGCCCTTCACGGGCGAACCGCTGCCGGGCTCCCGCCGACGGCGACGTTCATCGAGCGCGCGTAGCCATGCGGGACGAAACGCAGGGACAGGAGCATGACCAGCGCGGCGAACCCGAGATGCATGAGCCAGCCCGCGGCAAAGCCGCCGCTGCGGTCACGCAGGACCGCGACAACCAACGGAGCCATGCCGGCGAGAAGAAAACCGCCGCCCTGCATCAGCGCCGAGAGGGCCCCGGCATCCGCCGGGTTCTCCAGATGGTCGAGCGCGACTACCATCGACAGGGCGAAACTGCCGCCAAGACCGGCACCGACGACAACGCTCCAGCCCAAGGGGGCGAGGTTCGGCCAGAAGGCGATCCCGGCGAAGCCGACGACCTGGAGGCCGAGCGCGAACGTGATCCACGGGCGCCGGTCCTGCCGCCGCGCCGCGAGCGCCGGCATGGCAAGCGCCGCGACGGCCTGGCTCGCGGCCATGACGGCCAGAAGAGTACCGCTGGCCGCGCTGGTCCAGCCGAGCGTTTGATAATAGGGCGCGAGCCAGGCGACGATGGATGAATAACCGCCATTCACGAGCCCGAAGCAGGCCATCAGCAGCCAGGTTCGCGGCCGGCGCAACAACAGGCCCGTCCGCAATGCACCCGCCCGCACGGTGCGCCCGCGCGGCAAGGCGAAGCCTGACAATAGCGCAGCGAGCAGCGCCGGCACGGCGATCCAGGCGAGCCCGACATGCCAGCTTCCGGCCCAATCCGCGATGAGCGGCGAGACTTGTGCACCCAGCGCGCCGCCGCCCATCAGCATGGCCGAGTAGAGCCCCATCACGACCGCGACCTGGCGCGGGAAATGCGCCTTGATGATGCCGGGAAAGACAGCCTGCACCACCGCGACACCGATGCCGCAGAAGGCGGCGGTCGCAATCAGCGCATAACCGTTCTCGACGATGAGGCGCAGGCTCGCGGCTGCGCAGAGGAGGAGAAGCGCGCCGATGACCGCCGCCCGTGCCCCCGCGACCCGCTCGACCCAACTGCCGGCGAGAGCACAGACGCCCATCAGCACCATGGGAACGAGGGTGAAGAGCGCCATGGCCCGAAAATCGAGGCCGGTCGCGTCCTGGATGCGCGCCGTCAACGGCCCGATGCCGGTCAGGAACGGCCTGAGATTTAGGCCGACCAGAACGACGACGGCAAGCAGCAGCAGGCGTGATGGAGCCGGATGGATCTTTCTGGCGCTCATGCAGGCCCGGCCTGCCTCCGCTTCCACTCGGCATAGAGATCAGCGTGCGCCTCCAGGCGGACCGGAACATGGCTGATCTTCATCGACTGCTCGGCGAAAGGCTTCGCCAGATCGGCATAGACCGCCGCCGTGGAGAGGCCGTATGGAGCGCCGTCCTCGTTGGAATAGGCATAGTAGACCTCGCCCACGCCGGCGAGCCGCATCGCGGCTATGCACATCGGACAAGGATGCCCGCTGGCATAGACCGCACAGCCAGCAAGATTGGGCGAGCCGAGCGCCTGGCTCGCGGCACGCAGTGCCATCAGCTCGGCATGGGCCGTGGGGTCATTGGTGCTGAGGATTTCGTTCACGCCGGTCGCGAGAACCGCGCCATCCTTGACGATCACCGCGCCGAACGGCCGGCCGCCGGTTTCCATATTGGCTTCGGCGAGCGCGATGGCCTCGCACAGGAAACGTTGGGCCTCGCTCATGACGGCTCCTTATCGGGCGCCCGCGGCGGTGAGGATCTGCACGATCCGCGCGTAACCACGGCTGCGGGCATGCTGAAGCGGGCCGACGCCTTCGCCGTCGGCAAGGTTCACGTCGGCCTTTGCATCGACCAGCGCCTGAACGATCTGCTGATGCTTCTCGCCGCCCTGGCCGAGGATGATCGCCTCGAGCAATGCGGTCCAGCCGAGCCTGTTGACGTGATCGACGGCGACGCCCGCCTGGATCAGCGTCCGTACGGTCTCGACATGGCCGCGCTCGGCAGCGGGAATAAGAGCCGTGCCGCCGAAGCGATTGGTGCTCTTGAGATCGGCGCCGTGCGCCAGCGTCATCCTGAGGATGTCCAGATGACCCCGCGCGCCGGCATAAAGGTAGGGACTGTCCGCGATATTGTCCTTGGCGTTCACATCGGCGCCGGCCTCGATCAACACTTTTGCGGCCTCGACCCGATTGGCATGGGTCGCGACCAGAAGCGCGGTGCTGCCGCTGCTGTCGCGCGCCTCGATCGCCACGCCCTTGGCGAGCAACATCTTGACCGTTGCGGCGTCACCTTTCGCCGCGGCGGCGTGAAGTTGGGTCTCGGCCATGACTCCTCCGGAAACAATCATCTGAAACAGAGCAGTCACGAGAACAGCAAATGCGCGAATCGCCAAAGATCGGAGCAATTTCGCCTCCTGCAGCGTCCCCGGTGTGGGGCGATCAAATCCGCCCCACCGCGTTGCCCGGCGCCCCTGTCGAACGACCGACACGGCGCTTCACGCGAACCCGAATCCGATATCCCGGAGCCCGGACGCGAGCACCAGCCCAGATCCTAGATAGGGGCACCTACCCCCATATGAAAATTAAATATCTGGATGCACATCAATGAATTTGTGAATGATAAGATCCCTCCCGCACCAGCCCGGCAGGAGGTCACCACCAGCCTCGGTTCACCATGCCCATGCTCGACCCACGCCTTCTGCGCTCCTTCGCGGCGATCGCCGACACTGGCAGCTTCACCCAGGCCGCCGAGCGGCTGAACATGACGCAATCGACCATCAGCCAGCAGCTGGCACGGCTGGAGGAGGCGGTTGGCCTCGAGCTGATCGACCGCGTCGCGCGCCCGGTCCGGCCGACGGCTTCGGGCGAAAGGCTGCTGGGATACGCAAGGCGCATCCTGGCGCTCCAGCAGGAAGCGGAAACGATGCTCGGCGACCCGGCCGGGACGGCCTCGGTCCGGATCGGCGTGCCCGAAGACATCGTTACAGGAACCATGGCGAAGGTCTTCGCCAATTTCACCCGGCAACACCGCGAGATCCGGCTCGACGTCTTCGCCGGCCTCAGCCGCGACCTAACCAAGCGCTATCGCGCCGGCGAGCTCGATATCGCCGTTGTCAAAGAGGCATCCGCCAGCGCCGACCACCGCGCCACCTTCCCGGAGCCCATGGCCTGGTTCGAGGGCGCGGATGCACCCGCGACCTGGCCGGACCCGCTGCCGCTGGTCGCCTTTCCGCCCGGCGGGCTCTATCGCGAGGCGATGTTCGAGCGGATCGAGCGGGAGCGGCGGCGCTGGTACATCGCCTTCTCGGGAAGCAGCCTCTACAACGTGCTCGTCGCGGTCGAGGCCGGACTCGGGCTGTCGCTGCTGCCGATGGAGGCCGCCGCCGGCCGGCGCCTGCGCCCCTACGCTCCCTTTGGCAAGGAGCCTGCGATGGTGACCTCGATCTATTCCTGGGAGAAGAGCGGACCCGTCGCCGAGCTGGCCGAAAGCATGAGCGCGATTCTGGCCGAGCGGTTCAGCAGCGGCGCACGACGATAGACGTCGCCTCAACAACATGCACATATCCAATAGTCTGCATTGGATAATTTAATTTGCGCATGCAGCGCACCGCATCATGATCGCTCCCCAACAAGACCGAATAACGGGGAGGAAACACCATGAGGATGAGAAGGCGCGACGTTCTGAAGCTTGCCGCCCAGTCGGCGGTATTCGCCCAATTGGCTCCGATCTTCACGGCACCGGCCCAGGCCGCCGGCAAGAAGGAGCTGCGCTATATTCCCGAAGCCGACCTGAACATCCTCGACCCGGTCTGGAGCACCTCGACCATCGTCGCGGTCTACGGCCATATGGTGTTCGACACGCTCTACGGCTTCGACAAGGACTATAATGTCCATCCGCAGATGGCGGAGGGCCATGTCGTCTCCGAGGACAAGCTGCAATGGACGGTCAAGCTGCGGGACGGCCTGCAATTCCATGATGGCCAGCCGGTGCTGGCGAAGGACTGCCTTGCCAGCATCCAGCGCTGGGGCAAGCGCGACTTCATGGGCAGCGCCCTCCTCTCCGTGGTGGAGACGCTGACCGCGCCCGACGACCGGACGCTCCAGTTCAAGCTCAAGAAGCCGTTCCCGCTGCTGCCGATGACGCTCGCCACCAGCGGCTCGAACATGCCCGCCATGATGCCCGAGCGGCTGGCCAAGACCTCCCCGAACGAGCAGGTCCGCGAGAGCATCGGCAGCGGCCCCTACCGCTTCGTCAAGGAAGAATGGGTCTCCGGCTCGAAAGCCGTCTTCGAGAAATTCGCCGGCTACAAGCCACGCAGCGACTCCTTCCCGCCCTCCTACACGGCCGGGCCGAAGATCGCGCATTTCGACCGGGTCGTCTGGCATATCATCGCCGACGCCTCCACCGCCGCCGCCGCGCTTCAGGCCGGCGAGGTCGACATCATCGAGATGGTCGGTGCCGACTTCCTGCCCGTGCTGAAAGCTGATCCCAACATCAAGCTCCTGCCGCGCACCACGCCCAATTTCGCGATCATGCGCTTCAACCACCTGCAGCCGCCCTTCAACAACCCGGCCATCCGGCAGGCGCTGCTGAAGGCCGTCGACCAGCGGGCGATCATGGCCGGCACGTTCGGCGAGGAGAATGCGGCGTTCTGGCAGTCCGGCGTCGGCTTCTTCAGCCCCGATTCACCGATGGCAACCACTGTTGGCCTCGAGGCTTTCACCAGCCCGCGCGATCTCAAAAAAGCCGCCGAGGAGATCAAGACGGCCGGCTATAAGGGCGAGCCGGTCGTGGTGCTCGATCCCGTCGACTACCCCTGGACCCATCCCTGCACCTTGCTCGCGGCCGACACGCTGAAGAAGGTCGGGCTGAACGTCGATATCCAGGCGATGGACTGGGGCACGCTGATGCAGCGGCGCCAGAGCCAGGAGCCCGCGGACAAGGGGGGCTGGAACGTGTTCCTCACCGCGCTCTCCGGCATGAGCAACTTCAACCCCGTCGGCCATATCGGCTTGCGCGGCAACGGCAAGGACGCCTGGGTCGGCTGGTCCACCGCACCGCGCCTCGAAGAGCTACGCCAGCAATGGCTCGATGCCCCGGACGAAGCCACGCAGAAGAAGATCTGCGAGGAGATCCAGAAGCAGGCGCTGATCGATGTCCCGTACATCCCGCTCGGCGCCTTCGCCACCGTGAGCGGGTACAGGAACAACCTGACCGATATCCAGCTGCAGCGGCCGCTCTTCACCACGATGAAAGCGCAGGGCTGAGCGGCAGATGCTGTCTCACATCCTTCGCCGCCTGGCCGCCTCGTTGCCGGTCATGGCCTTCGTCGCGCTGTTCGTCTTCGGGCTGCTCTACCTGGCGCCCGGAGACCCGGCGGCGCTGATGGCCGGCGACCAGGCCACGGCGAGCGACATCGCGCGCATTCGCGCCACGCTCAAGCTCGACGATCCGTTCCCGATCCGCTTCGGGAACTGGATCTGGAGTCTGCTGCATGGCGATCTCGGCCTGTCGATCTTCACCAACCAGCCGGTCGCCAAGATGATCGTGCAGCGGCTGGAACCGACCTATCTGCTGATGCTGATGACGCTCGTCATCTCGGTCGCCCTCGCGCTGCCCATCGGCGTCATCGCGGCCTGGAAGCACAACAGCTCCAAGGATCGCATGGTGATGATCTTCGCCGTGCTCAGCTTCTCGGTGCCGTCCTTCGTCGTCGGCTACCTGCTCGCCTTCATCTTCGGCCTCTCGCTGCGGTGGCTGCCGGTGCAGGGCTATGTACCACTGTCGAACGGCATCTGGCCGGCTGTCCGAAGCCTGATCCTGCCGGCGCTGGCGCTCGGAAGCGTCTATATCGGGCTGCTCGCCCGCATCACCCGGGCGACCATGCTCGAAGTGCTCCAGCAGGACTATGTCCGCACCGCCCGCGCCAAGGGCGTCGAGAACCGCAAGCTCCTGTTCAAGCATGCGCTCAAGAACTGCTCCGTGCCGATCATCACAACCATCGGCAGCGGCGTCGCCCTGCTGATCGGCGGCGCGATCGTCACCGAGACCGTCTTCGCCATCCCCGGCCTCGGCCGCCTGACGGTCGATGCCATCCTGCGGCGCGACTATCCCGTCATCCAGGGCGTCATCCTGCTGTTCAGCTTCATGTACGTGCTGGTGAACCTGCTGGTCGACATGCTCTACACCGTCTTCGATCCGAGGATCCGCTATTGACCGCCCTTTCCTCTCCCGCCCCGGCGGCGCAGCGGCCCGGCTGGATGCAGCGCGCCGCCTCGCACCCCAACATCGCCGGCGGCCTCGCCGTGCTCGCCCTGCTGATCCTGGTCGCGATCTTCGCGCCCTGGCTCGGCACCAAGGACCCCACGGCGGTCTCGGCCTTCGATCGTGCCAAGCCGCCCTCCGCCGCCTTCTGGTTCGGCACCGACCTGCTCGGGCGCGACCTCTATTCGCGCGTCCTCTACGGCACGCGGGTCTCGCTCATCGTCGGCTTCTCGGTGGCGCTCGGCTCGACCATCCTCGGCGTGCTGATCGGCGTCTTCGCCGGCTTCATGCACCGCTTCGACGCCATCGTGATGCGGGTGATGGACGGGCTGATGGCGATCCCCTCGATCCTGCTCGCCATCGCCCTGATCGCGCTCAACCGCGCGTCGATCTGGAACGTCATCCTGGCCGTGACCATCGCCGAGACACCGCGGGTCGTGCGCCTCATCCGTGGCGTCGTGCTCTTCCTGCGCGAGGAGCTCTATGTTGAAGCCGCGCGTTCCGCTGGCGCCAGCGTTCCGTGGCTGGTCTTCCGCCACATCCTGCCGAACACCTTCGCGCCGATCGCGGTGCAAGCCACCTATATCTGCGCGGTCGCGATCCTGGCCGAAGCCGCCCTCTCCTTCATCGGGGCCGGGGTGCCGCCGAGCACGCCCTCCTGGGGCAACATCATGGCCGAAGGCCGGGCACTCTGGCAGATCAAGCCCTACATCATCTTCTTCCCGGCGCTGTTCCTGTCGTTCACCGTGCTGGCGATCAACATGCTCGGCGACGGCCTGCGTGATGCGCTCGACCCGCGCCTGCTCAAGAGGATGTAGCTGCAAAGCTCCTCCCCAGGGGAGCGGCTCGGCTGCTCCCGATGGAAGAACTGGCCCCGTCGCGACGACACCGGCGGGGCCTCCTTTTTTGCGTACAAACTGCTACGCGGCCGGCGGGGCGCAGCAACCGCCGGTCATAGCCGGCCGGGCAAGCGCCCCTGGGTGCTCCCTCAGTTTGACTCTGGCGGCTCGTAAGCCTGAATCGGCGGCAGGTTTCCATCGAAACGCTCGACCTGGACCGTGGTGAGCTGGCCGGTGCAGCCCTGGGCTAGCGCCGAGGTACCAATATCCCGCGTCAGCACGTTGGGATTGCCGTGAACACAGAGGGACTTTTCCTCCGTCGGATCGGCCGGATCGTACCAGGCGCCGGTCGGGAGCTGGATCACGCCGGGGCGGATGCCATCGGTCAGCGCGACGCCGGCGAGGCAGGCGCCGCGCTCGTTGAAGAGGCGCACGATATCGCCGTCGGCAATGCCGCGACGGGCCGCATCCTGCGGGTGCATGCGCGCGACTTCGCGGCCGCGATGCTTCGCCGCCGTGCTGTGGCCGCCGAAATCGAACTGGCTGTGCAGGCGCGTGCGCGGCTGGTTGGCGACAAGGACGTAGGGCGCGGCGTCATCGGGTACGTGGACGGGGCCGAGCCAGGTCGGATGGCCGGGACAATCCGCCTCGCCGAAGCTTGCGATGGTTTCGCTGAAGATTTCGAGCTTGCCGCTCGGCGTCGCCACCGGGTTCTGTTCCGGGTCGTCGCGGAAGGCACGCAGATTGCCTCCGTCGTCCGGCTGCTGCGGCAGCTCGTAGCCCTCGCTCGCCCAGAACTCCTCGAAGCTCGGCGCCGGCAACCCCTTGGCTGCCAGCCCGGTACGGGTCGGCTCGTAGAGATATTCGAGCCATTCGCGCACACTGCGCCCCTCGGTGAAGGCTTCGCGCGCACCAAGGCGCTCGGCCAGATCGGCGAAGACGGCGTAATCGTCGCGCGCCTCGCCATAGGGCGGGACGACCGGGCGCATCGGCAGCAACAGCGGATCGTTGGAGCTCGCACCGATGTCCTCGCGCTCCAGCGTCATCGTGCAGGGCAGGACGAAATCGGCGTGGCGCGCCGTCGCCGTCCAGGCGAGCTCATGGACGACGAGCGTGTCGAGCCGGGCGAAGGCCTTGCGCAGGCGGTTCAGGTCCTGGTGATGGTGGAAGGGATTGCCGCCGGCCCAGTAAACGACCTTGATTTCCGGATAGCGGCGCGTCTCGCCATTGTAGCGGTAGCTCTCGCCGGGATGGAGCAACATGTCGGCGATGCGGGCAACCGGAATGAAGTCGGAGACGCCGTTACGCCCCTGCGAGAAGGTCGGCACCGGCACCGCGTTGAAGCGGCGCCCGTAATAGGCGATGGCACCGAGCGCATAGGCATAGCCGCCACCGGGCAGACCGATCTGGCCGAGCGCTGCCGCCAGAACCATGCCCATCCACACCGGCTGCTCGCCATGCTCGGCCCGCTGCAGCGAATGCGAGACGACGATCACCGCGCGCTTGCCGGCGAGCCGCCGCGCCAACGCGACGATCTCGTCGGCCGCAACGCCAGTGAGCGGAGCGGCCCAGGCGGCATCCTTGGGCTGACCATCGGTCTCCCCAAGCAGATAGCGTTCGAAGACCGGCCAGCCGACGGTGTAGCGTTCGAGGAAGGCCCGGTCGTGCAATCCTTCGGTGACGAGCGTGTGGACGATCGCCATCATCAGCGCGGTGTCGCTGGCGGGGATCGACGAAACCCACTGCGCTTTCGCTTCGTCCGGCAGATCGGCCTTGAGCGGGCTGACCAGCACGAATTCGCAGCCGCGCTCGGCCGCGCGCTGCATCGCACCGCGCTCGACATGCTTGCTGACGCTGCCGCCAGCGACCATTGAGTTCTTGAGCGCCATGCCGCCGAAGGCAAGCACGATCTCGCTGTGCTCGGCGATCTGTTCCCAGGAGACGTTGCGTTTGGTCAGGTCCTCGTATTCGCCGATGATGTGCGGCACCAGCACCTGCGAGGAGCCGGAAGAGTAGCTGTTGACCGATTTGACGTAGCCGCCACAGGCGACGTTCAGGAAGCGGTGGATCTGGCTCTGCGCATGGTGGAAGCGTCCCGCGCTCGCCCAGCCATAGGAACCGCCGAAGATCGCGCCGGGGCCGAAGCCGTCGCGAACGCGCAGAAGCTCCCCTCCCAGCAGATCGAGCACTGCGCTCCAGGACATCGGCACGAACTCATCGCTGCCGCGGCGGGCGTCCGGCCCCGGGCCGTTCTCCAGCCAGCCGCGCCGGACCATGGGCTGGGCGATGCGCGCGCGGTGTCGCAGCGCGCTCGGAAAATTCTCGATGATTCCGTTTGGATCGGGATCGGCGGCATGAGGCCGGACTTGAAGCTCACCATCATGCATGCGGGCCTGAAACACGCCCCAATGCGAGGTATGCGGCTGAAATCCGTTCCCGCCCTCATCGTCCAGAGACATCCCGGTCGCTCCATCCCGTCACGATCTTCACGACGCCCCCCGACACAGCCCAGTGTCAAGCGATCGTCGCAGTCCTCATTAACGGCAGCAGGCCGCTGAGCGCCAACGCATTCGCAATGGGCACGCATGTTTTGGGGACATGCCAACCGAGCCCCTGCCATGAAGCCAAGGACGGATTGACAGCTCAGAGCTGCATCTATTTAACATGATAAATAGATGCAGCGGCGATGCGATGGCGGACAGCACTTGTCGGCCAGGCGAGGCGCCCAGCAACGCCTCCCCCCGTCTGCGGGTCAGCCGCGCGCCCCGTGGCGCCGTTTGCAAGGAAACATCCCTTGGTTTCGAAGTTCGTCAGTTTCGCCCATGGCGATGAAGCGCGTTATGGCCTGGTCGTCGAAGGCGGCGTCGTCGACCTCTCGGCCCGTCACCGGGCGCAATGGCCTACGCTGCAACATGTCGTCGCGGGCGGAGCCTTCCGAACCCTCGCCGAAAAGGGGGCCGCATTGGCTCCCGACATGCCGCTCGATGGTATCCGCTACGAGCTTCCTTCGCTCGCCCCCGAGAAAATCATCTGCGTCGGCGTGAATTTTCCCGACCGTAATGCGGAGTACAAGGACGGCAAGGAAGCGCCGCCGAATCCGTCGCTGTTCCCGCGCTTCCTGCGCTCCTTCACAGCCCATGACCGCCCGTTGATCCGCCCGCCCGAAAGCGAGCAGCTCGACTATGAGGGCGAGATCGCGATCGTGATCGGCAAGGCCGGCCGCCGCATCGCCGAGCGCGATGCGTTGAACCACATCGCAGCGCTGACGCTGTCCAATGAAGGGACGATCCGCGACTGGGTGCGTCACGCCAAGTTCAACGTCACCCAGGGCAAGAACTTCGACCGGTCCGGCTCCCTTGGACCCTGGCTGGTGCCCTTTACCGACGAGGCGCAGATCGCCGACATCGCGTTGTCGACCCGGGTCAATGGCGAGGTCCGCCAAAGCGACCGGACCAGCCGCATGATCTTCTCCTTCCGGAAGATCATCGCCTACATCTCGACCTTCACCACGCTCGTCCCCGGCGACATTCTCATCACCGGCACGCCGACCGGCGCGGGTGCGCGCTTCGATCCGCCGATCTGGCTGAAGCCCGGCGATGTCGTCGAGGTCGAGGCCGAGGGCATCGGCCTGCTGCGCAACACCATCGCCGACGAGGTCTGACCTGTGCTTTCGCCTGATGACATTCGCTCCGCCGCCCTCGACCTCGACGAGGCCGAGACGACGCGCCTGCAGACCGGCCTGATGTCGCTGCGCTTCCCGCAGATGACGCTCGACGACGCCTATGCGATCCAGGGTACCTGGGTGGAACGCAAACGCGCCGCCGGCCGCCAGGTGATCGGCTGGAAGATCGGCCTCACCTCCAAGGCGATGCAGTACGCACTCAACATCGACACGCCCGATTCAGGCGTGCTGCTCGATGACATGCGCTTCGAGGATGGCAGCACCATCGCGAAAGATCGCTTCATCCAGCCACGGATCGAGGCCGAGATCGCCTTCGTGATGAAATCCGACCTGGAGGGTCCGAACGTCTCGGTCTTCGATGTGCTGAACGCGACGGACTACGTCACGCCGGCCCTTGAGATCCTCGACACGCGCATCCTGCGCGTCGATCCGCAAACCAAGCAGGCGCGCACCATCGTCGACACCGTTTCCGACAATGCCGCCAATGCCGGAATCGTCATCGGCGGGCGCGCCATGCGACCTGACCAGGTCGACCTGCGCTGGGTCGGCGCGATCGTCTCGCGAAACGGGCAGGTCGAGGAAACCGGGCTGGGCGCCGGCGTACTGAACCACCCGGCACGCGGCATCGCCTGGCTGGCCAATCGACTGGCGATTTATGGCGCGCATATCGAAGCGGGGCAGATCGTCCTGGCGGGCTCGTTCATCCGACCGATCGAGGCGCGGCACGGCGACACCATCGTCGGCGATTACGGGCCGCTCGGGTCCGTGAGCTGCTTCTTCGAATAAGCGCTGGCTTCGGTCCGGTGCCAGTCGATGCCAGATAATTAACTTGATAATTAACGTGTTATATGTCACCTCGGCCGCCTGCGGGGCGGCTCGCCCGCCGCACCCGCTTGGTGACGAACACTGGGGGAGGGCTGAATGCTCCGAAATCTGCGCAACACCTGGACGCTGGCCGCCGGCTGCCTGATGCTGGCCGCAACGGCGGCCTCGGCCGAGAGCGGCGCGACGCAAAAGGCCATCGCCGCGCGCGGCGCGCTCAATTGCGGCGTCTCCAGCGGCGTCCAGACCGGCATGAGCACGCTCGACAGCAACGCCAAATGGTCCGGCTTCGAGGTGGATTTCTGCCGCGCGGTCGCAGCCGCCACGCTCGGGGACGCCGAAAAGATCAAATACGTGCCGCTCGAGATCAAGACGGCCTTCGCCACCCTGCAGTCGGGCGGCATCGACGTGCTGGCCCGCACCGCAACCCACACCTTCATCCGCGATGTCGAACTGAACGTCGAGTGGCCGGGCGTCTATCTCTATGACAGCCAGGGCTTCCTGGCGAAAAAGTCGCTCGGCGTGAAGAGCGCGAAGGAACTTGAAGGCGCCTCGATCTGCGTCTCGGCCGGCTCGAACTATGAGCTGAACCTCGCCGACTTCTTCCGCAAGAACAACATGAAGTTCACCCCCGTGGCCGCGAATACCCGCGACCAGAACGAAAAGAACCTGGCGTCGGGCCGCTGCGACGTCTACGCCAACGTGCTCAGCGCACTCGCAGGCGCGGTCTCAAAGCTCGGCAACCCGAACGACTGGGTCGTGCTGCCGGAACTGATCTCGATGGAGCCGATCGGTCCCGTCGTGCGCAAGGATGACAGCCGCTTCCGCGACACCATCGCCTGGACACTGAACGCACTGATCGCAGCCGAGGAGCTGGGCATCACCCAGGCCAATGTCGACGAGATGAAGAAGAGCTCGACCTCCCCGGAGGTCCAGCGCCTGCTCGGCGCGACCGGCGATTTCGGCACCAAGCTCGGCCTCGACAACGCCTGGGCTTTCAACGCGATCAAGGCCGTCGGCAACTATGGCGAGATGTTCGAGCGCAATCTCGGTGACAAGAGCCCGATCAAGCTGCAGCGCGGCCTCAACAACCTCTGGAACAACAAGGGCCTGATGTCCTCTCCGCTGCTGCGCTGAGGCACGACGACAGAGGCCGGTGCCCACACGCCGGCCTCCTATCCTCCGACGAGTTGCGACACCGCCAACGATGACCGTCTCATCCGCCGCTTCCCTGCCGACCAGCCGCCCGCGCTTCGGGCGCCGGCGTGTCATGGGTTGGCTCTATCAGGGGCTGCTCGTCGCGGCACTGGTTCTCCTCGCTTTCGTGGCGGTCGGGAACCTGCAGGACAATCTGGCGGCGCGCGGCCTGAAGCTCGGCTTCGACTTCCTCTGGCAGGAAGCCGGCTTCGAGATTGCTTTCCACCTCATTCCCTACTCGGCCAGCGACAATTACTGGCGGGTCTTCCTGATCGGCATCACCAACACGCTGCTGGTCACCGTTCTCGCCATCGTCTTCTCGACCATTCTCGGCTTCGTCATCGGTATTGCACAGCTCTCCGGGAACTGGGCGATGTCGCGCGCCGCGCGAATCTATGTCGAGATCGTGCGAAACCTGCCGCAGCTCCTGCACATCCTGATCCTCTATAATGTCGCCCTGCGGGCCCTGCCGGCGCCGCGCGCGGCCGTCTCGCTCGGCGATGCCGTCTATCTCTCCAATCGGGGCATCCTCGTCCCGGCGCTGACGACCGACCGGCCCGGGCTGCTCGTCCTTACGATCCTGATCGCCCTGGCCACCGCGCTCGCCCTGTTCCGCAGCCTGACCGCCTATGCCGAGCGCAGCGGGCGGCGCATCAGTGCCTGGCTGCCGTCTCTGGCGATTCTCCTGCTGCTGCCGGCGCTGGCCGTCGGCCTGAGCGGCGCCCAGATCGGCGTGTCGCTGCCGCACCTCAAGGGCTTCAACTTCACCGGTGGCTGGGTGCTGGTTCCGGAACTGTCGGCGCTGGTGATCGCCATGGCAATCTACAACGCCGCCTTCATCGGCGAGCTCGTCCGCGCCAGCATCGAGTCGGTCAACAAGGGCCAGCGCGAGGCGTCCGCCGCGATCGGCTTCGGCTGGTGGCAGACGCTGCGCTTCATCGTCATCCCGCAAGCGATACGCGTGCTGCTGCCGCCGTTGTCGAACCAGTATCTGAACATCCTCAAGGGATCTTCGCTCGCCGTGGCGATCGGCTATCCGGACCTCGTCGGCGTGTTCACCGGCATCAGCATCAACCAGACCGGCCGCGCCATCGAGATCGTCGCCATGACCATGGCCGTCTACCTCGCGATCAGCCTGCTCATCGGCGCGCTGATCAACCTGTTCAACCACATGACCAGGATCGTCGAACGGTGACCGACGCAGCCACATTGCCGGCGGGCCGGGTGCGGCCGGTGCCCGGAAGCGCGGGCGCTCCCCTCGGCCGGTTTCTGTCCTGGCTGCAGCGGCGCGTCTTCGCGTCCTGGCGGGATGCACTTCTCTCGCTCATCGTGGTTGCGGTGCTCGGCGCCATCGCCTGGGCGATCGTGCCCTGGGCCTTGTTCGACGCGACCTGGAGCGGCGCCAGCCGGGCCGACTGCACCGGGTCGGGGGCCTGCTGGGCCTTCGTCTCGGCCAAGGCCTCTCAATTCATCTACGGCTTCTATCCCCAGGCGGAGCGCTGGCGGCCGAACATCGCTTTCGCGCTGCTGGTCGCGGGCCTTGTCTGGCTGATGGTGCCGCGCATCCCGGCGAAGAACTATGCCGGCTTCTTCATGATCGTCGTGCTGCCGGTCGCGACCTTCCTGCTGCTGCATGGCGGCTTCGCCGGGCTGTCCGTGGTGCCGAGCGATCAGTGGGGCGGTCTACTCCTGACGCTGATCCTCGCGGTCTCCGGTATCACCTTCTCACTGCCTTTCGGCGTGCTCTTCGCACTCGGCCGGCGCAGCCGGATGCCGCTGATCCGCTGGTTCTGCATCGGCTTCATCGAGTTCTGCCGTGGCGTGCCCTTCCTGACCGTGCTGTTCATGGCGATCGTGATGCTGCCCTTCTTCCTGCCCTCGGGCACGAAGCCGGACCCGCTCGCGCTCGCCGTCGCCGGCATCATCTTCTACGAGGCCGCCTATATGGCCGAGGTGGTGCGCGGTGGGCTGCAGGCGTTGCCGAAAGGCCAGTACGAGGCCGCGATGGCGATCGGCTTCGGCTACTGGCGGACGATGTTCCACATCATCCTGCCGCAGGCCGTCCGCAAGGTCGTGCCGGGGGTGGTGAACACCACGATCTCGCTGCTGAAGAACACGACGCTCGTCATGGTGGTCGGCCTGTTCGACCTGCTCAACATCGTCTCGGCCGGCGTCTCCGACCCGCTCTGGGCCGGTTCCCAGGCCGAGGGCTATTTCATCGTCGGCCTGGTCTTCTGGCTGATGAGCTTCGGGCTCTCCTGCTACAGCCGCGCCATCGAGGCCCGCTTCGCGCGCGCCGAGCGCTCGTGAACGGATCATCGCGCCATGGACAATCCCCTCATCCGGCTCGCCAGCGTCAACAAATGGTACTCGCAGTTCCATGTCCTCCGGGACATCGACCTCGAGGTGAAGCAAGGCGAGCGCATCGTCGTCTGTGGGCCATCCGGTTCGGGAAAATCGACGATGATCCGCTGCATCAACGGTCTCGAAGCCTATGAGCAGGGTACGATCACCGTCGGTAACGAGCGCGTCTCGCAGGACGACGACAATATCGAGAAGATCCGCCAGCGCGTCGGCATGGTCTTCCAGAACTTCAACCTGTTTCCGCATCTGTCGATCCTCGACAATCTGACGCTGGGGCCGATCAAGCTGAAGCGCATGCCGCGCGCCGCGGCCGAGGCACGCGCGATGGAGCTGCTGGAGCGCGTCCATATCGGGCATCAGGCTCGCAAGTTTCCCAACCAACTCTCGGGTGGCCAGCAGCAGCGCGTCGCGATCGCCCGGGCGCTGGCGATGGAGCCGAACGTGATGCTGTTCGACGAGCCGACCTCGGCGCTCGACCCGGAAATGGTCAAGGAGGTGCTCGACGTGATGATCGAGCTCGCCGGCACCGGCATGACCATGATCTGCGTGACCCATGAGATGGGCTTTGCCCGCGCCGTGGCCGACCGCGTCGTCTTCATGGCCGACGGCGCCATCGCCGAGATCGGCGTGCCGGACAGCTTCTTCTCCGCGCCCCGCACCGAGCGGGCCCGCCAGTTCATCCAGCAGGTCATCCACTGACCGGCAAAACGCCGGCCACGCCAAGCCACGCCTTCCGGAGTCCCTTCCCGTGACGTCCTCGCCCTCCTACCCCTATCGCCTGCGCCTCCCCGGCCCGATCTCGATCCCCGAGCGCATCCGCCAGGCGACGGCGCGCCCGATCGTCAACCATCGCGGCCCGGAAATGCGCGTGGTGCTCGCAGAGATCCAGCGCCTGATCCAGCCGCTGTTCGGCACGAAGGCGCCGGTTCTGACCTTCGGCTCCTCCGGCACCGGCGTCATGGAAGCGAGCCTCGTCAACGTGCTGGCACCGGGCGAGAAGGTGCTTGCCCTCACACATGGCCAGTTCGGCGACCGTTACGCCCAGATCGCGCGTGAACTCGGCGCAGAGGTCGACGTCATCGAAAGCGAATGGGGCTGGGCGCCCGACCCGGCCGTGGTCGCAACCAAGCTCGAGACGGCGAACTACCGCGCCCTCATCACGGTCCATAACGAGAGTTCGACCGGCGCGGTGACCGACCTCGCCGCGATCGGCGCACTGCTGCGCGACCGCGATACGCTGTTCCTCGTCGATTCCGTCAGCGGGCTTGCCGGCATGGAGTTGCGGCAGGACGAATGGGGCGTCGACATCGTCGTCACCGGCTCGCAGAAGGCGCTGATGTGCCCGCCCGGCCTCGGCTTCGCCAGCGTCAGCGAGAAGGCCCGCAAGGTGATCGAGCGCGACGACCGCTGCCCGCGCTTCTATCTCGATATGCGCAAGGCGCTCGCCACCGTCGACAAGCACGAGACCGCCTTCACCTGCCCGGTTTCCCTGCTGTTCGGCATGCAGGAGGCGCTGCGTACCATCCATGAAGAAGGCCTGCCGCAGGTCTTCGCGCGACACAAGCGGCTTTCGGCCGCCCTGCGCGCGGGCTGCGTCGCGCTCGGCCTGCCGGCCTTCGGCGACCCCGCCACCGCCTCGCAAACCGTCGTCGTCGCCTCCGTCCCCGAGCCGCTGACGGCCGGCCCGATCGTCAAGCACATGTACGAGACCTACAACACCGTCATCGCCGGCGCCCGCAACAAGCTGAACGGCCGGGTCGTCCGGATCGGCACGATGGGGCAGATCAGCGAAGCCGACATCCTGACGGACCTTCACTATCTCGAACTGAGCCTGACGGCGCTCGGCCATAAGGTGCCAGCGCCAGGCTGCGGCGTCGCCGCGGCCAGCGCCTCCCTCCGCTGAAGACCACGGAACCGTTGCCATGCCTCACATCTGGGTCGAATATTCCAGCAATCTCGAGGCCAGCGTCGATATTCCGGCGCTCCTCAAGACGGTGCAGGACGCCTTCATCGACGATGGAACGATCTTTCCGTTTGCAGGCGCTCGCACACGCGGCGTCCGCGTCGCCAACTACCTGATCGTCGATGGGCATCCCGACAACGCCTTCGTGCATGTGCTGCTACGGGTGGCCAAGGGCCGCTCCGAGGCGGACAGGAAGGAGGCGGGCAGCCGCACCTTCGCGGCGGTGAAGGCCTTTCTCGCGCCGGTTCTCGCGTCGCGACCGCTCGGCATCTCCGTGCAGATGGAAGAAGCCGACGAAACGCTGAACTTCAAGACCAGCAATTATCGCGATTACCTGAAGCAGCGTGGCATCCCTGAAAAGGTGGTAGCCTGACGCGCGGGCGGTGACTCCAGCGTCAGATTCGCGCGGCTTCGATCCCGGGAGTTTCCATGTCCAATCCTCTGCAGCGGCCTTCCGGACCCGCACCGCGTGATGCCGACCAGGCTGCGGCGCGCGTCCGAATCCGGCATTTTTCGAAATCGCTGCCTATGTCGCTGCTGAAGGCGCGCGAAGCGGTCATGCGTCATTTCCGAGCGAGCCTCAGGCGCTTCGGCATTACCGAACAGCAATGGCGCGTGCTGCGCGCCTTGACCTCCGGCGAGACATTTGAGGTGACCGAGCTGGCCGAAGCGACCTTCCTGCTCGCCCCCAGCCTGTCGCGCATCCTCAAGGACCTCGACGAAAGGGGGCTCATTCTCCGCCGAGCCTCGCCCACGGACCTGCGCCGCGGCATCGTCTCGATCTCGCCGCTGGGCCTCGAGCTGATCGCCCGCGCCGGCACCGAGTCCGAGGCCATCTACCGCGAGATCACCGGGCGATACGGCAGCGAGCGCCTCGCCGAATTGCAGAGCCTGCTCCGGCAACTCGAGGAATGCCTGGACGGCCCAGAGATCGCCGGCTGAACCGGCTGGACAGGCGGCTTGGATCGGCAGATCACTAGGTGACCTCGCCGGAGACCCGCGCCATGTCGCTCGATGTCTATGCCGCCTATCTCATTGCCTGCATTGTCATCATCATCGTTCCGGGGCCGACCGTCACGCTGATCGTCGCCAACAGCCTGAAGCATGGGACACGCGCGGGCCTCCTCAACGTGGCCGGAACCCAGGCCGGGCTCGCGATCATGATCGTGGTCGCCGGCATCGGGCTGAGCTCGGTCATCGCGGCGATGGGCCACTGGTTCGAATGGCTGAGGCTTGCCGGCGCCGCCTATCTGATCTGGCTAGGCTGGAAGATGTTCCGCGCCGCCGGTGCCGGTATCGAAGGCGCTGCGCCGGCGAAACCGCCGCGCGGCGGTTTCTTCCTGCAAGGTGCATTGGTCGCCTTGAGCAATCCAAAGATGATGCTGTTCTTCGGCGCCTTCTTCCCGCAGTTCCTCGATCCCACCCGAGACCACGCCACCCAGATCGCGCTCATGGGCGCGACGGCTCTGGCCTTCGCCGCGCTGAGCGACGGCACCTATGCCATGCTGTCCGGCCGGGCGGGGCATCTGCTCTCGCAAAGGCGCGTCCGGCTGATGTCGAAGTTCAGCGGTAGCCTGCTGATCGGCGGCGGCCTCTGGCTCGCCTCGACCCGGGCGAATTGAGCGGGCGGCGCCTCACCAGGCAATCTTCTCGCCCTTGTAGTCACGAAAACTGTTGGTCTCGGCCATCCCCGAAGCGTCGATGGTGCGGATCAGACCGGCCGCGCTTTCGGCCGGCGTGATGTCGGCGCCGCCGCCGCCCATATCGGTCTGGACCCAGCCCGGATGGAACAGCAACACGGCAACGTCCTTCCCTCTGACGGCGTTGCCGAACACCACCATGGCCATGTTCACCGCCGCCTTCGATGAGCGGTAGATCAGCGCGTTGCCGGGATTGGCGCCGATCGAGCCCATGCGGCTCGAGATCGTCGCGATCTTGCGTCCCTTCCCCGCCTCGACATTCGGCAGGAAAGCCTGCGCCACCCGAAGCGGCGCATAGACATTGACATCGAAGACCTCGCGCCAGGCATCGAAATCGAGATCGAGCCCGCTCTGCCGATCGCGCGGCCCATAGACCCCGGCATTGTTGAGCAGTACGTCGATGGCGCGACCGGCAAGCGCGTCCTTGGCGGCCGCCACGCTCGCATCGGAGGTGACATCGAGTTCGAGCGGCGTGAGTTGGCCTGGATACCGGGCAGCGAATTCCACCAGCGCCTTCGCGCGCGGATCGCGTACTGCCGCGATGACATGGTCGCCCCGGCGCAGGAGTTCTGTCGCGATGGCCAGCCCAATGCCGCGATTGGCGCCGGTGATCATCCAGGTCTGAGGCATGAGCGTTCTCCGTGACGAAGGCTGGAGGTAAGGCCTGCCGGTCCCTATTTCCAGATCGGTAGTCCCTCCCCCGAACCGTTGGGAAAGGCCTTCGACATGGCCGACGAACAGCAGATCCGCTTCAATGACGGCGCCGCCTATGAGGAGATGATGGGCAAGTGGAGCCGCCTCGCCGGAGATATCTTCCTCGACTGGCTCGCCCCGCCCGAAGGCCTGCGCTGGGCCGATATAGGCTGCGGCAACGGCGCGTCGACACAGTTGATCTTCGATCGCTGCGCGCCGTCCGCACTGAGCGGTATCGACCCGTCGCCGGGGCAACTGGACTATGCCCGCAAGCGCCCGGTCGCCGCCTTCGCGGAATTCACGCAGGGCGACGCCATGGACCTGCCCTACCCGGACCGGAGCTTCGACGCCGCGGTCATGGCGCTCGTGATCTTCTTCGTGCCGGATCCGGCCAGAGGCGTGGCGGAGATGGTGCGGATCACGCGCCCCAACGGCATCGTCGCCGCCTATGCCTGGGACATGCCGGGCGGCGGCTTCCCGCTCGACCCGGTTCTGGCCGAGCTCAAGGCGCTCGGGATGACGCCGCCGCGCCCGCCGAGCGCCGATATCTCACGCATCGACAGCATGGCCGCGCTCTGGACACAGGCCAGGCTGCGCGATGTCGAGACGCGCGAGATCAGCGTACGCCGTCACTTCGCCGATTTCGATGCCTTCTGGCATGCGAGCACGCTGGGTGCGACCGTCGCCCCCACCCTTGCTGCCCTGCCCTCCCGGACGGTGGCCGAGCTCAAGGACAAGGTCCGCGCGCGCATCACCATCGCGGGTGACGGCAGTGCGTCCTATGTCGCGCGGGCCAACGCCGTGAAAGGTCGGGTGCCGGCACAGGCCTGAAGCACCGAACGTCTCAGCCTTGTGCGGCTTCAGCCCTTCGGCCTGCCATAGCCGCCGGCCGTCGGGGTGATCACCGTCACCGCCTCGCCGGCTTGCAGCAGGGTCTGGTCGGAAGGTTTCAACTCCTCGACCTCGCCCGAGAGCCGGCGCACGACCGTCCTGCCGACCTGCCCCGGCTCGCCGCCTTTCACGCCGAAGGGGCGGACCTTCCGGTGCGAAGCGAGGATGGCGCAGTCCATCGTCTTGAGGAAACGGATGGTCCGACTCGTGCCGTCGCCGGCCGTCCACTCGCCCTTTCCGCCAGACCCGAGGCGGATGTGGAAATCCTCCAGCACGACCGGAAAGCGCGTCTCCAGGATCTCCGGATCGGTGAGGCGTGAATTGGTCATGTGGACATGCACGCCCGAGGTGCCGTTGAAGCCGGGACCGGCCGGCGAGCCCGAGCAGATCGTCTCGTAATACTGATACTGGTCGTTGCCGAAGGTCAGGTTGTTCATCGTGCCCTGCGAACAGGACATCGCCTGAAGCGCGCCGAACAGCGTGTTCGTCACCGCCTGCGAGACCTCGACATTGCCCGCGACCACCGCCGCTGGATAGCGCGGCGCCAGCATCGAGCCTTCCGGCACGACGATCTTGATCGGCCTGAGACATCCCGCATTCATCGGGATGGCGTCGTCGACCATGACGCGGAAGACATAGAGCACAGCGGCACGGGTAACCGGCGCCGGCGCGTTGAAATTGTCCGGCCGCTGCTCCGAGGTACCGGTGAAATCGACCGTCGCCTCGCGCTTTTCGCGGTCGATGGTGATCTTCACCTTGATCGCGCAGCCCTGGTCCATCGGATAGGTGAATTCGGCATCGTGCAGCTTGGTCAGGAGCCGCGCCACGCTCTCGGCGGCGTTATCCTGGACATGGCCCATATAGGCCTGCACGACATCGAGACCGAAGGAGCCGATCATCTTCTTCAGCTCTGCCACGCCCTTCTCGTTGGCGGCGATCTGCGCCTTGAGGTCGTTGACGTTCTGCACGACGTTGCGCACCGGATAGCGCGCGCCGGTAAGCAGCTTGACCAGCTCCTCCTCGCAGAAGCGTCCCTGATCGACGATCTTGAAGTTGTCGATATAGACACCCTCTTCCTCGATATTGGTCGCCAGCGGCGACATCGAGCCCGGCGCCGTGCCTCCGACATCGGCGTGGTGGCCGCGGCTGGCGACCCAGAACAGGATATCCTTGTTCTCAGCATCGAAGACCGGGGTGCAGACCGTGATGTCGGGCAGATGCGTGCCGCCATTGTACGGGGCGTTCAGGCAGTAGACATCGCCCGGCCGGATGACCGGATTGTTAGCGATCACCGTCTCGACCGAACGGTCCATCGAGCCGAGATGCACCGGCATATGCGGGGCGTTGGCGACAAGCGCGCCGGTCTGGTCGAAGACGGCGCAGGAGAAGTCCAGCCGCTCCTTGATGTTCACCGAATAGGCGGTGTTCTGCAGCGTCACGCCCATCTGCTCGGCGATCGACATGAACAGGTTGTTGAAGATCTCGAGCATGACCGGGTCGGCCTTGGTGCCGATTGCCGCCTGCTGCACCAGTGCCTTGGTGCGGTCGAGGACGAGATGATCCTTGGCCGTCAGTCTCGCCGTCCAGCCATCCTCGACAACGACAGTCTGGTTCGGCTCGATGATGATCGCAGGCCCCCCGACGCTCTGGCCGGG
This sequence comes from Bosea sp. AS-1, assembly GCF_002220095.1. Lineage (GTDB taxonomy): Bacteria > Pseudomonadota > Alphaproteobacteria > Rhizobiales > Beijerinckiaceae > Allobosea. Next base: position 4,812,353 of record NZ_CP022372.1, read on the forward strand.
TTTCATCACCTCGCGCCGGACAATCGCCGCATCATGCCATGCGCCCTTGGCGAAGAAACGCGTGCGCTCGGCTACCGCGGGCTCTCCTGCCGCTTCGCCGGCCGTGGCCTCCTCGAACCGGGCGCCACCGCCGACAGCCTCGACCTCGACGGCCTCCACAACCAGCGCCTTGGTCTCGTCCATGAAGCCGAAACGCGCCTTGTGCGCCGCCTGGAAGGCCTCCTGCATCTCAGCCCGCGTCCCAGCCGGAACGGCGATGGCCGTGTCGGTTCCGGCATAGCGGATATGAGCCCGGGTATGAATAGCGATATCGCTTTCCGCCACGCCTTGCCCCGCGACTTCGGTTCTGGTCTCGGCCGCCAGCTTTCCTGCCAGCGTTTCGATCGCCCCCTTGGCTTCGGCATCGAGCGGCACGTCGAGCGCGGCCGTCCGCGTCGAGCGGATTTCGGCGAGGCCCATGCCATAGGCCGAAAGCAGGCCGGAGAACGGGTGCAGCAGCACCGTCTTGATACCGAGCGCGTCGGCCACCAGGCAGGCATGCTGCCCGCCAGCGCCACCGAAGGAGTTCAGGGCATAGCGGGTGATGTCGTAGCCGCGCTGTACCGAGATCTTCTTGATCGCCTCGGCCATGTTGGCGACGGCGATCTGGATGAAGCCGTCCGCGACCTCCTCCGGCGAGCGGCCGTCACCGACTTCGGCAGCCAGCACGGAGAACTTGTTGCGGACGATCTCGACATCGAGCGGCTCGTCCTGCTTCGGCCCGAAGATCGCGGGGAAATACGATGGGATCAGCTTGCCGACCATGACATTGGCGTCGGTCACGGCAAGCGGTCCGCCGCGACGATAGGCGGCGGGGCCCGGATTGGCGCCGGCCGAGTCGGGACCAACCCGGAAACGCGCGCCGTCATAATGCAGGATCGAGCCGCCACCGGCCGCGACCGTGTGGATCAGCATCATCGGCGCACGCATGCGCACACCCGCCACCTCGGTCTCGAAAGCACGCTCATATTCGCCATCGAAATGGGCAACGTCGGTCGAGGTGCCGCCCATGTCGAAGCCGATCACCTTGTCGAAACCTGCCGAGCGACCGGTCTCGGCGAGGCCGACCACACCGCCGGCGGGGCCGGAGAGGATCGCGTCCTTGCCCTGGAACAGCTCGGCCGCGGTGAGGCCGCCCGAGGACATCATGAACATCAGGCGCGCGCCGGTGCGGGCGACGTCGAGTTCCTCCGAAACCTGCTGCACGTAACGGCCGAGGATGGGCGAAAGATAGGCATCGACCACGGCGGTGTCGCCGCGCCCGACAAGCTTGATCAGCGGTGAGACTTCGTGGCTGACGGAAACCTGCGGGAAGCCAATCTCGCGGGCGATGCGGGCGGCCGCCTGCTCATGGGCGCTGTAGCGATAGCCGTGCATGAAGACGATCGCGACGGCGCGGAAGCCGGCATCGTACTGCGCCTGCAGCGCCGTCCGGACTGCCGCCTCGTCGAGCGCCCGCTCGACCGTTCCGTCGGCCAGCACGCGCTCCTCGACCTCGAGCACGTCTTCATAGAGCTGCTCGGGCTTCACGATCTGCTTGGCGAAGATGTCCGGCCGCGCCTGGTAGCCGATGCGCAGCGCATCGCGAAAGCCCTTGGTGGTGACGAGCAGCGTCCGGTCGCCCTTGCGTTCCAACAGGGCATTGGTCGCAACGGTCGTGCCCATGCGAACCTCGCCCACCGCCCCTTCCGGAATCGGCTCGCCCGCCCTCAGGCCGAGCAGATCGCGGATGCCCTGCACGGCGGCGTCGCGATAGGCGCCCGGATTTTCTGAAAGCAGCTTCCTGGCATGGAGATTGCCAGATGGATCGCGGCCGATCACGTCGGTGAAGGTGCCGCCACGGTCGATCCAGAAGTCCCAGCGTGCCGCCATCGGAAGTCCCCGGTTTTCATTAGCGGCGCTAACGCCGACATTTCATCGATAAATCGTCGATGTTGTGTTGACAAGCCGATTTCACCGGCTACTCTCGCAATTATGGCTGGAAGAAGGCTGAGGGGCCTCACCAGCAGAAGGCGGAGGATGCGACGATGCGAACGGTCCTGACAATCAGGGGCGGGTGCCCCGGCGTCGGCGGAGCGGCGCTGCGATGATTCGTCGAACGCTCGATCTGCTCTATCTCGCCGCCGGGTACCTCGCAGGCCTGTTTCTTGTCGGCATCTTCGTGCTGATGATGCTGCTATCCGTCGGGCGCGAGATCAATCTCAATGTGCCCTCGGGTGACGATTTCACGGCGTGGTCGCTGGTCGCGATGGCGTTCCTCGGACTCGCCCACACCTTCCGCAAAGGCGAGATGATCCGCGTCGGGTTGATACTCGAGCGCCTGAAAGGCCGGGCGCGCCGGATCGCGGAGCTGCTATCCCTGACGATCGCCGCAGCGTTCATCGCCTATTTCACCTGGCAAGCCGGCAAGCTGGCCTATGATTCCTGGCGCTTCTTCGACATGTCGACGGGCGTGATCTCCGTGCCGCTCTGGATTCCGCAGAGCGGCATGGTCGTCGGCCTGGCGATCCTACTGGTCGCCATCGCCGAGGAATGGGTCACCGTCGCCCTGGGCGGCAGGCCGACCTACGAGCCCGAGCCTCCGCAGACGACGGAAGAGCTGATCGAGCGCGTTGCACAGGGCGGAGGCGTCTGAGCCATGAGCCTGCTTGCTCTCTCCTTCGCCCTGCTCGCCTTCCTGATCGTCGTTCTGGCCAGCGGCGTCTGGATCGCCGTCGGGCTCGGCCTCGTCGGCCTGCTGGCCATGGTCCTCGTCACCGACGTTCCCATCGGGCAGGTCCTGGCGACGACCGTCTGGAGCGCCTCCGCCTCATGGACGCTCGCCGCGCTGCCGCTCTTCATCTGGATGGGCGAAATCCTGTTCCGCACGCGCCTCTCTGCGCAGATGTTCCAGGGTCTTTCGCCCTGGCTGCAGTGGCTGCCCGGACGCCTCGTCCACACCAATATCATCGGCTGCGGTATCTTTGCCGCGGTCTCGGGCTCCTCTGCAGCCACCGTCGCCACCATCGGCAAGATCTCGCTGCCGGAACTGAAGAAGCGCGGCTATGACGAGCGCCTGAGCCTCGGGACCCTCGCCGGTTCCGGCACGCTCGGGCTGCTGATTCCGCCCTCGATCCCCATGGTGGTCTATGCGGTTTCTGCCAATGTGTCGGTGCTGCAGGTTTTCCTCGGCGGCTTCCTGCCCGGCCTCGTGGTGATGGCGCTCTATATGGGCTACGTCATCGTCTGGTCGCTGCTCAATCCGGACAAGACACCGCCGCGCGATCCCTTTATGCCCTTCGTGCAGAAGCTGCGCCAGTCGGCCAAGCTGATGCCCGTCCTGCTGCTGATTGCGGCGGTCTTCTTCTCGCTGATCCTCGGCTTTGCGACCGCGACGGAATGCGCCGCCTGGGGCGTCACCGGCGCGCTCTTCCTCGCCTGGTGGAGCGGCACGCTGACCTGGCAGACCTTCGCCGAGAGCGTGATGAGCGCAACCCGGCTGACCTGCATGATCATGCTGATCCTGGCCGGCGCCGCATTCTGCACGGCGGCGATGGCCTATACCGGCATCCCCGCGGCGCTGGCGGAATGGGTCAAGGGGCAGAACCTCTCGCCGCACATGCTCGTGCTGGCGCTCACCTGCATGTACATCATCCTGGGCTGCCTCATCGACGGCATCTCGATGATCGTGCTGACCGCCGTGATCGTGCTGCCGATGGTCAAGGAAGCTGGCTTCGATCTCGTCTGGTTCGGCGTCTACCTCGTGATCCACGTCGAGATGGCACAGATCACCCCGCCGGTGGGCTTCAATCTGTTCGTCCTGCAGAACATGAGCGGCAAGGATACCTGGACCGTTGCGAAGGCCGCGTTTCCGTTCTTCATTCTGCTGAACGTCGCGGTCATCATCATCACGACCTTCCCGGAAATCGTGCTTTACCTGCCGAAGCTCGCCTTCCCGGATCAATGACCACCACAATCAACAAGAGAGAGGGAATGTCAGCATGATCAACCGCAGAACCCTGGCCGCAGCGGCCTTCGCCGTCAGCGTCAGCGCGCTCGCCATGGCCACGCCGGCCTCGGCCCAGACGAAATGGAACCTCCCCAACGCCTACCCGTCCGACAACCCGCACACGGAGAACCTCGCCCTCTTCGCCAAGGACGTCGAGGCGGCTACCGGCGGCAAGCTCCAGATCACGGTCCATGCCAACGCGGCCCTGTTCAAGGCGCCCGAGATCAAGCGTGCCGTCGCCTCCGGCCAGGCCCAGATGGGCGAGATCCTGATGTCGATCCACGAGAACGAGGACCCGATCTTCGGCATCGACGTCGTGCCCTTCCTGGCGACCAGCTTCGCTGACTCGAAGAAGCTCTACGCCGCCTCGAAATCCGCCATCGAGAAGAAGCTCGACGCACAGGGCATCAAGCTGCTCTTCATGGTCCCCTGGGCGCCGCAGGGCGTCTACGCGAAGAAGGACATCAACACGATCGAGGACATGAAGGGCCTGAAGTGGCGCGCCTATAATGTCGGCACCGCCCGCCTCGGCGAGTTGCTCGGCATGCAGTCGGTGACGATCCAGGCGGCGGAACTGCCGCAGGCGCTCGCCACCGGCGTCGTCAACTCCTTCATGTCGTCGGGCGGCACCGGCTACGATTCCAAGGCCTGGGAATCGCTCGACCACTTCTACGACGTGCAGGCCTGGATCCCGAAGGATGCCACCTTCGTCAACAAGGCCGCCTTCAACGCGCTCGACAAGGCGACGCAGGATGCGATCCTGAAAGCCTCCGCGACCGCCGAGGAACGCGGCTGGAAGATGTGGGAGGAGAAGGCCGGCTGGTATCTCGACCAGCTCAAGGCCAAGGGCATGAAGGTGCAGGCTCCGTCGCCGGCGCTGTCCGCAGGCTTCAAGAAGGCCGGCGAAACCCTGACCGAGGACTGGCTGAAGAAGGCCGGCGCCGACGGCAAGGCGGTCATCGACGCCTACAAGAAGATGTGAGGCGAACGACCTCGCCACGCATCCCATCAGGATCACCGTCATCCCGGGCGTGCCGAAGCGCAGGCCCGGGATCCATGCCGGAGCGGCTCAGGCGTGGATCCCGGATCGACGCCGCCCATGCGGCTTGCACGGGAGGACGCCACATTCCCACTCAGGATGATCGAGCCCGATGACCCCTCCGGCCCCTGACGATCTCGGCCCGATCGTTTCCTCCGGCCATCTCGCATCCGGAGCGCTGCCGGCGCTTTCCGAATTCGAGTTCGCCATGAACATGACGGTGCATGCCTTCCAGCGCTGGATGATCCGCTGCATGGCTGCGGCCGGCATCGCCGATCTGTCGCCGCTCGACGTGCTCGTGCTGCACAACGTCAATCATCGCGGCAAGCCGAAGCGGCTCGCCGATGTCTGTCTCGTCCTCAACATCGAGGACACCCATCTCGTGAACTACTCGATGAAGAAGCTCGAGCGGCTCAAGCTGCTCAAGGGCGGCCGCAAGGGCAAGGAGAAGACCGTCGAGGTGACGCCGGCCGGCGAGGAGGCCTGCCGGCGCTATGCACAGATTCGCGAACAGCTGCTCGTCAGATCCGTCCGGGCGACCGGGATCGATCCGGTACAATTGTCCGAGATCGCCGCCGCCATGCGCTCTCTGTCCGGTCAGTACGATCAGGCCGCACGCGCTGCAGCAAGCCTTTGAGATCGCGCCCGACACCCAACGTTCGGGCGGATCGGCCAAGGTTCTCTGCGGCTCCGGCCAACCCCTCGCAGCGCGAATTCCTCAAGGATTCCAAGATTGTAATTAGTCTAAACTAATAACACAGCTGTTGACGGGACGTTATTTCAAGCGTTGAAGCAGTGGCACTGGATTTCCACTCTCAACTGCCTGCAAGGTTTTCCCGTGATCTCATCGATTTCTTCGCGCGTTCGATCGGCCGCCATGGGCCTCGCCCTCGCCTGCTCCATGCCCGTCCTGGCTCAGGCACAGGATGGCATCACGGTGTACAATGCCCAGCATGCCAGCCTCACCCAGGCCTGGGCCGACGACTTCACCAAGGAAACCGGCATCAAGGTGACGATCCGCAAGGGATCGGATACCGAGCTCGCGAACCAGATCGTTCAGGAAGGCGCCGCGTCTCCCGCCGATGTCTTCGTCACGGAAAACTCCCCCGCCATGGCGCTGGTCGAGAAGGCCGGTCTGTTTGCGGAACTGCCGAAGGATATCCTGGACCAGGTGCCGGCCAACTTCCGGCCCGAAAGCGGGCGCTGGGTCGGTGTGGCGGCGCGCAGCACCGTCTTCGTCTACGACAAGCGCAAGCTGAAGGAAGCCGACCTGCCGAAGTCGATGCTCGACCTCGCGGACGCCAAGTGGAAGGGCCGCTGGGCCGCTTCGCCGTCGGGGGCCGACTTCCAGGCCATCGTCGGCGCGCTCCTCGTCCTCAAGGGCGAGAAGGTCACGGCCGACTGGCTCAAGGCGATGAAGGCGAACTCCAGCGCCTATCGCGGCAACAGCACCGCCATGAAGGCCGTCAATGCCGGCGAAGTCGAAGGCGCGGTGATCTATCACTACTACTACTTCGGCGACCAGGCGAAGACCGGCGAAAACAGCGGCAATATCGGGCTGCACTATTTCCGTCACCAGGACCCCGGCGCGTTCCTGAGCACCTCGGGCGCCGGCGTGCTGGCCTCCAGCAAGCACAAGAAGGAGGCGGAGGCTTTCGTGAAGTGGATGAGCGGCAAGCACGGGCAGGCCGTGCTGCGTGACGGCGATTCCTTCGAATACGCCATCGGCAACGGCGAGGCCTCCAATGCGAAGCTCGAGCCGATCGCCAAGCTCGACGCGCCCAAGGTCGAACCCTCCCAGCTCGACAGCAAGAAGGTCACCGAACTGATGACCGCAGCTGGACTGCTCTGACCCCATTGCGCCAACGCATCGCGCGTGCGAGATCGCCTCGCACGCGCATCACCTCATGACCGTTTCGCTTTCCATCCACGCTCCGGCTTTGCCGATCCTGCCGCTCAGGCGGCAGCGCCACCTTACCGGCCGGGCGATGCTGCTGCTCGCCGGCGCCGTGGCGCTCGGTGCCTTGCTGCCGCTGGGATTCATCGTCTGGATCGCGATCGAGACAGGCTGGCAAACGGCACTCGCCCTGATCTGGCGGCCACGCGTCGGCGAACTGCTTCTCAATACGTTGCTGCTCGAACTGTGCACGCTACCGCCGGCGATCCTGCTGGCGGTCGGGCTGGCATGGTTGACCGAACGCAGCGACATGCCCGGTGCGAAAGTCTTCTCCTGGCTCGCCGTCGCGCCGCTCGCGGTCCCCGCCTTCGTGCAATCCTATGCCTGGGTCAGCCTGCTGCCCGGTTTCCATGGGCTGCCGGCGGCCGTTCTGGTGTCCGTCCTCGCCTATCTGCCGTTCCTTTATCTACCCGTGTCCGCGCAGATCCGCCGGCTCGATCCCGCGCTCGAGCATGTCGCCGCCTCGCTCGGGCAGCCGCCGGCGCTCGTCTTTCTGCGCGTGGTCCTGCCTCAGCTGCGGCTTGCAATCTGCGGCGGCAGCCTCCTGGTCGGGCTACATCTGTTGGCAGAGTACGGCCTCTTCGCGCTGATCCGCTTCGACACCTTCACCACCGCGATCATCGACCAGTTCCAGTCGAGCTTCAACGGCCCGGCGGCAAACATGCTGGCCGGCGTACTGGTGCTGAGCTGCTTCGGGTTGATCGGGCTCGAATGGCTGCTGCGCGGCACTGCGCGCTATGCCCGGCTCGGTTCCGGCGCCCCGCGTCCCGCACCGCGCCAGAGGCTCGGAGCCTGGCGGCTTCCTGCCCTGGCACTGCCGCTCGGCTTCGCCGCACTCAGCCTCGGGGTGCCGGTGGTGACGCTGTCCCGCTGGCTCACGGCCGCGGGCGACGGCGCCTGGCGGCAACCGGCCCTCGCCAATGCCATCGTCGAGACGCTGGGCTATGCGGCCGCCGGGGCTCTCGCGACCGCCACCATCGCGCTGCCAATGGCATGGTTGTCAGTGCGCGCCCCCGGCCGGACCGCACGCTTCCTTGAAGGTTGCCATAGCTATCTCGGCGCCCTTCCGGGTGTGGTGGTGGCGTTGGCGCTCGTCACGATCACGGTCCGTGTCGCCCTGCCGCTCTATCAGACGGCCGCGACGGTGGTTTTCGCCTATATGCTGATGTTCCTGCCGCGCGCGCTCGTCGGGCTGCGGGCCGGCATCGCGCAGGTTCCGGTCGAGCTGGAGCGGGCTGCTGCGGCGCTCGGCCGCAGCCCGGCTCAGACCCTCCTTGCGGTGACGCTGCCGCTCGCAGCCCCGGGCGTCGCCGCCGCGATGGCGCTCGTCGCGATGGGCGTCGCAACCGAGCTGACCGCGACATTGCTGCTCGCCCCGAACGGCACCCGCACGCTCGCCACCGAGTTCTGGGCCCTCACCAGCGAACTCGACTATGCGAAGGCGGCGCCTTATGCCGTCCTGATGATCCTTCTCTCTCTGCCGATGACCGCGCTGCTGCACGCTCAGGCCCGCAAATCCCTCGGCTCATGACCCAGCTTGTCATCTCGGATGTCACGAAGCGCTACGGCGCGATAGCAGCGCTGGATCGCGTCTCCCTTTCCGTGGAAGCGGGCAGCCGGGTCGCTGTTGTCGGCCCTTCCGGCTCGGGGAAGACGACGCTGCTGCGCGTCATCGCCGGCTTCGAAGCGCCCGACGCCGGCAAGGTGACGCTCGACGGACAGGTCCTGGCCGACGGCCCGGCGATCGCGCCGGCGCATCGGCGGCGGGTCGGCTATGTCGCCCAGGACGGAGCGCTGTTTCCGCATCTCGACGTCGCCGGCAATCTCGGCTTCGGCCTTCCGCGCCATGCGCCGGACCGGGCGGAACGCCTGCGCGAGCTGATGGAGATGGTCGAACTCGATCCCGCGATGCTGACGCGCAAGCCGGACGAGCTCTCGGGTGGCCAGCAGCAGCGCGTGGCGCTGGCCCGTGCATTGGCGCGCAAGCCGGCCCTGATGCTTCTCGACGAGCCGTTCTCCGCGCTCGACACAGGCCTGCGCGAAACCGTCCGGCAGGCGGTCGGGCGTGTGCTGTCCCGCGCCGGAATCACCGCCATCCTGGTGACGCACGACCAAGCCGAGGCGCTCTCCTTCGCCGATCAGCTCGCCGTGATGCGCGAAGGCCGCCTGGTGCAGTCTGGTCGCCCGGACGCGCTCTACTGGCAACCGGAAGACCCCAGGACGGCCCTGTTCCTCGGAGAAGGCACCCTGATCGAGGTGGAGATCGGCGATGGCTTCGTCTCCTGTCCGCTTGGCAGGCTGCCGGCTTCCACGTCGGGACGCCACGGACAGGGCACCATCCTGCTGCGGCCGGAGCAGATCGTCCTTGGACCACCTCGCAACGACGGAGTCGGCGCCGTCGTCGAAAACATTTCCTTCGGCGGCTCGCGATGCTTCGCCCAGCTTCGCCTCGATGGCGGGCCTGCGCCCCTGCTTCTTACCGCGAAGGTCGAGAGCATCCGGCTTCCGGCGACAGGGGCTGTGGTGAGTCTCGAAGTGCGCGGCGACGCCTGGCTGCTCCCGGCAGGGGAACCGAGCCCCGGAAGCTGAATTCAGCGCCGGTTCGCGCAGATCAGTCCGGGCGATCGCGGTCTAGGCCGTTGCCCTCATCGAGCAGGATGCGCTCCGCCGCGCCATCGAGATCCTCATACTGGCCGGCGCGCAGCGACCAGAGGAAGGCCACAAGGGCCGTCGCCCCGAGCACGAGCGCCAATGGCACGAGGAAGACCAGGCTGCTCATCGGCTCGCCTCGAAGGCCGGAGCGAAGCCCACCGACTCCGGCCCCTCATCAGCTGAGCGAGCAAGCTTGGGCGGTGCTCCGAGCCGGAGCGCATTGGCGATGACAAGGACGGAAGACAGAGACATCGCCAACGACGCGATCAGCGGCGTGACGTATCCGGCGATCGCGACCGGCAGGGCGATGGCGTTGTAGCCGACCGCCAGAGCAAAGTTCTGCCGCACCAGCCGGCCGGCACTGCGCGAAATCGCCAGGGCCGCCGGGACGGCGTCCAGCCCCGCGTGCAGGAAGACGAAATCGGCGGCGTTGCGACCAATGTCGGCCGCCGAGGCCGGCGCCATCGAGACATGGGCCGCCATCAGCGCCGGGGCATCGTTCAGGCCGTCGCCGACCATCAGCACCTTGCTGCCCCCGGCCGTCAGCGCAGCGAGCCTTTCGACCTTCTGGGCCGGCAGCAGGTCGGCTGCGACGCTCTCGATCCCAAGCTGCGCGGCAACGCGGCTCGCCGCGACCGGTGTATCGCCCGTGAGCAGGGCGATCGCGATACCTCCGCCACGCAGCGCGTTCAGGGCCTCACGCGCCTGCGGACGCAGGGTCTCAACGAAGGTAAAGCGAGCCAGGCCCTTGCCATCCCGACTCAGTGTGGTGCCGCTCTCCCCTGCAGGCTCGGCATCTGCCAGCGCCCATTCTGCCCGTCCCAACCGGTATAGATGGCCATAGAGCCGCCCCTCGATCCCAAGGCCCGGATATTCCCGGACATCCGGCAGGGCCAGCCCATCATCCGAAACCGCCTCGGCGATAGCCTGGGAGAAGGGATGGCCCGAGCGGCGCGCCAAGGCTGCGGCAACGGCGAGGTCGGTCGGCAGGATTTCGGCTGCATTGGCAAGCCGCGGGCGGCCCAGCGTCAAGGTGCCGGTCTTGTCGAAGGCGGCGGCGTCGATCTCCGCCATCCGCTCGATGGCCGAGCCATCCTTGACCATGATGCCGTGCTCGAAGAGGCGCCGCGACGCCACCACCTGCACGATGGGAACGGCAAGCCCAAGCGCACAGGGGCAGGTGATGATCAGCACGGCGATGGCGACGGTGATCGCGCGGTGCCAATCCCCACTCGCCGCCATCCAGCCGAGAAAAGCGAGGAAGGCCGTGGCATGGACGACCGGTGAATAGAGCGCGGCTGCCCGGTCTGCGATGCGGCGATAGCGCGCCCGCCCCCCCTCGGCCGCCTCCATCAGCCGAACCATCTCGGCCAGGAACGAGTCCTCGGCTTTCGCGGAGGCGACGATCGTCAGTGGCCCGGAGAGGTTGAGGGTGCCGGCTCTGACCGCGGCCCCGGGCGCGACTGCTTGCGGCGCGCTCTCGCCGGTAACGATGGCACAGTCGAGATCGGAGTGCCCCTCGGCGACCACACCGTCGGCGGGCACACGCTCACCAGCAGCGAGGGCGAGGCGCATCCCGGGCGCGATCTCGGCCACCGGCAGATAGTCGCGGCTGCCGTCGTCGCGCAGCACGGTCGCGCCGCGGGCCGCGAGACGCATCAGGCCGCGAACGGCAGCGCGGGCTTTCTCGCGCATCAGATGGTCGAGCGCGCGCCCGATCAGCAGGAAGAAGATCAGCGAGGTCGCCGCGTCGAAATAGGCGTGCGGACCGTCATGGATCGTATCGTAGAGGCTCAGGCCGAAGGCGAGGCTGATGCCGATCGAGATCGGCACATCCATGTTTGTGCGGCCATGCTTCAGCACCGACCAGGCAGACATATAGAAGATGCGCCCGGAATAAACGAGGCAGGGCAAGGCCAGCGCCGCCGAGACCCAGTGGAAGGCGCTGCGCGTCTCGGGCTCTGCTCCCGACCAGACCGAAACCGAGAGCAACATGATGTTCATGGCGCAAAAACCGGCGACCGCCAGCGCCCGGATCAACCGGGTCAGCTCCGGATCCGCCGTATCGGCCTCGCTCTCGAAGAGGTGACCGGGGTAGCCGAGGCCCGCCAGAGCCACGAGCAGGTCCGGCGCCTCCTCGCCACGCCATTTCACCGTCACGCGACGGGTCGAGAGGTTGACCCGGACATGCTCGACGCCGGGCACGCGCCTCAGCCCGCTTTCGACAGTGCCGATACAGGCAGCGCAATGGACCGACGGGACCGACAGATCGCTCTGCCTGAGTCCTTCGCCGAGATCGCGACTGGCGAGCCGCAGCTCCTGCCGCGTCGCTGCGCCGTCGAACGCCTCGCCGGGCGCATGCAACGGCGCACAGCAGCTCATCTGATCGCCCTGTAGCTGTGCCAGGTGGCGTGGCCGAGCAGCGGGAAGACGACGATCAGGCCGAGCATTCCGGTCGCCAGGCTGAGCAGGAACAGCGCCAGCACGATCGCGCCCCAGGCGAGCATCACCGGCAGGTTGTTCCAGACCAGCGAGATGCTGGTACCCATCGCGGTGAAGGCATCGACCCGCTCGTCCAGCAGCATCGGAACAGCGAAACTGCTGATCGCGAAGGAGAAGGCGGCGAAGAGGCCACCAGCCGCCGTGCCGACCAGCAACATCGCCCAGCCCGTCGGCGTCGTGACCAGCATCGTGGCGACGTCATGCAGACCGGGGAAGGGACGCAGACCGAAGAACAGCGCATAGATGATCACGGCAGCGCGCATCCAGACCAGCATCAGCAGGCACAGGATCGCCCCGGTGAACCAGACCTGGCCGCCGGAGGCCGCTTTCACGAAGATCATGCGCGCCAGGCTGACCGACCTGCCCTGCTCGATGTCGCGGCTCTTCTGGTAGAGCCCGATCGCCAGAAGCGGCCCGACCACCATGAAGCCCGCCAGAGCCGGGAATAGAATGTAGTCGAGCTCCAGCCGGAACAGCCCCCAGACAATGGCAAGCGAGACCAGGAAGACCACGAAACCATAGATCAGGCTGGGCAGCGGGCTCAGCCAGAGGTCGCGCCAGCCGACGCCGAGCCAGGACAGCGCCGCACTTGCCGGAAGATGGCGCTGCCGCTGCGCGGCGAGCGGGAGGGGGCTGCCGTGGCTCTCGTCGATCGTGCCCATGTTTCCCTCTCCTTCCTCAGCAAGACGAGCCGGCGGCGCGGAGCTGCCCCGGTTCTCCCGCCGTCTTCGCATGCGGCACGCAGGCCGGCTGCGAGCCGATGGCGACATAGACCAGATGCGCATTGGCGAGGATAAGCCCGCCGGCCAGAACGAACGCCACCGTCAGCCAGAAGGCCTTGCGGCCGCCGCGCCGCCCTCCCGCGCTGCTTGCCCGGCCGTTCATTTCTTCTCTCCGCCAAGCGTGCCGACATAGAGCGCCAGCAGCTTGATCTCGGTCGGTGACAGCCGCCCTTCCCAGCTCGGCATATGGCCCTGGCGCCCGCCATGCACGGTGTTGAGCACCGATTGCGCATCGCCGCCATAGATCCAGTTCGTATCCGTCAGGTCCGGTGCGCCCAGATCCTGCATCCCCTTGCCCTCGGGACCGTGGCAGGCGACGCAATTCTGCGCGAAGACCTCCTTGCCGGCCGGCAGGCTCGCCTGCTCGGTTGCGGTCAGCGCCAGGCCCGAGAGCGAGCGGACATAGGCGACGACGGCGAGGACCTGCTCGCGCTGGAGCACGCCATCCCGGCCGAACGCCAGCATCTGCGAGGTGCGCGTGTCCTTGGCCGTGCCATTGATGCCGACGCGGATGGTTTCCGCGATGGCCTCAGGCGCGCCGCCCCAGAGCCAGGAGCCGGCAGCGAGATTGGGAAAGCCCGGACCGCCCTTGCCCTTGGTACCGTGGCAGACGGCGCAGTTATCCTCGAACAATGTGCGCCCCGTCTCGACGACACGGCGCATCAATGCCGGATCGGCCTTGATCTCCGCGAAGGACGCGTTCGCGATCCTCGTCGTCCAGCCCGCACGCTCGGCCGCCGCGTCGCGGACCTGCTCGGTCACGACCTCACGCTGGTCGATGCCGAGCAAGCCCTTGGTGTAGCTCCAACCGAACGGCCAGGCCGGCATCAGCAGCCAGTAACCGATCGAGAAAAGCGCCGTCGCCGCCAGAAAGAACAGGACCACGCGCGGGATCGGCGTCTCGAGCTCCTCGATGCCGTTCCATTCATGGCCGGTCGTCATCCGTCCGGTGACGGGATCGCGTGTCGTATCTGCCATCGCTCAGTCCCCCGGCCTGTCGTCCTTGTCGAGAATGCTCGCCTTCGCGCGGTCGAAGCGCGCCCGGTTGGACGGCCAGAGCGCGTAGATCAGCACCCCGGCCGCCAGAGCGAGCAGGTAGAACAGCCCCCAGCTCTTGGCGAAGCCGACCAGCGATTGATGATCGAGATCCATCGCCCTACTTCTCCGCAGCCGTCGCCGTCTGGCGCTGGGCCGCATCGGTCAGCTTGCCGAGGACCTGCAGATAGGCGACGAGCGCGTCCATCTCGGTCAGGCGGTTCGGCTCGCCGTCGAAGGCGCGCATATTGGTGGCATCGCCATAGCGCTGCGTGACGCCTTCGGCATAAGGGCTGTCGGGGCTGGCCTGGCCATAGGCGTCAGCCGTCGCATTCGCGACCTGCGCATCGGTATAGGGCACGCCGACGGCGCGCTGCGCCGCGAGATGCTTGCCGAGATCGTCGACCTTCAACTCGTTGCGCAGGAGCCAGCCATATTTCGGCATGACCGATTGCGGCACGACATCGCGCGGATTGTAGAGATGAGCGACGTGCCAGGCGTCGGAATACTTGCCCCCGATGCGAGCGAGATCCGGCCCCGTACGCTTCGAGCCCCATTGCATCGGATGGTCGTATTGCGACTCGACCGCGAGCGAATAAGGTCCGTAGCGCTCGACCTCGTCACGCAGCGTGCGGATCATCTGGCTGTGGCAGGCGTAGCAACCCTCGCGGATGTAGATATTGCGCCCCGCCAGCTCGAGCGGCGTATAGGTGCGCATGTCCGGCGCCTTCTCGACCGTCTCATGGATGGTGAAGAGCGGAGCGATCTCGATGAAGCCGCCGATCGCCGAGACGCCGATGATGGCGAGCACGAAGCCGATGGCGTTACGCTCGAGCTTGCGGTGAAAGAACTCGCGCATTGACTCACTCCCCCGGCTGCAGCGCCGCGCCGGCGGCCTGAAGGGCGGGCCGGTCCGCCTCACCCGCGCTTCCCGCGGCCCGGCTGCGGGCCATGCGGATCGTCATCCCGACATTGTAGGCGGCGACGATGGCTCCGAGCAGGAACAGCAGCCCGCCCACGGTGCGCGCAATATAATAGGGGTGCATCGCGACCAGGCTGTCGATGAACGAATAGGCCAGCGTGCCGCTGTCGTTATAGGTGCGCCACATCAGGCCCTGGATGATGCCCGAGTTCCACATCGCGAAGACGTAGATGATGGTCCCGGCGAGGGCGAGCCAGAAATGGACCTCGATCAGCTTGGGCGAATACATCCGCTCGACCTTCCACATCCACGGCACCAGCGCGTAGAGCGAGCCGAAGGTGATCATCGCCACCCAGCCCAGCGCGCCGGCATGGACGTGGCCGATGGTCCAGTCGGTATAGTGCGAGAGCGAGTTGACGGCCCGGATCGCCATGAACGAGCCCTCGAAGGTCGAGAGGCCGTAGAAGACGGCGGCGACCATCATGAAGCGCAGCGTCGCGTCGTCGCGGACTTTGTGCCAGGCGCCGTTCAGCGTCGCCAGTGCGTTGCCGGCCGAAGCCCAGGACGGCACCAGCAACATCACCGAGAAGGTCATGCCCAGCGTCTGCACCCATTGCGGCAGCGCCGTGTAATGCAGGTGGTGTGAGCCCGCCCACATATACATGAAGGTGATGCCCCAGAAGCTGATGATCGACAGCCTGTAGGAGAAGATCGGCCGGCCGGCCCGCTTCGGCAGGTAGTAGTACATCATGCCGAGGAAGCCGGAGGTCAGGAAGAAGGCGACCGCGTTGTGGCCGTACCACCACTGCGTCATCGCATCCTGCACGCCGGAGAAGAGCGAATAGCTCTTGGCGCTGGCGAAGGAGATCGGCACCGCCAGGTTGTTGACGATGTGCAGCACCGCCACGACCAGGATGAAGGCCATGTAGTACCAGTTCGCGACGTAGATATGCGGTTCCTTCCGCCGCTGCAGCGTGCGGATGTAGAGCAGGAAATAGGCGACCCAGACGATGACCAGCCAGATGTCCGCGTACCATTCCGGCTCGGCGTATTCCTTCGACTGGGTGACGCCCATCAGGTAGCCGCTGGCCGCGACCACGCAGAACAGGTTGTAGCCGATCAGTACGAACCAGGGGGTGAGCTGGTCGGGTAGGCGCGCCCGCGAAGTACGCTGCAGGACGTGGAAGGAGGTCGCGATCAGCGCGTTGCCACCGAAGCCGAAGATCACGCCCGAGGTATGGACCGGGCGGATGCGGCCGAAGCTCGCCCAGCCGGCGTCGAAGGTCAGGTCTGGCCAGGCCAGCAGCGCCGCAACCCAGACACCGAAGGCCATGCCGACCACGGCCCAGGCCAGGGATAGGACGATGCCGACCTTGGTCGGATCGTCGTAATAGCGCGTCAGGCGCTCCTCCGAGGGCTCCGGCGCGAAATATTGCGAAAGGACGAGTCCGGCGCAACCGAGGCCGAACAGCAGAACAACGACGCCCTGGGCCCCGAAAAGATCACCATTGCCGGCGATCGCCATGGCGAAGCCGCACAGCGCGACGAGCAGCGATATCGCCATCGCGCCCTGGCGTTCCGCGATCGTTAGCGTCGAAACCATCGCTACCCCCTCCCGAGGCGGCTCGTGCCGCGCATCGCCCTCAGCGCCTGGCGCATCGGCGCACAGCCTGTAGCCGGACAAGGATAGCCAGTCGGCGACATTCGGCCCTTCAAGCGAGGCGCCTGCGCAAAGAGGGAAGGAAATCTCACCGTACCACCTCGATCTCGACTGCCGCGTCGGGCCGGGACATTCGAACAATCGCATCCTTCTAGCGGGCGGATGAAAGCTGCGATTTGATTCAGCTCAATTCAGTGCCGATTTCGAGCACCGTGCCTAGCGGGCGTCCGACACTATCGGAGCCGGAGCGTCCGCAAGTTGCGAAAACGCAAACTCGCGTCGAAGATCTTCAGCCGGCAAGGAAACAGGCCGAGGGCCGACCACTTCCGGTTTTCATACGAAGATTCATGCACTTGAAGTGCAATGAAATGAGATTGTCCGGCTTCTGGCCGGATGACATCCTGCTGGTTCTGTCCCATGCCGGCATGCAGCCGAGGCGCGCCGCGTTGCGGTCTCGTCGGCGCCTGGTCCGGTTCCTGATCGGGCACTCGGCCGGTGCTTGGCCACGCCCAAACAAGAGGCGCACAAGATGCTCGATGCTTCGGAACGGCTCGTCGAAAATCTCGGTGCCGCACTTCTCGCAAGCGAAGCCGACGCCATCCTGGCGACCGACCAAAATGGCATCATCCTGTTCTGGAATCCCGGCGCGGTCCGGCTTTTCGGCTTCACACCGGAACAGGCTCTCAGCGCATCGCTCGATCTGATCATTCCCGAACGGCTGCGACGGCGGCACTGGATCGGCTGGGAGAACGTTATTGCAACCGGCGCCACGCGCTATGGCGCCGGCGATCTGCTGTCCGTCCCGGCCCTAGCGGCGGATGGCCGGCAGATCTCGGTCGAGTTCACCATCACCCTGCTGCGTGGGCCCGGTGGCGGGATCACCGGCATGGCGGCCGTCCTGCGCGACGTCACGCTCCGTTTCGAGGAACTGCGCCGGCTGCGGCGCGAACTCGCAGGGCAGACCGGGACCGGGCAAGCGGGAGAGGCGCGACCGTGACCGTCGCCACCGACCTGGCCCCGCCGCTCGATGTGGTGCGCTGGTTCAACACGCCGCAACCGCTCGCTCTCGCCGACCTGCGCGGGCGCGTCGTGGTTCTCCATGCCTTCCAGATGCTCTGCCCCGGCTGTGTGCAGGGCGGCCTGCCGCAAGCGCAGCGGATCTCCCGACTCTTTCCCGCAGAAGCGGTCGCAGTCATCGGGCTCCACACGGTCTTCGAACACCATGCGGCGATGACGCCGGTCTCGCTCGAAGCCTTCATCCACGAGTTCCGCCTGACCTTCCCGATCGGCGTCGACCGGCCCTCGGAGGACGGGCCGCTTCCGCAGACCATGGCTGCCTATGGCATGCGCGGAACGCCGAGCCTGATCCTGATCGACAGGGCGGGGCGCATCCGCAAGCACGGCTTCGGGACCGAGGACGATATGCGGATCGGTGCCGAGGTCGCGACGCTCCTGGCCGAGCCGGCCGATCAGGAGATCGCAGCCTCGCCTAGCGGCTCCTGATGCCGGTTTCGGTCATGATGTGGCGCATGGGAATGTCATGGGGTTGCGGCATGATCGACGCCATCGCGGCCTGATCATAGCCGACGCCGATCGCAACTGTGCTCGTGGGCAGTTGAACCAGCGTCCGGTCGAAGAAGCCGCCGCCATAGCCGAGCCTATAGAAGCCCGGATCGAAGCCGACGAGAGGCGCAATCACGATATCCGGGATGACGACCTCGCCATCCGCAGGAATCGGGATGTTCCAGACACCGCGCGTCAGGCGATCTCCCTGTTGCCAGCTTCGGAAGATGAGCGGTGTCCGGCTCGCGACCACCACGGGTAGCGCCGTACGTGCGCCGCGAGCCTGGAGCGACACCAGCCATGGCCGCAGATCCGGCTCGCCGCGGAACGGCCAATAGGCGCTGATCACATGCCCGCCTGGATCACCGATCAGCCGATCGAGGGCCTGCGCGATCCTTGCAGCTGCGTCGGCCCGGAACGATGCCGACAGCGAAAGGCGGTTCGTGATCAGCCGCTCCCGCTGGGCCTTGCGCCAGGCGACGACGCCCTGCGTGGGCGGTGGTGGCGGAGCGAGGCCGAAATAAGCAGGATCGACCTCCCGCATGAAGCAGGGCGGCGAGGCATAGCTGCGCGGCTCGTCATCGTCTCGCGTCATCGCACCTCCGTCCGCGTCGCCACGACCAGCCAACCATCGTCCCGCACCGCCGGGTTGCGTGCAAACGTCCAGATGTCGACGCCGTGCAAGGGGCTCGACACATTGCGGAAGAGCAGCCCTGCCGGGCGACGCGGCAGCTTGAAGGATTCGCTGGTGAAACGGATGGACACCTCCATCCGCTCTTCCTCGATCCGGGCCTCTACGATCTCGGGCTCGATGCGCGAGAACAAGGTTTCCGCCGCCTCCTCCCCCTCCTCCTCACGCTGGGCAATCGTCTCGCTGAAGGCATCGTAGACATCCGGGGCAAGCAAGTGGCTCAGGGCGTCTCGGTCTCCGGCATCGAAGGCCGACACCACAGCTTCATAAGTCGCGAGCGCCCTTCCGATGAAGGCCTCTACCGAGGCTGCACCATCGCGCTGCAGGATTTCGCGCATCGAGGCGGCTGCGCTGCGCGATATGATCGCGGACAAGGCCCGTGGGTCGGGCTTCTGCTGCACCTGATCGCCCGCTGCCTGCTCCGCCGTTTCGCCATTCCCGGCCTGTCCGAGCGACGTCAGTTGCTGGGTGAACCAGACAAGGTTCCAGTAGACGCAGATGAGCCAGAGGAGCGTCGTCAATCCTGTGCTGTCGGCTTCATGGGGCATTGCGACCTCCCTGTCCTGGTTCCGACATCATCCGGCCCGGGCGCACCTCAGGCCTCATGATCCGTCCCGACGATGCGTGGCAGCGTCTCGAACTGGTGGAAGGGTGGCGGCGAGGACAGCGTCCATTCCAGGGTCGTCGCGCCCTCCCCCCATGGATTGTCGCCGGCGGGGCGCTTGCGCCAGAACGCCTCCGCGACCATCGCGACGAAGACGAGCAGGCTCGCGCCAGAGATGTAGGAGCCGATCGAGGAGACGAAGTTCCAGCCGGCGAAGGCATCGGGATAATCGGCATAATGGCGCGGCATGCCCGCCAGTCCGAGGAAATGCTGCGGGAAGAACACCATGTTCACACCAACGAACATCATGACGAAATGCAGCCGCCCGAGCCATTCATTGGTCAGGTAGCCGCTCATCTTCGGGAACCAGTAGTAGAAGCCGGCGAAGATGCCGAAGACGGCGCCGAGCGACAGCACGTAGTGGAAATGGGCGATGACGTAGTAGGTGTTGTGCAGGACGCGGTCGACGCCGGCATTGGCCAAGACCACGCCGGTGACGCCGCCGATGGTGAAGAGTACGACGAAGCCGATTGCCCAGAGCATCGGAACGCGGATGCTGATCGAGCCGCCCCACATCGTCGCGAGCCAGGAGAAGATCTTGATGCCCGTCGGCACCGCGATGACCATCGAGGCGAAAGCGAAGTAGCGCTGCGTGTTGAGCGACAGCCCGGCGGTGAACATATGGTGCGCCCAGACGATGAAGCCGATGAGGCCGATCGCGACGATGGCATAAGCCATGCCGAGATAGCCGAAGATCGGTTTCTTCGAGAAGGTCGAGACGACATGGCTGACGATGCCGAAGGCTGGCAGGATCATGATGTAGACTTCGGGGTGGCCGAAGAACCAGAACAGATGCTGGTAGAGGATCGGGTCGCCGCCGCCGGCCGGATCGAAGAAGGTCGTGCCGAAGTTGCGGTCGGTCAGCAGCATGGTGATCGCACCGGCCAGCACGGGCAGCGCGAAGAGCAGCATGAAGGCCGTGACCAGCATCGCCCAGGCGAAGAGCGGCATCTTGTGCAAGGTCATGCCGGGCGCGCGCATGTTCAGGATCGTCGTGATGAAGTTGATCGCGCCCAGGATCGAGGCCGCGCCGGACAAGTGAATCGACAGGATGACGAAATCGACCGCCGGACCAGGCTGACCGGTGGCTGCGGAGAACGGCGGATAGAGCGTCCAGCCGCCGCCATGGCCGGAAGTGCCCGGCGCGCCTTCGACGAAGAGCGAGCAGAGAAACAGCACGAAGGACGCGACCAGCAGCCAGAACGAGACGTTATTCATGCGCGGAAAGGCCATGTCCGGCGCACCGATCATCAGCGGCACCAGCCAGTTGCCGAACCCGCCGATCAGCGCCGGCATGATGACGAAGAAGATCATGATCAGGCCGTGGGCGCTGACGACCACATTGAACACAGCCGGGCTGGAAAAGATCTGCATGCCCGGCTGCTGCAGCTCCATCCGCATGGCAACCGAGAGAGCCGTGCCCAGCATGCCGGCGAGGGCGGAGAAGATCAGGTAGAGCGTCCCGATGTCCTTGTGGTTGGTCGACAGGAACCAGCGGGTCCAGAAGCCGGGCCTGTGGTCGGCGGTCTCGACGTGAGCTGTCATCTCATTCTCCTACGACGCGCAGCGGCTCGACATTTGCCGGCGTGACCGGCGGCCGCGTCTCGCCCGACGCGGCCGCCGACACGTCCCCCATCTGCGGCGCGACTTCCCGGTCGGCGCGGCTGCGGCGGACGAGCACGATCTCTGCGATGACCGACAACGCGATTTCCTCGGCCGTGCGTGCGCTCAAGGCGAGCCCGGCCGGGGCGTGAATCCGATCGATCGCCTGGCGGTCGAAACCGATCTTGCGCAGATAGGCCAACACCAGCCCGGCGCGCTTGCGGCTGGCGATCAGCGCGATATGGCCGACCTCGCTCGCGAGCAGGCGGCGCAGCGATTCATGGTCGCCGCGATGCTGCGTTGCGACGACCGCGAAGTCTCCGGCCGCCGGCGTCACCGCCTCATAGTCAGGATCGTCGGCGATGATGCGGGAGGCCTCGGGAAACCGTTCCGCAACGGCCATGGCGTCATCGACGACGACCGAGAATCCCAACAGAACGCCGAAGTGGCACAGGCATTCGGCCACGCGGCCATGCCCCAGAATCCAGAGCGCAGGTCTAGGCAGGACGGGCTCGACATAGACCCGCATCCGGCCGCCGCAGGGCATGCCCGCGCCGAGCACCTCGCTGTCGAGGTCGACCTCGACGAGTTGCGGCGTGCCGCTGGCGCAGGCTTCGACCGCGGCGTGCGCGATCGTGGATTCGGCACAGCCGCCGCCGACCCAGCCCGCAATGACTTCCCCTTCGGTATCGAACAGAGCCTTCGCACCGGCGCGCCCTGCGCTGGAGCCCCGCGCTTCGACGACGACGCCGAGCGCGAAAGCATGGCCGGCAGCAGACAGTTCGGCGGCCAGCTGGAGGATATCCGTTCCGGTAAAATCGGCGGGGCGCACGCCCATGGCATCCCATCCCAGAAGACTGGGGCCGCCATGTTCAGGGGATCCTGCCGGTCAGCTGTTCCGCGTGGACGATGGCGTTGCCCAGCTCCGCCATCTTGCGCTTTCAAGAAAAGCAAACAATCGAATTTAATGACGGATTGAATGCAGGAATAATGCTACAAAGGTCTCGGAGGCGCTGCACATGGATATCGAGCTGGCCCGAACCTTCCTGGAGATCGTGCGGATGCGCAGCTTCGTGCGCGCCGCCGAGCAGCTCAACGTCAGCCAGACCGCGGTCAGTGCGCGCGTCAAGGCCCTGGAAGAACAGCTCGGGCGGCCGCTTTTCATCCGCAACAAGAACGGTGCTTCACTGACGCCCGCGGGCGAGCAGTTCCTACGCTATGCGCCAATGTTCGTGCAGCTCTGGCAGCGGGCGCGGCACCAAGTTGCGGTCCCGCCGGGGCGACGCGCGGTGCTGAGCATCGGCGGTGAACTCAGCCTCTGGCATCCGTGGCTGGTCGAATGGCTGCATTGGATGCGCCGCGCCGCGCCCGACATCGCGCTGCGCGTCGAGGTCGGCCTGCCCGAAAGTCTGACCCATCAGGTTTCGACCGGCGCGCTCGACATCGCCGTGATGTATCAACCCCAGCACCGGCCGGGCGCGCGCGTCGAATTGCTGCTCGAGGAGAAGCTCGTGCTGGTCTCGACCGCTGCAGACACCGAAACCGCAGGGGCGGACAATTACGTCTATGTCGACTGGGGCCCGGACTTCGCCCAGCATCACGAACTCAGCTTTCCCGAGGAGAACAACCCCGGCCTGTTCGTCAGCCTGGGGCCGCTCGCCTTGAGCTATATCCTCGAGGTCGGCGGCTCGGGATATTTCCGCCAGCGGGTGGTCGCGCCACACATCGCCGCCGGCCGGCTGCATCTCGTCGCCGGAGCGCCGAGCTTCTTCTACCCGATCTATGCCATGTGCTCGGCCCAGGCCGATGACGAGCTGGTGGATCTCGCCCTGTCGGGATTACGCAGCATTGCGGCGGCGAGTCCGGCGGAGGCGGCAGCGGGATCCTGAGCGGGCGGCATCGGGCGCTGGAGGCCATAATGGTGAATTATGGATGGCCTCGAACAAAGCATATGAAGAATGGGCGGGGACCGTCTAATGCTCTGGCATGGCCCAATCAAGGGCAACCTTGGCGAAAGCCTTGCCCGAGCGCGGCGTCGCCGTCTCGAACGGGCTCGGCGGAGCGCCTTGGGGGTAGCCCGCCGCTTCGTCAGATCAGGAATGCCCGTGTCACGCATCGTCACCGTCGCCGCCGCCCAGCTAGGCCCGATCCAGCGAGCCGACAGCCGCAAGCAGGTCATCGACCGAATGATCGCGTTGATGGAGGCGGCCAGGGCGCAGGGCGCGACCTTCATTGTCTATCCGGAGCTGGCTCTCACCACCTTCTTCCCACGCTGGTATCACGAGGATCGCGCCGAAGCGGATGGCTGGTTCGAGCGCAGCATGCCGGGCCCGCAGACGCAGCCGCTTTTCGACAAGGCGAGAGAGCTCGGCATGGCCATGAGCTTCGGTTATGCCGAGCTGACGCCAGAGGGGCGGCATTTCAACAGCTCGATCCTCGTCGATCGAGCGGGCCGGATCGTCGGCAAGTATCGCAAGATCCATCTGCCGGGCCACGTCGAATTCGACCCGGAGCGGACGCATCAGCATCTCGAGAAGCGCTATTTCGAGCCGGGCGATCTCGGCTTCCCGGTCTGGGAATTCGAAGGTGGTCTCTTCGGCATGGCGATCTGCAACGACCGGCGCTGGCCGGAGACCTATCGCATCATGGGGCTTCAGGGCGTCGAGATGGTCGTGCTCGGCTACAACACCCCATCCGTCAACGGGCAATCGCCCCATGAGACGACCGCCGACCGGCTGTTCCACCATCGGCTCTCGGTGCAGGCCGGCGCCTACCAGAACTCGACCTGGGTCGTGGCCGTGGCCAAGGCCGGCACGGAAGATGGCCATTCGCTCTTCGGTGGCACGCTGATCGCGGCACCGGACGGCAAGATCGTCGGCGAACTCGACCATGAGGAGGACGGCGTGCTCGTCCATGCCTGCGATCTCGACGAGACGCGCTTCGGCAAGGCGACGATCTTCGACTTCGCCCGCCACCGCCGCGTCGAGCATTACGGCCTGCTGACCGAGCGCACCGGCGTCGGCGCGCCGCTTGGGAAGCCGGAGGGTGCCTGAGCGCCCTCCCTGTCCAGCCTACTCGAACGGATCGAACGGGGTCGGGAAACGACCCGTCGGTGCAATTTCGCCATAGGGACCACGCGCCAGAAGCTGTCCTTGCCCGGGTTGCGCCAGCACACGGTCCCCGTCGAAAACGAGGCGTCCGCGCTGGTAGGTCGCCGTCGGATAGCCCTGCACCTCCATGCCTTCATAGGGGGTGTAATCACTGCCGTGGTGCTGCATGGCGTTGGTGAGGGTGACGCGCCTGTCGGGGTCGAACAGCACGACATCGGCGTCGGCTCCGATTGCGAGCGCGCCCTTGTGCGGCGCGAGGCCGAAGCGACGCGCCGGGTTGGTAGCGACGAGATCGACGAAGCGACGCAGGTCGATGCGCCCCTTGGCGACGCCTTCGGAGTAGAGAATGGGCAGCCGTGCCGCGAGACCGGGCACGCCGTTCGGGATCTTGTTGAAGGGCGCGTTCTCGCCGTGCTGCTTCTTGCCGCGCGGATCATCATAGCGCAGCGGCGAATGGTCGGACGAGACGATGTCGATGACGCCGTCGCGCAGATATTGCCAGAGCGCCTCCTGATCGGCGGCATTGCGCAGCGCCGGGGAGATCATGAACTTCGCGCCCTCGAAGCCCGGCCGATCCATGTCGGCCTCGCCGAGCACGAGATATTGCGTACAGGTCTCGGCCCAGGCCTTCTGCCCGCGCTGCTGCGCGCGCTCGACCTCCTCGCCGGATTGCCGGCCCGAGACGTGGAAGATTTGGATCGGCGTATCCAGCGCCTCGGCCAACGCGAGAATGCGATGCGTCGCCTCGCGCTCCACCACCATAGGCTTGGCCCAGGCGAGATGGCGCGGCGCCGTCTGCCCGGCCGCCAGCAGCGCCTGCGTCAGCCAGGTGATCAGCTCGTGATGCTCCGCGTGGACGCAGAC
This sequence comes from Bosea sp. AS-1, assembly GCF_002220095.1. Classification (GTDB taxonomy): domain Bacteria; phylum Pseudomonadota; class Alphaproteobacteria; order Rhizobiales; family Beijerinckiaceae; genus Allobosea. The sequence continues at coordinate 4,837,423 of NZ_CP022372.1, forward strand.
GAGTGCACCGGCACGCCGCGCCGCGGCGAGCGTCTGCAGGATCTGCGCGTCGCCCAGCCGGTTGCTGTCATAGGTCATGAAGATCTTGACCGAGCGATGCCCGGCTTCGACGAGCGCCGGCAGCTCTTTCTCCAGCACGTCCGGAGTCGGATCGTTGACCAGCAGATGGAAGGCATGGTCGATCCGCGCCTGCTTCGCCTTCTCGGCATAGGCAGCGACCGCCTCAGCGAGCGAGCCGCCACGAATCTGCGGGGCATGGCAGACGACTGTGGTCGTACCGCCAGCCACGGCAGAGGCGGTGCCGCTGTCGAAGCCATCGGCGATGTCGGCGCCCGAGGAAAACGGCTGGTCGAGATGGACATGGCTGTCGACGCCGCCCGGCAGCACGAGCAGCCCCCGTGCATCGACCTCCTCCTTGCCACGCGGCAACCCCGCGCCAATCGCCGTAATCAGGCCGTTGGCCACGCCGATGTCGAAAGCCCCAATATCGCTGGCGGTCACCGCCGTGCCGCCGCGGATAACGAGATCGAAATCGCTCATGGTCTTTCTCTCCAGGCAGCCGGGGCCGTGAAACGGCAATCCGCTGCGCGCGAAACAGCGACGAGGTCAGGATGAAAACGGAATTGCGCGTCGCGCTCGGCGACAGGCTCTACGGCGTCGAACGCCCCTGGGACGCCCTGCCCGCCACATCGGGACGGATCACCGATCTCGCCGTCGACAACGACGGCCTGGTGCACGTCCTGCTGCGTCGCGACAGTGCCGTCGATCCGGACGGGCCGTGCGTCGTCACGCTCGGGACTGACGGCAGCTTCATCAGGAGCTGGGGCGAGGTGCTCTGCGTCGATGCCCACAAGATCGCGATGACGCCCGATGGCGGCCTCGCCATCGTCGACCGCGACGCACATCGCATCTTCTTCTGCGACGCCGAAGGCCATGTCCGGCAACAGATCGGCGAGAGCCACCGGCCGGGCCAGCCCTTCAGCCATCCGAGCGACATCGCCTTTGCGCCTGATGGCGGCTTCTACGTCGCCGACGGCTATGGCAACGGCCGCATTCACCGCTTCGACGCGGCTGCCAACCTGATTACGAGCTGGGGATCGGTCGGAACGACGCCGGGCGCCTTCCTGACGCCGCACGGCATCTGCGTGCTCAGCGACGGGCGCGTGATCGTCGCCGATCGCGAGAACAGCCGTGTGCAGAACTTCACCGCTGCGGGAGAGCTTCTCGCGATCTGGGACTCGTTCCTGCGCCCGCAGGATGTCGTCGCCGATGCCGAGGACCGCATCTATGTCTGCGATTCCATTCCGACGCTGAGCCTGCTTTCGGCGGATGGTGCCCTGCTCGGCCGGTGCCGCCCCGTACTCAACAGTGCGCATGGAATGTGGCTCGGACCGGCCGGAGACATCTTCCTCGCGGAGACAAACCCGAACCGCATCACGCGGCTTTATCCCGTCGCGAGCTGACGCGACGGGCGAAGACGGATTCATGCTGCGGACATGGCCGTGCGGTTCTGCAGCCGCGAGACCAGCCGCACGAAGGGCCAGAACATCAGGAAATAGACGATCGCCGCCGCAATCAGCGGAGTCGGATTGTAGAGCAGGCCCTGCGCGAGCTGGGCCGAACGCAACAGCTCCTGCAGGGCGACCGCCGAGGCGATCGAGGTCTGCTTCACCAGCTCGACCGTGTTGCTGATCAGGTCCGGCAGCACATTGCGCGTGCCCTGCGGCACCACCACGTAGACCATGCTCTGGAACCAGCTCAGGCCCGTCGAGCGCGCCGCCTCACGCTGGCCCTTCGGCACGGATTCGATGCCGGCGCGGAAGATCTCGGCGAAATAGCTCGAACCGTTCAGTGTCAGCGCCAGCACGGCTGCGGTGAACTCGTTGAGCTTCATGCCGAGGAAGGGCAGGCCGAAGAAAATGAAGATCAGCAGCACCAGCGGCGGGATCGCCCGCAGCACATCGACATAGGCGATCAGCAGGAAGCGCAGCAGCTTGCTCGGGACATCCTGTGCCATCGCGATGGCAATGCCGGTGAGTACCGAAAGCGGCACGGCGACAGCGGCCAGAGCCAAGGTCATCCAGAAGCCCTGCAGCAACAGCGGCCAGACCTGCTGCAGGACATCGAGATTGAAGAAGGTGGTGACGAGCTCGTTCATCACGACCTCGGATGCGCATAGGCGTGTTCCAGCCAGCGCGTGAAGCGCACGAAGGGCAGGAACAGCAGGAGGAAGAGCAGCGCGCCGACAGTTAGCGCGGTCGGATTGGCGACGTTGGACTGGATGCTCGACGTCACGTTGAGGAGTTCAGGCACCGCAACGACCGAGCCCAGGGTCGTGCCTTTGCTGATGCCGATGGCACGGTTGGTCAGCGGTGGAATCGAGATCCGCACAACCTGCGGCAGGATGATGTAGGCCAGGGTCTTGCTGAAGCTGAGCCCCGTCGAGCGGCCGGCTTCCCATTGTCCCTTCGCGACGGCGTTGATGCCGGCCCAGAAGATTTCCTCGGAGAAGGCCGAGAGCACGATCGCCAGCGCCAGCACCGTCGCCGTGAAAGGCTCCAGCACCAACCCGAAATAGGGCAGTGCGAAATAGGCCAGCACGATCAGGACGAGTTGGGGGATCGAGCGGAAGAAGTCTATGTAGAAGATGATCAGCCAGTTCAGCGGCCGGATGCCGTAGAGCCTGAGGATCGCGAGCGCGAGGCCGAGCGGAATGCCGATCACGATCGTCAGGATCGACATCTCGATGGTGATGAGGAAGCCGCGCAGGATGTCCGGCCAGTAAGCCGACATCAGCGAGAAATCGAAGAAATAGCGGACGATCTGATCCATGCGTGCCGTCAGCCGTGCGAACGCATCACGAAGTCCCGGATGCGCTGGTGCTGCGGATCGACCAGGATCTCCTGCGGCGTGCCCTCGGCCAGGATCGCGCCATGGTCCATGAAGACGACGCGGTCGGCGACATCGCGCGCGAACTTCATCTCGTGAGTCACCACGATCATGGTCATGCCCATCTCCTTGGTGCGGACCATGACGTTGAGCACTTCGCCGACGAGCTCGGGATCGAGCGCCGAGGTCGGCTCGTCGAAGAGCATGACCTGCGGCTCCAGCGCCATGGCGCGCGCGATGCCAACGCGTTGCTGCTGGCCGCCTGAGAGCTGCGCGGGATAGGCATCGGCCTTGTGAGAGAGGCCGACGACCTCAAGGTGATGGCGGGCTTTTGTCTCCGCCTCCTCCTTGCCGAGGCCGACGACCTTGCGCAGTGCGAGCGAGACGTTCCCCAGAGCCGTCTTGTGCGGGTAGAGATGGATGCCCTGGAAAACCATGCCGATCCCGCGGCGCAGGCGGTCGAGATCCACCTTGGGACCGGTGACCTCATGCCCGCCGACGCGGATCGTACCCGCCGTCGGCTCCTCGAGACGGTTGATGCAGCGCAGGCAGGTGCTCTTGCCCGAACCGGAGGAGCCGACGATCACGACCGCCTCGCCCTTGCCGACCTTGAGGTCGACGCCGCGCAGAACCTCGACATTGCCGAAACTCTTGCGCAGCCCCTCGATCGAAACGATCGTTTCCGCGGGCTTGGCCGTCATGCCGGGCTGCTGCGTCACTTGCATTCGGCCTTGTGTTCGGTCGCGTCGTAGCCCTCGAAGCCCGGCGCGCCGGTGCCCGGATAGACCGTCGCAGCCGATGAGCTTGCATCGGGCTTCACGCCGAACCACTTCTCGTGGATCTTCGCCAGCGTGCCGTCCTGCTTGATGCATTCCAGCGCGAGCTCGACCTTGGCCCGGAAGGCGCCGTCCTCCTTGCGGAAGGCAATGCCGAAGTTGCGGCCGCTGTCGAGAACGAAGGCGACATCCGCCGCCGGCGTCTGCGTCGCGACATAGCGCGAGACCGGCGCATCGGCGACGTTGGCGAAGGCCCGGCCGATCATCACCGCCTGCACCGCGTCGGCGTTCTTGTTGTAGCGCTGGATGGTAAAGCCGTATTTCGCTTCATTATCCGTCAGCCACTTGTCCGAGATCGAGCCGTTGTTGACGGTCAGCGCCTTGCCCTTGAGCTCTTCAAGATTGGCGATCTTGTTGCCCTTCTTGACGAGGAAGCCGAGGCCCGTCGGCATATAGGGCTCGCTGAACAGCATCTGCGCGGCGCGCTCCGGCGTGATGTTGGTCGGCGCCGGGATCATCTCGTAGCGCTTCGAGAACAGGCCGGCGAAGATCGCCGAGAAGTTCGAATCCGTGACCTCGACGCCAGGGCGGCCGAGCTTCTGTGCGATCGCGGCGGACATGTCGTAGGTGAAGCCGGTCGTCTCGCCCGTCGCCGTCTTGAAGCAGAAGGGCGCAAAGCCGAGGTCGCAGGCCACTTTCAGCTTCTCGTTCTGCGGATGGTCGGCGTCCTGCGCCATCGCCGGCATCGCGATGAGGGCGGCCAAGGCCAAGCCTCTGACGGCGGCGCGCGCCATCCCGATCGAATTCAGTTTCATGCTTCCCGCTCCCGTTGTGCGACGGCGACGCCGCGATTGTTGCGCCCCTGTTCTTGCAACAATCCGGCCACGTCTGGAGCGAAGCCTAACAGGGCGAAATCATGCCCTGCCAATTATTTGTTGTCGGGTTTCCATAACCTGATGTTAAGCGCCCTCCTTGGCATCAACCTCCTTGCCCTTCGGCGGGGGAGGCACCAGCCCGCGCAGAATATCGACAAATGCGTTCGCGGTCCGCGAAAGCGGCTCGAAACGCGGCGTCAGCAGATGGGCCCGCACGCGCGTCTTGGGCGCGAGCGGGCGTGACACCAGTTCCGGCCAAGTCCGGCCCCGCAGCACGAATTCGTCGACGACGGCGACGCCGGCGCCAGCTCGAACCATGGCGCAGGCGACCGGCGTGAAGCGAACGACGGTGCTGATCCTGAGCGGCGCGGATTTGAGCGCGAGCGCCCGGCCGACGACGTCCCCGTAAGGGGTCTGCGGACCGAAGCCGATCAGGGGAAAAGGCGCGAGATCGACCGGGCGAACCACGCGCTGCCGCGCGAGCGCATGGTCACGCGGCATGATCACCATGAGCCGCCCTTCGGTCAGTACCTCCATGTTGAGCGTCGGCTCGTCGACGGGCAGGATCGAGACGCCGAGATCGGCGCGGCCAGCCACCACCTTGGCGACGACCTCCAACAGCGTCAGGATCTCGAACTCGACGCGCAGATCGGGAAAGCGCTCGCGCAGCCGGGCGATGGCATCAGGCACCAGCGCCTGGCCGACGCTGGGGCTCGCTACGATCCGCACCGAACCGGTGCCGCGCTCACGCAGTTCGTCGGCGAGCTCGTTGACCCTGACGACACCCTGATGGACCTGGTCGACCTCCTGGAAGAGGCGGCGCGCCTCCGGCGTCGGCTGGACGCGGCCGCGCACGCGCTCGAACAGGCGCAGCGCCAATCGGTCCTCGGTATAGGCGAGCAGGCGGCTGATGGCGGGCTGCGAGACCGACAGCAGTCGCGCGGCGCCGCTGATGGAGCCGGTGATCATGATGGCCCGGAAGACTTCGATCTGTCGAAGATTGAGGCGCATGAGAATAACATCCGATTATGGTCGGTCGCATAATAAGCATGATTCATTTCGCGCCTAGCGCTCTAAGCTCGACCGCGTGCCGGCAACGACCGGCTCGGGAGAAGAGCGGGGCCGGCCGATGAGACGCTTTCTGACGATGAAGGATGTCGAGGCGGCCGTGGCCGGCGGCTCCGTCTTCGCGGCGGGCGGCGGCGGCTGGGCCGATCACGGCCGCATGCTCGGCACGGCTGCGGTCAATACCGGCAGGCCCGAACTCGTCACCATGGACGAGATTCCCGACGACGCGATCATCGCCACCGCCGCCGCCATCGGCGCGCCGGCCGGCACGACCGAATGGGAGATGTGGGGCATCGACTACGTCAAGGCCGTGCAACTCTTGCAGGAGGCACTGGGCAAGCCGATCTACGGCCTGATCATCGGCCAGAACGGCATGTCGAGCACGCTGAACGCCTGGCTGCCGAGCGCCATCCTCGGTGTGAAGGTGGTCGATGCGGTCGGCGATATCCGCGCCCATCCCACCGGGGACATGGGCTCGATCGGCCTCGCCAACAGCCCGGAAGCGACGATCCAGGTCGCGGTCGGCGGCAATCGCTCGAAGAACCAGTATATCGAGCTGGTGACGCGCGGCGCGACGGCCAAGATCTCGCCGATCCTGCGCACGGCCTCCGACATGTCGGGCGGCTTCATCGCCTCCTGCCGCAATCCCGTTTCGGCGGCCTATGTCCGCAAGAACGCGGCGCTCGGCGGCATCTCGATGGCTCTGGCGCTGGGCGAACGCATCATCGCCGCCAAGCCGAAGGGCGGCGGCGCCGTGATCGACGCGATCTGCGACGAGACCGGCGGCTCGATCATCGCGCGCGGCACCGTCGCCAGGAAGGACGTCCGCTACACCAGCGAAGCCTTCGATATCGGCACGATCCAGGTCGGGACCGGGGCAGCCGCCCGCGTCATCCACGTCATGAACGAATACATGGCGGTGACCGATCTCGATGGCGCGCGCCATGCCTGCTTCCCGGACGTGATCACCACACTCGACACCGACGGCCAGCCGGTCAGTGCCGGCCATGTCCGTGAAGGCATGGAACTTTCGGTGCTGCGCGTGCCCAAGGACAAGATCCCGCTGAGCTCAAGTATCACCGACCCCAGCGTCTACCCGATCGTCGAGAAGGCGCTCGGCATGAACTTCACCGACTACGCGCTCGGCCGCGAAGGCTAGCCGCGCTTCTCGACACACTCTGCAGGATCAACCGGATACCCCGACCATGAGCGATTTCGATCTCGTCCTCCGCGGCAATATCGTGCTGTCCGATCGGATCATCGAGGACGGCTATGTTGCCGTGAGCGGCGGCAAGGTCGGGAAGGTTGGCTCCGGCACGCCCCCCTCGGCCCGCGAGACCCAGGATTTCCGCGGCCAGTGGATCATGCCGGGCGTCATCGACGGGCAGGTCCATTCCGGCAGCCAGGCCAATCACGAGGGCATTGGCATGTGCTCGCGGGCGGCGGCCGCCGGCGGTGTCACCGTGATGGTCGACATGCCCTATGACGAGCCGGAGCCCGTCACCAGCGCAAAACTCTTCAACGAGAAGGTCGCGGTGGTCGAGCGCGACGCCCATGTCGATGTCGCGCTCTATGCCACGATCACGATCGAGAACGGCCTGCATGCCATTCCCGGCCTGGTCGAGGCCGGCGCCTGCGCCTTCAAGTTCTCGACCTTCGAGGCCAACCCGACACGTTTTCCCCGCATCGGCGACGATACGCTCTACGAAGCCTTCAAGCTGATCGAGCCGACCGGGTTGCTCTGCGGCGTCCATAACCAGGACCAGGAGATGACCCGGCGCAATATCGCCCGACTGGTCGAGGCCGGCGATACCGGTCCCGACGCCTTCCTGCGCGCCCATACGCCGCTGATCGAGAACCTCGCCACCGCCCGCATCTACGAGATCGGCGCCGAGACGGGCGCCCGGGCGCATGCCGTCCATGTCTCGACCTCGCGCGGCTTCGAGATCTGCAACATGTACAAGCGTGCGGGCACCAAGGCGACGGTCGAGAGCTGCGTGCAGTATTTCATGCTCAATGCCGAGGAGCACGGCCCGCGCTTCGGCGCCAAGATCAAGCACTACCCGCCGATCCGCCCGAAGGCCGAGAGCGACCTGCTCTGGAGCCATCTCGCCGCCGGCCATTGCGACTTCATCTCGTCCGACCACGTCTCCTGGGGGCTGGAGAAGAAGGGCGATCCGATGATCTTCAAGAACACCTCGGGCGGGCCTGGCATCGAGACCCTGTTGCCGGCGCTTTGGACCGGCTGCGAGGAGCACGGGCTCTCGCCGACCATCGTGGTGAAGCAGCTCTGCGAGGGGCCGGCCAAGGCCTTCCTGCTCGCCGACAAGGGCAGGCTCGAAGCCGGCGCCGATGCCGACATCACCGTGCTGGAGCCCGGCCGCTTCATCCATGATCCGAGCAAGAGCCTGTCGGCGGTGAAGTGGAGCTCGATGGAAGGTCGCGAATTCCGCGTCCGCGTCGCGGCGACCTATGTCCGCGGCCAGCTCGCCTGGGACGGCAAGGAAATCCGCAACAAGGCCGGCGACGGCCGTTTCCTGCGTCCGGCGGCGTAAACGCCATGTCGATCGATCAGGACAGGCTCTGGCGCCGTATCGAAGCGCTTTCCGGCATCACCGATCCGGAGCGTCCGTGGACACGACGCTCCTTCACCCCGCGCTTCCTCGAAGGGCGAGAGTGGCTCGCGGCGGAATTCCGTGAGGCCGGGCTGGAGACGGAAATCGACGCGGCCGGCAACCTGATCGGCCGGCTCATCGGCGCCGATCCGAGCCTGAAGCCGATCCTGATCGGCTCGCATTCCGACACGGTGCCTTCCGGTGGGCGCTATGATGGCATCCTCGGCGTGCTCGCCGCGCTCGAAGTCGCGCAGAGCTTCAGCGAGCGCGGTGACCGCCTGCGCCATACGCTGGAGGTCGTCGATTTCCTGGCAGAGGAGCCGAGCGAGTTCGGCCTCTCCTGCATCGGCAGCCGCGGTCTCTCTGGCGCGCTCACCGAACAGCATCTTGCTCTTACCCGCCCGGACGGCATGACGCTGCGCGAAGGCATCGCCTTTGTCGGCGGACGACCAGAGGAGCTGGCTTCGGTCAAGCGGACGGCGGGCAATGTCGCCGCCTATGTTGAAGTGCATATCGAACAAGGCCGCGTTCTCGAAAACGAGCGCATCCCGATCGGTATCGTCACCGATATCGTCGGCATCCGACGCGAGCGCATCATCGTCTCCGGCCGGGCCGACCACGCCGGCGCGACACCCATGCCGCTCAGGGCCGATGCGCTGGTCGGCGCCGCGAAGCTGGTCGAGACCGCCTATAGGCGGGCGCTCGCGACCGCACGCGACAACCAGCCGCTGGTTGCGACCTTCGGGCGCATCGAGGTCAGCCCCAATGCGGCCAATGCCGTGCCGGGCGAGGCCGTTCTGACGCTCGAAGTCCGGTCCGGCAACGAGACGGCGGTCGAGGCCTTCGGCGACGCCTTGGTCCGCGATCTGCGTCCCGCTCTGGAGGAACTGCACCTCACCATTTCAGTCGAACCGATCAGCCACGTGGCGCCGACGGCCTGTGCGCCGGCAATCCGCTCGGCCATCGCCCACGCTGCCACCTCGCTCGGGCTGGCTACGCGCGACCTGCCGAGCGGCGCCGGCCATGATGGTGTCCAGATTGCCCATATCGGCCCGGTCGGCATGATCTTCGTGCCCTGCCTCGACGGACGCAGCCATGCGCCTGAGGAATCGATCACGCCCGAGCAGGCCGGTGACGGAGCGCGCGTGCTGGCCGAGACAGTGCGCCTGCTCGACACGAGCCTGAGCTGAGCCGATGGACTGGGCGGCGAACGATCTGGCGGAACGGGATCTCTACAAGCTCCTGATCAACACGGTGCTGCCGCGTCCGATCGCGCTCGTCACGACCGTCGATGCGCAGGGGCGCGCCAACGCCGCCCCCTTCAGCTTCTTCAATGTCTTCAGCCATGCACCGCCACTGGTCGTGCTCGGCATCGAGGGCCGCAGCGGCGGTGCACCGCTGAAGGACACGATGCGCAACATCCGCGAGACTGGCAGCTTCGTCGTCAACCTGGTCGACCGGGCCATGGTCGAGGCGATGCAGATCTGCGCCATCGACTTCCCAGGCGAGGTCGACGAAATCGCGGCGGCAGGCCTCGATACCGCGCCGAGCGCAGCGATCACCGCGCCCAGGCTCGCCGCCTCCCCTGTCCAGCTCGAATGCCGCGAGACGGTCTCGCTCTCCCTCGGCACACGACATCGCAACCTCGTCATCGGCGAGATCGTCCATCTCCACATCCGCGACGGCATTGTCGACGGGCGCCTGCATGTCGATGTCGACAAGCTCGACCTTGTCGGCCGGCTGCACGGAGCCGACTGGTATGTCGGCCTGCGCGACCGTTTCCAGGTTCCGCGCCAGACACTCGCAGGCTGGAACGAGCGGACGCAGAATATTCCCGAAGGAGAAGAGTCGTGAGCGGCACGATCTACGTCATCAATCCGAATTCGACCGAACGGGTGACGAAAGAGATCGACGTTGCCGTCGCGCCGCTGCGCATGGCCGGGGCGCCTGCCATCACATGCCTGACGCTGACCGAAGGGCCGCCCGGTATCCAGTCGCAGCGCGACGCCGACGGGCTGATCCCCGCCCTGCTAAAGCGGGCAGCCGGCCTTGAGAACGAGGCCGCCGCCTTCGTCATCGCCTGCTTCTCCGATCCGGGCATGCACGCGCTGCGCGAGCAGAGCGAAAAGCCTGTCCTCGGCATCGCCGAGTGCGGCGTGCTAACGGCGCTCACCCTCGGCCAGCGTTTCGGCATCGTCGCGATGCTGCAGAATTCGATCCCGCGTCACCTGCGTTATCTCGGCGCCATGGGCATGAGGGACCGCTTTGCCGGCGACCTGCCCGTGAATCTCACCATCGCAGAAATGGCCGACGACGACCTCACTCTCGGCCGCATGATCGCGGTCGGACGGACCTTGCGTGATACGCATCATGCCGACGTGCTGGTCATGGGCTGCGCCGGTATGGCCCGCTTCCGCGAACCGCTCGAGCGCGAACTCGGCATCCCGATCGTCGAGCCGACGCAAGCCGCGGTGACGATGGCTCTGGGCCGCGTCCGGCTGGGTTGGGGCGGGCGCCCCCTCCGCGGAAGCTGAAACCGATGAGGCTTATCGCGTATCAGACTGAATAGCATTTGCAATAAGATCATAACGCAACGATCTCCGCACATCGGCCCACAGCCATGTGTCGCTGATGCGCTGCAGTGCACAATGACGTGCGAACGCGAACAGAGACCGGCTCCAACAGCCGCTCGATCCGACAAGACCTTCACCCGCGGGGACAAGCTCCCGCCCGTTCCCATCCCCAACTGAGGACCATCATGGCTCTGCTCGACGAAACCGCGAAGGGTGTCTACGTCATCGCGGTGACGCCCTTCACCGAGACCGGTGCGCTCGATCTCGAAAGCACCGACCGCATGGTCGATTTCTATCTGGAGAAGGGTGCCACCGGCCTCACCGTGCTCGGCATGATGGGTGAGGCGCCAAAGCTGACGGCGGACGAATCCCGCATCTTCGTGCGCCGCGTGCTGAAGCGGGTGGATGGCCGCGTACCGGTCGTCGCGGGCGTCTCGGCCGCGGGATTCGCCGCGATGGCCGAGCTCAGCGAGAGCGTGATGGGCGACGGCGCGGCCGGCGTCATGGTCGCGCCGCCTTCCAACCTGCGCACCGACGATCAGATCGTCTCCTACTATGCCATGGTCGCCGAGACGCTGGGTGCAAGGACGCCGTTCGTGCTGCAGGATTTCCCGCTGGTTACGCAGGTGCAGATCACGCCTGCCGTGATCCTGAAGATCGTGGCGGCCCATCCGAGCTGCGTCATGCTCAAGCACGAGGATTGGCCGGGCCTCGCCAAGATCTCCGCCCTGCGCGCGGCCAGCGATCAGGGCAGCCGCCGCATCTCGATCCTCGTCGGCAATGGCGGAATGTTCCTGCCGGAGGAACTCTCGCGCGGTGCCGACGGCGCCATGACCGGCTTCGCCTATCCCGAAATGATGGTCGATGTCTGGAAGGCGCATGCCGCCGGAAACGTCGAGCGCGCGCATGATCTCTTCGATGCCTATCTGCCGCTGGCACGCTACGAGCAGCAGCCCGGCCCCGGACTCGCCATCCGCAAATACACGCTGGCGAAGCGTGGTGCGATCGCCTCCGCGACGCTGCGCAAGCCGGGCGGTGTGTTGTCGAAGATCGACATCGCGGATATCGAACGGCTCATCGCGCGGCAGGAGCGGCGCCTGAAGGAGATCGGTTGATGGATCTGGGCCTTGTCGGAAAGCGCGCCCTGGTGCTCGGCGCAAGCCGAGGATTGGGCGCGGCGATCGCGCAGACGCTCGTGGCAGAGGGCGCGACGGTGATCGCCGCCGCGCGCAGCAGCGATGCGACGGAGAGCTGGATCGCCAGCCTGCCGGCCGAGCAACGCGGCCGCGCCAGCGCCGCCAGGGTCGACCTGACCGATCTCGCTTCGGTCGACGCCCTCGCCGAGAGGCTGATCGCGGAAGGCGGCGTCGACATCCTGATCGGCAACTCCGGCGGCCCGCCGCCGGGTGAAGCGCGCGACGCCAAGCGTGACGACTGGCTCAAGCATTTCGAGGGAATGGCCGCCAATCTCTTCCATCTGGCACAGCGCCTTCTGCCCGGCATGGCGGAACGCGGTTTTGGCCGCATCGTCACCATCGCCTCCTCGGGCATCGAGCAGCCGATTCCACGCCTCGCCCTCTCCAATGGCATCCGGGCTGCCGTCGTCGGCTGGTCGAAGACGCTGGCCTCGGAAGTCGCGGGCAGCGGCGTAACGGTCAACGTCGTTCTGCCGGGCCGCATCCACACCGAGCGCGTCGACCAACTCGACGACGCAGCGGCAGCGCGCAGCGGCGGTACGCGCGAAGCCGTCGCGCAGGCCTCGATGGCGACGATCCCCACTGGCCGTTACGGGAAGCCGCAGGAATTCGCCGATGTCGTGACTTTCCTCGCCAGCGAGCGGGCGAGCTATGTGACGGGCGCGAAGATCCGTATCGACGGCGGCCTGATCCGAGGCATTTGACCCGGATCAAGGGCGTGGCCAACGACGGGCGAGGTGGGAGCAGATGTCTCCCCGCCTCGGCCTGGGACGATGACGTCTAGAGCCGCGGGGTGCTGTAGAGCCGTTTGCCGCCGACGGAGATCTCGACCTCCTGCAGATAGCCGCGCAGCGCCGCGGTCGCGACCTCGATGCCGAGGCCGGGCGCGTCGGGTGCTGCGACCTGCCCGTTCGCGTTGCGCTCCAGATGATTGGCCGAGATCGCTGTGGCGAGCGGCTTGGGCATGGCCGGATATTCGCAGATCTCGTGATCGGCCAAGCCGGCATAGGGCTGGAGCGAGGCGGACAAGGCGAGATGCGAGGTGAAGGTGTGATTGACGAAGGTCACGCCCTTCGCGACCGCGTAATCCGCCACCGCCTTGGACGGGCCGATGCCGCCGATCCGGCCGCAATCGATCTGGACATAGCCGATGCCGCCGTAATCGATGAGCTGCCGCGCCATGGATTCATTATGGGCCCCCTCCCCGCCGGCGAGCCGGACCTTGAGGCTGCGCCTGGCGAGATCGCCATAGGCTTCCAGCGCGCTGGCGTGGAAGGGCTCTTCGAACCAGAGCACATTCGCCTTCTCCATCGCGGGCAGGCGGGCGGCGGCGCGCTCGACGTCCTCGATGAAGATCTGGCCGGTATCGACCAACAGGATGCCGTCCTGCCCCAGTCCCTCGCGGGCGGCGACGAAATGCTCGGCATCGGCCTCGACGCTGCCCTGCCCGATCGGCCCCCAGCCGAACTTGGCGGCACGAAAGCTGCGCCTGCGGGCGTCGCGGGCGCGTTCGAGGGTTTCCTGCGCCGTATCGCCGAAGAGGACGGAGGCGTAGGGCGTCTTGGGATGACTTTTCACATAACCGAGCAGGCGCCAGACCGGCTCGGAGCGCATCTTGCCGAGGATATCCCACAAGGCCATCTCGACGCCGGAGAAGGTATGCGGCGCCTGCAGCAGGTCCATCGAGTTATAGGCGACGGCGGCGGCGATGCGGGCAATGTCCTCCGGGCTCTCCAGTTGCTGACCGAGCACGGAATCGGCGACCGGCCGGCAGACGCCATGCGACATCGGACAGAGGAAGGCGGCGATGGAGGGCAGCGGTGCCGCCTCGCATTCGCCCCATCCGACATGGCCGCCGGCAGCGACCCTGACCAGCAACGCGTCCTGGCTGCCATCGGCCTCGTCGGTGACGACGGGCATGGCAAGGTAGAAGAAGTCGACGGCCTCGATCCTGGGCACGGGCATGTTCCTCACAATTCGTAGATAGCGGCGCGGGGCGCGAAGGTGACGCCCTCATCGAGCGGGTAGACCGGCCGGGCGCAGATGGTGTGGCCGAGGCTCTTCAGGTTGGCGGAGGTCGCGCCGGGCGCATCGATGTTGAAGTTCCGCGCGCACCACTGGTCGAACATGTGGAATTCGGTGTGAGGCGACTTCACCACGATCAGGTCGAAATCGGTCGGGTCGATGCCGTTGGCGTAGTACATCGCCCGGTCGAACAGGCTGACCGAGCGACTCATCACGACAACGGTGACATTCTCCCAGGTGAGCACCGCGGTTGGCCCGGCGCTAAGCGGGGCCTTCATCGTCTCGAGCGCGGCTTCGCCATCGGAGAGCAGCTTGACCTTGGCTTTCACCTTCATTGGCGGAAAGCGCGCAGGATCGATCGAGCCGCCGAGTGTGACCTCGATCGTTGCGCCGACGCCCGCCTTGTGCGCCGCAGCCGCGGCCGGTGCATCGACGATCTGAGCCAGCACCCGCTTGCCGTAGCCGGCCGCGCGCAGAGCAGCGAGTATCGCATTGCTGTCGCCGGAAGCACCGGACGAAGTGGCATCAGCGGCGTCGGTGAAGATCACCGGACCGTCGATGCTGCGCGCCTGAGCGATGGCGCGATCGAGCGGCACGAGCTTGCCCTGCATGCGGAAGCGTAAAGGCCAGAACTCCTCGGCGAGCCGGATCGCCTCGCGTTCGGCCGTCTCCCTGTCGCCATCGGTGAGGATCAGCACCTGCGAGCACAGTTCCGGCACGTCGGTAAAAGGGTTTCCGATCATGATGCCGGCCGCGAGCGCCCGCCCCTCCTCCTCCAGCCGGCGGCATTCGGCCAGAAGCTCGCCATAGCAGCCGGTCTTGGTGATGAGCTCGTCGCCGCGGACCAGAGCGGGAATGACGACGCGGGCGGCGACGGGCCTGATGCCGCCGGCCATCAGCTTCAGCAGGAGTTCGGCGGCGCGGCGTCCGGTATCGGCGAAATCCACATGCGGATAGGTCCAGTAGATCGCGAAGCCGTCGACATTGCGCAGCATCCGGTCGGTCAGGATGCCGTGCAGGTCGAGCGAGATGACGATCGGCATGTCCGGGCCGACGCGCTCGCGCAGCTTCTCCAGCAGGTAGCCTTCCGGATCAAGCTCGCCATCGGCGCCCATCGCGCCGTGCAGCGAGACGTAAATGCCGTCGATGCGATCGAGCTTCGCGAAGATCGCGGCGAGGATTTCCTCGGAGAGCTTCTTCCAGCCCTCGGCCGAAAGCTGGCCGGCGCTGCCGGAACGCGCGCAGATCGTCGGCACGATCTCGATATCGGGCCTCGCCTCGAAAACCGCGAGCGCGCCGCCGAGCTCCTGGTTCTTGCCGCGTTGCCCGTAGAGGCCCTCGCCATGATGAATCAGGAAGTTCTCGTAATGCGACGGCAGCGGATTGAAGGAGGAGATCTCCTGCTTGCAGTCGGCGATCAGGATGCGCTTCATCGGGCGGCTCCGGCGGGTCAGAATTTCAGGCGGGGGTCGAGCACGTCGCGCAGGCCGTCGCCGAGAAGGTTGAGGCCGAGCACGCAGGTGATGATCGCGAGGCCCGGGAACACCGTGATCCATGGGGCTTCGCGCATGAAGTCGCGCCCTTGCGCGATGATCGAGCCAAAGGAGGCGGCAGGCGGCGGCGGGCCGGCTCCGACGAAGGAGAGCGCAGCCTCCGCCAGAACCGCGATGGCGAAGACATAGGTCAGGCGCACGATCAGCGGGCCAGCGGCGTTGCGCAGCACATGCTTGAACAGGATGGTCATCTCGCCGACGCCGATCGAACGCGCGGCGGAGACGTATTCCTGTTCCTTTTCCAGCAACACCGAGGCGCGCACGATACGGGCCGTATGCGGCGTCGTGGCGATGGCGAGCGCGATCACGACATTGGTCAGCGAGGCGCCGAGCACCGCCGAGACGACCATGGCAAGCACGATCGAAGGGAACGCCATCAGCGCGTCCATGATCCGCATGATCGGCTGGTCGAGATGATAGAAAAAGCCAGCGATCGCACCGCTCAACGTGCCCGCAATGCCGGCGAGGACCACGGTGAAGGCCCCAATGGCAAGCGAGATCCGCGCGCCGATCATCACGCGCGAAAGGATGTCGCGGCCGAAATGGTCCGTGCCGAACCAGTGAACGGCATCCGGCGGGACGAGGCGAGCGCGGACATTGCTGCGCAGCGGATCGAAAGGCGTCAGCCAATCGGCGAAGAGCGCGACCGCCACCATGGCGAGCACCAGCACGGCCCCGATCACGAAGGAGCGGTTGCGTAACAGGCGGCGCCAGACGGCGCGGCCGACGAGTGGCGTCGCAGCCGTCATGCCAGCCTCACGCGCGGATCGACGACGGCATAGAGGATGTCGACCACGAGATTGATCGCGAGATAGACGACGGCGAGGAAGAGCAAGCCACCCTGCAACACTGGAAAATCGCGCGAGGCTATGGCGCCGACGATGAGGCGCCCCACGCCGGGGATCGAGAAGACCTGTTCGACGATGACGGCGCCACCGAGCAGGGCACCGGAAACGATGCCGATGACGGTGAGGATAGGGATCATCGCGTTCGGCAGTGCGTGCCGCAGCACGACACGCAGCTTCGCCAACCCCTTGGCATCGGCCGTACGGACATAATCCTGCCCGAGCGCATCCAGCATCGAGGCACGGGCCATGCGGGCGATGAAGCCAACCTGGACAAGCCCCAGCGTCAACGCCGGCAGGACCATGCAGCGCAGCCAGCCAGCCGGCGATTCCAGGAAGGGTGTGTAGCCTCCGCTCGGCAGCCAGCCGAGCGAAACCGCGAAGACGAGGACCATGACGAGGCCGAGCCAGAAGTCCGGAACCGAGAGCCCGAGCAGGGCCGCCGTCATCACCGCCTGGTCGGGCCAGCGGTTGTGGTTGACCGCGGCCACGATTCCCGCCGCGACGCCGAAAAGCACGGCAAAGGCGAGCGCCAGCGCCGCCAGCGAGAGCGTGACAGGCAGGCGCTCGACCAGAGCCGCGCTGACCGAGCGGTTCAGCAGGATCGACTGACCGAGATCACCGCTGAGGATGCGCCCGTACCAGCCCAGCATCTGCTGCGGCAGCGAGAGATCGAGCCCGAGCGCACTGCGCAGCGTGGCGACCTGCTCCGGCGTCGCCGAGGCATCGAGAAAGGCTGCCGCCGGATCGCCAGGCACGAGCCAGATCAGGGCGAAGGACATCAGCGAAACCAGCGCGAGCACGATCAAGGCGCCCGCGAGCCGGCGGATCAGGAAACCTCCCATCCCGCTCCTCATCAGCAGATAATGATGGCGGCCGGTGCCGCCGCTCCCCCGCGGAAACATCCGCGGGCGCGGTTCAGCGAGGCGTGCTCAAGGCTCCAGCCAGACGCCCCACATGCGTGGGATGCGATAAGGCTTGAAGTTCTTGAGCTTCGCCGTCGAGGCCTGGAAGATCCCGTAATTGCCCGCCTTCATCGCGACAGCGGCATCGTACATGTGCTTCTGGAAGGCGTCGTAGAGCGCCTTGCGCTTGCCCTCGTCCATCTCGGCGTTGAAGGCGGCTGCAATGCGGTCGATCTCGGGATCCTTCGCCTGCTGCGAGAGGCCATTCACCCAGGGCGCCATCACCGATCCGGGCCCTTCATAGGGCTCGATGCCGAAGCCGTGCGTCCAGAACGTCCAACCTGTCGGCGTGAAGCCGATCTTCGAGACCGTCGGCCAATCGGAGACCGCGATATCGACGTCGATGCCGATCTGCTTGAGGCGCTCCTGCACCACCGTCGCGGTGTCGACATTGGGCCTCAGATTGTCGACGATGAAGGTGACCTTGCCGCCCTTGTAGGAGGACTTCGCAAGAAGTTCCTTGGCGAGCTTGAGGTCGGCCTTGTTGTATTTGTCGCTGCCAACCGTCGAGTAGAAGGCGGAGCCGGGATAGAGCCAGCTCGGATCCATCTGGTAGATATCGGCATAGGAGATCGCCATGATCTCCTCCATGTCCAGCGCGGCCTGGACGGCGAGCCGGAAGTTCACGTCGTTGGCCGGGGCCTGAGCCTGGTTGAACTTGATCACCTGCAGGCCGAACGGCATCACCTTGTGGATGGTGAAGCGGGAGTCGCTGGCGAGGCGTTTCGCCGTCGGTCCGTCGACAGTCTCGTTGAACTGGATCTGCCCGGCTTCGAGCGCAGCGTTGCGGGCGCCGGCTTCCGGCATGAAGCGGAAGGTCACGGTATCGATGAAGGCTTCCTTCTTGCCGGCGAAGCCGTCGCGGCCTGTCCCTTTAGGGTTCGGCGAATAGCCGTCATAGCGTGTCAGCTTGACGTGGCTGTCCGGCTTGTACTCAACGAACTTGTAAGGGCCGGTGCCGATGATCTCGATCTTGCCGGCTTCCTTGGCAGCCTCGCTCGCGGGATAGATCGCAATCGGCGCGCGCGGTGACGAGAGGTTGTCGAGGAAAGTCGATTGCGGCTGTTTCAGCGTGACCGTGACCTCGTGGTCGCCGGTCGCCTTGATCGTGTCGATGGCGGCGACGAGCGCGGGCGAGGCGCCGATCTTGCGATAGCGTTCGAGCGAGGCGACGACGTCGCCGGCATCGAGCTTCTTGCCGTTGTGGAAGGTCACGTCCTTGCGGATCGGGAAGACATAGGTCTTGCCGTCCGGCGAGATCGTTACGCCCTCGGCCAGCTCGGGCACCGGTTTGGCGTTCTCGTCGCGGGCGTAGAGCGTCTCGAAGATGTGCAGGGTGATATTGCGCGCCGCCTGTGCCGAAGTGATCTGCGCGTCGAGTGAAGGCGGCGCCTGGCTGATGCCGATGACGATGTCGCCGCCCTTGCGCTGCGCCAGCGCGTCGGGCGCTCCTCCCAACATGAGGGCGACCGCCAATGCGGCGCCGAGGATGTTGTGCTTTGCCATATTTTTCTCCCCTCAGGATTGATGGTCAGGCACGTGGTGATTCAAGCATGACTGCGGTCAGGCGGCCGCGCGCTGCGCGTCGTAATCCTCCATGAGCACGGCGACCGCATCGCCGCGCTGCACGCGGCCGGGCCCGGCCGACATCCAGAGCACGCCGTCGCGGCGATAGCGCACCTCAAGCGGCTCCCGATCGATGTCCTCGACGAAGTGCAGGTAGCCCGCGAGATCGCCGGCGCGGCAGAGATCGCCCACGACGTTGCGCGGCTCGAATAGACCGCCGGCCGGCGCGAAGGAATAGCCAGCGGCATCGCGCACCATCATGTGGCGCGTGCCGGGCGAACCATCGCGCTGGCGCGTATCGGGCTGCCCTTCCGTCAGGCCGAAATGCTTGAGGATGTTGGTCAGCGCCCTGTCGGCGATGCGCACGCCCTCGACATTGACCCGCCCCCAGCCGCCGAGCTCGGTGCCGAGCGAGAGTATGCCGCGCCGCTCG
The DNA here is from genome assembly GCF_002220095.1 of Bosea sp. AS-1. Taxonomy (GTDB): domain Bacteria; phylum Pseudomonadota; class Alphaproteobacteria; order Rhizobiales; family Beijerinckiaceae; genus Allobosea. Next base: position 4,856,802 of record NZ_CP022372.1, read on the forward strand.
ACCGAGGAGGTCAGGGTCGCCCCCTCGTCGACGCCCCAGAACACGACATTATAGGGCGCGCCGAACGCCGCCGCCGCCGCCATGGTGCGCTCACGCAGCTTGGGATCGGCGACATAATGCATGTTGGTCGAGAGCGCCGAGTCGCCGGAATGACCGGCCGTGTGAAGATCGACGGAGACATCGACCAGCGGCAGCACCACCGTATCGACGAAGTGCGCGAGCATCTCGGAGAAGGTGCCGCGAGGATTGCCAGGGAAGCAGCGGTTCATGTCGCGGTTGTCGACCGGCGAGAGCCGCGTGTCGTTCAGTACGGCCGGCATGTTGAGCGCCGGGATCATGATGACGCGGCCCTGGAGCTTTGCGGGATCGAGGCTGCGGGCGAGGCGCGAGACGGCGATCTGGCCCTCGTATTCATCACCATGGACGCCGCCGGTGAACAGGATGGTCGGGCCGGAGCCGTTCTTCACGCTGACGATGGGGATCTCGATCACGCCCCAGCCGGAGGTGTTGCGGGAGAGCGGCGCGCGCAGATACCCGGCCTGCCGCCCCGGCGCCTCAAAATCGATTTCGCAGCGGACCCGGCTCTCGGACGTCATGTTGAACCCCCTCCTTGCTCTTGTTTTCGTATGATTGTATACGATTATACGAGTGTCAAGCGAACAGCAGAGAACAGGAATGACGGAGACGGACGAGCGCATCAGGAGGGCCGGGGCAGCGGTGCAGAGTCGCGCGTCGAACCCGACTCCGGATTGGCAGCCGCTCCAACCGCAAACTCTGGTCGATCACGCGATCGAGGCGATCATCGCCGGCGCTGCAGCCGGGCTGATCCTGCCCGGCGACCGGATCGTCGAGGTCGATCTCGCCCGCAAGCTCGGCGTCAGCCGCGTGCCGGTGCGCGAGGCGCTGCGCCTTCTGGAAAGCCAGGGCGTGGTGATCAGCGAGCCCTATAAGGGCATCCGCTTGCGCCCGGTGACGAATGAGCGCGTCTCCGATCTGATCGAGGCCCGGATCGCGCTGGAAGCCAGCGCGACAGCGCGCGCTGTCGCCGCCGGCCACAACCGCGGGCACCATCTCGACGAGTTGCGCGCCGCCGTTGCCGAGATGGAGCTGATGGCCGCACGCGGCAGCGCCTATGGCGTCGCGGTCGCCGATACGCGTTTCCACCGCGCGCTCTGCCGCCTCGGCGGCAACAGCGTCACCTTCGACCTGTGGGAGACGCTGGCGCCGCAATGCACGATCATCTTCGGCCTCGCCACCTTCGGCAAGCCGATGGCCGGCGTGGTCGAGGAACATGTCGACCTGCTCGCAGCCTTCGAGGCCGGCGACATCGCGGTGATCACGCGCACGCTCGACGAGCACATCACCGTCATGAACCACGCGATGGATTATGAAGCCATCGTCGCACAGCGCCGCAAGGAAAGGGACGCCAAGTGAACGATCAGGCTGTGAACGACCAGACCCTCCAGACGCGCGCAGCCGCACGGCCGGCGGGGCTCCCGCCCTTCCGGATCACCCGCATCGAGGCCGCTCCTCTCTTCGGCGAAAGCCCCAAGGGCGGATGGTCGGCCGAGATCCGGCCGGAGGATTCGATCCATGCGCTGATCGCCGTGCATACGGACCAGGGGCTGACGGGCTATGGCAGCGTCTTCACCGATGGCCGCCTCGTCCAGGCGGGCTTGAAGGTGCTGGAACCGCTGTTCGCCGGGGCAGATGCGCTCTCGCCCGATTTCGTCAGTGAGAAACTGCACCAGAACACCTTCTGGATGGGCCGCGGCGGCACGCTGACTCATACGATCAGCGGCATCGACATCGCGCTTTGGGATATTCTCGGCCAGGCGACGGGCCTCAGCGTCGGACGTCTGCTCGGCGGCCGCTATCGCGAGCGCGTGCAACCCTATTGCTCGCTCCTGATGGAAGAGCCGGATGCCATGCGCGACGTGGTTGCGAGCTATCGCGAAAAAGGTTTCAGCGCTTTCAAGATCGGCTGGGGTCCATTCGGACGCGCCCTCGACGTCAAGCTCGACGAGGCGATCGTGCGTGCTGCACGCGAGGCCGCCGGCGAACGTGCGAAGCTCTTCGTGGACGCCGGCGCGAGCGACGCGCTCTGGCCGCACGGGCTGAAATGGGCCAAGCGCACCGCCGAGATGCTGGCGGACTACGAGGTCGGCTGGTTCGAGGAGCCGGTCAGGCCGGATGCGATCGACGATTATCGCGAGTTGCGCCGTTCCTCCCCGGTGCCGATTGCCGGTTGCGAGGTGCTGACCCGGCGCCAGAATTTCATTCCCTGGCTGACCACCGGCGCGATCGACATCGTGCAGCCTGACGTCACCAAAGTCGGCGGCATCTCCGAGCAGCGCCGCATCGCCTGGATGGCCTATGATCTTGGCATCAAATATGTCGGCCATGGCTGGAACACGGCTCTTGGCCTCGCGGCCGACCTGCAGATGGCCTCGGCCTTCCCGGACGCCGACCTCGTCGAGTTCATCGGCGGCAGCCCCTATGTCGACGGCATCCTGTCGAAGCCCTTCGCGCTCGACGCAGAAGGCTGGCTAACGATCCCCAACCGGCCCGGGCTCGGCGTCGCGATCGACCGCGACAAGCTCGCCCGATACACCCCCGACGCGAGCGCCCTCTTCGCGTAAGGGCGATTGGAAGGCGTTCGGCCGGCATCCAACAGGAGCAGTAGCGCGAAAGCCGCCCGGCTCCGCCTGCGGCAAGCGCGCAATGCTGAGACAATCGATGCGGGCGAGACCTGCCACCGCCCGCATGCCGCCCAAGCAAGGGACGGCGCGGTGGAGATCGCGCCCGCATGGGTCTCAATCCGCCTGGCAGGCCGGTTTCCGGCACCGGCAAGAAGACCAGCCAAGGCCTACTCCAGGTGCTGGCACTTCTGCTGGCCGTCGCGTTGGCGGCCTGCACGAACCCCGCAAATCTGCCGTCCAACCTACCCCTGACGGATGCCGCCGATGTGGTCGAGGCCGCCGGATCGCTCCTGCGACCAGGCAGCACCGCAATCTTCGTGGCGCTCTCGGGAGGCGGGGCGCGCTCCGCAGCCTTCGGTTACGGCGTCCTTTCGGCGCTGGCTGAGCAGCGCGCGCCCGAAGGAGCCGGACGGACGCTCGCCGACGATATCACCGTCGCGGCAGGGGTTTCCGGCGGCGGCATTCTCGCGGCCTATCTGGCGCTTCATGGGCCGGCGGCCCTTCCGGGCTTCAAGCGGGACTATCTCGACCGGGATGCCGAAGCCTCGCTGCGCACAGCAATCACGCCGGTCAATCTGCTGCGCGGCTACCGCGGCGGCGTCAACGACCTCACCGGCCTCGCGTCCTGGCTCGACGAGCATCTCTATCATGGCGCGACACTCGGCGCGCTCGAGCGGGCAAAAGGACCACGATTGCTCCTCCACGCAACCGAGCTCTACAACCGCGCGCCCTTCTCCTTCGAACGCAGCAGCTTTCGCGCGATCTGCAGCGACTACCGCAGCTTCCCGTTGTCGCAGGCCGTCGCGGCCTCGGCCGCCGTACCCGTCATCTTTGCGCCCATCGTCCTGACGAACTTCCGCCCCGCCTGCCCCACGGCGACGGCCGTCGTCGACACGCCCGCGGAAAGGTCGACTCTCGCTGCTCAGCGACGAGAGACGCAAACGCGCTACGCAACGGCGCCGGATCTGCGCTATCTCAAGCTGCTCGACGGCGGCCTGGTCGACAATCTGGCCGTCCGGAATCTCGCGCGGTCGATGAGCGAGCCAGCTCCCGCCCCGTTGTCTCCCGCCAATGCGCTCAGGGTCCGACGCATCATCGTGATCGTGGCTGACGCCTCCCTCCGGACCGGCGGCGACATGTCGATCGCGATCGAGGGGCCGGAGGCCCCCGGCATCATCTCCGCGTCGATCGATGCGATGATCGACACTGCCAGCCGGACCAGCCTCGATCTGCTGGAACGGAATATCGGACACTGGCGTCAGCGCCTGATCCGCTGGCGTTGCGCCACAAGGCCGAAGCTGGATTGCGGGTGGCTCGCGGTCGATCTCATCAAGCTGTCGCTGGCCGACATCCATGATCCGGAAACGGCCAGCCGCATCCTGAAGCTACACAACAGGCTTTCCTTGAAGCCCGACGAAGTCGATTTCCTCGCCGGGCTGGGACGCCACCTGCTCATCGCGAATCCTCTGTACCGCAGGATCGTAGCCGTGCCCCGGCGCTGGGCGTCCGCATCCACATCCGGCCCGCAGCTCCGCCCCTAAGCCCCGGGCAATAACCGGCTATCGCGATGCAATGGCGAAGAAGTCGGGCGGCCCCATCTGACCGCCCTTGAGGACGATGTCGAGCCCATCGAGGCCTGGCAAGACGCTGTGGGCGCGACAAAGGGGAGCGCCCGCCACCATCGGCGCGCGATAGGACACCCCCCAGATGTCGAGCGCTTCGATGGCGAGGGTCGAGGTGTCGCCGCCCGCCACCAGCAACCGGGCGACATGCGTCTCCTCCATGATGCCTCGAAGCAGGCGACCCGTCGCCTCGGCAACCGCCCGCGGATAGCTCGGCGCGCCGGTCGGTTGTGCTGTGATGAGCATCACATTGCCGGCTGCGAGCAGCGCGATCGCCCGGCGGCGCAGGTCCCGCGCGTGGCTGGCTCCGTCCAGGAGAGCCGTCGGGCCGACCGCCAGCATCGGTGCTGCCGCGACCATCGCCAATACGCGCCGTGTCGCCTATGTCGGGCTCGACAACCGTGCGACGGGTCGCACCGCAGGCCAGCTCGTCGCGCGCTTCATCGGCAGGCGTCCGGCCAAGGTCGCGATGATCGCCGGCAGCCTGAGCTATCGCGCCCATGAAGAGCGCGAGATGGGCTTCCTCCACCTCTTCCATGAGCTCTTTCCCGCGATCGAGGTGGTCGGCCTGCGCGAGGGCCACGATGAAGAGGCACGCAATTACCGGCAGACGAAGATGCTGCTGGCACAGCACCCCGACCTCGCAGGGATCTACAATATCGGCGGCGGGCCGGAAGGCATCGCGCGGGCGCTGAAGGAGGCCGGGCGGCAGGACGAGGTGGTCTTCGTCGGGCATGGCCTGACGCCGGAAACGCGCGCCCTGCTGATCGACGGCGTCATGGACGTGGTGATCAACCAGGACCCGCAGGCGGCGCTGATGGACTGCGTCTCGATCTTCGCGAATATCAGGACCGGCCGCCCGCCCCTGGAGGGAACGGCACGACCGAATATCGAGATCGTGCTGCGCGAAAACCTGCCCTAGTAGCGGTTGCGCTGGGTCGCATCGCGGATCGCCGTCAATCCGGACAAGGCTTCGGAGGACTTGTTCGCCTTGTAGAGCGCCTCGAACACCTGGCTGGCGTCATCGTAGCGCCCGAGATTGAAATAGGCCCAGCCGCGCATCAGCATCAGATCCGTAGTCTCGGGAGCGTAGCGCGCCCGAGCCGACAAGGTGATCAACGCGCTGTTGTAGTCCTTGGCGTCATATTGGGCGTAGAAGCGTTCGGACAGGAGAAGAGCTGAAAGTTCGCCGCGCCGCGCAGGCGGAAGGTTTGCGCTGCTGGCCGCGACATCGGCCTCGCTGGTCAGGCCCTGTTGGATCTTGGCGTAGGTCAGGCCGGCGGCCGCGTCAGCAGCGATCTGCGCGTTACCACTCCGCCGCGCCGCCTCGAACGCCTGCGCCGCCGCCACCGGGCGCTTGAGATCGAGCAGGCACCAGCCACGCTGCAAGGCCGCCGCCCCGGAGTTTCCGGCCCCGCAGCCACCACCTCGCGGACGCGGAGCGGCAGAGCGCCTCGGCGCCTCCGCCACGACCGCAGCTTCGTTCGTGGCGACACCGGGACGGCTGGTGCGCTCGACCGGCACTGCCCTGCGCGCGACGGGCTCCTCGACGGGTTCGATGCGCTGAACGGTGCGTGTCTCCGCCGCCCGGTCGGCTGGCGCAGCCCGGCGCTCGCGCCGGGGATTGAGAACCTCCGCGATGCGCTGCGAACGGCTTCCCCATTCGGCGACGAGCGCGCGCAGACCAGCCTGATCGCGCTGACGCTCGCGCACGAGGGCGAGCCCGTAAGCGGCAGCTTCGTAGCCGCGATCCCAGGACAAGGCCGTCTCGAACCAGGTCCCCGCCGGCGCGATCTGCCCGGCATTGTAGGCGTACCAGCCGAGCGCTCCCGCGCCGGGTGCGTATTTGTCGGTCCCCACCGTCTTGACGATGCGCTCGATCACGCTGCGGTCGAGGCGCGGGGGCGGCTCCTGGGTGAGCAAGGCCGTAACGACATCGAGATAGGCCTTGCGGTTGGCGGCATCGGCCTCCAGCCACTGGGCTCCGAGCGCCTCCGCCTCCGCATACTTCTTGGTCGCCCCCAGTGCGAGCACGGCACCTTCGGCAGCCTTGGCGCCGCCCTTTCGCGCCAACGCAGTCTGGAACCAGGTCGCGGCCTTTGTGGGGTCGTTGTGATGGAGCGTGTAGAAGCCGAGCAGGATGGCGTCGTCCGGCGTTGTCGCGGCATTGGCCAGCGCCTCGATTCGCTGGATTTCATCAGCTGTCGCGGTCTGGCTTGGGTCATCGGCAGCCTTGCCGATATGACGTCGCGCAAGCTCGTCGCGGACGCTGGCGAACTCGTTCTGCCGTTCCTGGGACAGCAGGGCCCCAACGAGGCTCTCCGGCAGGGTCGCCAGCGCCTTCTGCATCGTGCCGACCCGCTCGACGGCATCGGTGCAGTTGGTCAGGACATAGGCGTAAGCATCGCGCGCCCGCTCAGGCTTGCCGGTCTGGACGAAAGCCTCGGCCACACGCCAGAGCGCATCGACGCTGGCGCAGGTCAGCATGGCCGGCGTCTCGGTGCCGAGACGAATCACCTGCTCCCATTGCCGGGCGTTGGAGGCGTTGACGAGACGCTGGCGCGCCTCGACCCTATCGAGTTGCGCCACCAGATCGGCGGGAGCACGCCAGTTCGGATCCGCACTGCCGCGCTGCGCGATCGCGGCGCGAACCTCACCATATTTCCCCTCGGCGAAGAGCTTCCACATCCGTTCGAGTTCCGGATCGCCCGTCTGGCCTTGCGAGGTCAGGTCGATCGGTGGCTTCCACTCGGGATAGAGCGCCCGGAGCCTGGCGAGCTCGGCCTCGTAGCGACGGGTATCGCCCTGCGTCGCGAAATAGCGCAGGGCCGTCTCGTCGACCTTCTGCTGCGGCGCTTGCGGCGCGGCCGGGCGGCCCGGTGCACCAGGGGCCTGCGCCAGTTCAGTCGGCGATGGCACGGCGTCGGGAGACGTCTCCGCCCCCTGCCCCATGGGCTGCGGCTGGTTTTGCGCCAATGCCGGCTGGATCACCTGCTGCAAGGGCCCGGGCGATGCCGGCTCCTGGCCGTAGCGGCCCAGCGCATAGAAGACGGCCCCCGAAGCCGCGACTGCGATAAGGACCGATCTCACATGCATTTCGGATACCTCTCGCTCAGCATCGAGAGGGACAGGAGCTGCAGCGTCGACGGATAATAGGCGGTAGGCTGGAACGTCTTCAGCTCGGCCGGGAGCGGCGTGCCGTCGATCGCGCAGGCCATGGCCGCGGCCAGGATGCGATAACCGGCATCCAGCAGCGGCTCGACTGGTTTGCCGCTCTTCACATCGACAACCGCCACGCCAGTCGCCCAGGCCTGCCGGAAGGGTTCGAGGCGGATCTTGTCGGCCAACCCTGCGCGCAGCAGGTAGAGGGGGATACGGATCGCATTGTAGCTGAGCTGGGCCGGGAAACCTTCAGCCGGCCTGGGCTCGGCCTTGACCGAGAGCCAGTCCGGCGCCAGCGTCTTCCGCTTCGCCAACTCGTCGAGCAGCTTCAATCCGCTGGCCTGAGCCTGCATCCAGCGTTGGTCGCCAGTGAGCTTCGCCAGGGTCGGAAGGGCTTCGAACACCCAGTAGGACAGGTTGATCACCGGCCCATCGGGCCGGTCCTTCTCGGAGAAACCGATTGCAGCCGGCATCAGCCAGGTCTCGCCGACGCGCTGCAGGAGCGCGACCTTTGCGAGCGCCCGGGCGATCTGGCGGGCGGCGGCCGTGTAAGCCGGCATGTTCCAGCGCGCACCAGCGCAGGCCAAGGCCTCCGCGATCAGCAAATCGCCGTCGCTGGCGTTGTTGACGTCGGTGACATGCGGGCTCGCCTTCGGGTCCCAGCGCCAGGCCGCGAGCCCGTCGTCGCGGATCAGGAGCTCCGTGCGGGTGAACGCGAAGATGCTGGCGAAGGTCGCCCGGTCTCCTGCGAGACAGGCCAGCAGCAGCCCGTAACCCTGGCTCTCGCTATGGCTGATGCCGCCATTCACGTCGTCGACGACGCGACCCTCCGCGGTGACGAATTTCTGGCGATAGAGATTCCAGGCATCGGCGGGCACGGCCGCCCGTGCGCCCGGAACGAGGCCGAGAAAAGCCGCGGCAAGCATGGCGACGACCCGTTTCATGATCGCCGTCCCAACCGTGCGAGCATCAGGAAGGTTCCGATGCCGAGAGCGATACAGGCCGTCAGCAGTGCCAGCGCATAGATGCCGATATTGCTCGACATCCAGTTGGCGGCGACCAAGCGCATGTTCGCCAGGCTGAAGGGGCGCGTCATCACGAAGGAGGTGCTGTCCGCCGAGATGACATGCGCCTCCTGTGCGCCGCGGAAGGCCGTGATCTTCCCGGCCATTCCGGCCCAGTTGCCCGGCGACACGATGCGGCCGACCGCGCTTTGCAGCGCCTCGTCCCGACGGGCGATGAAAGCCGTCCAGACCTGTCGCGTCTCGGGATCCGCCGCCTGCGCTGCGATCAGCTCGGTACCCTCGGCCGGCTCGTAGAGCGTGGGTGCGCGCGACGGGCTGCGCAGCTGCGCGAAAGAAAGGTCGAAGGTGCGCTGGAGCCACTGGTCGACGGCGATGAAATAGCGCGCCACCGAACCGCCGAGCGAGCCGCGCCACCGGTCGCGGACCGCCTCCGTCGTCGGCGCGTCACCGCCGGAATCCTCGGGCGTCGCCTGCCGGCCTTGCAGCCGGTCGATGACCGCGTCGAAGACGGCGGCGCCCTCCGCATCCGGCGTCACCACCACCGCATCGGCCCGCTGGGGCCAGGTGGCGCGGACACTCTCCGCGATTCCGACGCGCGACAGCAACCCTGCCGGCAGTTGCCCGGCGGCGCCGACGATCAGCGCGGGCCGGTCCCCGACGGTCGCGACCCCGGCCAGCACATCCACACCAAGCGGCCGGCTGGCACTCTTGGCGATCCGAGCGAGCAGCGTCGCTGCCGCGCTCAGATTGGCGATGTCCTGCCGGCCCATGATCAGCGCGACATGTGGCGCGACGGAATAGGGAAAGCCGGTACCGGCGACGGCCGCGAGATTGGGACTGACGCCGATCTTGGCGAAGTCCGGAATGGTGAGGACGCTGGTGTCGAAGAGGGCGAAGCGGTTCTTGCCCGGCAAGGTCGCGCCCGGCCCGCAGCTCAGATCGGTCTTCGCCACCGTCACGGCCTCGAACCAGATCTCGTTGACCCCCGGCCGGAAATGCCGGAGCGGGATCGAGATCGGGAACTGCCGGAAAAGCCCGCCGGTCGTGGTGTTGAGCGGCACGGTGGCGGCGACATTGCCGTTGACGAATACCTCGATATGGCTGTCTCCGGGCAGGACCTCGTCCGAATAGGCGCCGTCGAGATAGAGCGTCGCCTCGCCATAGGCATTGGCGTAGAAATCGCCGGGCATTGCGACGACGGCCCGCACGCGCATGCGGCGGCCGGAGGATTCCTGGGTCGCGATGCCGAGCTCGGAAAACCGCAACGCCTGCTTGTCGGCAATGAACGGCGCATCCGGCACATGCCAGCTCGCCGTATCGATGATCTTGCGGTTGACGTTGGTCGCCCGGGAGACCGGGGCTGTCAGCAGCTTGCCGACCAGCGCCTCGATATCCGGCCAGCCTTCGCCAGTGACAAGCAGAAAGTCCGTGCCAGGCCTTGTTGGCCCCGCGACGAAACCGAGAAAGCTGCGGCCACCGGCCTCGACCGGCAGCGTACCGAAAAGGCGGCGCATCTCCTCGCTCGTGCCGAGCCCGACGGTCAGCGTCCCCGGCCGGATCCGATCTGGCAACTGGTCGGCGACCTGCACCGCCACCTGCCCGTAGCGGCCACGAAGCGCGAGCGCCTGGGCCACGGCAAAGATGCTGCTCGCGGCAATGGCACGAGAGGCACCCGGCGCGACAATGACGATTGTGGTAACGCCGCTCTCGTCGGCGCCGACCGCTGGCAGGTCGTCGATGCTGCGCAGCCGGAACGGATGCGCCCCCGGATTCTTGAAAGAGAGACGTGTCCCGGCGCCGTCGATGCGCGTCCAGAGTTCATAGGTCGAGGCGACCGAGCAATCGGTGCGGTGTCGCTGCACCGCGTCGAAGCCGATCGTATTCTGGCCGGGCCGGAGCAGTCCTTTGCGGAGCGTGACGTTGATCCGCTTCAGCCGGTCCGACGAGGCGATCGGCACTTCGGCGACACGCTCGCCATTGACGCGAGCGACCAGCCGTGAAGCCTCGGGCATCACCACCAATGCGTTCTGGTAGGCGATATCGAGGCTGAGGTCGGCAGCAACCTCGTCCTGCGTCAGGAAGAATGCCCAATTGCGCGTGTCGCTCTCCCCTTCCAGCGTGACGCGGGACGCCGGCAGCAGCGGCTTGTAGGCGGCCGCAGCAGGCGGCGGCGCGGCTTGCGGTACCGGTGCCGGCTTCTCGGGCACGGGAGGCGCCACGGGTGTCGGCGACGGCGGCGCGATCATGAAGGGCGCCGGGCCGGGCGCGGGCTGAGGTGGCGTCTCCTGCGCCAACACCGGCGCAGCGGCACCCAGCGCGCCGAACAGCGCCGCAGCCGCGAGCAGAGAGGTATCGAACCGGATCATTCCGCCGCTCCCGGACGCGAGGCCGAACGGGACAGCCGATAGAGGCCGAGGAGATAGGAGATGCCCCGGCTGGTCTGGAAGATCGCGAGGCGCAGGAAGCGCAGCGTACCGTAGATCACCCCCGGATTGTGCCGACGCGCCTTCTGGAACTGGCTCCAGTTCGCGGCGTCGGAGAAAGCGAGATCGGCAATGATGCGGCTGTGCAGCGGCGTGCTGGGCTCGTAGCGGCAGCCTATCAGCAGCCCCTTCTCGTCGGGGGCGAGGCGCATGATGCGCAGCGGCAGCGTTCCGTGCGGCATGTCGATGGTGGTCTCGAAAGACGCCTGGCCCAGGCTGCCGACCGGCACCTTGCCGAAATCCTTGGACATCACGCGCAGTGCGATGCCATCGACCGAGACGTTTTCCGTGACGATGGGCGCACTCAGCCCGTCGATGGTGATCTCGCCACGGCGTTTCACCGCGAAGCGTCGCGCTGCGCGCCCCTCGGGCCGCTCGGACACGACACCGAGCGCACAGCCCGCCATCAGCAGGTTGAGTATGTTCCACAGCCCCACGACCAGGGTCGTGTCGGCGTTGTAGGGCTCCGCGATGATGCGCCAATAGGTGGCGACCACGCCGAGCGCCAGCACGGCGAAGATGATGAAGAACGGTCGCCCGAGCTCGGAAACGCGGCGGGTCTCGAGCGACTCGTTCTTCGCCGTGACCTTGAAGGTCGGCTTGCCCGGGTTGAGCAGCACGGAAATCACCGCCGGCAGCAGATAGACCGACTGGATGAACTCGTAGAGCTCCGAAATCCAAGGCCAGCGATAACGGCCATAGAGGTAGTTCTGCATCATCAGGTTCACCACCATGTAGCTCAGCACATAGGCGATGAACTCGGGCCCCGAGGCGGTGAAGATCTCGAGGCCGAAGAACAGGTAGAACAGCGGTGCGACCAGGAAGATCAGCCGCGCGAAGGGGAAGAGCCAGAACAGCGCGGAAGAGGAGTAGCAAAGCCGCTGTGGCAGCGAGAGGCCGCGCTTGAACATCGGGCGGTGGTACAGGAGGATCTGCATCATCCCCTGAGCCCAGCGCGAACGCTGGCCGATGAAGCTGGTGAAGGTCGCCGGCTGGAGCCCGGCGATCAGTGGCTTGTCGACATAGACGCTGTGCCAGCCGGTCGCGTGCAGGGTGATCGCCGTCTCGGCATCCTCGGTGATGCTGCGCCCGGAGAAGCCGTTCGTCGTCTGCAGCGCCGTGCGCCGCAGAATGGCCGCAGAGCCGCAGAAGAACGAGGCATCCCATTTGTCGAGACCGCGCTGGATGATGCCGTAGAACATCTCGTTCTCGGAGGGCATCGTCTTGAAAGTCTGGAGATTGCGCTCCAGCGGATCGGGATTGATGAAGAAGTGCGGGGTTTGGACAAGGAAGAGCTTCGGATCGCGGCCAAAATAGCCGATGGTTTCGGTCAGGAAGCTGCGCGCCGGCGCATGGTCCGCATCGAAGACGACGATCAGCTCGCCCTCGGAATGGGCGATGCCGTTATTGAGATTGCCGGCCTTGGCGCTGACGTTGCGCTCGCGCGTCAGATAGGTGACTCCGAGCCCCTCACACAGCGCCTGCAGCGTCGCGCGGCGCTCCCGCGCGGCGCTGGCGGCGACGAAATTGTCGGCGTTGCATTTCTCGTCGGTGCCACCGTCGTCGAGCAGGTAAATCCTCAGCCGCCCCGCCGGGTAGTCCATCGCCAGTGCCGCGGCGAGCGTCGTCGCGAGCAGCTGCGGCTCCTCATTGTAGGTCGGCACGAAAACATCGACCGTCGGTGCGTTCGCCAGGTCGATGGGGGGCGTCTCGCGCTTCGGCAGCGGCATGGCCACGACGAAGAGGCTCAGGCCCAGCATGCCGATGTTGTAGAGCTCGGCGAGGTAGACGAGGATGCCGGGAATGAAATCCTCGACCTGGTTGACCGGAGGCAAGGTGCTCGTCGTCCGCCAGTAGATGTAGCGCAGCACGATCGCGGTGCCCAAACCCAACGCGATCAGCCGCCAGACGCCGTGAGGCCGCAAGAACTTCAAGACGATCATCGCGCCCACCACGATCGTCCCGGCGATCAGATGCGCCTGCAGGCTGATCGGCAGGGTGATCAGAGCGATGACCACGATCGCGATGAGCGCCCAGAGGATGACGTAGCTGATTGTTCGCATCGGGTTCAAAGGCAATCAGGTGTGCTCAGGGAGCAGGCGGTGGCGGAACGGTCGGGTATCCTTCGAGAGGCTTGTCGGGGAGAGGTTCCGGAGTCGGAGCCGAGTTGCGCTCGACACGGGGAGCCCGTGCGGGGCGCGGCCGGGAGACGGGACGCGTTTGGCGCTCGGCGGCAGCCGAAGGTTGAAGAACGGGATAGATCGGTGCGCCGGCCTTGCCGAGTTCGGGCGCCGGCGGCGGCGCATCGCCGACCGGATTCCAGCCCGGGCGTCGCAACGAGGCATTGAAGGCATAGTCATAGGCGAGGCGCAGCAGCGACGCCTCGGTTCCGGTGGGGTCACAGACGCGCAGGCGCGCCGAGATCATCCCCGACCGCGGGCGAAAGAGGCTGTCGCCGCTCGCGATGCGCTGCCAGGCATAGATGCAGGCTTCGCCTGTACTGCCACGCCCGAAGGCGTAGCCGAAGGGGCCGTATCGGTTCTGAACGAAGACGGCGGAGGGCGACATGGCGACGCCGGGCAGGCGCTCATCCATTTCGCGGCCCAGAGCAAAGTCGTCCATGCCCGGCTCCTTCAGCAGGTTGCCCTCGACGCCGGTGCTGTCGGGAAGGTCGGCTGCCGTGAAGAAGGCGACGTAGATCGCGTTCTCGCCGGGAGTCCGGCCACGCGTCGCCAGAGAGACGACCTGCGAAACGGCATTGTCGTAGCTGCGCTGCGTCACGCCGGTCACGGCGAGGCTGCCCGGCGGCGGGAGCGCCAGAGCGCGGCCGACATCGACCGAGACCGCGCGCGAGGCGGTGACGAGATCTCCGCTTGCGAGCTTCTGCTCTCCGCAGCCGGCTGCGATCAGGCCCATCCAAACCGCCGCGAGCGCCTTCGCCACACGCTTGGACCCGCCATGGAGGCGCTCAGAACGCGCTGGATGATTGTGCTCGGAAGCCCTCATCGGTGCGCATGCCGATGTCGGTACAGCATCGTCATGTCTTGACCATTGGTTAACACAGGTTAACGAGCGGTTACCCCCTTTGGCGCGGGCTCATCACGTCAGCCACGCCAAACAGCCGCCCCCAATACAGATGATTCGTGCGGCTGATCCAACCATTGGTCGAGATTATCTTCAGGAAATTGGCTCATCCCGCATCATGAGCCAAGCCTCTCCGTGTCAGATCACGACCGATGTGCGCTAGGCTGGCTGAGCGCTGCCGCCGACTGGCGAACCACCTCGGACATCTCCTGGAGCTGCTGCGCCAACGGGCTGGTCTTGCGCCAGACCATCCCGATGGTACGGGTTGGGCGCGGCGTCTCGAAATGGGCGAGGCAGACGGATGCAGAGCGCGTCTCGACCGCCACGGCCATTTCCGGGATCAGCGTTACGCCCAAGCCGGCATCGACCATCTGGACCAGCGTCGACAGGGAGCTAGCATCCAGCAGATCACGCGGCTGCAGGCTGCCTTGCCGAATGTCGCAGAAAGCGAGCGCCTGAGCACGGAAGCAGTGTCCCTCCTCCAGCAGCAGCAGGCGCATCTCGCGCAGCGCATCCGGGCTGGGGACGGGCTTGCCCTCGTCCTCGCGCGGCCGGACCAGCACGAAGCTCTCCGTGAAGAGGGCGACCTCGGTCAGCGACGGCTCCGAAACCGGCAAGGCGACGATCGCCATGTCCAGCCGCCCCTCGTTCAATTCCTGGACCAGCTTCGGCGTCAACGTCTCGCGCACATGGAGGTCCATGCCGCCGTGCAAACGAGTCAGCTCGCCGACAAGGCTCGGTAGCAGATAAGGCGCGACGGTGGGGATCACGCCGATGCGCAGTTTCGCGACGAGCCCGCCACGCGCGGCCCGGGCAAAGCCCTCCAGCTCGTCGAGCGAGCGCAGGATGTCCTTGGTACGCGAGACGATCTCCTCGCCGAAGCGCGTCAGGCGGAGTTGGCGTCCACCCCTCTCGAAGAGCGGGGCCCCGAGTTCTTCCTCGAAAGCCTTGATCTGCATCGACAAAGCCGGCTGCGAGATCGAGCACGCCTCGGCCGCCCTCCCGAAATGACCGTGCCGCGCCAAGGCCTCGACATAGCGAAGCTGCCTGAAGGTCAGATTTGTCATAATCTAAACTTATCAACGTGATCAGAAAATCGGAATTAATATAATGAGACTGCTTTGATAAGACGCGTTGCAGGACAAGGGCAGCGGAGGTGAGGATCGCCAGGTATCGCGCAGGCCGACATGCCGCTCCCGGTTCTGCCGGGCATCGGCAATGCCGCACGACCCAGGCCCCGCACGGCATCCGCTGATCGCATTGAGCGTGATGGAAGAGCGTCCCCCGGCACGCCCTCTTCTGCCCAAGAAACCAAGCCGTCAGCCCACTTCAGTTCGGAGACAGACATGAACGCCAAGACCGACGACACCACGGGCAAGTGCCCAGTCGCCCACGGCGGCGGCGCCCGGCAGAATCGCGACTGGTGGCCGAGCCAGCTGCCGGTCGATATCCTGAACCAACACTCGTCGAAGTCCGATCCGCTCGGCGGGTCCTTCAACTACCGCAAGGCGTTCGGGAAGCTCGATTACCAGGCGCTGAAGAACGACCTGCGCAAGCTGATGACCGACTCGCAGGACTGGTGGCCCGCCGATTTCGGCAACTACGGCCCGCAATTCGTCCGCATGGCCTGGCACGCGGCCGGCACCTATCGCCTCGCCGACGGGCGCGGCGGCGGCGGCCGCGGCCAGCAGCGCTTTGCCCCGCTCAACAGCTGGCCGGACAACGTCAACATCGACAAGTCGCGGCGCCTGCTCTGGCCGATCAAACAGAAATACGGCCAGAACATTTCCTGGGCCGACCTGATGATCCTGACCGGCAACGTCGCGCTGGAGACCATGGGCTTCCGCACCTTCGGCTTCGCGGCAGGCCGCGAGGACAGCTGGGAACCCGATCACGACGTGAACTGGGGCGCCGAGACGGGCTGGCTGACCCATCGCCCGCTCGACAAGTTCGACGCGCCGCTCGGCGCCACCGAGATGGGGCTGATCTACGTCAATCCGGAAGGCCCGGGTGCCAATGGCGACCCAATCTCGGCTGCCCATTTCATTCGCGAGACCTTCGCCCGGATGGCGATGGACGACGAGGAGACCGTTGCGCTGATCGGTGGCGGCCACACCTTCGGCAAGACCCATGGCGCGGCGGCCGAGTCCTACAAGGGACCAGAGCCGGAAGCAGCCGACCTTGAGGCTCAGGGCCTCGGCTGGGTTTCGAGCTACGGCAGCGGCCACGGTGCCGACGCGGTCGGCAGCGGTATCGAGGTTACATGGACCCAGACCCCGGCGCAGTGGAGCAACTTCTTCTTCGAGAACCTGTTCAAATACGAATGGGTGCAGACGCGCAGCCCCGGCGGCGCCATCCAGTGGGAGGCGAAGGACGCCGAGGCGGTCATCCCCGACGCGCACGACCCGTCGAAAAAGCACAAGCCGACGATGCTGACGACCGACCTGTCGCTGCGCTTCGACCCCATCTACGAGAAGATCTCGCGCCGCTTCCTCGAGAACCCGCAGGCCTTCGCCGAGGCTTTCGCCCGCGCCTGGTTCAAGCTGACCCATCGCGACGTCGGCCCGCGCTCGCGCTATCTCGGCCCGGAAGTGCCGAAGGAAGAGCTGATCTGGCAGGATATCGTCCCGACGGCCGACCATCCGCTGATCGATGATGCCGATGCGGCTGCCCTCAAGGCCAAGATCCTGGCCTCGGGTCTCTCGGTCTCGGAGCTGGTCGGCACGGCCTGGGCCTCGGCCTCGACCTTCCGTGGCGGCGACAAGCGCGGCGGTGCCAATGGCGCGCGCATCCGTCTCGCCCCGCAGAAGGATTGGGAGGCCAACCGGCCGGAGCAGCTCGCCAAGGTGATCGAGGTGCTCGACGGCATCCGGCGCGCCTTCAACAAGGAGGCGGACGGCGACAAGCGGGTCTCGCTGGCGGACCTGATCGTGCTGGCCGGCAATGCCGGCGTCGAGCAGGCCGCGAAGGCCGCCGGCCACGCCATCACCGTGCCGTTCGCACCGGGCCGCACCGATGCGAAGCAGGAGCAGACCGATATCCATGCCTTCTCGGTGATGGAGCCCGTCGCCGACGGCTTCCGCAACTACCAGAAGGCGGGCGCCAAGGTTCCTGCCGAGGTGGCGCTGATCGACAAGGCGCAAATGCTGACGCTGACCGCGCCGGAGCTGACGGTGCTGATCGGCGGCCTGCGCGCGCTCGACATCAATGCCGACGGCTCCAAGCATGGTGTCCTGACCGAACGGCCGGGCGCGCTGACGAACGACTTCTTCGTCAACCTGCTCGACATGAGCACGCAGTGGAAGGCGGTCTCCGAGGCCAAGGACGTGTTCGAGGGCAGCGATCGCAAGACCGGCGCGCCGAAATGGACCGGCACCCGCGCGGACCTCGTCTTCGGCTCGAATTCGATCCTGCGCGCGCTGGCCGAGGTCTATGCCAGCGCCGACGCCAAGGAGAAGTTCGTAACGGATTTCGTGGCGGCTTGGACCAAGGTGATGAACCTCGACCGCTTCGACCTGCTCTGAGCCAACAGCGCCCGGCCGCCACACAGAGCGGCCGGGCTGCTTACTTCAACAGCTCGACCATCGCGCGATAGCCCCGCGCCTCCGCATGCTGCAGCGGGGAGATGCCCTGCCGGTCCGGTATGCCGCGATCGGCGCCGGCGGCGAGCAGGGCGCGAACCGTCTCGACATGGCGCGGACCACCATCGCCGAGCACGACGGCTTCCATCAGCGCGGTCCAGCCCAGATTGTTGACGTGATCGAGCGGCGCGCCAGCCCTGGCCAATTCCGCGACGACGCCCTCATGGCCGAGATGAGCCGCGGCGATCAACGCCGTGCCGTCGTAGCGGCTGGTGATCGACTTGGTCGATGCGCCTGACGCCAGCAGCGTCTTCACCATCGGGACATCGTCGCGCACGGCGGCGATGGTGACGGCGTCGTAGCGCTGATCGTCGAGAAGACCAGGATTGGCGCCTGCGGCGATCAAGGCCCTGGCCGTCTCCGCCTGCCCGCGGAATGCCGCGACATGAAGCGGAGTGCGGCCGTTGCCATCGCGAGCGTCGAGGCCTTCATGTGCCGCGGCGAGCCGGCGAATAGTCGCGACGTCCCCGGCAGCGGCCGCGGCGTGCAGGCCGCGATAGCCCGCAACCTCGGCCGCGCTTGGCGGCGTCTGCGCCGACGCGGGGGCGGCGCTAATCGCTCCGGCGAAAGCTGCAGCGATCAGCATCCTTCTCGACATGGCTCCCCTCCCGAACAGGACGAGGCGGCCAGGGCGCGCCCGGCCGCCTGCGTCACTCCATGGCGGATTGCGCCTCAGCGCAGCTTGGCCTTCACCTTCTCGATGCCGGCATTGGCGCATTCCTCATCGAGGTGGCCGCCCGGAGCCCCTCCGACACCGACGGCACCGATGACTTCGTCACCGACCTTGACCGGCACACCGCCACCAAGGAGCAGGAAGCCCTCGATCATGGTAAGATTGCGGGCGCCCGGGTTCTTCTCGGCGCCTTCGGCCATCGCGCTGGTGAGACCGCGGGCGGAAGCGGCGGTGAAGGCCTTGTCGCGGCTGGCGGCCACGGTGTGCGGGCCGGCCCGGTCCGCACGCAGCATGGCGCGGACGACGCCGGCGCGATCGACGACCGTGGCGGTAACGTTGAAATTCTTGGCCGCGCAGGCCTCGACGGTCGCCTGAGCCAGCTCCTGGGCGATGGCGAGCGGCATGTTGCGCTCCTGCAGGACCTGGGCGCCGGCGACGGCGGGGACAAGCGCGAGCGCCGCGACGGCGGCGAAAACGACCTTGGACATGATCTCTCCGGTGCTGGCATGAACAGGCGCGAAGCCCGATGCCCGCAAACTAGAGAAGCCCGTCCCGGAATGTGATCGGTGCGGTGCCGGAGCGGCCTCCGTAGTCCTACGGAGAAGGGCATTGTTCCGCGGATCGGTGCCGCGGCGCTACCCCTCCAGCGCGAAGCGAACCATCTCCGCCACGGAGCCCGCACCCAGCTTCTCCGCGAGGTTGGCCCGATGCGTCTCGACCGTCCGCGGCGACACGTCGAGCGCGCGGGCGATCTCCTTGGTCGAGCGCCCGGCGGCGACGAGGTCGAGGATCTCGCGCTCGCGCGGCGTCAGCCGGCCAAGCAGCGCCTCGCGGTCGGCACGTACCGCCTGCGCCAGCTTACCCGCATCGAACACGGCGAAGGCAGCCTCGACTGCCTCGAGCAGAACCTGCTCGTCGACGGGCTTGGTCAGGAAATCGACGGCGCCGGCCTTGAAGGCGCGCCGGCAGGCGGCGACGTCGCCATGGCCAGTGATCATGACCGTCGGCATGCGCGCGGCCTCACCCGCCATCCGCTCCAGCAACTGCAGGCCGGAAGTACCAGGCATGCGGATATCGACGACGAGGCAACCATCCTGCAGCGGATCCGGACGGTCCAGAAAAGCCTGGACGCCCGGGAAAGGCCGAGCGGTGAAGCCCATAGTGCGCAGCAGCAGGATGAGTGCGTCGCGCACATCGGTGTCGTCGTCGATCAGATAAACAATGCGCGGTGCCGGCTTCATTCCGCGGCGATCCTGGGCTCGGCAGCCAAAGCCGGGAGGCGGACGGTGAAGATCGCACCGCGCCGGGCACCGTTGCGGGCCGCGATGCGCCCACCCGCCGCCTGGACCAGCCGCTCGCAGAGCGGCAAGCCGAGCCCCATGCCGCTGCTCTTGGTCGTGAAGAAGGGTTCGAACAGACGCGCCAGATCCGCCTCCAACAGGCCCGGCCCCGCATCGGCAACCGCAATCTCGACCTCGCCGCCATCGACCGACGTGGCGAGCACGATCTCGCGGCGCTCTTCGGGCAGGTTCTTGACAGCCTCGGCAGCGTTGCGGACGAGGTTGTGCACGACCTGCTCGATCGAAACCCGATCGAGCTTCGCCTGCGGCGCGAGCGGACTCAGCTCCAATCTGAGGGCGATGCCACGCTCCTGCAGGTCACGCCGCGTCAGCGCGACGACATTGCTGACGATCCGGTTGAGGTCGATCGGCTGCGGCAGAGGCTCGCGTCGCATGACGTAGGCCCGCAGTCGCTCGAGGATCTCGCCGGCGCGGCGGGCGTGGCGGACATTCGCCTCCAGCACGCCGGTGAGCTCCTCCTGCGAGGCCGTGCCGGCACGGGCGAGGCGCAGGCCAGCCTGACTCTGGCTCAAGATGGCAGTAAGTGGCTGGGTGATCTCATGAGCGATGCCGGAGGCCATCTCGCCAACGGTGTTGACGCGCATCGCATGGGCGAGCCGGGCGTCATGCTGATGCAGGCGCATCGCCTCCCGCGCCCGCCGGCTGGCACGCCGTTCGCGCAACATCGCAAGCAGCAACGCCACGCCGAGGCCGGCGACTACGGGCCAGCCGAACAGCAAGGCTGGCGGCAGAAGCTCGGCCAGGGCCGGCTTGCGCGTCAATGTCAGGACCATCGGCTGGGAACGGCTCCCGAGTGCCTTCCGAAACGACAGCGGGGGGACAGAGGTATCGATGGACACACCGCCATGGCGGGCGATCACGGTTCCTTTCGCGTCCTGCAGGACGCGCGCGGCATTGCCCGGCAAGCCGCTTTCCGGTTCGGTCAACAACCCGGCATCGATCACGAGAACCAGCGCACGCGGCTGCGAGCCACTGTCCGGCACGCGCTTGACCAAGGCGTAGAACGGCGCGCCCGTTCGACTCGCCAGCGTCGCCGCCTGCCCGGGCAGGAGGTCGCCGATCTGCGCCGCCAGCGCGGCAGGGTCAAAATCAGCAAGGCTTGCCGGCTGAGCTCCGATGGGAACAGTCGTCGTGCCATCCAGCGCAACCAACTCGACCGCGGCGATGCGCGGATAGAAGCGCTGCACCGCCTCGACCACGGCCCGGAAAGTCGCCGAACTCTCGCTGGAGCTCGCCAGAACCGCCGCGAGACTGGTGAGGTGGGCGTCGTGCTGGTCGACACGTTGCGAAACGACGCGGTGCAGCGTCGCGCCGTCCCGCTGAAGTGCGTCGTCCGCCCGCCAATATTCGACGAGTGCACCGCCCCCGAGACCGGCCAGCGCCAGCGGGATCCAAAGGACGAAGAAGGTGGCGAGACGTTGCTTCACGAGACTGACCTAACTCGTGCCGAATCTACCGCGCCGGGGAGGTGGCGTCACGCTGCCATCGGGTCGACATCGGCACGGCGGCGTGGGATCGTGGTTGCCATGATCCCACGCGCCATGATGCAGATGAAAGGCGAGCACCAGCCACGCGAAATTTCGGCGCAGCGGCTCTTGCAGATATTTTAAGCTTGAAACATTATGCCTCCGCGCGAGCCATAGAAGTCCAAGGGAACGCGGCCGCGCTTCAATTCGTCCGGGAGAGAGCATCGATGACGACACTCAGGTTCGGTCTGGCACTCGGTTGCGGCGCGCTGGCTTTGTCCATCGCATCCGCACAGGCGCAGGAGCCGATCAAGATCGGCGTGGTCAGCGTGCTGACCGGCCCGGCCGCCTCGTTGGGGCAACAGGTCCGCGACGGCTTCCAGCTCGCGGTCGACAAGAACGGCGGCAAGCTCGGCGGCGTGCCGGTCAAGATCACGGTGATCGACGATGAGCTGAAGCCCGATGTCGCGGTCGACCGCGTGCGCAGCTTCGTCGAAAGTGAAAAGCCGACCTTCGTCGTCGGCCCGGTCTTCTCGAACATCCTCGGCGCAATCGCCAAACCCGTGCTCGATTCCGGCGCCTTCCTGATCAGCCCGAATGCCGGCCCGTCGACCATGGCTGGCAAGGCTTGCAACAAGAATTTCTTCGTCACCTCCTATCAGAACGATCAGGTGCATGAAGTCCTCGGCAAATATGCGCAGGACCAGAAATACAAGACCGCCTACATCATCGCGCCGAACTACCAGGCGGGTAAGGACTCGCTCGCCGGCTTCAAGCGTTACTTCAAGGGCGAGATCGTCGACGAGGTCTATGCACCGCTGAACGCGATGGACTTCTCGGCCGACCTCGCCAAGATCGCCTCGACGAAGCCAGACGTCGTCTTCGCCTTCCTGCCCGGCGGCCTCGGCGTCAATTTCGTCAAGCAGTGGTCGCAGGCCGGCCTGCAGGGCAAGATCCCGTTCCTTTCCGCCTTCACGGTCGATGAATCGACCCTGCCGGCCCAGCAGGACGCCGCTGTCGGCCTCTATGGCGGCATGACCTGGGCGCCCAACATGGACAATCCGCAGACGAAGGACTTCGTCAAAGCCTACGAGGCGGCCTACAAGATCGTGCCCGGCTCCTACGCCCAGCAGGCTTATGACGCGGCGATGTTGATCGATTCCGCCGTAAAGGCGGCAGGCGGCGCCGGTAATGCCGACAAGCTGCGCGAGGCGATCAAGAAAGCCGATTTCACCTCGCTGCGCGGCAAGTTCAAGTTCAACACCAACGGCTACCCGATCCAGGACTTCTACCTCGTCAAGGTCGCCAAGCGCGCAGACGGCAAGTTCCAGACCGAAATCGCCGAGAAAGTGTTCAGCGACTACGCCGATCCGCACGCCAAGGATTGTGCGCTGAAGTGACGCGAAGCGTCATCCTCGGGCGAAGCAGCGCTTCGGCCCGAGGATTTCGTCGTGGACAGCCGCTCGGGCCCGGCCCGGGCAGGACGTCCCGCGCCCGGCCCTGACGTTAGGACCGACCATGACCCTGAGCCTCCTGATCGTCCAGCTCCTGAACGGGCTTCAGTTCGGCGTCCTGCTGTTCCTGGTCGCGGCCGGGCTGACGCTGGTCTTCGGCGTGATGGACTTCATCAATCTGGCCCACGGCGTCCAGTATATGCTGGGCGCCTATCTCGCCGTGACCTTCGTCAGCCTGACGGGCTCCTTCCTGCTGGGGCTCGCGCTGGCGCTCGCCGCTGCGCTGCTGCTTGGCCTCGCCTTCGAGTTCCTGGTCTTCCGCCACCTTTACGAGCGCGATCATCTCGACCAGGTGCTGGCAACCTTCGGACTGATCCTGCTCCTCAACCAGGCGGTGAAGATGATCTGGGGCGCTGCGCCGCTCTCGGTGCCGGTGCCCGAATTCCTCTCCGGCAATGTCCGGTTGATGGACGGCATCCTCTACCCCGTCTACCGCTTCGCCCTGATCGCGGCGGGCCTGGGCGTCGGCGCGCTGCTCTGGTTCGTGGTCGAGAAGACTCGCACCGGCATGCTGCTCCGGGCCGGAGCCTCGAATGCGCCGATGGTCTCGGCGCTCGGCGTCGACATCCGCAAGCTGTTCATGATCGTCTTCGCCTTCGGCACCATGCTCGCCGGCTTTGCCGGGGCGATGGCGGCGCCGATCCTTTCGGTCGAACCCGGAATGGGTGACACCGTGCTGATCCTCGCCTTCGTCGTCATCGTCGTTGGCGGCATCGGCTCGATCCGCGGCGCCTTCGTCGGCGCGCTGATCGTCGGGCTCGTCGACACGCTCGGCCGCTCCTTCATGAACGACCTGCTCCGCCTGTTCATGGGACCGGCCTCGGCGCGCGCCACCGGTGCCGCCTTGTCCTCGATGCTGATCTATCTGGTCATGGCGGCCGTGCTGTTCGTCCGACCCGAAGGGCTGCTGCCGGCCAAGGGGCGCTCGTGAGCATGGCCAGCGCTCCGCCGCATGGCGCAGCAACTGCTGCGCGACCGGCTTCTCCGATCGTGCGCCGGCTCGCACCACTCGTCATCTTCGCCCTGCTCGCCCTATTGCCGATCGCCGCCACGCTCGGCCTGCCCGCGCATTGGCTGACGCTGGTGACGCGGGCGATGATCTTCGCGATCGCGGCGCTCTCGCTCGATCTGATCCTCGGCATCGGCGGGCTGATCTCCTTCGGCCATGCCGCCTTCATCGGCATCGGCGCCTATGGCGCCGGCATCCTGATTGCCGAGGGCCAGACCGAGCTGCTGGTGGCGCTGCCGGTCATCCTTCTCGCCTGCGCCATCTTCGCGACCGTCACCGGCTATGTCTCGCTGCGCACGCGCGGCGTCGCCTTCATCATGATCACGCTGGCTTTCGGGCAGATGGCCTTCTACTTCGCGCAGGCGCTCTCGGCCTATGGCGGCGACGACGGTCTGACGCTCTACGAAAAGAGTACGCTGCTCGGACATGACATCTTCGGCAACCGCACCGGCTTCTATTATATCGCGCTCGGCACGTTGGCGGCCTGCTACGCGCTGGCGCGGCGGCTCGTGGCGTCGCGCTTCGGCCGCGTGCTGCGGGCGGCGCGGGAAAATGCCGTGCGCGTCACCGTCACCGGCTATGACGTCAACCATGTCCGGCTCGGTGCCTATGTGATCAGCGGGATGATGGCGGGGCTCGCCGGCTTCCTGCTCGCCAACCAGACCGATTTCGTCAGCCCGGCCTATATGTCGTGGCCACGCTCGGGCGAGCTGATCTTCATGGTCGTGCTCGGCGGCGTCGGCTCGCTTTATGGTGCGATTCTCGGCGCCCTCGCCTTCCTCGTGACCGAGGACGTGCTCTCCAGCCTGACACAGAACTGGAAGGTCATCTTCGGCCCGCTGATCGTGCTCTTCGTGCTGTTCACCCATGGCGGCATCGCGGGCCTCCTCGCCAAGCTCAGGGGCGGCCGCAATGGCTGAGCCAGCGCTCGCACTGAAAGGGCTCGCCAAGGCGTTCGGCGCGCTCAAGGTCACGAACGGAGTCGACCTCACCGTCGCTCCCGGCGAACTCCACGCGCTGATCGGCCCAAATGGGGCCGGCAAGACCACTCTGGTCCACCAGATATCCGGGACGCTCCGGCCGGATTCCGGCACGATCCTGTTCAGCGGCCAGGACATCACCCGTCTGTCGCCGCAAGCGCGGGCACGGGCCGGGCTCGCCCGTACCTTCCAGATCACCTCGACCATCGCCTCGCTCTCGGTGCTGGAGAACGTCGCGCTCGGCGTGCAGGCGAGAAGCCCCCGCCCACTGTCTCTGTTCCGCGACGCGGCGCATGACGAAGCGCTGAACGCTCCCGCCTGGGAAGCGCTGGAAGCGGTTGGCCTCGCTGAGCGCGCCCATGCGCCCGCAGGCAGCCTCTCGCATGGCGAGAAGCGCGCCCTTGAAATCGCGATGGCGCTGACGCTGCAACCCAAGCTCATCCTGCTCGACGAGCCGCTGGCCGGCGTCGGGCACGAGGAGGGCGAGCGCCTGATCGCGCTGTTGAACAGCCTCAAGGGCCGCTTCGCCATGCTCCTGGTCGAGCACGACATGAGCGCCGTCTTCGCGCTCGCCGACCGCGTCACCGTGCTGGTCTATGGCGGTGTCATCGCCTCGGGCGAGCCGGCGGCGGTGCGGGCCGATCCGGCCGTGCGGCAGGCCTATCTCGGCGAGGAGGGCTAGCGGTGCTCAGCGTCGAAGGGCTCGATGCCGGATACGGCGAGGCGCAGATCCTGTTCGGGGTCGATCTCACTGTGGGCGAAGGCGAGGTCGTGACCCTGCTCGGCCGCAACGGCATGGGCAAGACCACGACGGTGCGCTCGATCATGGGGCTCCTGCCTGCAAAGGCCGGCAAGATCGCCTTCGGCGGGCGCGACCTGACAGGTGCCGCGCCCTTCCGCATCGCCCAGGCCGGGATCGGGCTCGTGCCGGAGGGGCGCCAGATCTTTCCGACGCTCTCGGTCGAGGAAAACCTGATCGCAACTGCGGCGGATCGCTCCGGCAAGAAGCGCTGGAACCTGGAGCGGATCTACGCTTTCTTTCCACGCCTGAAGGAAAGACGGGAAAATCGCGGCAATCAGCTTTCCGGCGGCGAGCAGCAGATGCTGGCGATTGGCCGGGCGCTGATGACCAACCCGAAGCTGATCATCCTCGACGAGGCAACCGAGGGGCTCGCCCCCCTGATCCGCGAGGAAATCTGGGCCTGCCTGACGGCGCTGAAGGCAGAGGGCGAATCCATCCTCGTCATAGACAAGAATGTCGACGCCCTGGTTCGGATCGCCGACCGACATATCGTACTGGAGAAGGGACGTGTCGTCTGGCGCGGTTCCAGCGCGGAGCTGCGCAGCGACAGTGCCGTGAAGGACCGGTTTCTCCACTTCTAGCAGACCATGCCACCGCCACCGGCCCGCAGGCCGGCAGATGAGGAGAGCAAGACCATGAACCCGCTGACTGCCGGCGTGACGCGCGCCAATGAAGGCCTCGACGGCATTTCCTGGAACATCCTCGGCCAGACCTATGTGCCGAAGACGCTGACCGAGGAGAGCTTCTCCTGGCATGCGACCTTCCCGCCCGGCACCTTCGTGCCGCCGCATATCCACACGACGCAGGACGAGTTCATCTACATGCTGGAGGGGCGGCTCGACCTCCTGCTCGACGGCAAGGAAAGCTTCGCCACCGCGGGCGACCTGATCAAGCTGCCGCGCAATGTCCCGCACGGCCTGTTCAACAAGAGCGACGCGACAGTGAAATGCCTGTTCTGGGTCTCGCCGACGGCACGGCTCTACGACCTGTTCTGGGGCATCCACTCCATGGCCGAGCAGAAGCCGGCCGATGTCGTTGCGCTCTCGGCCAAGCATGAGGTCGACTTCCTGCCGCCCCCGCCGGACGCGGGTTGAAGCAGGGAGAATTCTGTAAGGAACCGGGCCGTCATCGCGGGCTTGACCCGGGATTCATGCCGGAGCGCTGCCGGGCAAGGTTCAGGCATGGATCCCGGATCTCCGTTTCGCTGCGTCCGGGATGACTCGCGCTTTCTGGAAACGCAGTCGTAGCGCTAAGTCTTCCGCGCGAGCTGCTCAGCCGAGAAGCCCGCCTTGCCGGCATAGCCCTTGACGATCTGCTCGCGCCTGGCGTGGTCGAGCACCTCGTCGACGTCGTCGAAGCCTTGCGGGGCCAACTCTTCCACAGCATCGATGACCCGCTCGGGGCCGCCGACCCGGTTCATCGCCACCACCTCCGCCGTCGCCGGCAGGCGCTCGGCCTCATAGGCCGCGAGCGCCTGGCGCGGATGCTCGGCCTTCGCCAACCAGTCGGCGAGGCAGCGCGCATCGAGGATCGCCTGTGAGGCACCGTTAGAACCGACCGGATACATCGGGTGTGCCGCATCCCCGAGCAGCGTGACGCGGCCATGGGTCCAGCACGGCAGCGGATCGCGGTCGCACATCGGATACTCCCAGAAGGCGGAGGTCGCACGGACCAGCCCGAGGATATCGACGCCCGGAACGCTGAAGCGGCGCGCGAAGGGCAACACGTCTTCCAGGCGGCCCGGCTTCGACCAGGCCTCCTTCGGCGGCGGCTTTTCCGGGTCGCCTGCGCGGATATTGACGACCCAGTTGGTCAGGCGCGTCTGCGGCGTCGCTCCCTGGCCGATCGGGTAGAGCACCAGCTTGCCGGCCATGCCACCGGCGATGATCATGCTCTCACCGTCGAGGAAGACCGGCCAATCGCAGGCCCCGCGCCACATCTGGACGCCCTGCCAGCGCGGCGGCCCCTGATGGGGGAAATAGAAGGAGCGAACGGCCGAGTGGATGCCGTCGGCGCCCACCAGGATGTCGCCGCGCGCCGTTTCGCCAGCCTCGCCGAAGCGCGCATCGCCAAAGTGAGCCGTGACGCCGCCTTCGTCCTGCAGGAAGCCGAGCAGGCGGCGGCCGGTGCGGACAGCATCCCTGCCCAGGCGCTCCCTCACCGCATCGCAGATCACGCGCTGCAACCGACCGCGATGGATCGAGAATTGCGGCACCGGCGCGCCCGCATGCAGGCCTCGCAACTCGCGCCAGACCGCCTGGCCGAAGCGATTCATGTAGATCAACTCGCGCGTGCGGATGCCAACTTCGTCGAGGGCCGGCAGCAAGCCGAGATCGGCGAGTTCGCGGATCGCATGCGGCAACGTGTTGATCCCGACGCCGACCTCACGGATCTCGCTGGCCTGCTCGTAGACCGTCGCGCCGATACCCCGCGCATGGAGCATCAGCGCCAAGGTCAACCCGCCGATACCGCCGCCGACGATGATCACCCGCATGCGTCCGTTCCCTCGAATGCGCCCGCTCACCGGGTCTGATATTTTAAGTTTGAAATATCTCTTTTCGCTTTGTCAATCACGCGAGAAATGGCGGGCCCCGATGAGCCACGCTGAAGCCGAGCTCCGCAAAGACGCGACATCCGGTGTCTGAGCGTGAGACGTTCTGCAACCGGCCGAGCCCGGTTTTCAGCGCCGATACCGGAACAATGCCCCGGCATGGCGGCGTTGTTTTCATCGAGCTGTCACGTCTGCCCCGGATAAAGCCGGGCTGGCCGAAGGATGGCTCGGGCCGCGCTCCAGCGGCCCACTGGCCTCCCTCTCGGACTCGCATGCCGGGTCGTTTCAATCTGCCACGCCTGAGAAGTTGAGATCATGTCGCCCGACCACATGGACCGAATCAAGGACGAGATCATCGACAGCTTCGACGAGGAGCTAGAACTGCAGCTCGAGGATGACCGCCTCGATGAGCTGGTTACGGAAGGGCTGGAAGATCCGGACGGCAGGACGCTCGATCGCAGGATCTATTTCCGCGAGCTCTTCCGGCTGCAGCACGAGCTCGTGCGCCTGCAGGACTGGGTCCAGCACAAGAAGCTCAAGGTCGTCGTGCTGTTCGAGGGGCGCGATTCCGCCGGCAAGGGCGGCGCCATCAAGCGCGTCACCCAGCGGCTCAATCCCCGCGTCTGCCGCGTCGTCGCCCTCCCCGCCCCGACAGAGCGCGAGCGCAACCAGTGGTATTTCCAGCGCTATGTCCCGCATCTGCCAACAGCGGGCGAAATGGTGCTGTTCGATCGCTCCTGGTACAACCGCGCCGGCGTCGAGCGCGTGATGGGCTTCTGCACGCCCGACGAGCTCGAGGAGTTCTTCCGCTCGGTTCCCGATTTCGAGCACATGCTCGTGCGCTCGGGCATCATCCTGATCAAGTACTGGTTCTCGATCACCGACGAGGAGCAGGAATTCCGCTTCCGGATGCGCATCGAGGATCCGCTGAAGCAGTGGAAGCTCTCGCCGATGGACCTCGAAAGCCGCGTGCACTGGGAAGCCTATACCCAGGCCAAGGAAGAGATGCTGGAGCGCACCCACACCGCGCATGCGCCTTGGTGGGTCGTGCAGGCGGTCGACAAGAAGCGGGCGCGCCTCAACATGATCGCGCATCTGCTCGGCCAGATTCCTTACGAAAACGTACCGAAACCGGAAATCGTCCTGCCCGCACGCGTGCGGAACCCCGACTATCTGCGCCATCCGGTGCCGCCGGAGATGTATGTGCCGGAAGCCTATTGAGGAACGGTGCGCGCTCTGACAGTTGCCGATCGAACGGAAGCGGGAATAGCCTGCTTCCATCGACAGCGTCGTCCCGGACCTGATCCTGGATCCATGCCGGATTGGTTCCGGCATGGATGCTCCGTGTTCCAGCCTCTCTATCTTTTCGGGAAGGTCAGCGGCGAGTAGTCCGTGACCGGCCGCTTCGCCCAATCGTTCTGCGGAGCGGCCGCCTCGGTCCGCTTCTGCCCTTCATGCAGGCGCCGCGCGGCTGCGGGGTAATCCATCGTCAGGACGGTCCCGTCCTGCACGACCAGCCGGCCGTCGACATAGACGCGATCGACGGCTCGCTCGGCCGCGGCATAGACCAGGCTGCGGACGGGATCGCGATGCGGCTGCATCATCGGATGGTCGAGGTCGATGAGGACGAGGTCTGCCTTCGTGCCCGCCTCCAGGCGGCCGATGTCGTTGCGGCCGAGCGCTGCGGCGCCGGCCGTGGTTGCCGCCTCGAACAGATCGGTCGTGGTCAGGGTGCGCGGGCTTTCCGCCATCAGCCGGGCGACATAGCCGGCATGGCGCATCTCCTCGAGCATGTTGTGCGGATAAGTGTCGGTGCCGAGCCCGATCCTCACGCCCGCGCGGCGGTAGCGCCCGAAATCGTCGAGCGCGATGCCGCGGCGCATGAACACCGTCGGACAATGCGCGACACGCGTGCCGGTTTCGGCGAGCAAAGCGAGATCGCGCCGGCTGTGCCAGGCGACGCGCGGATAATCGTCGAGGAAAATGGCGTGGCCGATGATGCTCGTGTCTCCCAGCACGCCGAGCTGTTCGAGCCACTGGATCGGCGAAACGCCGTGCCGGCGCGTGATCTCGTGAAATTCGACCGTCGACTGGGCGGCATGGATCTGCCAGGGCAGTTTGCGGCGCTTCGCTTCGGCGTGGCTGTCCTTGATGAGCCCTTCGCTGCAGGTGTCGATCTGCGCCGGACAGACCATGCCGAAGAGGCGCTCGGAGGGATGCCTGTCCGCCTGCTCGATCAGGTCGAGCGCCTGGGCCATCGCCGCCTGCCCGGCCTTCTCGTCCCATTCGTATTCGACGACATGGCCGTTCTTGGTGTACCAGCGGGCCGAGCGGAACATCGGCGAGACGCAGACGCGTAGGCCGCTGTTCGCGGCGAGATCGAGCCAGGCCGGATGGGCAACGGACAGGTCGGCGACCGTGGTGACGCCCGACAGCAGCAGCTCCGAATAGGCGACCTGGACGCAGTCCGGCACGGCTTCGGCGTCCGGCCGCAGGATCGGCATGAATTCATAGAGCGAGGAGTTGTAGAGGGCAGGCGAGCCGAGCTCGTCGAGGAAGCCCTTGTTCAGCGGCTCGCTCGACGGGTGCGAGTGGATGTTGACGAGGCCGGGCATGACCATGCGCCCGCGCCCGTCGACGGTCTCGTCCGCCTGGCCTTCATAGCGCTTGCCGACGAAGCGGATCGTGCCGTCCTCGAAGGCGACGTCGGCCCCATACAGGTAGACATGGCGGGAGGCTTCCGCGTCCCAGGCGACGACGACGTCGGCATTCTTGATGACCGTGACCGTCATGATGTTCCCTTCCTCCCCATAGGCATGGCAAGGCGCCGCGCAGCCCGGGCCGCGCGGCGCCTGATCGTTCAGCGCTTCAGCTTGATGTCGAGGCCCTTGTAGAGGCCGGCGCCGTAGATTCCGTGGGCGCGAACGCCCTCGAGGCGATCGCCGGCCACGACCCAGAGCGGCTGCGAGACCAGCGGCACCCAGACATTCGCGTCGGTGAGCTGCATCTGGACGGCGCTGATCGCGTCCTTGCGCGCCTTGTCGTCGACGGCGGTCGCGGCTGCCTTCAGCAGTTCGTCGGTCTTCGGATCCTTCCAGTTCATCCGGTTCGGCGTCGGCACCTGGCGGCTGGCGAAATAGAGGTTCAGGGCCTCCGTCGCCGTGACATAGGGGTAGGACATGTAGAAGGCGTCGAACTCCTGCGTCGCGAGCTTGCCCCAGGCGACGGTCGCATCCCAGAGCTGGATCTTCATGTCGATGCCGACCTTGCGCAGATCCGCCTGCATCGCCTCGGAAATGCGCGGATTCACGTCGTTGCGGATACCGTAGACGGTGAAGGTCGCCTTCTTGCCATCCTTCTCGCGGATGCCGTCGGAGCCCGGCTTCCAGCCCGCCGCCTCCAGCACCTTTATGGCGCCGGCGGGGTCGTGCTTCGGCATCGCCGCCGCCGAAGCCTTGTCGTAGTCGAGGACGGCGGGATTGAGCAGCGACGGCAGGACCTGGCCCTTGCCGAAGAAGATCGCCTTGGCGATAGCCTGCTTGTCGACGGCCATGTTGACCGCCTCGCGGATGGCCTTGTCGCTCGAAACGGGCTTGTCGATCTTGAAGCCCATGAAGACGTCGTAGATGTAATTTTCCTGCCGGAGCACCTGCATGCCCGGGATGCGCTGCATGGTGTCGAGCGCGATATAGGGCATGTAGTAGGTCACGTCGGCTTGCTTGGCCTGAATCGCAGCCATCAGCGTGTTCGATTCTGGAATGATCTTCCAGACGATCTCGTCGATCTGCGGCTTCGGATCCTTGTAGATCGGCGGCCCCCAGCTGTAATAGGGGTTCTTCTTCATCACCAGTTCCTGGCGCGGCGTCCACTTCACCCAGCAATAGGGTCCGGTCGCGTTGAAGCCCTGCACGCCGAAATTCGCACCAAGCTTCTCGACCGTGTTCTTGTCGACCACCGAGGCGAAGGACAAGGCGAGCTGGAAGAGCAGGTCGCTATAGGGTTCCTTCAGCTCGTAGATCAGCGTGGAATCGCCGTCGGCGCGGATATCCTTGACCGGGCCGGCGCGGAAGGAGACCGGCGACTTGCTGGCCGGGTCGATCCAGCGCTTCAGCGAATAGACCACGTCGTCAACGGTCATCGGGCGGCCGTCGCAGAACTTCACGTCCTTGCGCAGCTTGAAGCTGTAGGTCTTGCCGTCCGGCGAAACCGTCCAGGATTCGGCGAGGCCGGGCTTGATCGTCTTCATGTCGAAGTCGACCGTCACCAACGTGTCGGCCAGCATGTACATCGCCTCGGCAGCGGAGGTCGAGGTCGAGCGGATCGGATCGTAATTGTCGGCGTCGATGATGCGCAGGATCGAGAGCGGCGCCTTTTGCTGCGCGACAGCGGGCGCAGCGGCGAGCGTCACGGCCGCGCCGGCGAGAAGCAAGGTCGAGAGTTTCAGCATCGATCGGTTCCCCTTTTTTGATGGTGGTCGAAAGTCACTTGCGCAGCTTGGGATCGAGCGCATCGCGCAGCGCATCGCCGAGGACGTTGAAGGCCAGCACCACCGCGAAGATCACCAGGCTCGGCAGGACCGAGACATGCGGCGCGAAGAACAGGAAGTTACGCCCATCCGCTGCCATCGAGCCGAGTTCAGCGGTCGGCGGCTGCGCGCCCAGGCCCAGGAAGGACAGGGCAGCGCCGAGCAGGATCACCTGGCCGAAGCGTAGCGTGATGAATACGAACATCGCCGAAAGGCAGTTCGGCAGCACATAGCGCAGGATGATGCGCAGATCGGTCAGGCCGAGCGAGCGGGCCGCCTCGATATAGCCCTGCTGCAGCACCACCAGCGCCGAGCCACGTACGACGCGCGCCATCAGCGGCACGGTCGCGATCGCCAGCGCGATGATGACGGCGAGCAGGCCCGGCCCGAAGATCGCCGCGATGGCGAGACCGAACAGGATGGCCGGAAAGGAGAGCAGAATATCCATCAGCCGCATCAGGATGCCGGATGCCTTCGGATAATAGGCCGCGGCGAAGCCGATGATGCCGCCGATCACGCAGCCGAAGGCCACGGAAGCGAGCCCCATCAGCAGCGTCGTCCTGAGGCCGAAGAGCAGACGGGTGATCATGTCACGCCCCTGCCCATCGGTGCCGAGCAGGCCGGCCTCGCCCGGCGCCTTCAGCGTGTTGGCGAGGTCGTTGCCATACGGGTCGGTCGGGGCGAGCCAGGGTGCGAACACCGCACCGAGCACGGCAAGGATGACGAGGGCGAGCGCAATGCAGGCACCGACATCGGAGAGGAGCATCCTCAGAATGGACGTCCGGCGGACCGGTACCGCTGCGACGGTCGACAGCGCGGCGTCAACCGCCTTTGGAGTCCTGGAAAGAGGATCGGTGGCGGAACTCATCACGCGCCCCTCACTCTGGGGTCGAGCACGGCATAGAGCACGTCCACGGTGAGATTGATCAGGATGAACCCCAGCGAGAGCACGATGATGGTGCCCTGCGCCATCGGCAGGTCGCTCGACAGGATGGCGCCGACGGCGAGCCGGCCGATGCCGGGCCAAGAGAACACTGTTTCCGTGACGACCGCCCCACCGAGCAGGAAGCCGATCTGCAGGCCGATCAGGGTGACGACCGGCACGAGCGCGTTGCGCAGCGTGTGCCGCAGCACCACGGTGCTTTCGCCAAGCCCCTTGGCGCGAGCGGTGCGGACATGGTCGGCGCCGAGCTCGTCAAGCACCGAGGTGCGCGTCATGCGGGCCACGGGGCCGACGAAGACGCCGCCAAGCGTGAGCGCCGGCAGGATGATCCCTTGCAGGCCCTCCCAGGTCCAGAGCGGGCCGGTGCGGCCGGTGAAGGGCAGGATCGGATATTTGAAGCCGAAGAGCCAGATCAGCCCGAGGCCCAGGAAGAAGACCGGCAGCGAGACGCCGCCGACCGAGACCGCCATGATCGCGCGGTCCATCAGCGAGCCACGGTAATAGGCGCCGACGGTGCCGAGCAGCATGCCGAGCGGGATCGCCCAGATCAGCGAGGCGACCATCAGCTCGAGCGTCGGGCCGATGGTATTGCCGAGCTCCTGCGTCACCGGAACGTTATTGATGATCGAGACGCCGAGATCACCCTGGGCCAGGCGGCCGATATAGATGAAGAACTGTTTCCAGAGAGGCTGATTGAGCCCGAGTTCCTCGCGGATCGCCTGCACGACGTCCTGCGTCGCGGTGGGGCCGGCGCGCACCTGGGCCGGGTCCGTCGGCACCACCTGCATCAGCAGGAAGCCGATCAGCAGAACGCCGAACAGGACCGGCAGGACCAGCAGCAGCCTTTGCAGCGTATGTCGCAGCATGCGGAGCTTCCTGAACCTATTGCGCGGCTGCGGCGAGCTGGCCGTGCCGGTCGAAGACGACCTCGCCGCCAAGCAGGGTCAGGTCACAGCGGACGTCGTTCTCGACCTCTTCGACCGGAACCGAGAAGATGTCCCGAGAGAGCACCGCGATATCCGCGAGCTGACCCGGGACGAGCCGCCCGAGCTTGTCCTCGGCAAACTGCGTATAGGCGCCGAGCAAGGTATAGGCGTGCACGGCCTCCTCCATGCTCAGCCGCTCGGCGCCGCCGATCTCGGTGTGGCGCTTGGTCTGTCGCGTGACCATGGTGAAGAGGTTCTTGAACGGATCAGTGGCGCAGACCGGCGCATCCGAGCTCGCCGCCGCATGTAGCCCGGCATCGAGCCATTTGCGCATCGGATAGGAGGCGCCGGCGCGCTGCTCGCCGAGATTGATCACATAGAGATCGCCGAACTCGTAGATGAAGGCCGGCTGCGGCACGGGGTCGATGCCGGCGGCGGCCATGCGAGCCAGCTGGCCGTCAGTGAGGAAGCCGCAATGCTCGATGCGATGGCGGCGGCCGTGGATCGGATGCTCGCGACTGTCGGCCTTCTCAATGCCGGAGAGCACCTGCTCGATCGCCGCGTCGCCGATGGCGTGAATCGCGAGCTGGTAGCCCAGCTCGTGATAGTGCCTGAGATAGCGGTGCATGTCGGCGTCGGAATAGATGAAGATGCCGCGATTGTCGGGATCCCCGACGAGATAGGGCTCGCTCATCGCCGCCGTCAGGCCGCCGGCGCTGCCGTCGCCGAAGACCTTCATGGCGCCGTAGCGCAGCAGGCCGGTCTCGCGGCCGAAGCGGTAGCCGGCAGCGTGGGCCTCGTCGCCGATGCCGTCGGCATTGCCGTAGATGCAGACCCAGGTGCGGACCGGCAGAGTGCCGGCGCGCGCGACCTCCTCATAGGCTTCGATCTCGGCCATGCCCGCGCCCATGCCAACGCCGGCATCCATCACGCTGGTGAAGCCCTGGGATAGCATGTAGTGCCCGGCCTTCTCGATCGCCGCCTTGAGCTCGGTGATGCTCGGTCGCGGCATCGCCTCGACGATCAGCCGCATGGCGCTCTCCGCCAGCAGGCCGGTGAGTTTGTTGTCGCGCCGCTCGATCAGGCCGCCCGCTGGGCTCGGCGTGTTGTGACCGATGCCGGCCGCGGTCATCGCCCGGCTGTTGACGACGCCGACATGGCCGCAGGTACGCTTGATATAGACCGGATTGTCCGGCGCAGCGCGGTCCAGCTCGTCGGCGGTCGGATGGCGCCCCTCTGCGAGCTCGTTGTGGTCGTAACCGCGACCGATCACCCATTCGCCGGGCTTCTTCCCCTTGGCCTCAGCCGCAACGCGGCGCAGGACCTCGCCGATGCTGTTGACGCCTTCCTCGGGGCGCAGATTGACCTCTCCCATGGCGAGACCAAGTGGGAGCAGATGCATATGGGCGTCGTTGAGGCCCGGGATCGCAACCCGACCGGCGAGATCCACCACTTTCGTGCCCAGTCCCTGCAAGGCAGAGACCTCGGCGGCGGTACCCGCAGCCAGAACCTTTCCATCCGCGATCGCCAGCGCCTCGGCGAAACCTTCCGTCAGACCGCAAAAGATACGACCGTTCAGCAATACGGTATCGGCTTGTGTCATGACGCGCGCTGGACCCCTATGTTCAAGGCGAATTCTTGCGGGAATCAGAACAGAGCGGCCAATTTCGGCAAACAGCGATCAATGTACGCAAAGACAAACCTGTCACGCACAGCCCCATCGGAAGAAATGGGGCATTTTGATCTGAACGGTCGACCCTGCTCGCGAAAATTATTCCACCTCGCCTGTTCCCCGCATCGTGATATTCTTGTTGGCTTTGTGGTAGCATTGCTCAGAATATTGAGCGGCGCAAGAGGCGCCGACCGGCGTCCACCGCATGGCGCGCAGGGCTCGCACAGACGGCCGGGACGGGGGAGGAAAGATAAAGATGGGTTTTGATGTCGGGGGCAGATTGCGCGAAATCAGATTGGCCGCCGGGCTTTCCCAGCGCGAACTCGCCGCACGCTCAGGCGTGACTCACAGCCTGATCTCGCTGATCGAGCAGAACCGAAACAGTCCTTCCGTCGCCTCGCTCCGCAAGATTCTCGATGGCGTCCCGATGAGCATGGTCAATTTTTTCGACGAAGCACGGACCCCGCGCGACCGGGTATTCTTCGATGCCGGCGACCTGATCGACCTGACCTCGCGCCTGCATCAGGTCAATGGCGGCGAAAGCCGGGGCAACATGTCGTTCCGACAGGTCGGGGACGCCCAGGCCCACAACCTCCAGATCCTGCACGAATCCTACGAGCCCGGCGCCGATACCGGTGCCGCCATGCTCAAGCACAACTCGCATGAGGGCGGCGTCGTGCTCTCCGGCGAACTCGAGGTCACTGTCGGCGATCAGATCAGGGTGCTGAGGCCCGGCGAGGCCTATCTTTTCGACAGCCGCGTACCGCACCGCTTCCGCAATATCGGCACGGAACGCTGCATCGTGGTCAGCGCCTGCACACCACCTTACCTCTAGACGCCACCCATTCGGCGGCCGGTTTCGGCCATCCGTTTATGCGCCGTTAACCCTGCCCATCTAGGTACGGAGGCTGGTTTAGTCAGTCGTAGTGTTCGCTGTCCCTATGTATAAACGCGACCGTCATCAGCGAGCCAACAGCTTCGCCTCGAGCGAGTATCACGCTCATCCCGCCGACGATTCTCAGGCTCCTTCGAGCCGGGCCGACAAGGCCGATTTCACGCCAAGCCGTGCTCCTGCCGGAGAGGCGGCGGCGCCGGTCTATGTCCGTTCCCCCCGCATGTCGGGCAAGGTGCGACAGACCCAGACGGGGCCGGAAAGTGATCGACAGAGCCCTCCCCTGCTGTTCAGCGGCGGCCATCCACCGGCCGTGACCCTGGCCGATTCGACGCGCGTCCGTTTCTGGCGCACGCCGAAGCACCTGATGAAGGAGATCTGGGGCTCGCCGGATGGGATCGAGCCCCTGCCCCTCGCCATCGAGGAAACGCATCCCGATCCTGCCGAGCTCGCTCCGTTCGCGGAGCCGGTTGAGCCGGTGGCACAGGAGTCTTGGACGCAGGAAGTCTGGCCGGAAGATGAAGAGGCGATCGCCGAAGCCGTACCGGCGCTGCCTGCAACCGCCGCAGAGCCGCGGCCAACGCCCTTCGCCTTTCTCTCGGATCACGCCTTCTGGGATCTCGTGCCCGAGATCGGCCGCGACGAGGGCGTAGCGGGCTCTCCCGCCACGAAGATCCCGGTAACGCAGGTTACTGTCGCGGATGACGACATCCTCGATGATGCGTCGTGGGAAGCGAACGAACCGGCCTTGCCAGTCGTCACGCCCCTTGCCGCCTCGGCTGGCGGCAACCCGGCCGGCAGCTCGCCCTGGCCGGGCTACACCGTGAATCTGCGCGTCTCTATGGCGCCGCAGCCGGTTGCGCAGCCGATCGGTGTCCCGCCGGCCGTCGCCCTAGCGCCGACGGAAGCGGCAGTGTCAGACGTCGATAGCACCGAGGATGAGCCGGCTGAGGTCGTTGCTCCGCCGGTGGTCCAGGCCGCCCCCGTCAAGAAGGCCTCCGCTCGTCGCCAGGAGCCGCAGGCGGGCTTCCAGCTCCCGCCGATCGAATTCCTGGCCGAGCCGCCGGAGGACCGCGCCGAGACCATGCCGGTCGAGGTGCTGCAGCAGAATGCCGGGCTGCTCGAAGGCGTGCTCGAAGACTTCAATATCCGCGGCGAAATCGTCCAGGCCTGCCCTGGTCCGGTCGTCACGCTCTACGAGCTCGAACCGGCCCCCGGCATCAAGAGCTCGCGGGTGATTTCGCTGGCGGACGACATCGCGCGTTCGATGAGCGCGGTGTCGGCGCGGGTCGCGGTGGTGCAGGGCAAGAACGCCATCGGCATCGAGCTGCCCAACAGCAAGCGCGAGACCGTCTTCCTGCGCGAGCTCCTCGCCAGCCAGGATTTCGAGGCGACCAAGCACAAGCTCGCCCTCTGCCTCGGCAAGACCATCGGCGGCGAGCCGGTGATCGCGGATCTGGCGCGTATGCCCCACCTGCTCGTGGCGGGCACCACCGGCTCGGGCAAGTCCGTCGCGATCAACACCATGATCCTGTCGATCCTCTACCGGCTCAAGCCGGAGCAGTGCCGCCTGATCATGGTCGATCCCAAGATGCTGGAGCTCTCCGTCTATGACGGCATCCCGCATCTGCTCACCCCCGTCGTCACCGATCCGAAGAAGGCGGTCGTCGCCCTGAAATGGGCGGTGCGCGAGATGGAGGAGCGCTACAAGAAGATGTCGAAGCTCTCGGTGCGCAACATCGACGGCTTCAACGCCAGGGTCGGCGAGGCCAAGGCCGCCGGCGAGATCATCACCCGCACGGTCCAGACAGGCTTCGACAAGCACAGCGGCGAGGCGATCTACGAGGAGGAGGTCATGGACCTCGAGCCTCTGCCCTATATCGTCGTCATCGTCGACGAGATGGCCGATCTGATGATGGTCGCCGGCAAGGAGATCGAGGGTACGATCCAGCGGCTCGCCCAGATGGCCCGTGCCGCCGGCATCCACGTCGTGCTGGCCACCCAAAGGCCCTCGGTCGACGTCATCACCGGCACGATCAAGGCGAACTTCCCGACCCGGATCTCCTTCCAGGTCACGAGCAAGATCGACTCGCGCACGATCCTCGGCGAGATGGGTGCCGAGCAGCTCTTGGGCCAGGGCGACATGCTCTACATGGCCGGCGGCGGCCGCATCACCCGCGTGCACGGCCCCTTCGTCTCGGACAACGAGGTCGAGAAGGTCGTCGCCCATCTCAAGACGCAAGGGCGGCCGCAATATCTCGATGCCGTCACCTCCGAGGAGGAGGAAGGCGAGGAGGGCGAGGACGGCGCCGTCTTCGACAAGACCGGCATGGGTTCCGTCGACTCCGACGACCCCTATGAGCAGGCCGTCGCTGTCGTGCTGCGCGACAAGAAGGCCTCGACCTCCTACATCCAGCGCCGCCTCCAGATCGGCTACAACCGCGCCGCATCCATCATGGAGCGCATGGAAAACGAGGGCATCGTCGGTCCCGCCAACCACGCAGGTAAACGCGAAATCCTCGTCGATGGCGGCCGCCCGCTCCCCGACGACGAGGATTGATCGGGCGCGCGCTGCCCGATCCCAAAGCGACGCCATGACGAAAAAGCCGGCCCATTGGGCCGGCTTTTCTCATGCTGCCTTTTCGAGGAAATCCTCGGCGAAGTGACAGGCGACAAGGCGCCCGTCGACCTCGCGCTTTTCCGGACGCTCGGCCCGGCAGCGATCCTTCACGAAGGGGCAGCGCGTCGAGAACACACAGCCCTTGGGCGGATTGAGCGGGGACGGCAGCTCGCCGCGCAGCACGATGCGCTCGCGCTTGGCCCCGCTGACCCGCGGCGTCGAAGCGAGCAGCGCCTGGGTATAGGGATGAAGCGGACGGGCGTAGATGCGCTCCTTCGGCCCATGCTCGATGGCATTGCCGAGATACATCACCAGCACGTCATGGGCGATGTGCCGGACCACGCTGAGATCATGCGAGATGAAGAGATAGGCGAGCTTCAGCTCGTCCTGCAAATCGGCCAGCAGGTTGAGCACCTGCGCCTGAATCGAGATGTCGAGCGCCGAGACCGGCTCGTCCGCCACCACGACCTTGGGCGAGAGGATCAGCGAGCGCGCGATCGCGATGCGCTGGCGCTGGCCGCCGGAGAACATGTGCGGATAGCGGGCGTAGTGCTCCGGCCTCAAACCTACCTTCGCCATGATGGCGCGGGCCTTCTCGGTCCGTTCGGCCTTGGAGAGCGTCGTGTTGATCTTGAGCGGCTCTTCCAGGATCGCGCCGATCTTCTTGCGCGGGTTGAGCGAACCGTAGGGGTTCTGGAAGACGAGCTGCACCGTGCGGCGCAGCCGCTTGCGCTCGGCCGCGGGCGGATGCACCGCGTCGAGCCCGTCAAGCGTCAGCGTCCCTGAAGTCGGCGTCTCGATCAGCGTCGCCATGCGCGCCAACGTCGATTTTCCGCAACCGGATTCACCGACGATGGCAAGGGTGCGCCCAGCCTCGACCGAGAAGGAGACCTTGTTCACGGCCTGCAACTGCGCCGGTGGCTGGAACAGGCCGCGCTTGACCGGATAGATCTGGGTGAGCTCGCGCGCTTCGATGACGGGGTTGCTCATCGCGTCGCCTCCGTCGTCAGGCCGGCCCCGTCGCGAGCGCGTTCGGCATCCCGGTTCGGATCGCCAAGCGGGTAATGGCAACGCACGCGCCCATCCATCCAGGGCCGCAGCTCCGGCTGGACGTTGCGGGAATGCTCGGTCGCATAGGCGCAGCGCGGGCTGAACAGGCAACCCTTCGGCCGGTCGTTGAGGCCTGGCACCATGCCGGGGATGGTGGCGAGCCGGGTCGCATCCTCGCTGCGCTCCGGCAAGGCGGCCAGCAACGCGGCGGAATAAGGGTGCTGCGGATCGGCGAAGAGCGCGCCGACCTTGCGCTCCTCCATGATCTGCCCGGCATACATCACCATGATCCGCTGCGCCGTCTCGGCGACGACGCCCATATTGTGGGTGATCAGCACCAGCGCCATGCCGCGCTCACGCTGTAGCGACATCAGCAGTTCGAGAATCTGCGCCTGGATGGTGACGTCGAGCGCGGTCGTCGGCTCGTCGGCGATCAGCAGGCGCGGGTTGCAGGCGATGGCCATCGCGATCATGACGCGCTGGTTCATGCCGCCCGAAAGCTGGTGCGGAAAGGCCGTGAGGCGGCTTTCCGGCGCCGGGATGCCGACCTGTTCGAGCAGTTCGATCGCCCGGCGCTTCGCAGCCTTGCGGTCCATGCCCTCGTGCTTGCGCAGCGTCTCGGCGAGCTGGAAGCCGATGGTGAAGCACGGGTTCAGGCTCGTGCTCGGCTCCTGGAAGATCATCGCCACGTCCTTGCCGGTGAGCTGGCGGCGCTCGCGGGCGGACATGGTGAGCA
Source organism: Bosea sp. AS-1 (assembly GCF_002220095.1). Lineage (GTDB taxonomy): Bacteria > Pseudomonadota > Alphaproteobacteria > Rhizobiales > Beijerinckiaceae > Allobosea. The sequence goes on from NZ_CP022372.1 coordinate 4,898,241, forward strand.
GGTCGCGGCCGTCGAAGCGCAGCTTGTCGGCGCGGACGCGGCCGGGATAACCGACGAGGCCCATCAGCGCGAGCATGGTGACGCTCTTGCCGGAGCCGGATTCGCCGACGACGCCGAGCACCTCGCCCTCGTCGAGGGTGAGGTCGATGCGGTCGACGGCGCGCAACGTTCCCTGCGAGGTGGGGAACTCGACGCTGAGGTTTTCGATCTCGAGCAGGGGCATGGGATCAGCGCTTCAGTTTGGGGTCGAGCGCATCGCGCAGACCATCGCCCAGCAGGTTGAAGGCGAGCACGGTGATGAGGATGGCGAGGCCCGGGAAGGTGACGACCCACCAGGCGCGCAGCACGAACTCGCGGGCATCGGCCAGCATCGTGCCCCATTCGGGCGTCGGCGGCTGGGCACCAAGGCCGAGGAAGCCGAGCGCCGCGGCATCGAGGATCGCGGTCGAGACGCCGAGCGTCGCCTGCACGATGAGCGGCGCGGCGCAGTTCGGCAGGATCTCGGAGAACATCAGCCGGACCGTCTCGGCGCCGCTGACCTTGGCGGCGACGACGTAATCCTTGGAGGATTCGGCGATGACGGCGGCGCGCGTGATGCGGACATAATGCGGCAGCACGACGATGGCGACCGCGAGCATCGCGTTCATCAGGCCGGGCCCGAGGATCGCGACGATGACGATGGCCAATAGCAGGCTCGGCATCGTCATCAGGATGTCCATGAAGCGCATAATCGCGATGTCGGCGATGCCCTTGAAGTAGCCGGCAATCAGGCCGAGGACGACGCCGACGACGATCGCGATGGCGACCACCGCGATACCGATGACGAGCGAAAGACGGGCGCCATAGAGCAGGCGCGAGAGGATGTCGCGACCGATCGCATCGGTGCCGAGCGGATAGGAGAGCAGGCCGCCCTCTTGCCAGAACGGCGGCTTCAGGAAGACCGCGTTGTTGGTCATGTCGGGGTCGTGCGGCGCAATCAGCGGTGCGAAGAGCGCGCAGAGCAGCACCAGCACGATGACGACGAGACCCGCGACCGCGCCGCGATTGGCACTGAAATAGGTCCAGAACTCACGGGCCGGATGAGGCGGCGCGCCGCTCGGGGCGGCGACGGCAGGGGCTTCGAGGGTTTCGGCGCTCATGGGCGAAGGCTCCGGTGGGCGCAAATCATGGTGTTGCGGCGGTTCATCGGGCGTGCCTGATGCGCGGGTTGATCAGGCCGTAGAGCAGGTCGACCAGGAGGTTGACGCTCATCACGACCATGCCAAGCAGCAGCGTGCCGCCCTGCAGGACCGGGTAGTCGCGCCGGCTGATCGCCTCGATCAGCCATTTGCCGACGCCGGGCCAGGAGAAGATCGTCTCGGTCAGGATCGCGCCGGTGAAGAGCGTGCCGACCTGCAGGCCGATGACGGTGACGACCGGGATCAGCGCATTGCGCAGCGCGTGCAACGCCACGACACGGATCGGCGCCATGCCCTTGGCCCGCGCCGTGCGGATATAATCCTCGCCCAGCACCTCCAGCATCGCCGAGCGCGTCATGCGGGCGATGACCGCGAGCGGCACGGTGCCGAGCACGATCGCCGGCAGGACAAGATGCGACAGTGCCGACCAGAAGGCGTCGACGTCGCCGGCGAGCAGGCTGTCGATGGTCAGGAAGCCGGTGACCGGCTCGATGAAGTACTGCACCGCGATGCGGCCCGAGACCGGCGTGATGCCGAGCTGCACCGAGAACAGCAGGATCAGCAGTAGCCCCCACCAGAAGATCGGCATCGAATAGCCGGTGAGCGAAATCCCCATCACGCCATGGTCGAAGATCGAGTTTCGCTTCACCGCGGCGATGATGCCGGCCGGCAGCCCGATGATGAGCGCGATCAGGATGGCGCAGAGCGCGAGCTCGATGGTGGCAGGGAAGAGCTGACCGAATTCGGAGAGCACGTTCTCACGCGTCACGATCGACTTGCCGAGATCGCCCTGCAGCACCCGCTCGATATAGACGCCGTACTGGGTGAGCAGCGGTTTGTCGAAGCCATATTCCTTGACGAGCTGGGCGTGGCGAGCCGGGTCGATGCCGCGCTCGCCCGCCATGGTCTCGATCGGGTCGCCCGGGACCAGCCGGACAAGGAAGAAGGCGAGCAGGGTGATGCCGACGAAGGTCGGGATCACGAGGCTGACCCGTGTCAGGATGAAGCGGAGCATGGTTCTCCCAGTCTTATCAGCCGGGGCGCGGCCTCGCGCACGGCGTTTTGTCTTGTCGATTTATTCAAAGGCGAAATCTGGCGCAGCGCAAACACCAGATCGCGTGAAAGATCAAGAAGATCGTGTTCAAGAATCGGGGATAGCCAGATGCGGTCCGGCAAGCCTGCAACCACACAGAATAAGACTTGCGAAGATGCAGGCGCGATAACGCAATAATATTATCGGGAACAGCGCTGACGCCGCAACGAATGCAACGTCAGCGCGTTCCGTCTCTTCACGCGCCGCAATGCGGCGCCTGGTGTCACTTGGCGATCGACACACCGTAGAAGGGCTGTCCACCGAAGAAGTGGATCTTGTAGTCCTTCACTTCCTTGCGGACGGGCGTGAAAGCTTGCGCATTGGCGAAGAGCAGGCCCGCCACGTCCTGGTGGAACAACTCCTGGAAGCGCTTGTAGAGCTTCGCCCGCTCAGCCTGATCGGTGATCGTGCTGGCCTTGGCGAGCGCGTCAGAGGCCTCCTGGTTGCACCAGCCGGCGCGGTTGGCCCCGGTCTTCACGCCTTCGCAGGTCCAGCCGGAGAGCAGGATCTGGCTCGGATCGGGATAGTCCCAGGTGTAGCCGAACATGCCGACCTGATGCTCGCCGGCCCGGCCGCGCTTGAGATACTCGCCCCATTCGAAGGTCTGGATCGTCGCCTTGACGCCGACCTTAGCCCAGTCGGCCTGGATCAGTTCGGCGGCACGGCGCCCGTTCGGCATATAGGCACGCACGACGGGAATAGCCCAGAGCGTCGTCTCGAAGCCGTTGGGCAGCCCCGCTTCCTTGAGCAGCGCCTTGGCCTTCTCGGGATCGTAGGGGCGCGGCTGCAATGCGTCGTCATGCGACCACAACGCCGGTGGAACGGCTGCTGCCGCCGCCTTGCCGGTGCCCTGATAGACGGCATCGATGATGGCGGGGATGTTGGTGGCATAGGCCAGCGCCTCGCGCACGCGCCTGTCGTCGAAGGGCTTCTTGCGCTCGTTGAAGGCGAGGAAGCTCTGGTCGGCGATGCTGCCCTGCAGGACGGTGAGATTGCTGTCCGCCTTCATCGCGGAAAGATCGCCGGGGTTGGGATAGCGCGCGATCTGGCACTCGCCTGACCTGACCTTGGCGAAGCGCACGGCGGCATCCGGCGTGATGACGAAGATCAGGTCGTTGACCAGCGCCATGCGGTCCTTGTTGCCGACGGCCTTGGTCCAGTGGTCCGGCACCGCCTTGAAGCGGATCATCGCATCCTTCTGATAGGCGACGAGCGAGAAGGGTCCGGTACCGATCGGGTTGAGGTCGACCTGCTCGGGCGTGCCGGCCTTGCTCATCGCCGCCGCATATTCGGCCGAAAGGATCGACATCGGCTCGACCGAGAGCGCGCTGAGCAGCGGCGAGTTCGGCTTCTTCAGCGTGAGCTTGACCGTGTAGTCATCGACCTTCTCGACCTTGGCGAGGGCCGGCTTCACGATCTCGTCGAAGAACTGGTAATTGCCGTTGCCGACCTTGTTGTAGGGATTGGCCGGATCGAGCATGCGTCCGAACGAGAAGACCACGTCATCGGCATTGAAGTCGCGGGTCGGCGTGAAAGCCTTGTTCGCGTGCCACTTCACGCCCTTGCGCAGCTTGAAGGTGTAGGTCAGCGCATCATCCGAAATCGTCCAGGACTCGGCAAGGCTGGGAATGATCTGCGAGCCGCCGCGCTCGGTCGCGGTCAGCCGCTCGTAGACCTGCGCCGCAACGTCATAGGCGGTGTTCTGGCTGCTGAATTGCGGGTTGAGGAAATCGGGGCTCGCCTCGGAGCAGACGACGAGCGCCTGGGCGCTGGCGGCTGCGGGGAGCAACAGGGCACTCAGCCCCAAGGCGAGGGCTGCGGTACGGGCGCGAACGGCCATGGCGGTCTCTCTCGATGATGAGGAGGCGGAATCTGGCGTGGAGCCACTCGCTCCTTCGTCTCCCGCCCGAAGGGATGCGGCCCTGGGGTCGCATCCGTCATTCGATGACGGCCGGAAGCCCGTCATCCGGCGAGATCGCATCGCGACCTCGCCGGCTTGCCCCGGCGCGTCAGTCGCGCCAGCTCACTTGGCGATGTCGACACCATAGAAGGTGTGGCGGCCGAAGGGCGAGAGCTTGAAGTCGATCACTTCCTTGCGGACCGGCTTGAGCTGGATCGCGTGGGCGATGGTGAACCAGGGCGACTGCTCCTTGAAGATCACCTGCGCCTGCCGGTAGAGCTTCTCGCGCTCGGCCTGGTCGGTGATCGACTTCGCCTTCACGACCAGATCGTCGAAGGGCTTGTAGCAGAACTTGGCGACGTTGCCGCCGTTGTTCTGAGCCGCGTCGCAGCCGAGCAGCGTGTGCAGGAAGTTGTCCGGATCGCCGTTGTCGCCGGTCCAGCCGAACATGCCGGTCTGGTGTTCTCCCGCCTGCAGGCGCTTGCGATACTCGCCCCATTCATAGGTCTTGATCTCGGCCTTGACGCCGACCTTGGCGAGATCGGCCTGCATCAGCTCGGCGATGCGCTTGGCGTTGGGGTTGTAGGGGCGCTGCACCGGCATGGCCCAGAGGTCGATCTCCAGCCCGTTCGGATAGCCGGCCTCGGCCAGCTCCTTCTTGGCCGCCTCCGGATCGTAGGGGTCGTCCTTGATCGTCTCGTTGTAGGACCACATCGACGGCGGGATCGGATTGATGGCGGCAACGCCGCTCGACAGATAGACCGCGTCGATGATCGCCTTCTTGTTGATCGCCTTGTTGATGGCGTGGCGCACGCGCACGTCGTCGAAGGGCTTCTTGGTGGTGTTGTAGGCGAGATAGCCGATGTTCAGACCGGGCTGCTCGAGGATCTGGACATTGGTGTCCTTCTTCATCGCCTCGAGATCGGCCGGGTTCGGATAGGGCATGACATGGCATTCGCCCTTCTGCAGCTTGGCCCAGCGCACCGAGGCGTCCGGCGTGATCGCGAAGACGAGATCGTCGATCTTGGCCTTGCCGGCCCAGTAGTCGGCGAAGGCCTTGTACCGAATGATCGCGTCCTTCTGGTACTGGACGAGATAGAATGGCCCGGTGCCGATCGGGTCCTGGTCGAGCTTCTCGGGTGTACCCGCCTTCAGCATCGCGTCGGCATATTCCTTCGACTGCACGCCGGCATACTGCATGGCGAGGTCGGCGAGGAACGGTGCCTCGGGCCGGTTCAACGTGATCTTGACGGTATAGTCATCGACCTTCTCGACCGACTTGAGCAGCTTCGGCATGCCCATGTCGTTGAAGTAGGAATGGTTCGAGCTCGTGACCTTGAAGTAGGGGTTATCTTCCTTCCACTGCCGCTCGATCATGAACAGCACGTCGTCGGCGTTGAAGTCGCGCGTCGGCTTGAAGCTCTTGTTCGACTGCCACTTGACGTTCTTGCGCAGGTGGAACGTGTAGGTCAGCCCATCCGCCGAGATATCCCATTTCTCGGCGAGCGAGGGCAGAACCTTGGTGCCGCCGCGCTCGAACTGGACGATGGTGTCATAGATCTGGGTGCCGGCATCGAACGAGGTGCCGGTCGTGTTGACGCTCGGTGCGAAGTTCTCCGGGCTGCCTTCGGAGCAGTAGACCAGGGTCTTGGCCGCGAGCGGCTGCGCAGCCATCAGCGCCGACGCCGAGAGCGTCGCCAACAATAGTTTCTTCATGTGAACTCTCCTTGACCCCTCTCCGCCGTCTTCGGCGGGTTACGGCTCCGTTGCATCGGAAGCTCCGCGGGCGGAAACCCCCGGGCCGCCTTGTCAACAAGCTTATTGAAAGAGACGGGGCGGGGATAGTCGTCCGAAAGGCTGGAGGCACCGCACAACGGCGGACGGTAAACGATGCAATGCACCTGCATCGGCAGGCGGCATAGGCCTATCCATTGTCGTAAGCGGCGCGCGTGATGCCGTAGCGCGAAAGCTTGTCGTAGAAGGTCTTTCGCGGGATGCCCAGCGCCTCCAGCGTCGCCTTCACGTCGCCGCGATTGGCCTCCAGCGCCTCGCGGATCAGGTTGGCCTCGATCGCCCCCAGCCGCTCCGGCAAGCTGAGCGTCGCCGCGTCCTCGCGCGCCGATGCCGCCGGCAGGTCGCCGGCGAGGCCGAGCGCGACCCGCTCCGCGAAATGAACGAGTTCGCGCACATTGCCGGGCCAGTCGTTCTCGACGAGATGGCGCTCCACGGCGCGGTCGAGCTGCGGCAGCTCCCGCCCGTATTTGTGCGCAGCGCGGCCGAGGAAATGGGCGAAGAGCAACGGGATGTCGCGGCGGCGCTCGCGCAAGGGCGGCAGGCGCAACGTGACGATGTTCAGCCGGTAATAAAGATCTTCGCGAAAATCGCCGCGCTGGGCGGGATCGCCGAGGTCGAGCTTGGTCGCGGCGACCACCCTGAGATCGACCTTGCGCGTCTCGTTTGAGCCAAGCGGCGCGATCTCGCGCATCTCCAGCACACGCAGCAGCTTCACCTGCGCGTTCACCGGCATGCTTTCCAGCTCGTCGAGGAAGAGCGTGCCGCCGCTCGCATGCTCGATCCGGCCAATGCGCTTCTTCTGCGCGCCAGTGAAGGCGCCGGGTTCGTAGCCGAACAGCTCGCCCTCGATGACACTATCGGGCAAGGCGCCGCAATTCAGCGCGACGAACGGCATTTCGCGGCGCCGGCCGAGGCGGTGCAGCAGGTTCGCGACGACCTCCTTGCCCGTGCCGGTCTCGCCGAAGACCAAAACGTCGACCTCGACATCGGCGAGATCGCGGATGGTCTGGCGCAGGCGCAGGATCGCCGGTGTTTCGCCGATCAGCCCCTCATCCTCCACCGCCGAGACGGCCAGGGCGCGCAGCCTGCGGTTTTCCAGAACCAGGGCCCGCTTCTCGACGGCGCGCCGCAAAGTCTCGACAAGTCGCTCGCCGGCATAAGGTTTGGCGATGAAGTCGTAGGCGCCCTCGCTCATCGCCTCGACGGCCATCGCGATATCGGCATGGCCCGAGATCAGCACGACCGGGATATCGGCATCGAGCGCCTTGAGGCGGCGGAACAGCTCGATGCCGTCCATGCCGGGCATGCGGACATCGCTGACGACAGCGCCGCCAAAGCCGGGACCGATCTCGGCCAGCAGCGCGCCCGCCGAGGCGAAGGCTCCAACTTTGAAACCGGCGATCTGCAGGGCCTGCGCATTGGCTTCGCGCAGATCCGCATCGTCGTCGACGAAGGCGATATCGAGACCGGCGAGATCGGGGCCGAATGTCATGGGGCAGCCTCCGCTTCGGCTTTCCGGAGGGTGATGGTGAAGGTGCAGCCCTCCCCCGGCCGGCACGCTGCCGCAAGGGTTCCGCCGAAGGCCGTGACAATGTCGTGGCAGATCACGAGGCCAAGGCCGAGACCGCGCGGCTTCGAGCTACGGAACGGCGTAAACAGCGCCGCGACGGCCTTCTCATCGAGGCCGGGACCGCGATCCACAATAGCGATCGCGACCCCCTCGTCCCTTTCCTCAACGCCGAGCGAGAGCAGTGGCGAGGCAGGGCGCGGCCTGACCGTCTCGAGGGCCTCGACGGCATTGCGCAGCAGATTGACCAGCACCTGCTCCAGCTCGACCGGCCGGGCGAGCACTCGCAGGCCCGGCGAGCCGGTCTCGACCTGCGGCACGATACCAGCCTGGCGCAGGGGCGCGTCGAGGATCATCAGCGCACCCGCGACCGCCTCGCTCAGCAGGACCGGCTCAAGGGCGCCGCTGCCACGCCGGGCGAAGCCGCGCAAGGTCTCGGTGATGGCGCCAATCCGCTCGGTCAGCCCGATGACCTTCCCGAGTGCGCCGGCGGCAGCGCCCTCGTCCTTGCCGGCAATGAGGGAGCGGGCGTTCTCGGCATAGGTGCGCAAGGCTGCGAGTGGTTGATTGATCTCATGCGCGACGCCTGCGGTGACCTGACCGAGCGTCGCCAGCCGGTTCGCCTTGGCGAGTTCCTCGCGCATGTCCAGCAGCCGCATCTGGGCGCGGGCCCGCTCAGCCATCTCCTCCAGGAGCTTTCGGTTGCTGCCCGCGAGCTCAGCCGTCCGCTCCTCGACACGCCGCTCCAGCTCGGTCTTCGCCTCGGCCGCGGCGAGCAGCCGCATCGCCGCCTGCTGGCGGCGGCGCAGCAGAAGTGCCGCAAGCAGCAATCCGACCAGCAGCACGAGGGCAACCAGCGTCTGCAGGCGCGACTGCTCGGCGCGAATGGCCTGATCGACAGGCAGGAGCATGTCGAGATGCCAGCCGGTCGTCGGCACATCCCGACGGGTGAGGACATTGAGCCCGGGCGTCGGCGCCGCACTCTGGACGAGGCCGTCATCCGGTGTCAGCGGCAGCGGCCGAAGCGGTGCCTCGCCGAACTGCAGCGAGCGACGGATCTCCTTCTGCGTTTCCTCGTCAAGCGGCGCCTCGACGTGGAAGCGCCAGTCGGCCGTGGTCGAAAGCAGCACCACGCCGCGCTGATCAGCGACGTAGATCTGCCCCCCCAGCGCACGCCAATCGGCCTCGACCCGGTCGAACTCGACCTTGACCACGACGACGCCGAGCAGCCTGTCGCCGTCATTGATGCGGCTCGTCAGATAGAGGCCCGGCCGCTGGCTGACCGTGCCGAGTGCGAATTGCTCGGCAGAGCCCTTCAGGATCGCGCCGAGGTAATAGTCGCGGAAGGCATAGTCGTTGCCGACGAAGCTCGTCGGCTCGTCCCAGTTGCTCGCGGCGATGGTCATGCCCGTCACGTCGAGCAGATAGATCACGGCCGTGCGGGTTTCCCGCGCAATGCTTGCGAATTTGAGGTCGAGCGCATGGCGGTTGCCGCCGGATAGCGCAGTGCGGACATCAGGGTCGCGCGCGAGGATCACCGGCAAGGCACGCTGTTTCTCCAGCTCCCCGCGCAGGATCGCGATGGCGAGGGTCGAGCCGTCCTCTGCCCGCGCATCCATGGCCGCAATGGCGCGGCTGCGGCCAATATCCGCGGCCCCGATCAGGCCGACAGCGAGCAGCAGCGCAGCCGCAAGCCCGAAGGCCAACCAACTCCAGCCAGCCGGTGAGGCCGGAGTACGAGCCTGCGAAAGCATGCGGCGGATGGAGCCCATACCCGATCATGGGCGATTTTCCGCATGGAGCAATAGATGATTGTGCGGACAACCGCACAATCTCGGAAAGAGGATCAGACGATTCTCTTCTAACCTACTGATATCGCCTGCCTTTAACCGCACCATCCGGTTGGCACGCCGCTTGCGAAAACTCGCTCGCTTCGCCCCGAGCCAAAAACAGCCAACCGGAGGAAACCATGGCTGCCCATTTCGAACCCGCAACGGCAGTGCCGGCGCGTCCCAAGAAATTCTACCAGCATCTCTATGTGCAGGTTCTCGCCGCGATCGCGCTCGGCATCGCCCTCGGCCATTTCTGGCCCGAGACCGGCGCCTCCATGAAGCCGCTCGGCGACGCCTTCATCAAGCTCGTGCGCATGATCATCGCGCCCGTCATCTTCCTGACGGTGACGACCGGCATCGCCGGCATGAGCGATATGAAGAAGGTCGGCCGGGTCGCCGGCAAGGCGATGATCTATTTCCTCACCTTCTCGACCTTCGCCCTGATCGTCGGCCTGATCGTCGCCAACGTCGTCCAGCCGGGCTCCGGGCTGCACATCGATCCGAACACGATCGATACCAAGGCCGTGCAGGGCTATGCCGCCAAGGCGCATGACACCAGCATCATCGCCTTCCTGATGAATATCATCCCGGACACCATCGCGAGCGCCTTCGTCTCCGGCGACATTCTGCAGGTGCTCTTCTTCTCGGTGCTGTTCGGCTTGTCGCTGGCGCTGGTCGGTGAGCGCGGCCAGCCGGTGCTGTCCTTCCTTCAATCGCTGACCTCGCCGATCTTCAAGCTGGTCTCGATCCTGATGAAGGCCGCTCCGATCGGCGCATTCGGCGCCATGGCCTTCACCATCGGCCGCTACGGCATCGGTTCCGTAGCCAATCTCGCCCTGCTGGTCGGCACTTTCTATCTCACCTCGGCCCTGTTCGTGCTCGTCGTGCTCGGTGCGGTTGCGCGCTACAACGGCTTCTCGATTCTCGCACTGATCCGCTACATCAAGGAGGAGATCCTGCTGGTCATCGGCACCTCCTCCTCGGAAGCGGCGCTGCCTGCTCTGATGGAGAAGATGGAAGCCGCTGGCTGCAAGCGTTCGGTCGTCGGCCTCGTCATCCCGACCGGCTATTCCTTCAACCTCGACGGCACCAACATCTACATGACGCTGGCGGCCTTGTTCATCGCCCAGGCGATGGACATCCATCTGCCGCTCGGCGACCAAGTGCTGCTGCTGCTCGTCGCCATGCTGAGCTCGAAGGGCGCGGCCGGCATCACCGGCGCAGGCTTCATCACGCTGGCAGCGACGCTGATGGTCGTGCCTTCGGTGCCGGTCGCCGGCATGGCGCTGATCCTCGGCATCGACCGCTTCATGTCGGAATGCCGCGCCATCACCAACTTTATCGGCAATGCGGTTGCGACCATCGTCGTCGCCCGCTGGGAAGGCGAGCTCGACGCCAACCGCCTGCAGGCGGCGCTGAGCGGCGCGACCGTCACCAGTGAGGATGGCGAGCCGCTGCCGCTGGCGGCCTGAGCGGCATCGAGAAGATATCCATCAAATGCAGCGCCGGCCGGGTCTCTCAGCCCGGCCGGCGTTTTCGCGAGCAGTATGGCTTGCTCGTCAGGCAGCGCGGGAAGCTGCCAGCGCCGCCTCGATCGCCAGTCCCACGGCGAGGATGCACCGATCCTGTCCGCCGGCCCCCGCAACCATCAGGCCGACGGGCGCCTCTCCTTCACGATAGCAGGGCAGACTCGCGGCGCAGCCGTCGAGGAAGTTGATCAGGGTGGAGTTGCGCAGGATCAGCAGGTTCGTCGCGCCATAGACGGCCTCTTCGGCCAAATCGGTGATCCGTGGTGCGACGACCGGCACCGTCGGCATCACCAGCGCATCGAAGCCGGCGAGCCGGTCCTCGACGGCCATGATCCAGCTTTGGCGGGCGGCCACGAGATCGAGATAATCTGCCAGCGCCATCTCGGCCCCACGCTGGATGCGAACCAGCACGCGCGGGTCATAGCGGTCTCCCGCCTTGGCGATCAGCGCGCGATGCCAGTGCCAGGCCTCGGCGCCGGCGAAGCTACCCCTGGACTGCAAACCGGCGAGCGTGGCGAATTCCGGCACGGCGATCTCGGTGATGCGGGCGCCCTCTCGCGACAGCGTCTTGAGCGCACGCCGGAAGGCAGTGGCGACGGTCTCGTCCATGCCGTCGAGTGCGAGCGTGGTCGGCACCGCCAGGCGCAAGCCGGCGAGCCCGGCCGGCGCGGGAACGCTTTCGCCGGAGCCCGACAGCACCGCATCGAGAAGCGCGCAGCAGGAAAGGCTCGGCGCCAGCGGGCCGATCGAATCGAGGCTGGTCGAGAGCGGCAGGCAGCCTTCGCGTGGCACGCGGCGCGCCGTCGGCTTGAAACCCGTGATACCGCACAGGGCCGAGGGAATCCGGACCGAGCCGCCGGTATCCGTGCCAATGGCCGCAGCCGCCATGTCGTCGGTCACCGAAACGGCCGCGCCCGAGGAGGAGCCGCCCGGGATGCGGCCGCTGGCACGGTCGAACGGGTTGAGCGGCGTGCCGTAATGCGGGTTGATGCCGAGACCCGAGAAGGCGAACTCGGTCATGTTGGTGCGGCCGACCAGCACGACGCCGGCAGCCAGGAGCCTGTCCACGATCGCCGCATTCGCCGTCGCGACCGGCGCTCCGTCGAGGGCGACGCTGCCAGCCTTGGTCGTCTCGCCCGCGACGTCGAAAAGATCCTTGATCGAGATCGGCAACCCTTCCAGCGGCGAGCGGACGAAGCCGGCCTTGCGCATGAGGTCGGAAGCCCGTGCTGCGGCCAGTGCCCTTTCACCGTAGAGGCTGGTGAAGACGCGCGGCCCCTCGCCCGTGCCGGCGCGGGCCAAGGCGCCTTCCACCAGCGCCTCGGACGTGGTGCGCCCCGTGGAGAGCGCATCCTGCAGGGCGGAGAGGGTCTCAGTCATCGTCTGCTCGCAGTGGTTGCCGGCCGGGCCGGCTTTAGACCCCGAGGCCTAGCAGAGTCCCGGCGGGCGGGCGATTGATTTCCGCCACGAACATGGTTTCCTGCGCCGCCGAAACATGCGGGGCTTCGATGAGTCATCCAGAACAAGGCGTAACGGCGCCGGGCCGGCCGATCGCCGGCATGAAGCCCAGCCTCATCGGGTTCGGCGGCGCCCCGCTCGGCGACCTTTACGAGCATCTGGACGAGGGGATGGCGCAAGCCACGGTCGCGACGGCTCTCAAGGCCGGGATCAATCTCGTCGACACCTCGCCGCTCTATGGCCACGGCCTTTCTGAGCACCGCATCGGAGCGGCTCTGCGAAGCGTGCCGCGCGACAGCGTCATCGTCTCGACCAAGGTCGGTCGCTGGATGAAGCCCGGTGCGCCGAAGACGGACGGCTCCGGCTATCGCGGCGGACTGCCGCATCCGGCGGTGATCGATTATTCCTATGATGGCGCGATGCGTTCGCTGGAACAGTCGCTGCTCAGGCTCGGCACCGACCATGTCGACATCCTGCTGATCCACGACGTCGATGTCTGGACTCATGGCGACCAGATGGAGCGGCGCTTCGCCGAGGCGATGGACGGCGCCTATCGGGCCCTGGAGAAGCTGCGCGCCTCCGGCGCGGTGAAGGCGATCGGCGTCGGCGTCAACGAGGTCGAAATGTGCGAGCGCTTCGCCCGCGCCGGTGATTTCGACGTGATGATGCTGGCGGGGCGCTATTCGCTGCTGGAACAGGGGGCGCTCGACGGCTTCCTGCCGCTGGCGCTGCAGAAAAACATCGCCGTGATGCTGGCCGGCGTCTTCAATTCCGGCATCCTCGCCACCGGCGCCCGCCCCGGCGCCTACTACAACTACCAGCCCGCCCCACCCGAGATCCTTGCCAAAGTCGCGCGGATCGAAGAGGTCTGCGCCGCGTACGGCGTGGCTCTGCCGCAAGCGGCGCTCGCCTTCGCCGCCGCCCATCCGGCGGTCGCGACCGTCGTGCTCGGCGCCGTGACGCCAGAGGAGATCCTGCGCAATCTCGACCTGGTCGCGCACCCTACACCTGCGGCTCTCTGGCATGATCTCAAGGCCGAAAAGCTCATCCCTGACCACGCCCCGGTATCGACATGCTGAAGACCATCGACCCGATCCTCGGTCCCGACCTGCTCTGGCTGCTCGCCGCGATGGGGCATGGGGACGATCTCGCCGTGGTCGACGCCAACCACCCGGCCGAAACGATCGCGCGGGCGACGACCTCGGGGCGGATCGTCCGCCTGCCTGGACTCGCGATGGCCGAGGTGGTGCGCGCCATTCTGACCGTGCTGCCGATCGACGACTTCGAGCCCGAACCGATCCGCCGCATGCTGGTGGTCGGCGATGCCGCAGCCGTGCCGGCGGTGCAAGAGGAGGTCGAGGCCATGGTCGCGGCATCGCAGGCCGCGCCGACGCCGCTGCCGGGCATCGAGCGCTTCGCCTTCTACGAGGCCGCACGCAAGGCCTTCGGCGTCGTGCAGGTCGGCGACGCCCGGCCCTATGGCTGCTTCCTGCTCAGGAAGGGCGTGATCGCCGGCTGAGACCGGCAATCAGGCACTCTTCATCAGATCGACTTGGTCACGCCGCCATCGACACGGATGTTCTGGCCGGTGATGTAGCCGGCATCGGCCGAGAGCAGGAAGGCGACCGTGCCCGCGATCTCGTCGGCGCTGCCATAGCGCTGCATCGGCACGCTCCCACGGCGCGCATCGGTCGCCGGCAGGCTGTCGATCCAGCCCGGCTGGACATTGTTGATGCGGATGTTGTCGGCCGCATATTTGTCCGCATAGATCTTGGTGAAGGTGGCGAGCCCGGCGCGCGCCATCGCCGAGGTCGGGAACATGTCGCTCGGCTCGAAGGCCCAGGCGGTCGAGATGTTCACGATCGCTCCGGACTTCTGCTGCTGCATCACCGGCGTGACCAGCCGGATCGGCCGGACCGCGCTGAGGAAATAGACGTCGAGGCCCTTGTGCCAATCCTCGTCGGTCAGTTCGACGATCGGCGCGCGAGGCCCGTGGCCGGCGCTGTTGACCAGCGCATCGATCCGGCCCCAGCGATCAAGTGTCGCGTCGACGAGCCGCTTCACGTCGTCATTGGACTGGTTGGAGCCGGTGACGCCTAGACCACCCAGTTCGGCCGCCAGCGCCTCGCCCTTCCCCGAGGAGGACAGGATCGCGACGCGATAGCCGTCCCTCGCCAGCCGCCGCGCCGTGCTCGCTCCCATGCCGCTGCCGCCGGCGGTGACGATCGCTACCTTTTCCATGCCCTGCTCCCAAGCCTGATCACTGTGAGGCGACTATATTTGAGCGGTGCCGGAGCGCGGCGCCACTGCAAAGCTGCATGGACGGCTTGCAAAGTCGCGCGGCGGGTTCCGGATCGCTCAGACGCCTTCGCCGATCTGCCGAATGGCGATCCGGTCGATGAAGGGCGCATCCGCCCCCTCCTGATGGATCTCGATCTCGCCGTCGCGGACCTGGAAGCGGATAAGCGTCCCGCCGGCGCCGCGCCAGTCGACCGTCTCGCCATCGTCCTCGTAGAGCTCACCGGTCGCGCCTTCGACCAGCCCGCAGACCAGAACCTCGCGCAGATCGCCAATGCCGGCGGGATCGCCGAGCGGGATCAAGGCGCCAGCTCGCACGAAGACCGGCAGGCGACCAAGCGGCGCCGACACAGTCACGACAGCGCTACCTGCGAAATGCTGACCCGTATGCCAGTCATACCAGCCACCTGCATGCTCCGGCAGGTAGACGCTGCGCTCGCGGGTCCCCTCCTCCAGCACCGGCGCCACCAACACGTCCGGCCCGAGCATGAAGGCATCGTCGATCTTCACGGCCGCCGCATCCTGCGGGAAATCCCAGAGCAGCGGGCGGATCGCCGGCGTGCCGTCGCGGCTGGCGCGCCACATCAGCGTGTAGAGATAGGGCATCAGTCGGTAGCGCAGCGCAATCGCCTCACGCACCTGCGGCACCATCTCCGGATACATCCAGGGCAGGTTGACGACGCCGTCGTCGTTCCAGGAGTTCATCACCATGCGCGGCCAGAGCGAGCAGAACTCGTTGAAGCGCACGAAGAGCTCGGGGCCGGGCGTCGGGCCGTGGAAGCCGCCGACATCGTGGCCGATCGAGAACATCCCCGACAGGCTCATGTTGAGGCCTTGCGTCAGGTTGTAGCGCAGCGTCTTCCAAGCGGTCTCGTTGTCGCCCGACCAGGTCTGGGCGTATCGCGAGATGCCGGCGCAGCCGCCGCGCGTGATCGCATATTGCCGCTTGCCAGGCTCGCGATCGGCCTGCGCCTGATAGGAAAGCTTGGTCATCAGCAGCGCCTGCGCAGGACGTGCCAGAGCCTGCCGGAACGGACGCCCATCGCCGTCGCAGACAGCGTCCTCGTCCCAGATCTCGTATTCGTTGTTGTCGTTCCAGACCGTGGTGAAACCGTAGTCGAGCAATGCGGTCTCGATGCCATTGCGCCACCAGGCGCGGCCCTTCGGATGGGTGAAGTCGAGATGGAAGCCGAGCCCGTCCCAGAACTGGGCGACGGCCGGTTCACCGGTCTGGCCATCCTTGACCAGGAAACCGCCGTCCAGCGTTTCCTTCAGCCGCGGATGATCGTCGAGCAGGCAGGGCTTGAGATTCGCGACCGTGAAGATGCCGACATCGTTCAGACGCTGCATCGTTGCCTTAGGGTCCGGAAACTTGTCGCGGTTCCAGTTGAAGGCATAGCGGCGATGGCCGATCTGGGTGTAGCCCGAGCCGAAATGGAACGAGTCGCAGGGAATGCGATGCGTCTCGAGCTTGCCGATGAAGTCGCTGATGCGGGCATCGGCGTCAGGCGCGTCGGCAATCGCCATCGAGGTTACGCCGAAGCCGAAGGACCAGAGTGGCGCGAAAGCCTGCCCGCCGGTCAACCAGGAGAAGCGCCTGACCACATCCGGAACGGTGGGGCCGGCAATGACATAGTAGTCGAGGTCGCCGTCATCGCCTTTCCAGGAGCGGAACAGGCCGTGATAGTTATCGAGCGTGCAGCCGAAATCGACGCTGCCGGTCGAGAGGTTGTCGTAATAGACGCCGTGGGCGCCGGCCGGCCCGTCGACGATGAAGAAGGGCAGCATCTTGTAGAGCGGGTCCGACAATTCGGCATCGAAGCCGCAGGGATCGACCGCATCGATGGCGAAGCGGCGGCCGGTGCGGTCGAGCGGACCGGCCTTGTCACCCAGGCCATAGTGGCGCTCGTGATAATCCCGCGCCATGAAATGGGCGAGCGCGCCGGTGCGCGGCGAAACCAGATAGGCCTGCGTCGCCCGGTCCTGCAGGAAGGGCTTGTCCTCGCCCTGGCGGCGCCAGGCGATGCCGAAGGGCGAGAGCGTGACCTCGGCCGTGAGCCCCGCTCCGGCAACCACGACCTTGTCCGCAGAGGCGCGAATATCGGTCTTGGGTCCGGTGAAACCGGAGAGATCGTCGCGCGGACGTCCCTCATAGGGCGGCTCCAGCCCGCCGGGCGCGATCGACCAGCCGCGGTCGAGCCGGTAGCCGTGCTGCGGCTTCAGCGTCACCCGGCCGATATCGCCTTCGAGGATGCGCACAGTGAGCGTGTAGCCGAGACCGATGTCGAACAGGGCTGCTTCACCGTCGCGGCCGAGATAGCGGCCTTGCGTGAGGGCTTTCATGGAATCTCTCTCGGCAGTCTCTAAGGCCGGATCGCCCGGCCGGCTTCATCGAACAGGTGCAGGCTCCGCTGCGGGAAGGCGAGTGCGACGTCGTGGCCGCGCTCATGCTCGCTCTGGCCATCGAGCCTGAGCGTCATCTGCGGCAGGCCGGCGCTTGTCCCATAGAGATAGCTCTCGCCGCCGAGCCGCTCGACGAGATCGATCGACAGCGGCAGCCCCTGGCCTTGCGGCGCCAGCGCCAGATGCTCGGGGCGGATGCCGAGCGTGACCTTGCTGCTGACAGCAAGATTGCCGGTGGCGCACGCGACTTCGTGGCGACTTTCGCCCAGCGAGACCTTGCCGACGGCGACGACGCTCCCGGGCAGCAGGTTCATGCGCGGCGAGCCGATGAAGCCGGCGACGAAGAGATTGTCTGGGCGGTTGTAGAGCTCGAGCGGCGTCCCGACCTGCTCGATGCGACCGCCTTGCAGCACGACGATGCGGTCGGCGAGCGTCATCGCCTCGACCTGATCGTGCGTGACGTAGATCATCGTGCCGCCGATCTCACCATGGAGCGCGGCAAGCTCCTTGCGGGTGGCGACGCGCAGCTCCGCGTCAAGGTTCGAAAGGGGCTCGTCGAACAAGAAGATTTTTGGATCGCGCACGATGGCGCGGCCGATGGCAACGCGCTGGCGCTGGCCGCCGGAGAGCGCCTTGGGCTTGCGGTCGAGATAATCGGTGAGGCGCAGCATTCCGGCCGCGCGCTTCACGCGCTTCTCGATCTCGTCGCGCTTGAAGCCCATGTTCTCCAGCGCGAAGGCCATGTTCGCGTAGACGCTCATATGCGGGTACAGCGCATAGGACTGAAACACCATGGCGAGCCCGCGTTCGGAGGCCGGCAAATGGGTGGCGTCAGTGCCATCGATCGCGATCGTGCCGCCGGTGATCTCCTCCAGACCCGCGATCGAGCGCAGCAGGGTCGACTTGCCACAGCCGGAAGGACCGACGAAGACGACGAACTCGCCATCGGCGACGTCGAGATCGATGCCGTGCAGCACCGTCGTCGCGCCATAGGCCTTGCGGACGCCGGAGAGCTTCAGTTCGGCCATGCGGAACTCACTTCCCTCATTTCATGCCCGTATTGGCGATGCCTGTCGTGATGAAGCGCTGCAGGAAGACGAAGACCAGCGCGACCGGCAGCAGCGTTACCACGGTCATCGCCAGCAGATAGTGCCACTGCGTCTGGAGCTCGCCCTGGAAGGCGTTGAGGCCGATCTGGAGCGTGTAGGATTCCGTCTTGGTCAGCACCGCCAGCGGCCAGAGGAACTCGTTCCAGCGCCACATGATCGAGAAGATCGCGAGCACGGCGAGAGCCGGCATGGCGAGCGGCATGACGATGCGCCAGTAGATCTGCCATTCCGAGGCCTTATCCATGCGGGCGGCCTCGATCAGGTCGCGCGGCAAGGTCAGCATGTACTGGCGCAGCAGGAAGACGCCGGTCGGCGTCGCGGCGCCCGGCAGGATCACCGCCCAGAGCGAATTGACGAGGCCGAGCTTGGTGATGACCAGATAGACCGGCACGAGGATGATCGTGATCGGGATCATCAGCGTGCCGATGACCATCAGCATCACCGCCGTCTTGCCGCGGAATTCGTAGATCGAGAGCGCATAGGCCGCCATCGAATTGATGATCAGCGTGATGATCGTGGCCACCAGCGTGACGAAGACCGAGTTCCACAGGAAGCGCATGAAGGCGAAGCGCTCCAGCGGCTCGGTATAGTTCTCGGTCGCGAGCTTGAACTCGCGCACGGGAGTGCGCTTGTCTATCGGCACGCGGATGATCTCGCCGGGCTTGGCAGGATCGATCATCTGCGCCTGGATGCCGACGCGCCGGACCTGTGCCAGCACGCGCTTGCTGCCGTCCGGCATCTCGACCTCGAAGAGCGGCAGGGGCTGCGACTGGCCGGGCACCGTCACCTCCTTCTGCGACATCGGCAGCAGCGAGGGCGGGAATTCGAGCAGACCGGCCTGGGTCTTAAACGAGGACAGGCCGAGCCAGAGCACCGGGCCGAACATCAGCACGACGCCGAGCAGGAGATAGGCATAGGCGGCGATATCGGTCCAATGCCAGCGGCCCGGCTTGCGCCTGGCGGCCATCATGCGGGTCAGCCTGTTGCCGTCGACCTGACTCATGCGGCCCCCTTGCGGCGGCTTGCCGCGAGCTGGGCCAGCGTCAGCGCGAAGAGCACCACGCCGAGCACGACGGAGGCTGCGGCCGCCAGGCCGAAATTCTGGACCTGATTGGCGAAGGCTGTCTCATAGATGTAGTGCACGATCATCAGCGTCGCGGTGCCAGGGCCGCCGCCGGTCAGGACGAAGACCTCGTCGAAGGTCTGCACGCCGCGGATCAGCGCGAGCACGATCACCACGATCATGTTCGGCCAGAGCAGCGGCAGAGTGATGCGCCAGAACACGCGCCAGCGCGGCGTCGCATCCATCTCGGCGGCTTCATAGAGATCGGCGGGAATGGCCTGCAATCCGGCGAGCAGGATCAGCGTGTAGAAGCCCATATGGGCCCAGATCGAGACGAAGACGATCCAGAACATCGCCCAGCTCGGATCGACCAGGAAGAGGATGCGCTCGCCGCCGAGCGAGGTGATCGCGGCGTTGAGCAGGCCGTCGCGCTGCAGGATCCATTTCCAGGTCAGCGCAACCACGACCGGCGAAAGCAGAACCGGGAAGAAATAAACCGCGCGGAAGAAGCCGCGCGCCCGGATTTTCATGTTCAGCACGACGGCGGTCAGCAGCGAGAACAGCACCATCGCCGTCACCTGGAAGACGGTGAAGCGAGCGGTGTTGGATACGCCGCGCCAAAAGTGGTCCTCGCGGCAGGACGAGGGATCGAGAAACGAGCCGCAATCGAAGAGATAGGCGTATTGCTGCGCCCCGACATAAGGGCGCTCGCTCGGGAACAGCCCCGCTCCGCCCGTCACCGAGAAGATGAAGTTGATGACGAGGGGCAGGAAGACGAAGAGCCAGAAGAAGGCGAGATTGGGCAGGATGAAGACATAGGCCATCCGCCGCTCACCGATCAGGCGCTGGAGCGCCTGCATCGGCCAATCGACGAGCCGCATGAGGAGCGCGAGCGGCGCGGCCAGAAGGCCGGCACCGCCCGCGCCATCCCGGCGCGGCTTTGTCTCCGCGGAGGCCATGGTCTTACTTCTTGCGCTCGGCGATCTGCTGGGCGACGTCGGACTCGATGCGCTTGTAGGCTTCGTCGAGCGTGCCCTCGCCCGAGATCGCCTGGCCGAGGCGGCTGATCACCGCGTTGAAGATAACACGGTTATTGACGTAGCCCTGCAGCTTGTAGGCAACCGGAGAGAGCTGCGCGACCTGATCGGAGAAGACCTTGAGCGCGGCCTTGGCCTGCGGGCTGGCGTCCTTGTAGTCGAGGCCCTTGGCGGCGATGCCGAGATGGCCCGGCACGAACAGCGAGCGGGCATAGAACTCGCTCAGCACCGGCTCGCTCGCCAGATAGTCCATCACCTTGGCGACGGCTTCCGGGCTCTTGGTCGTCTTGATCGCGACAAGGCCGGCGCCGCCCGGCATGCCCGAGCAATTGCCCGCGCCGCAGGGCGAAGGAACCGCGACCCAGTCGAAAGCATCCCCGACCGTCTTGTCGAACTGGGAAATCTGCCAGGAGCCGGAGTGGTACATCACCACCTGGGCGTTCTTGAACTCGTCATTGGCGCCGCGATAGGCGGTGCCGGAGACCGAGCCCCAGAGCTCCTTCTTCATCACGCCGCTGTTGTGCCAGTCATAGACCAGCTTGGCGGCGCGCTTGAAACCGTCATCGATCACGGCCGGCTCGCCCTTGTCATCAAAGACCTTGGCGCCTTCCGAGACCGCGACCGAGAAGAAGCGATGGCCGGAGCGGTCCATGGCGAGCGGGAACGGCGCCTGCACCTTGTCGGCCACGGCCTTGACCGCCTTGCCCCAATCCTCCCAGGTAGCCTTGGCGCCCGGCATGGCGATGCCGGCCTGCTCGAACAGCGTCTTGTTGACGAAGGGGCCAGTGACGGTGAGCTGCGTCATGAAGCCGGTGATTGCGCTGGAATCGCCCTCGGGACGCATCCAGGGCAGGAACGGCCCGAAATTCTTCTCCCAGTAGGAGGCGTCCTTCAGATAGGGACGCATGTCGAGCGCGTAGCGGGCGATGCCGCCGAGGTCGACGACGCGAGCGATGTCGGGGCCTTGCCCCGAGGCGAGCTGGACCGGAAGATTCTCGGTGATCGCCTTGTAGGGCACCTGATCGAGGACGACCTTGATATCCTTGTTCTGGGCCTCGAAGCGCTTCAGCAGGTCGGAAACGACCTCGCCCTCGTTGCCGTCCGAATACCAGGCGATGCGCACCGTGGTCTGAGCGAAGGCAGTGGTGGCCATGAGGCCGATGGCGAGACCCGCCGTCGCGGCGAAGGCGGAAATCCAGTGTTTCCTCTGCATGGGCTCCATCCCCTGAACAAACGCGACGCCTCGTCGAGCGTCTTGACATCTACTAAGGCAAACGTTTGCCTTGGTTGTCAACGGGCGCGCCGGACGGCATGGGTGCGTAGCCGGCTTCGCACCGGCATGCAGAGGACGAGGCGCAGGAAGGCTGGCGAGGCAATGACGCCCAGAACGGCGGCAAAGGCAGGCAAGACCCGGCACGAAGCGGTCTCGCTCGCGACCGTGGCGCGCGAGACCGGGGTCTCGGTCGCGACCGTCTCCCGCATCGTCAACGGCAAGAGCGGGCGCGCCTCGGCGGAAACCATCGCGCGGGTCGCCGAGGCGATCGAGCGGCTGGGCTACCGACCCAACCCCGTGGGGCGGGCGCTGCGCCGCCGGACCAGCCGGGTCGTGGCGATGCTGTCACCCAATCTCGACAATCCGGCCATGGCGGCCATCGCCGTCTCGACGGAAGCCGCCCTGCGTAAAGCCGGCTACGTCATGATTCTCTGCGATACGCATGACCGTCCAGAGCTGCAGGACGACTACCTGCAGGCGATGCGGGACCAGTTCGTCGCCGGCTATATCCTGGTCAGCGCCGTACGCAGCAGAGGGCTCGAGCAGACGCTCGGGCGCGGCGACCCGATCGTCTTCGTGGCAAGACGCAATCCATTGGGCGGCGGTGCCTATGTGGGGATCGACAATCGCGCGGCAGGCGCCGACGCCGCCGATTTCATGCTAGCCCATGGTGTCGACCGCCCCGCCGTACTGATGGCGACCGAAAACGCCTCGAGCACCGCCGAGCGCGCCGCGGGCTTCGTCGAACGGCTCGTCGCGCGGGGTGTTCCGGAGGATGGTATCCGCAAGGCGAGCGCGCCGGGGCTGTCGCATATCGAGATCGGCTACGCGGCAGCGCGCAACCTGGTCCAGGATGGAGGCTGGCCGCGCGGGGCTCTCTGCGTCAGCGACATGATCGCCTATGGCGCCTACCGACTCGCGGCCGAATCCGCGCTCTCGATCCCGCGCGACTGCAGGCTGGTCGGCGTCGACGGCAACGCGATCAACCACTGGATTGCCCCCTGGCTGACGTCGATCCGCATCCCGTACGAGACCTTCGGCCAGCACGTCCTGGAGCAACTGCGGCTGCAATGGAGCGGAGCCACGACCTCCGAGATCTACATTCCCCATCAACCACTGGCGTAGCAGCGCCACAGCCAGCGCCATCGTCACCGGCTAACCGGCCGGGACGAACTGCCATGCTGTCAACAACCACGCACCCGCCCGCATGCTCGCTGGGTCACACTGATGCGGGCACTTGTGAGATCTCAGAAAGCCATTGTCAGATTTCACAAACTGAGCCAGCATGACGCATGCTCGACTCGTCGCCCTTCTCCGGTCCTGCGTCATCGAACGGCGAAAGCCATGGCGCCTTCGCGAGCCGGCGCCTGCGACAAGCTTTCGTGAGCTGTGAGCTCGTCCCGAGCCATTATGTCCACGAAGCCGATCTCGAACAGCGTTTCGGACTCGGGCGCGCTGCCGTCCGCGTCGCGCTGACGGAGCTGGCCGTAGCCGGTTTCGTCATCCGGCACGCGCGGCAGGGCTGGCTCGTCGCACCGGTCGACGGGGCCCTGGCGAGTGCCATCGTCGAGGCCAGGCTGAGACTCGAACTCGCCCTGATCGAGCGCTCCCTGGACGACCAGCGTAAAAGCACCTTGCACGGCCTCCGTGGAGCGATCGAAGCCGTCTGGGGACGTGACGACCCAACAGCACGCGCCATGGCCCATCAGCTCTGCCGACAGGCTTACGATCTGCTGGCGCAGAATGCAGGACGCTTCGTCGAAAGCTGGCTTCGCGACCTCTGGGATCATGCCGAGCGCCTGACACGCAGCCTGGAGCTGGCCGGGCAGGTGGTCGCTCCGAGTGACCCGCGCCCATTGCTGGCTGCGCTCCTTGCCGGCGACCGCGAGGCTGCGCGGCAAGCCCTTCATGACGAGCAGACACGCTTCAGGGACGCGGTCGCCCTGGGTTTCCTGGCCGCCGGGCACCTGTTCCCCCAGGCCCGGCACGCCCCTGTCCGCAGCCGCCGGCCAGATCGCAAGACGAACGATCGAAAACCATCCCCCACCCTGTCCGAGGAGAAATCGCGATGAGCCGTGTTTCGAAAGCCGCAGCCGCCTTCCTCGTTGCCACCGCGCTCGGCCTCGCGGCCGGGCCGGCGCTGGCCGCCAAGGATCGTTTCGTCGTCGACCTCGTCAACGAGCCGTCCTCGCTCGATCCGCAGGTGCAATGGAACCCGGACAGCTACTATGTCTACCGCAACATCTTCGACAATCTCGTCACCCGCGACGACAAGGGCGCGATCATCCCGCAGGTCGCGACCGCCTGGAAGCAGATCTCGGATACCGAGATCGAGTTCGACCTGCGCAGCGACATCGCCTTCCATGACGGTTCGAAGCTGACTGCCGACGACGTCGTCTATAGCGTCAAGCGCATCACCGATCCGAAATTCGCCAGCCCCCAGCTCGGCCAGTTCGACAAGATCACCGACGCCGTCGCTCTCTCGCCGACCAAGGTGAAGCTCGTCACCGCCGGCCCCTACCCGGCGCTGCTGGCCCAGCTGGTCAAGCTCTCGATCGTGCCCAAGGCTGTGGTCGAGGCCGTCGGCAAGGACGCCTTCAACCTCAAGCCCGTCGGCAGCGGCCCCTACAAGTTCGAATCCTGGCAGCGCGGCGTGAATGTCCAGCTCACGCGCAACGACGCCTATTGGGGCACCAAGGCGCCGTTCCCGGCGGTGACCTTCCGCGCCGTCCCGGACGCGGCGACCCGCCTCGCCAACCTGCAGGCAGGTTCGAGCGACCTCGTCGTCACGCTCGATGCCGACCAGGCCGCCCAGCTCAAATCCGCGCCCAAGGCCCAGGCCCTGATCGGCCTGACCGAGCGCGTCGCCTATGTCCGGCTCAACACGACCAAGCCGCCCTTCGACAATCCCAAGCTCCGGCTGGCGGCGGCCTATGCGCTCGACAAGCAGGCGATGATCGACGGCCTGCTCGGCGGCCACGACAAGCCGGTGCCAGAGCTGCTGACACCGGCGATCTTCGGTTGGGTCGACGGCATCAAGGGCCCGGAATTCGACCTCGCCAAGGCCAAGGCACTCGTTGCCGAAGCAGGCCCAGCGGCGAAGGCGGAGATCGACCTCGCCACCGCGCCGGTCTTCGATCAGCGCATCGTTCAGGCAATCCAGCAGATGCTGGCAGAGGCCGGCTTCAACGTGAAGATCGCGATGTCCGACATGGCGACCTATCTCAAGCGGGCCCAGGCCGGGCCGGAGGCGACATCGCTGCTCAGCTTCGGCCGCTGGTCCTGCGCCTGCCAGGACGCGGACGGCGTGCTCTTCCCGCTTCTGCACAAGAGCAGCGGCTGGTCGGCTTATCGCAACCCCAAGATGGACGCCCTGCTGGAGGAGGCCCGCACGACGCTCGACAAGGACAAGCGCCTCGCCGCCTACAAGCAGGTGCATGAGATCGTCGCCACCGACGTGCCGGTCGTGCCGCTCTACCAGGCTGTGGTGATCTACGGCGCGGCGAAGAACTTGACCTTCCAGCCGACGCCCAACGAAAGCATGTTCATCAACCGGATGAGCTGGAAGGATTGAGCCGCGGTGTCGGGTTTCCTGCTCCGGCGGCTGGGCCAGGCGCTCGTCACCATCCTCGGGGTGGTGACGCTGATCTTCTTCGTCCAGCGCCTGACGGGAGACCCGACCTACCTGCTCGTGCCGGAGACGGCGACGCAGGCCGATATCGCGGCCTTGCGCCACCAGCTCGGCTTCGACCGGCCGCTCGTCGTGCAGTATCTCGACTTCCTCGGCGAACTCGTCCGCTTCGACCTCGGCCAGTCCGTCGTGCAGCGCGTGCCAGTGACCACGATCATCGCCTCGCGCCTGCCCTATACGCTGATGCTGGCGGCAGGCGCGCTCATCGTCGCCTGCGGCATCGGCGTGCCGATCGGCATCCTGCTCGCGATCTTCCGCAACTCGCCCGCGGCGAAGGCCGCCGCCGGCTTCGTCCTCGCCGCGCAGAGCATGCCGACCTTCTGGAGCGGCATCCTGATGATCCTGGTGTTCTCGGTGCTGCTCGGCTGGCTGCCGCCCTCCTCCACCGGCGATCTCTCGCATCTCGTCATGCCCTCCTTCGCGCTCGGCCTGTTGAGCATGGCGACCTTCGCGCGGATCACCCGCTCGGCGCTGCTCGACGAACTCTCGAAGGACTATGTCCGCACCGCTCGCTCGCGCGGCGTCCGCAGCGGACGCCTGCTGATCCGCCATCTCGCCCGCAATGCCTCGATCCCGGTGATCACCGTCGCCGCCCTCGAAATCTCGAACCTGCTGGCCGGCGCCGTCATCGTCGAGACGGTCTTCGCCTGGCCCGGCCTCGGACAAGTGACGGTGCAGGCGATCCTGGCGCGTGATTTCATGATCGTGCAGGGCGTGGTGCTGCTCGGCGCCTTCGTCACCGTGCTGCTCAACCTGCTTTCGGACCTGCTCTACAGCCTGGTCGATCCGCGCATCGTGCTGGAGGGCGCGCGGTGAGCGTCGCGTCCGCAAACCCGATCCCGCGCAGCAAGCGTCTCAGGGTTTGGCGCTGGTGGCCGGTCGTCATCATCGCGCTCGTGGTGCTGGTCGCGCTCCTCGCGCCCTGGCTCGCACCCTATGACCCCAACCAGCAGAACCTGCTCGGCCGACTGAAGCCGCCCGGCACGGTCTCGCGCAGCTTCCATTACTGGCTCGGCAGCGACGAGTTGGGCCGCGATCTGCTCAGCCGCGTCATCTACGGGGCGCGCATTTCGCTCATCGTCGCCTTCGCCTCGGTCATCCTCTCCGGTGCGGTCGGCACGACGCTCGGCATGATCGCCGGCTATCATCGCGGCTGGGTCGAGATCGCCGTGATGCGCGTCGTCGACGTCTTCCTCTCGATCCCGGCGATCCTGCTCGCGATCATCACGGTCGCGGTGCTCGGTCCCGGCATCGTCAACGTCATCATGGTGCTCGCGCTCACGCGCTGGCCGCGCTACGCGCGCATCGCCTATAGCCAGACGCTCTCCGTCGCGAACATGCCCTATGTCCGGCTCGCAGCCCTGATGGGCGCGGGCGCGCCGCGCATCCTCTTCCGCCACATCCTCCCCAACATCGTCGGCGCCGTCAGCGTCGTGGCGACGCTCGAATTCGGGCTGATGATCCTGTTCGAGGCGGGCCTGTCCTTCCTCGGGCTCGGCGTCCAGCCGCCAACCGCGAGCTGGGGCGCGATGCTCTCGACCGGGCGGAACTATGTCGCGACCGCCTGGTGGGTCGCGACGCTGCCGGGCGCCTGCCTGTTCGTGCTCGTGCTCGCCGTCAATCTCACCGGCGACGCCGTGCGCGACCGCCTCGATCCCCGCCATCGCTGAAGGAAACGCTCATGTTCGAGGACATCAAGGGGAAGCGCGCCGTCGTCACCGGCGCTTGCGGGGTGATTGGCCGCTGGATCGCCGAGGTGCTGCACGAGGCCGGCGCCACGCTCTGCCTGACCGATGCACGGGCTGGGGATCTGGAGGCACAGGCCAAAGCGCTGGGCCTCTCCGGCGAGAGCTTCGTCATGCCGGCCGACCTGACCGACGAGGCCTCGATCACGGCGCTGACCAACGAGATCGGCAAGCGCTGGGGCGCCGCCGACATCCTCGTCAACAATGCCGGCATCTATCCGAGCGCCTTCCTGCTGGACACGCCGACCGCCGAGTTCGACCGCATCCTCGCGATCAACCTGCGTGCCCCCTTCATCCTGACGCGCGAGCTCGCGACCCAGATGGTCCGCAAGGGCGTGAAGGGCTCGATCATCAACATCTCCTCAGGCGCTTCGCGCAAGATGCGGCGCACGGCCTGCGTCTACTCGATGTCGAAGACCGCGCTCGACCGGCTGACCAAAGGGTTCGGCGTGGAACTGGCCGAATACGGCATCCGTTCCAACGCGCTGGAGCCGGGCTTCGCCGCCGGCAGCACGGTCAGCGCGCTGACCGACGCGCATATCCAGAACACCGTCGCGCAGATTCCGCTCGGCCGCGCCTCCTCGCGCGCCGATGTCGGCAACGCCCTGCTCTATCTCGCCAGCGACGCCTCCGCCTATGTCACCGGTGCGACCTTGACGGTCGATGGCGGCAACTCGATCGGCTCGCTCGCCGTCCATCAGGACAAGAAGCAGGCGCTCTGAGGAGGCACGGACATGACCGCCCCGAACGCCGCCCGCCCCGCCTATGAATGGCCCCAGGGCAAGTCGAGCGCCTTCTGTTTCACCATCGATGTCGATGCGGAGAGCCCCTATCAGTGGAGCCTGCCGGAAGGCGCGCCGGTCGCGCTCGGCCAGATCGAGCAAAGGCTGTTCGGCCCGCGCGTCGGCATCTGGCGCCTGCTCGACCTGCTCGATCGCTACGGCATCAAGGCGACGCTGTTCGTGCCGGGGCTGATCGCGAAGAACCACCCGGAGCTGCTGCCCACCTTCGTCGCCCGCGGCCATGAGATCGGCCTGCACGGCTATTTCCACGAGCTCGCCACCGAGGCCGGGCCGGAGGAATTCGCCCGTGCGATGGACGAGTCGCTGGCGCTGTTCAAAAGCCAGGCGGGCGTCGTGCCGAAAGGCTTCCGCTCGCCGGCCTGGGAAATGACGCCCTTCATGCTGGAAGAGGTGAAGCGGCGCGGCCTCTACGATTCCTCGCTAATGGGCTTCGACCATCCCTATACGATCGACGGCGTGACGCAGGTTCCGGTGCTCTGGGCCGTCGACGACGCCGTCTATTTCCGCTTCACCGGCAGTGCACAGGATCGCGCCCCGCCCTCGGCCCAGAACGGCATCCTCGATGCCTGGCTCGACGAATGGGAGGTACTCCATCGCGAGGGCCGAATGATGATGCTCACCGTCCATGACTGGATATCCGGTCGCGCCGGGCGCGTGCGCATGCTGGAGAAGCTGCTCGACGTGGTGACGGCCTCGCCCGGCGTCTGGATCGCGACCGTCGGCGAGCTGGCGGAGCATCACGCCGCGAGCGCCAATGCGCAGCGCTTCAGCGTGCCGATGCGGCTGCCACAGCCGAGCGCGCCCTTGCGCTTCCGGACCAAAGCCTGATGCAGACCTTCAGTATCCGCCGCCCGGCCGTCCGCTCGCCGCATGGACTCGTCGCCGCGCAGAACCGCCATGCGGCCGAGGCCGGCGCCGCCGTGCTGGCGCGCGGCGGCAATGCGATGGATGCGGCTATCGTCACCGCGCTGGTGCTGAGCATCGTCGAGCCCTGGCTGTCCGGCGTGGGCGGCGGCGGTTTCCTCATCCATGCCGACGGCAAGACGGGCGCGATCGACACGCTCGACTTCAACGTGCGCTCGCCGCTTGGCCTCGATCCGGCGAACTACCCGCTGACAGAGGCCGGCTCGGGCAACTGGTTCGCCTGGCCTGCCGTTGCAGGCGAGCGCAATATCGCCGGCTACAGCGCGATCTGTGTGCCTGGCGCCATCGCCGGCTTCGCCGCGGCACTGGAGCGCTACGGCACGATCTCCTGGAGCGAGGCGCTGCAGCCGGCCATCGAACACGCCGAACGCGGGCTGGAGATCGACTGGTATGCCGCGCTCTGCATTGCGGTCGAGGTCGCCGGGCTTTCGCGCGACCCCGCGATCTCCGCACTCCTGCTGGATAACGGCCAGCCCCCCAAGGCCGGCGCCGATACACGACGCTTCAAGCCGATGACGGCCAAGGCCAGACTGCTGAAGCGCCTTGCCGAGGCCGGCGCGCGGGACTTCTACGAAGGCGAAGCCGCACGCCTGATCGCGGCCGATCTCGAAGCCGGGGGCTCGGCCATCCGCACCGACGATCTCGCACGCTATCAAGTCGCCTGGTCGCCGGCCCTCGCGGGTCGCTATCGCGATCTCGATATCGCCGCGATCCCCGGTCTCAGCGGTGGCCCGAGCTTCTTCGACGCCGCGCGGCGTGTCGAGGCCAGCGCGATCACGCGCGACATCTCGGCAGCCGAAGCCGCGCTGATCTATGCCACGGCAATCCGCGACGCCTATGCGGTGAGGTTGAACAGCCTAGGCCATGCCGCGACCCCACAGGCGGGCTGCACCTCGCATGTCAGCGTGGTCGACCGAAACGGCACCATGGTCTCGCTCACCAACACGCTGCTCTCGCGCTTCGGCGCCCGCGTGGCGCTGCCGCAAGCCGGCATCATCATGAACAACGGCATGATGTGGTTCGACCCCCGCCCCGGCCAACCCAACAGCATGGCTCCCGGCGTCAAGCCGCTGGCCAATATGTGCCCGCTGGTGCTGAGCCGGGCCGGAAAACCCTGGCTCGCGATCGGCGCGGCAGGTGGACGGACTATCTTCCCGACGCTGCTGCAACTCATCTCCGGCATGGCCGATTCCGGCCTCTCGCTCGAAGAGGTCTTCCACCGCCCGCGCATCGACGCATCGACGCCACGGATCAAGGTTGATGCCCGGGCCGAACCTTCCGTCGCCGCGCGGCTGGCGAGTGCCTTCCCGGTCGAGATCGTCGAGGACACACTCTATCCAGTGAATTTCTCCGTTCCCTCCGCGGTGATGCGGAGTCCAGAAGGCGGCTTCCTCGGCATGGCGCATCCGACCAGCCCCTGGGCCGCGGTCGTGGCGGCAACGGCATGAGCCAAGGCCAAGACGCCATGCTCGCCATCGACAATCTCGTGGTCGAGATCGACGGCCATCGTATCGTCGATGGCGTCTCGCTCGGCGTCGAAACCGGGCGCATTCTCGCGCTCGTCGGGGAGTCGGGCTGCGGCAAGAGCCTGACGGCCTTGTCCGTGCTCGGACTGCTGCCGGGTGCGGCGCGGGTCGCCTCCGGTTCCATCCAGCTCGACGGACGCGAGCTGACGGGCCTTTCCGAGGCCAGGCTCGCGCAGCTGCGCGGCAACGACGCCGCGATCATCTTCCAGGAGCCGGTCGCCTCGCTCAACCCGCTGATGCGGGTCGGTGAACAGGTCGAGGAAGCACTGCTGCTGCATCGCGGCCTGTCGCCCTCCACCGCCCGCGAGGAGGCCATCGCGATGATGGCGCGCGTCGGTATTCCCGATCCGGCGCGGCGGGCCCGGCAATATCCGTTCGAGCTCTCGGGCGGCATGTGCCAACGCATCATGATCGCCTCGGCCTTGATCTGCCGGCCTTCGCTGCTGATCGCGGACGAACCGACGACGGCGCTCGACGTCACCATCCAGGCGCAGATCCTCGCACTGATGCGCCGGCTGCGCGACGAGGTCGGCAGCGCCGTGGTGCTGATCACTCATGACATGGGCGTGGTCGCCGATCTCGCCGACGATGTCTGCGTGATGTATGGCGGGCGGATCGTTGAGAGCGGCCCGGTCGACGCCATCTTCGCCACACCGCGCCATCCCTATACCCGGCTGCTGCTGGCGACGATTCCGAAACTCGATGGCGCGCGAAAAACGATGCTGCGCACGATCGAAGGCATGGTGCCTCCCGCCGGCGCCTGGCCCGAAGGTTGCCGTTTCCGGACGCGCTGCCCGCTCGCCGACGAAGCCTGCACGCAGGTACCGCCCGCTGTTGTGATTGGGCCGGAGCACCGCGCGGCCTGCTGGCATGTCGACCGGCTGGAGGCGATGGCATGAGCGAGCCGCTCCTGCAGGTGCGGGATCTCAAGGTACACTTCCCCCTGCGCAGCGGCGTCGGTACGCCGGGCGGCGTGGTCAAGGCGGTCGATGGGGTGTCGTTCGATCTTCGGCCCGGTCGCACTCTCGCATTGGTCGGCGAATCCGGCTGCGGCAAATCGACGACCGCCTATGCCATCGTTGGGCTCGAAAGGGCAACGGAGGGCTCGATCCATTTCGACGGGCGTGACATCACGGCGCTGCGGGCGCATGAGCGCGCCGCGCTGGCGCAGGATATCCAGATCGTCTTCCAGGATCCGTCCTCGGCGCTCGATCCCAAAATGAGCATCGCCGACAGCATTGCCGAGCCGCTCGCCATCGCAGGCCGCGGTCGTGCGGAGCGCAAGGGCCGCGTCGCCGAGCTTCTCGACCGTGTCGGATTGTCCAAAGCCTTGTCGGAACGCCTGCCCAGCGCCCTGTCGGGCGGGCAGCGTCAGCGTGTCGTCATTGCCAGGGCGCTGGCGCTGTCCCCGCGCCTGCTCGTGCTCGACGAGCCGGTCTCGGCACTCGACGTATCGATCCGCTCGCAAGTGCTCAACCTGCTGCTCGAACTCCAGCGCGATCTCGGCCTATCCTATCTCTTCATTTCGCATGACCTCTCGGTCGTCCGGCATGTCGCCGATGAAGCGATGGTGCTCTATCTCGGAACCGTCGCCGAGCGCGGGCCGGTCGATGCACTCTTCGCGAAACCCCAACATCCCTATACGCGCGCGCTGCTTTCAGCGATCCCGCTGCCGGACCCGCGGGCACAGCGCCAGCGCGAGAAGATCATTCTGAGCGGCGACCTTCCGAGCCCGCTTTCTCCGCCCACCGGTTGCCCCTTCGTGACGCGTTGCCCGGAGCGGATCGACGTCTGCTCGACCCGACGTTTCCCGCTCGCGCCGGGCCATACGGGGACCGCGGCCGCCTGCGTCCATGTGGACGCCCAGCCCTGACGGCTATCCGGCCGCGGTTGCCAGCGGGTATGTCGATTCCTATCAGGGATAGACCGCGCGATGCCCAGAAGCCCAATCCTCGGAACGGAGCCCGTCCGAGAGCAGGGACACCGGCCGTTCTGAACGGATGATCGATATCAACTCGCGAAGGGATCAGCCCCATCTGAAACGAACTTGAGTCGGCATTGGCTGCACTGAAGAGGTTCGCAATTGGGCAGTGCGGATGTGGCTCGTCGGCAAGCAATGCGAGGTTGCGTGCGCCGTCCCAGGAGTGCTTCGTTCGAATCCGAACACGATTGGGCAAGACGGAGATCCGGCAAATGAACAAGGAACGGGTGCTCAGGAAGCTAATTGAACTGGCAGCTGCCGAACTTGACGGAGCCAGGGCCGCCTATGCCGAGCATCTTCAGGCGAGCAAGCCGGAAAAAGATGAAGCGACCGTGGTTGACGATCAGGCTCAGGCCTGGTCGCAAGCGGAACTTGCTGAAGACCTTGAGAGGATGCTGCGCGTCGCCGAAGCCAAGGTCGCCGAGTTGAATCAGATCGATTTCGGACCGAAGGAATTCGTCGAGCCTGGAGCGATCGTGAGGGTCAATAATCGCCACTTCGCAATCGGGGTCTCCATGGACCACTTCACCTGCGAGGGCGTCGAGTTCATAGGCCTCTCACCGCTCGCCCCGTTCTATCAGGCGATCGATGGATTGGGAAAATCAGACACGGCTGAGTTTGACGGCCGCAAGTTGAAAATTGAAGAGATCATCTGAGCAACACTGGCGGTTCGTTCCGAGATTCACAGTCCGCGCCCCGTCCCAGCCGCAGGGAAAGCATATGGCCCGCCCGCCGGCAAAATCATGATGTGGACGACATGCAACCGGGCGAAGCCGCGCGCAATTTGCGCCCGGCCGGTCATCTGCGCTGAGAATGAGAAAGCTGGCAATCTAGCCCCCCATCTCGACATTCACTCCGCGGCAATCGGACTTCCAATACCAAGCAGCGCTTCGCCTTTATTCACCGCGAGGCTGCTGAGCGCATAGATGATGGTTCCGGTTTCAGTGGCCAGAATCCGTTCGAGCACGTTGCCAAAAACGTCCCTGATCTCACCGATCGGCTCTTGCTTGCGTGCGCTTCCGCCCAAGCTCACGGTCGGATACCACAACCCGTCGACCGCGGCCGCCGGAACGGACATGCTGACGATGCGGGTCGGTTCAGGAGGCGCGGTTGGCGCAGGGCTATCGCTCATGCCCAGATGGCGCAAGGCGCGCTCAATTCCGTTGGTCATTGTGGCAACGGACTGCTCGTCCCAAATCCCGTTACCACTGACCTCCGCAATGATACTGGGGATACCGAGTCGGCCGGCCGCGTTGATCGTATAGCCTTCGCCGCCTGCCGCGACCGCAATCGGGAGACCGAAAGCGACGGCCAGATCGCGCGATGCCTCACTATCGCGAGGGAAGAGTGAAAACGGCAGCAAGGCCTCGCTCAGATCTCCGCCGTGCAGGTCGAGATAAGCATCGGCTTTCGGATAAATCGTATTGACGAGCCAGTGCGCGACCTGCTCGCTGAAACTGCCATCGGCCCGCCCCGGGAACATGCGGTTCAGGTTGCGGCCGTCCTCCGGCATCACATAGACGGCTCGCCTGCGAAACGCCGTCATATTGACGATCGGCAGAATGAGAATCGTGCCGGACAGATCGTCGGTCCGGCGTCGCATCAGACGCAGAGCAGCCTCGATCGAGCAGTATTCCGAGCCGTGCACGCCCGCAGTGACCAGTAGGCACGGGCCCGGCCGTGAACCTTCGACGATGCCGAAGGGTATCTCAAACCCGTCGAACGGCTTGAGAAGACCGGTATAAATGCGCGGCCTTCCGCTGCGCAGTTCGGGCAATTCTTTCATGTCTTATGTCTTTCCGCCTTGCGGTGCTCAGCTCGCCCGCCCTTCAAACGCCGTCAGAAAGCTCTGGAGATACCCGCCGAGAGCAGGGCTCAGATAGCCGCCCTCTTGCACGAGAAGCGTTGGAACCTGCAGACCCGCGATCCTGCGCGCGGCCTCGGCAAATCCGTCGCCCGTGATCTTGAAAGTGCCAACCGGGTCCTCGGCTCCGGCGTCGAAGCCCAGCGACACCACCAAAGCACCCGGCGCAAATCCACGAATGCGGGAAACCGCTGCTTCGATAGCCTTGAGCCACGGTTCGTTCCCGGTTGCCCAGGGCAAGGGCTGATTGAAATTCGCCCCCTTGCCTTGCCCTGCCCCAGTCTCGTCCGCATAGCCTGCGTAGTAGGGCGCGGACAGGGACGGGTCGACATGGATCGATGCAACGAACACATCCGGGTCTTCCCAGAAGACGAATTGCGTGCCGTTGCAGTGATGCACGTCGATATCGATGATCGCGACCTTGCCGAATGAACGCATCAGGCGACGCGCGGCGATCGCGGCATTGTTGAGGAAACACACGCCCGTCATCAGGTCGGGATAGGCATGGTGACCGGGAGGGCGACACATCGCGTAGACAGGTCCGTTGCCCGCCGAAAGCCTATCTGCGCCATGGACGGCCACCTGCGCACTCGCGAAAACGGCCCTCCAGGTGTCCGTCACGATGGGGCAGGACGTTGAATTGCTATACCAGCCCAACTCGCCGAGCAGCTCGGTAGGCCTGCGATACATGCGATGCGTCGGGTGAACGTTGGGAATGACAACCGGACCGTAGTCCGGATGCTCGATCCAGCGGGAGTGAACGCTCTTCAGGAATTCCACATAATCCCGATCGTGAACCGCCGCGATCGCGTCCGCCTGATCAAGCGGAGCAACGGCAATCTCGAGCTTCAGCTGCGTTACGATGTCGAGGAAGACGCGATAGCGCTCCGCCCGGTCGGGCTGCGCGATAAACTTCCCCGTGCGGAATACCTGATCAGGATCGTGGAGAGCCTGATCAGGATGATGAATCACAAGCATCGAGCCTATTTCTCCGAAGGAACCTCAGTCGAGGGAGCGTCCACGCGTCTCAGGGGTCAGAACCAGATGCGTGACGAGCGTGATCAGGCAGACCGCCATCACGTAGAGCGAGATGTAAAGCGGCCCGCCGAGCTGCTGCAGCCACGTCGCCACCATTGGTGCGGTCCCTCCGAAAATCGCCGCGCACACCGCATAAGGAATACCGATTCCCGATGTCCGGACCCGGGTTGGAAACAGTTCGGCAAACACCGTTCCCAGAACCGCATTGTTCATGGAGATGAAGATGGCTCCGACGACGGCCACGAAGACGAACGTGCCGAATCCAAGCTGGGGCACCGCCAGCATCGACAGCAGCGGATAGGTAAAGAGCAAGAAGCAGAGCGCGGCACCGATCAGGAACGGCTTTCGGCCGATCCGGTCGGAAATATAGGCGAAGAGCGGCACGCCGATGCAATAAGCGACGCTGGCGAGCACGCTTCCGGCGAAACCGGACGCCTTGTCCAATCCTCCGACAATATTGGCGTAGGTCGGAAGGAAAATCATCCAAAGGTAATACTGAAGTCCATTCATCTGCACGACGAATACGATAAAGACCTCTTTCGGAAACTCCGCGATAGAAGCCAAAATAGCAGCCGCACTGAGTTTCTGCTTGTCTTTTACTTTTTCGAAAGACGGCGTTTCCGACAATCCGGCACGCAGATACAGCCCGAAGACAGAAAGCGCGGCGCCGATCAGGAAAGGCACCCTCCAACCCCAGCTCGTCAGCATGTCGGGCGGGAAATACCTTGTCGTCAGGCTCGCAACACCGGTCGCGACGAGGACGGCAACGCCGATGGAGAGCTGTTGCGGGGACGCAGCCAGGGCCCGGTTACGGGTGGAGGCATGCTCGTTCAGGAACGTGATGGCGATCTGGTATTCGCCGCCCGCCGAGAAGCCTTGAAGCAACCGCGCGCAAACGATCACGATTGGTGCCGCGATGCCGATCTGTGCATAGGTCGGGCAGATTGCGATCAGCAGGCTTCCGATGCCAGCCATGATGATCGTCGCAGCCAATAGCGTCCGGCGGCCGTATTTGTCCGACAGCGGCGACAGGACGAAAGCCCCGATTGGGCGCCCGAGAAAGCCGATCGCGAAGGCCGAAAAGCTTGCGATGAGGGATACGGCCGGGTCATGGGCCGGAAACATCTGGGCAGCGAAGATCCCGGCCAGAAATCCATAGATCGACCAGTCATACCATTCGATGAAATGCCCGAACGCCCCTCCGAGGAGCGTCCGCGCTTTTCCATGCTGGTCAACTCGGCTTGCCTGCACATCCGCTGTCATCGTCTTTCCCCAGTTTGCCCGCGCCCGAGCTGTTTATTGTTGCGTCGACCTGATCGCCGCGAGCTTCCATTCCACCATCTCGGTCAGAAGAAGCAGGTTTTTCTCGAAATATTCCGGCGGCTTATCCAGGAAACGCTCAAGGCTTAACCCACGGATCGCGATCAGCATGAACTCGAATAACGAGCCGTATTCATGCATTTTTGGATGACTAATTATGTTCTTGGCGACCCAAGGATACAGAATTCGCTGCATCGTTTCCTGACGGTGCGCAATAACCTTCGTATGAAACTCTGTGTCTTTGCGCGTGCCGATGATAATCTCCCAGATCGCCCAGTATTCTGGATCGCCATAGATCTCCCAAAGGTGACGGATAAGGTCGTGAACGTTGACTGTCTCGCCACCAGCGTGAACGATCATGTCGAGCCCCCGAGCTACGCGCTCGCTAGCCCGATCGAGAACGCCAAGCATCAGATCGTCCTTCGACGAATAATGATGGTGTAGCGCTCCGGTTGTGAGCCCCGCATGGCGCGCGATGAGTGCCGTGGTGGTCCCGGCATACCCGATCGATTGGAGAAGGACGGTGGCCGATTCGATCAAGGCCCGTTGCGTTTCCGCGCTCCGGTCCGCCTGTTTGCGCGCTGCTCGCATCGAATGCGGAATCCCCCAAATAAGATACCAACCAGTTAGTATGTAACTTCCCAGAATGTCAAAGGGATTCAGGGCTAGCGCGGCGACAGGCGACGACACCTGAGATTTGATGCGGATGTCCGCGGAAGATTCGCGAATATTACCGCGAAGTCAGCCGAGGGATTCGGCTCCCTGCACGCAGCCGAGCAGCGGCTGAGTTTTCGAGCAGTTCGCCTTTAACAATGCCGGCCTCGCTGAGGTTCTAGTCTCTGGTTGCTGGTCAAGCTGATCCAGTTAAGGGCAATCTGCGCCAAGAACGGACATTAAAGAGGCGCCCGCAAGCGGACGTTCGCGCCAAAAAATTGCGAACGCCCTGCCCTCAGGTGCTTTGCCAGCCGAGACTAGCGCTGCGTCGCACTGCTGGGCGCCAGATCCATCTCATCGCGTTCGTTGCTGAACCTCAGATAGATTGAGACACCTGCTCGACCACATTCGCATAGGCCTTCGCGGCCCGCAGGATATGCTCTCGCAGGATGACGCGGAGAGTATCCCTGTCTCCTCGCTCGAACGCCTCGACAATCTCGCGATGCTCCGAATAGGAGGTATCGCGCTCCCAGGACCGATCGACGGAAAGATGCGCGCGCAGCGCCGCAACCTGCCATGAGATCGTTGCGAAGGCGTTGGCGACGAAGAGATTGCCGCAGTTGCGGAAGAACACGGCGTGAAACTCGGTATCGCTGCTGGCATAGGCCGTGCCGTCCTGCTCGCGATGCGCCTTCTCCATACTGGCCAGCGACGTCTTGAGTTCGGCCGCCGTGCTGTCTGCCGCACCCTCGAGGCAAAGTGTAACGGCCTCCGTTTCCAGCATGAGCCGAAAGCTCGCGAGCTGCTTCACATCCTCCAGCGAGGGATCAAACACGAACGCGCCACGGTTGGGCACGATGGTCACGAGGCCGAGAGCGGCCAGGCGGCCCAGCGCGGCGCGCAGCGGCGTGCGGCTCACGCCAAGCGCCAGCCCCGTCTCGTCTTCCGGAAGCGCATGGCCGAACGGCAGCTCGGCATTCACGATGGCATCGCGCAGGCGCTGTTCGACCATTTCCGCGAGCGAGCGCGGATGTTCCAGCGCCTGCAGGCCCGGCGTGCGTTCGCTCGTCTTGGCGCGAGGCTTGGTCGGACGACGGCTGGGATACATGT
Source organism: Bosea sp. AS-1 (assembly GCF_002220095.1). Lineage (GTDB taxonomy): Bacteria > Pseudomonadota > Alphaproteobacteria > Rhizobiales > Beijerinckiaceae > Allobosea. Next base: position 4,936,431 of record NZ_CP022372.1, read on the forward strand.
CTCGGCTCAGGCGTAGCGGCTCAAGCCGAGCACGCCCTCATAGTCGTGGATCGGCATGAGCTCGTCGGCCCAAGTCGCCGTAGAGCCGTTCTGGTTAAGGTCCGAGGCGAAGCGCTGCATCAGCCGAGCATAGGCCAGCGTGGCCGACAAGGGGAAGGCCAGTAACTTGAAGCCGATTGCTTCGAACGCGGCAGCGTCGAGCGGCGGCGTACGGCCATCGACGGAGTTGAACATCATCGGCGCGTCGATACTGCGCACCGCCCGGCGCATCTCCTCTTCGCTCTGCAGCATCTCGATCAGCACAAGATCGGCGCCGGCCTCGGCATAGGCCTTGCCGCGCGCGATCGCCTCATCCAGCCCGAGGACCAGCCGCGCATCGGTGCGGCCGATGATCAGCATGTCGGGATTGCGTCGCATCTTCACCGCGTGGCGGATCTTCTCGGCATGCTCCTCCGCGGGGACCAGCGAGAGCCCGCTCATCGCGCCGCATTTCTTTGGCGTCACCTGATCCTCGAGGTGCAGGGCGGCGACGCCCGCCGCCTCGTATTCCGCGATGGTGCGGGCGACGTTGTTGAGATTGCCGTATCCGGTATCGGCATCCGCAATCAGCGGCACGGAGATGCTGGCCGCGATCGCGCGGGCGCGACTCGCCATCTCGGTCAGCGTTAGCAGGCCGAGATCAGGCGCGCCGAGCATCGCCGCGGAGAGCCCGTTGCCCGTCATGTAGACGGCTTCAAACCCGGCTTGTTCGAGGATTCGCGCGCCGAGCGCGTCATGGCAGCCCGGCGCCACGACAAGACCGGGGGCGTTCAATCTTGCTCTCAGCGTCCGAGGCATAATTGTGTCCTGTGTCCTGTATACAATTGTTGCGTCGATATGAACCGCATGTTAGGAGCCTGTCAACAACAGCGCTTTCTGGCGCGATGACGGGGAAATGCAGATGCTGGCGCAAGCGCAGCCGATTGCCGCTATCGCCCTCCCGGCGGAGCTCACGGAGGGGTTGAAGGCGCTGCTCGGGCGTCGTTTCGCGACCTCGGCGGCCGACCGAGAGCATCACGGTCGCGGTGAATCCTATCATGCCGGCTTGGCTCCCGATGCCGTCTGCTACGCCGAGAGCACCGAGGAGGTCGCCGCGATCGTCCGGCTCTGCGCCGCCCATCGCACGCCGATCGTGCCGTTTGGGGCCGGCACTTCGCTCGAAGGCCATGTGACGGCTGTACGGGGCGGCGTCTGCGTCGATCTCAGCCGCATGAACACGATCCTCTCCGTCCGCCCCGAGGATCTCGACGCGACGGTGCAGGCTGGGGTGACGCGCCAGCAGCTGAACAGCGATCTGCGCGATCTTGGCCTCTTCTTCCCGATTGATCCCGGCGGCGAGAGCACCATCGGCGGCATGGCGGCGACGCGCGCCTCCGGCACCAACGCCGTCCGCTACGGCACGATGCGCGAGAACGTCGTTTCCCTGACCCTGGTGACCGCTGAAGGCGAGATCGTCCGGACGGCGCGCCGCGCCCGCAAATCCTCGGCCGGCTACGACCTGACGCGCCTGCTCGTCGGCTCGGAGGGAACGCTCGCGATCATCACCGAGGTCACGGTGCGGCTCTACGGGATTCCCGAGGCGGTCAGCGCGGCGACCTGTTCCTTTCCCTCCGTCTCGCGGGCGGTCGATCTTGTCGTCGCCGTCATCCAGAGCGGCATTCCGGTCGCCCGTGTCGAACTGCTCGACGAAACGACCATCCGTGCCGTCAACAATTACAGCAAGCTCGGATTGAACGAGGCGCCGACACTGTTCTTCGAGTTCCACGGCTCGCAGGCCGGGGTCCGGGAGCAGGCGGAAACGGTCGAGGCGCTGGCGGCCGATTTCGAGGGGCTGGGCTTCGTCGCGGCGGCCGATGCCGACAGCCGCACCCGCCTCTGGAAAGCCCGGCACGACACGCATTACGCAGTCCAGGCCCTGCGCCCCAACGCGAAGCTCTGGAGCACGGATGTTTGCGTGCCGATCTCGGCGCTCGCCCCCTGCATCGCGGAGACGCAGGCCGACATCGCCGGCGCCTCCTTCCCGATCAGCATGGTCGGCCATGTCGGGGACGGCAATTTCCATCTCGGGCTGGTGATCGATCCATCCGACCCGCGGGAGCTCGCGGAGGCGGCGGCGATCAACGACCGGCTGGTACGTCGTGCACTGGCGCTGGACGGCACCTGTACCGGCGAGCACGGCGTCGGCACAGGCAAGATCAAGTTCATGCGGCTCGAACATGGCCCGGCCGTCGACATGATGCGGAAGGTCAAGCGGGCTCTCGACCCGCTGAACATCCTCAACCCGGGCAAGGTTCTGCCCGAAGACTGAGCCCCATTTTGCCAAAGAACGAGTCCGGCCTCGAAGCCGGCCAATCACCATCAGCGGAGGAAACCATGAACAGCTTCACCACCCGCCGGGGCTTCCTGGCCGGCGCGACCGCGACAAGCGTCTGCGCCCCCACTATTCTCCGCGCAGCCGCGCCGATTTCGCTGCGCGTATCGTCCGCAGCGCCCACCGACAAGTTCGGCGCGCACTACCTTTGGTACAAGCCCTTCTCCGAACAGATCGCCAAGCTCGCCGGCGACCGCATCAAGCTCGAATACTTTCCGAACGGACAGCTCGGCAAGGAAGCCGACGTCGTCAACCAGGTGAAGGTCGGCTCCGTCGACATGATGCTGACCGGTGCCTCGATCTGGGCCACCGTTGTCCCCGAGTTCGGCATGCTCGACCTCGGCTTTCTCTTCAACAGCTACGATCATTGCTCGAAGGCGCTCGATGCCGGCGTCGGCGAGGCCTATGACAAGATGCTGGCCGACCGCACCGGCGTGAACATCCTGGGCTGGGGCTTTCAGGTCGGAGCGCGAAGCATCTACACCAAAAAGCCGATCGCGAGCGTTGCCGAGCTCAAGGGCGTGAAGTTGCGCGTTCTGCCGACCAAAGCGTTCATCGACACCTTCAACATCATCGGCGCGACGCCCACGCCGATCCCGATCAACGAACTTTATACCGCGGTGCAGACCGGCGTCGTTGACGGCTTCGAGCATGATCCCGGCACCGCGATCGCCTACAAACTCTATGAGGTCACCAACCGCGGCTTCCTCACCCGCCATGTCTATACGCCGATGCTGGCCTATATCGGCAAGCGCGGCCTCGCCAAGATTCCCGCAGACCTGATGCCGGCCTTCCGCCAGGCAGCGGCGGAGGCAACGCGCGCCTCCCGCTCCGAGGTCAAGGATGTCGAGGCCGAAGCGGTCGCCGACCTCAAAGGCAAGGGCATGGTCTATACCGAAGTGCCGGAAGCCGAGATCGCGGAGCTCAAGCGCCGCATGGCGAGCGAGCTCTACAAGCCCTACCTCGCGCAATACCCTGCGACCGCCCCCCTCTTCGAGAAGATCCAGGCGGCCGCCTGACGTCTCGCCCGAGCAACTTCAAGAAGAGCGCCGGCCGTCACACGAGCCGGCCACCAGGAGGATATGCGCATGGACGCCGTCGCTCTTGCCGGCAGCGCGCACGAAACGCGCCCGGCCCAGGACCGCTTCGCCGCGCGCGTCCTGTTCTTCATCGAACATCTCGGCGGTGCGATCCTGGCAATCGACGTAGCGGTCGTCTTCCTCTCGGTCGTCTTCCGCTACTTCCTGCACGCGCCCTTTGATTGGGCCGAAGAGGTCGCCGCGGGATTGATGACGACGATGGTCTTCATTGGCGCGGCCAGCGTACTTGCCCGCTCGCAGCATATCGGCATCGAGGTGCTCGTGCTCATGCTGCCGCCCCCTGGCCGCGCGATCGCCGCCGCGGCCGCCGCCTGGATCACGCTGCTGGTTTCGGCCACGCTTCTAGTCTCCAGCTTCCAGCTCTTCGAGGATACCGCCAGCCAACTCACGCCGACCGGGCTGCCACAATGGATCTTCCTGCTGCCGGTTTTGTTCGGCGGGCTCGTGATGGCGGCCTTCGCCCTGGTCAATGTGCTGAAGGTGCCGACCGGTCCGCGCTGGACGGCTCTCGTCCCGCTGCTCGCGCTCTGTATCCTGATCGCCGGCTGGAACATGCTGCTGTCTCAGTTCTCGCTGGCGCCGATCCATCTTCTGGCCATCGCCTCGGTCGGCGGTTTGCTGATCGGGGTGCCGATCGCCTTCGCGCTGGCTTTCGGTGCCATGGCTTATTTCCTGGCCGATCCTTCGCTGCCCATGCTCATCTGGGCGCAGCAGGTCGCCTCCGGCGCCAACCATTTCGTGCTGCTCGCCATTCCCTTCTTCGTGCTGGCCGGACTGACGATGGAGAGCAACGGCATGTCCGCGCGCCTCATCGAGCTGCTGCTGCGGATGATGGGGCGGCTGAAAGGCGGCATGAATCTCATCGTTATCATCGCAACTGCCCTGTTCTCAGGCGTGTCCGGCTCCAAGCTCGCAGACATCGCGGCGGTCGGCGGCGTCATCATGCCGGCGGTCCGCAAGACCGGGCAGGACGAGAACGAGACCGCCGGCCTGCTCGCCTGCACGGCGGTGATGGCCGAGACCATTCCTCCTTGCGTCAACCTGATCATCTTCGCCTTCGTCTCGAACATCTCGATCGGGGGGCTGTTCATGGCCGGCCTCGTTCCGGCCGGGCTTATGGCTGCGGCGCTCGCCGTCGTCGCGGTGATCTACGGCACCCGCGTCGATGTCGAGAAGGTCTTCGTCGGCGGCACCAAGCGGCCGATGCTGCCGCTGATCCTCGGCGCCGGCGTGACCCTAGCGATGATCCTGATGATCGGCCGCGGCGTCACCGCCGGCATCGCGACTTCGACGGAGATCTCCGCCTTCGCCGTGGTCTATGCCTTCCTGATCGGCGGGCTCGCCTTTCGCGAGCTGAGCTGGCGGCTGGTCGTCCAGCTCTTCGTGCGCTCGGCGGCCATGACCGGCAGCATCCTGTTCATCGTCGCGGCGGCATCGAGCCTGTCCTATGCCATCACCATCGAACGGATTCCGGACCAGATCTCTACGCTCATGATCGGCATCGGCCATGCGGTGGGTCCGATCGGCTTCATCCTCGTCAGCGTCGTGGTGATGGCCTTCTTCGGCATGATCCTGGAAGGCGCGCCGGCGCTCATCCTGTTCGGGCCGCTGCTGACGCCGATCGCGATCAAGCTCGGCATCAACCCGCTGCAGTTCGGCACGATCATGGTGGTCGCGATGGGGCTTGGCTTCTTCGCGCCGCCCATCGGCGTCGGCCTGTTCGCAACGGCGGCGATGACGGGGACCAAGGTCGAGAACGTGACGCGGCCGATGATGAAATATATCGCCGTCCTGATCGTGGCGCTGTTCGCGCTAGTGATTTTCCCCGTCTTCTCGCTCTGGCTGCCGCGCTATTTGGGAATGACGGGCTGATAGTCCTCAAGACCGCAGATGGCGCGGGGCCGAGCAATGCACCCGGTCCTGACGCCGTTTGTGCCGACACTGCGCCCAAAGCAGAAGTGACATGACTACCGTGACCCGGACATTCGGGATCAGATGGCGCACACAAACCTGGCGCGCATCGATCTCCGCAATTCCTCCCGCTACTGGCGCGGTCCTCGGTTTCCGGGCCTGAGCTGCCTCGTCGCTGATTTCACCAGCATGACTACCCCCATAGCCACGAAGCTTTCGTGGTCGCAGTCACCGAGGCTGTCGGCGCGGGGCTCAAGAGCCGTGGACGGACCGATGAGGCCAAGGCCTCGGCCCTGCTGGTAATGCAACGCCAGATTCACCGCGGTGGCTCAACCCTGCGAACGCCATCGAGATCCCTCGCTCGAGGCGCTGCCATCGTCGTCAGCAATTCCGTCGACCGTAAATCAAGCACGCGCGGCGCCTCAGGCTCCCAGCGCCAGAACGCGAGCAATATCGGCGCCACCGCGCGCTCCACGACCTGGCTGAACACACATCACGATTAGCTTCGCGGCGAGAATGCGCCGGTTGCAGGACGTTTTTGCAGCGCGCGGAACCGCTACCTATCGGGGATGTTTGCCACCTTAGGGGGCAACTAGGAGATCGATCGATGAGAAAGATCATTCTTGCTGCCAGCATTGCCTTGTTGCCTGTTGTGGCCGCCGCACAAGGCTCCGGCGGGACGGCTGGCGGTGCGGCCGGTGGCTCAGCGGGTAACGGCTCCGGCGGGACGGCTGGGGCCGCCAGCGGCACGAGCGGGGCAGATAGCGGAAGGGGCGGAACGGGCGGTAGTGGCGCTTCGGTCGGCGGGCAATCTGATGCCGGCTCGGGTGGCTCTGCCAACGGCGCCCCGGCAGGTGGAATTACCGCCAATCTGGCACCGCGCTTCAAAACCTACGTCACAGAACACGAGGTGCCATCCTACACCTATAGTGAAGGCCTGCGAGTTGGCGCAGTCCTCCCCGAGACCGGTATCACCTATGGCGAGGTTCCCGCGGAATTCGGAACGAGAGGCTATCGCTATACAATCGTCAATGACCAGCCGGTCATCGTCGAGCCAAGGACGCGCCGCGTCATTCAGGTCATCGAATAGACGCGTTCCATCTTACATCCAGCGCCCGGCCCCGAAGGGCCGGGCGCTGCTTGAGCCAAACAAATTGATCCGAATGTCGCGACCGGCGCGAGGGCCAGGGGTCATAACCTTGTGAAATCTCAGCGCCGCCTCAGATCGACTATCTCGATCGTCCCGCTGGGCTGCGCCCGGACACTCTTTCTCTCCAGCGGGGCCGGCTTTCCGTGGTGTTTTTCGGCCGCGGTGCCCTCCGGATCATCCGGCTCATAGGGAGGATGAGGACCTGTCGGATGCCCGGATCGTGGGTTCGGCCCGGCGCGATATTCGTTCTGCTCGCCGGGCTGGCCCGGTCGCGGGACCGTGTTGAAGTGCCCAGGGGAAGAGGCATCGCCCTGGATCGGCCGGCTCTCCCACCTCTGGACGGCAGCAACGAGTTCCGCCATCTCGGCCGCCTCCGGCGTCCCTTCCTCGGCACCCGTTATCTCACGGATTCGTGCCTGGGCAGCCTCATAAGCTTCAACGCTTTGGATATTCATCTGCTTCATTCCCGCTTGCCCCCGCGAAGTGGTCGGCGGCTGCCACGGACCGGCCGGACACCTCGCCGGCAGCATTGCTTCACCCGAGCCAACGCACATCGTGAAGACTGTGTTCCTAGGCAGCAGGCGGTTATGGTGCTTGCTGGGAGGTTCAAGGGCCTGCAGATCTGTGGGGCTTTTCGGAGCGCCTCGCTGGTCGACCTAGCCGGCCTTCTGCTCGCGCAGTGTCTTCGGGTGATAGATATCGAAGCCTATGATAATCGCTTCCATGACCGTCACCATCAGAGGAGCAGCTTTGCGGGGCGGTGGCGGTTGGGTATTGGTCGTGAGGCTCGCCTGGCAGGATTCACATATTGAGCTGAACCCGAAAGCTTGGGGGCCGTTCCGCAATTTGCCGCGTAGCGGCAGGTGCGGCGAGCGCATCGCCTTCATCGTTTGAAGAGGTTGGGAATGAGGGGACCCAATTGGCAGACTGTGGCGACCGTCACCTTCTGCGCACTCACCATCAGCACTGCGGGCCTCGCGGCGGACGCGAAGAAAGGCGATTTTCTGCAGGATTACATTACCTGCGGGACGTGGGCTCAAAGCGAGAAGACAGATACCGAGCTTCACGCGGCGATAGGAAAATGGATGGTCGACTATCTGCGTCGGCACTCGCCCTCCGGATTGGAGGCGCTTCCTGACAAGGAAATCCGGAACATCGTCGAGCGACAATGCTCCGTCCAGGCTGATCGGAGTCTGAGCGTCGCCGTGTTCCTGTCTGGCACTTTGCTACCAGATTAGTCCTGAACGGCTTGGGCATCCTGGGTCCGACGGCTTAGCCCGTATTCCCAGATGGCCGGGCCTGTCGAGAAGGTGGCGAGGTCAGACTACGATTTCGAGCTCCTCTTCGGCCCCGCTCGGCCTGCTCTGCCCTCGCCCGGGTTCGATCTGTGGCGCGGATTGCGGTTGCCGCGGAATTCGAAAAGGGGAACTCCGCCCGACTGTCCGGGTTCTCCTCCGATCACGTCTCATTCCGATGGAGCATTCTCATGCCGACGGAATATCCATCCATCCGAGACGAGCCGCAGAACAATCGTTTCGTAATGGCGGTTCGAGGTGGCGAGGCTTTTGCGACCTATCGGCGGATCGACGATTATCTCGTTGTTTCTCATACCGAAGTCCCGCGATCGTTGCGCGGAAACGGAATCGGCTCTCAGCTTGCGGAAGCCGTATTCGAACATGCCCGAAATCACGGCCAACGGATCGTGCCCGCTTGTTCCTTCATCGCAGATTGGGCCAGGAAGCATCCGGAATATCGGGAGGTACTCGTGCATCAGACGGAGGGCACGCGATGATCGACCATATTTCAGTGGGTGCAAACGATCTCGTAAAGGCGCGCGCCTTTTACGATTCAGTATTTTCCGAACTCGGCCTGCGCCTCCTCAAAAGCAGCGAGCGCTCCGCTGACTACGGCGTGAGCAGCATCCTCTTCAGCATCGAGACGCCGCTCAACGGCGAACCGGCTACCAGCGGCAATGGAGCACATATCGCGTTCGTTGCGGGAACCAGGAAGATGGTCGACAGCTTCTACCAGGCTGCGCTGACCAATGGCGGAACCGATGCTGGTGCGCCTGGCCTTCGCCCCGAATATGACGCCCATTATTATGGCGCCTTCGTCTTCGACCCCGACGGCAACAAGATCGAGGCCGTCACCCGTTCATCCAAGTGAGGAGAACGACATGCCTGCAAAATCTGCTGCTCAGCAAAAGGCTGCCGGCGCGGCTCTCGCCGCAAAGCGCGGCGACCTGAAGAAGAGCGAACTCAAGGGCGCTTCGAAATCGATGGAAAAGTCGATGAGCGAAAGCGAGCTTGAGAAGATGGCGTCGACCACTCGTAAGGGAAAGCCTGAGCATAAGACTAAACATTGAGGCAGAAGGCCTTGGTCATCGCCGGAAAGCGCGACCAGGGATCGGGCCTTTCCATTTCCGCGCCGCCAGCCAGTGTTCCAGAGCCTTGGCGCGGATCGCCCTTTCAAGCAACGCTCAACGCCCGGCCAGGAAGAGGCCGGACGCGGCGTAGGCGATGGCCGAGATCAGGGCGGCCATCGGCATGGTGACGACCCAGGCGACGACGATGCCGCGTGCCACGCCCCAGCGCACAGCCGAGACGCGGCGGGCCGCGCCGACACCGACGATGGCGCCGGTGATCGTATGCGTGGTCGAAACGGGGATCCCGAGATAGGTCGCCATGAACAGCGTGATAGCTCCGCCGGTCTCAGCACAGAAGCCCTGCTGCGGCGACAAGCGCGTGATCTTCGAACCCATCGTGTGGACGATACGCCAGCCGCCGCAGAGCGTGCCGAGCGCCATGGCGGTCTGACAGGACACCACCACCCAGAACGGAACCGCGAAAGCCCCGCCTGTCGCTCCGTGCGAGAACAGTAGGACCGCGATGATGCCCATCGTCTTCTGCGCATCATTCGCACCGTGGCCGAGAGAATAGAGCGAAGCCGAGGCGAATTGCAGAATCCGGAAAGTGCTGTCGACCTTCATCGGCGTGACGCGCACGAAGGCCCAGGACACGATCAAGACCAGCAGCAGCGCCAGCACGAAGCCCAGTGCCGGTGACATGAAGATCGCGGCGGAGGTCTTGCCCAATCCCGACCAGACGATCGATGAGACCCCCACCTTTGCAAGCCCGGCCCCGACCAGCCCGCCGATCAGCGCATGCGACGAGCTCGATGGGATCCCGGCGACCCAGGTGACGACATTCCAGACGATTGCGCCTGCCAGCGCACTGAAGATGACGCGGTCGTCGACGATCGCGGCATGGACGATGCCGGAGCCGACCGTCTCGGCGACATGGAGGCCGAAGAAGAGGAACGCGATGAAATTGAAGAAGGCCGCCCAGAATACGGCCCAGCGCGGTGCCAATACGCGGGTGGAGACGATCGTGGCGATGGAATTCGCAGCATCGTGCAGCCCGTTCAGGAAATCGAACAGCAGGGCGACCGCAATCAGGAAAATCAGGACGGGAGCGATTCCGGCAATATCCACGGGAAGCGCCGCTCAGAGATGTTCGAGCACGATGCGGCTGACGCGCTTGGCGACGTCCTCGAAACGGTCGACCACCTTTTCGAGATGGTCGTAGATTTCAGCGCCGATGATGAAAGGCATCGTGTCCGACGCGCGATGCGCCTTGAAAAGGGCCTTCAGGCCTTGATCGTAAAGCTCATCCGAGCGTTCCTCGATCGCACCGATCTCCTTGGCGAGCTTACCGATCGAGTCAGCGTGCTGCTTGATATCCCGCAGCATCGGTAGCAGGACGGCAACCCGTTCGGATGCCTGGACGATCACTGCCCCCAGCTCCGCCATGTGCGGGGAAAAACTCTCGACTTCGAACAGCGTGATCGTCTTCACGGTCTTCTGCATCTGGTCGACGGCATCGTCCATTGAGCCGATCAGCTCCTCGATGTCGCCGCGGTCGAACGGCGTGATGAAGGTTCGACCCACTTCGAGGATGACTTTCCCGGCAATCCCGTCGGCGCGCTCCTCCTGCCTGATGACCTCGGCGCTTCCTTCTGCAATCGAGATGGTGCCCGCCAAGAGCCCGTTCAGGGCCTTGGCACCCGCCACAAGCGTCACGGCGTGGCTCTCGAACAGATCGAAGAACTTCGTCTCCTTCGGCAGGAGCCTTTGGAACCAGCCGAGCATTGAGACTCTCCCGCCGTCATCGAAACGTCACAAAAAGGGACCGCTGCTCGGTGGCACGGACTGGCGTCGAACTCAAGGAATACGCAATCGCTCGGTAGCGATATCGCGAATGCCGTTAAGCCCGCTCGGCCCAACGAAACCGGCAAATCCGCCAATCCAACTCATTTCGGCCTTCCGATAGCGGGCTTTTTCGACTTTTTCTCGGGTGGATCGTTCGGGCCCGGGTCTGGGTTGATCGAGATGCGGCTGACGGACTTTTCGTCCGGCGCTCCCTGGATCGAGCGAACCCTTCTTCGGGGGAAAGTCGATTTCCGTTGCCGTCGCGCGGTGGCCTCCTATGCATTACGTCCGTGGCTGCTGGCGGGCGGCCCCGGCGTTTCCGAGATCACCTCGCCAGCGAAGCGAATGCAGCGGCTGGTGGTTTTGCCCAGCGAGCCGCCGCGTGCCCTCCTCACTCGATCACGTCGACCACCTGCCGGCTCTGCGGATCGACGATCAGAACGTCGTCACCGATCAGCGTGTACTGGTAGCCGCGAAGCTGCTGGTCCCTCTCCTCCACCTCTGCAGGAAGGGGCTGGAGCCTGGTCTCATTGGGCAGGACGGCGCCGCGCAGACCGTCGGCACCCTGCATCTCACCGGGCTTCGCCTGGCTCAAGATCATCCGCGCCAGCTCGTGCCGTTCATCCTGCGCGGCCTGTCCCGGTTGGCTTGCAGCCGGGCCAGCCGGCGCTGGTGCCGCGGATGCCGACCGGGATGTGTCCCTCTCGACCACATCGACGATACGGTGGGTCCGCGGCTCGACGATCGCGACGTCCTGGTTCTCGGTCATGACGTATTGGTAGCCGCGCCATTGCGGATTGCGCTCCGCGACCTCGACCGGGAGATTGTAATAGGGAGCGCTCGCCGGCAGGACGACGCCCACCTCGAACGCGACCGCGGCCGGGCGCCTCCAGCGCCGCACGTCACGTTGATGCTCGAAGGCCCCAAAGATCGCGCCGGAGCTGGGACGGCCGCCACCGCGATCGATCACCTCGACGATGCGCCGATCGTGCGGATCGACAATGACGATCTCCCGATCGGAAACCGTGTAGCGGTAGTCGCGATACTGCGGTCTGATCGAGGCAATGTCTCTCGGGAGCGGCTGGAGCTGCACGCGAGACGGCAGGCGCGCGCCAACCGTGACGGAGGCGCCGAGGTTCTGCTCCGGACGGACTTCGCGACGTTCGACGCGCTCACGAACCGTATCGGCGATATGTTGATTGTCGGTTTCTGTCCGGGGACGATCCGCCGTCCGACCCGCAGGCGGATTCCGGTTCTCGCCGGGCTGGGCGCCGGGCTGGGTCGGGGTCGTGCGCTGGGCGGCCGCTCCGGGGCGTTCTCCATTCTGCCGCGACGGAGCTGGCTGTGCGGTATTGGGCGCGTTCAGGCGATCGTCCGGCCGCTGCGGTTGCGCCGTTTCAGGCGAGCCTGGACTGCGGTCGTTCGGCCGAGCCTGGCTGCTTGCCGGACGCCCGTTGCGTTCGTCGAGGCGCTGAGCCTGCCCGCGCTCCTGCTGCGGCTGCTCCTTCTGCGGCCGGGGCTGAGCTCGCTGCTCCAAGGGCGAGGCTGGACGCTCCCTCTGGCCCGGCTCACGATCGCGCTGCTGGAGTTGCTGCGGATCCCGGCCATGAAATTCTTCCGTCTGGGCACCGCGCTGTTGGCGCGCCGGCTCCTCGGGGCGCGACATGCCGCGCTCACTTTCTCTCGGCGCATGCGGCGCCATCTCATTCGGCCCCGGCCGCTCGGTGCGATTGCGCTGCATCTCGTCCGGCGGTGTGACTGTCGTGGGTTGTGCCCAAGCAAATCCTGAGTAAGCGGCAATAGCGATCGCCGCGATTCCTGTGAACCGCCTCATGGGGTTTTCTCCCCTGCTGTTACGGATAGTAATCAACCCGACAGGTTCGAAGGGGGTTCCTCAAATTCCTGGAAACACTGGCCCCAATATCTAAATCTCAATCGACAAAGCGAACAAGAATGCCAGGTTTCACGATCCCTGCCAGGTCTTCGGCATCCCAGTTCGTCAGCCGCACGCAGCCATGCGATGATGCTTTACCAATCCGGGAGGGCTCCGGCGTTCCATGAATGCCGAATGTCGGCCTCGAGAGCCCGATCCACACCGTGCCGACAGGGTTGTTCGGGCCGCGCGGAAGCACGAGCCTGCGCGTATTGCGACCCTGCTGGAAGTTCTTGACCGGATCGTAGTGATAGGTCGGCTGCCGGACGATCCTGGCAACCTGGTATTCCCCTTGGGGCGATGGTGTGTCCTCGCTTCCGATGGTGGCGGGATAGCTCGCGATCATCTCGCCCTGCGATCCATAGGCGGTGACCATGCCGGTCTTCTTGTCGGCTTCGATCAGGCTGGCTTCTGCCGGCGGCGCGAACCGTGCGGCTGAGACGACCAGAAGTGTTTCACCCGCAACGCGATAACGCGCGCGCGGGTTGAGGGCACCAAGCAAGCCCCTGCTCATCCTGAAGCGCTCGGCGAACATTTCCGAAGCGCTGCTATAGGCGAGGCGCCGCATGCGGGCTTGCCGGGCGTAGTCGTGCGGAATTCGTTTCGAGAAGACGTAGCGCGCGTCCGCCTTCGTCACCGTGTAGGCAATCACGATGTCCTGATCCCTGTCGCCACCGAGCGCGCGCCAGGTCGGATCGTCGATGACATCGCCGGGACCGAGGTTCTCGCGCCGCCGAAATTGGGCGATCGCCTTGCGGTAGTTGTCGCCGTCCCTGCCGTCGATTTCACCGGTGGAGATGCCTTGGCGCGCGAGCAGGGTCTGTGACTTGATGATGGCGGCGCTCGGCCTTGCCTTCCGTTGGGAGGAAGCGACCGGCATCCCCGCCCGATTGATTTCCTCGGCGGTGAGAACCCATGCCCTGCCGGGCGCTGCCAAGGTCAGCAGAAGGAACGCGGCGACGCACAAAGCGTGGCATGTCGATCTGGGCTTAGGCATCTGAGCGCTCGCGGCTCGGGCTGGCCATGGCGCGAGGCCCGCCACGCGCGTGACAGGCTTCGCGCTTGAGTGCATTATTCGATGATCTGGATGACCCGGCGTGTGCGGGGTTCGACCAAGACCGGCCGGTCGTTGACGACCGTGTAGCGATATTCCTTCCGGACGCCATACTCCTCGGGGACGCGGCGATAGACCACGCCGCGCGAGGGAAGCACGGTCCCAACCTGCAACTCCTCGTCATAGGAGTAGGATGGAACGTGCTGTTCGACGACGTATTCGCGGAAGCGCGGCGCGCTGTCACCGACAATCCCACCTGCTACGGCGCCGCCCACTCCGCCGACCACCGCTCCGACAGGACCGCCGACTATCGCGCCGCCGACAGCACCGGCTGCCGCTCCGCCGGCTGCGCCACCACGGGCGCCCTGCGGATTCTGAGCCAAGGCCAGTGTAGGAATAACCGTCAACATTACGGCCAAAGCTAATTTCTTCATCGCTTTGTCCTCCTGAAGTGTTCCCAGGCCCCTATTTGGCAAACCTCGCAACCACGCCCCTGTTCCACAACAATGATGAATGCCCAAGGATGGGCACAAAGATGCCGGATTTGATCGGAAAACTTCTGATTATCCGAATGTACCGTACGATCATCCTTCGACGCGTCGTCGCGCCCCTCAGTATCGTTTCAGCATCTGCTGCATCTCGGCGATCTCGTTCTCCTGAGAGGCGACGATGTTTCGGCACAGCGCGAGGATATCCGGGTCCGTCAGGGAAGCGCGCTGGCACATCAGGATCGCGCCGGAATGATGTGGGATCATGGAGCGCAGAAACTCGGCGTCACCGACACCCGCTTGCATGCGCATGCCGACGAAGCTGAGAGAGAAAACGACGACCGCGCCCGCACAGATCGCCAGATTGGCTCGTGCCGAGGGAAACATCGCCCGCATCGAGACCAGCATGATGGCCGCCATGGGCGCCAGCATCATCAACGTCATGTAGATGTTGTTGAGGTTGAAGTGAAAATGAGCCAGCGTCGCGATCATCGTATACATGACCAAGTACATCACGATGAAATCGACCGTGAGCTCCACTCCCATCCTGAGATAGCCTGCGCCTGTCCGTTTGTCCGAGTGCGCCATGATCGACTCCACTCAGGATAATTCCGACCACGCAGGCTGCGCATAGGGACCAGCCTTTTCGTCGAAGCGAGTCCAGCCACCGCGCCGGTATTCGGCCCGGCGCAACTCGCTATCGATCGGCCCCGCGCCCTCCAGGATTTTCTCGATGGCTGGAACATGGCTATCGGTCGTACGGACTGAGACGAGCGCTCCGCCGCGGCGAACGGTTTCCGCCAAATAGTTGGCCTCGTCATCGCCAAAGCCGGCACCGGCCAGTGCTCCGATCAGGCTCCCGGCTGCCGCTCCTCCCGTCGCACCCACCGCAAGGGTACCGAAAATCCACCCCGCGGCCAGGACAGGCCCAACGCCCGCGACCGGCAAAGCGGCCAGTCCCGCAAGCAAGCCGGCACCGCCTCCAACCGTGCCGCCAACCTCGGCGCCGACAGCTGCGTCGTCCGCGAGCCTACTCGTTTGATAGCCGATGATGCTGATGTCGTCAGGAGAAGCACCGGCCGCTTCCAGCCGGACCACAGCGGTCTCAGCATCTGCGTAGTTCTCGTAAGAACGGGTGATTGTCTGTGCCATGAAGCATCTCCTTGCGCGGGATGCCCCTTGGGGACGAACCGGTTCATGCCTGCCTTGTTCCTTGCCGGTTTCCGTCCCGATCGAAAACGATCGACGTGAGCTCCAGCACAAGGCTGCGCCAGCCGCATGCTTGCGCGGCTCGTCACGCGGGCGCAACTTCCGCTGTGTGCACTTCTGCTCGAGCAGTTTTCGAAACAGGACGTCAGACTTCTTCGTTCCGAGGTCGGAACAAGCCCGGTCAGGGATGGTTCGTCAGGAAGTGCACCCGGCGAAGGAGACACTTCATGGCCAGCACCATCATCCGTTCCTATGACAGCCGCGACCGTGCTTTGTCGGTTGTCGATCAGCTTGAGGCGGCTGGGGTGCCGACCGAGGCTGTCAGCGTCATCATGGGCCCTATGGCCGAGGTCGAACAAGGTGCCGACAACGGCGCTGAGGCCGGAAGCGTCATTGGCGGCGGCATGGGCCTCCTGGGTGCATTGGTCACGCTTCCAGTTCCGGGCATCGGGCCCGTGCTCTCGGTGGGATGGCTGCTCGGCGGAGCGGCTGTCGGCGCCGTGGCCGGAGCCGCCGCTGGCAGTTTGATCGGTGCGCTCACCGCGGCGGGCGTCGACGAGAGCGACGCCCAGATTTTTGCCGAGGTCGTGAAACGCGGTGGCGCCATCGTAGCGGTTCGAGCTTCCGAACGGCAGGAAGCTGTCGCCGCGGCCGTGATGGCCAGTGGAAGCCCACTCGATCCTGCCACGCAGCGCAAATCCTATGAAGCCGAGGGATGGACCCGCTTCACGGAGGAAGCCGAGGCTGCCCGCCATCGTGACAACCTGTCCGGGGTCGTTTCCTGAGGAAACGATGATGCTCCCGAACGATGAGGCGATCGCGGAAGCTGCGCAAGAAGCGCCGAATCTGGAGGCTCTGAACGCTCTTATCGCGGCTTCACCGCCGCTTGTTCCACGTGATACCGGTGCAGTTCTCGGTGAAGGACTACAGAGCGCGGCTATCGCCTTCGTCGGAGAGCAGCCGGGAGACCAGGAAGACAGGCAAGGGCGCCCCTTCGTCGGCCCGGCAGGCCAGCTGCTCGACCGAGCGCTCGGCGAAGCCGGGATCGATCGGGCAGCGAGCTACCTGACCAATGCCGTCAAGCACTTCAAATTCGAACAACGCGGCAAACGGCGCATCCATCAGCGCCCGACTGCAGGCGAGGTCCGGCACGACCGCTGGTGGCTGGAGAGGGAACTGGAGTTGGTCGCCCCGCACATCGTCGTCGCGTTGGGGGCGATCGCCGTGTTGGCTCTGGCTGGCAAGGCACTTCCGATTTCCCAGAACCGCGGCAAGACCCATTTTGGCCATCACCTCGGCTTCATCACGGTCCACCCCTCCTCGATCCTACGCCTGCGGGAAGCGGACGCGCGGGCACAGGCCTTCGACGCCTTCGTTGCGGACCTGCGCCAGGTCCGGCGTCTGGCTGATACGCTAACGGCCTGACCTTGGGTGCAATTCCCTCAGTGCCCGATCTTGTTTCGGCAGGAGGAGCTTTTCGTTTAGGAACCAGCCCCGATCGTTTGCGTAGTTTATAGAGCAGTTGTCTCCATGCCGACGTTTGGAAATGACCGCAGCGGCGCATGTTGACGCCGCCGGGCGGAGACAAATCATGCATACCGGAAAAGGGATGCTCGTCCTGCGGGATGGGCGCAGGCTGCCACTCACCTTCAAGCTCGGAAGGGATTACGGCAGCACGCGCGCGGGAATTCTCCTATGCGACACCTCCGAACTCGATCCGGGAGCACTTTGCGACAATCTGCACGTCGTTTGCGACGACGGTACGGATTTGATTGTGGCTGTACTCCATTCGAGCGATCGACATCTGATCGTGACGGGGCGCGTGGCGATGCCGCGCTATGAATGGGCAGGGGAAAGGGCCGATTGAGGAAGACCTCGGCTCGCGCTTCTGCGCCGTCGATCAAGGCGCGGGTCGCGCACCGGGGTCAACCCATCTGGAGAAAGCGAAATGTGGTTCCGTGCCGTCTTCTTCGCCGTCGTCCTGAGTTGTCCAGCCCAGGCGCAGTTGTCGCCAACCGGTCCGCCGCAAAATGCGCCTCCGGCAGAGCCCGCGCCGAAAAACCCGGCCGTTTCCGAAGCCGAAGCGAGAGAGAAACTCGCCGCAAGCGGCTATCCGACCGTCCACAGCCTTATGCGCAGCTCTAACGGTGGCTGGTCGGGGACTGCCGTCCTAAATGGCCGGGAGTTCAAAGTTCATTTGGGCCCAAGCGGTGAGGTTGAACCAAACGGTTAGCGTGTGGCCGGTGCCCCAGGCCTTCAGCGTTCGACGACCGCCAGGAGCTGGGCCGGCCGGGTTCGTGAAGGCGAAGATGAGCCGACTGGTGGCAAACAAGACAAAGGCGCCAAACAGTCGCCTGAAGCGAGTTTCACGATCAGGAGCAGTAATGAATCGTGCAGCACCCGGTTGCCTCGACGGACTGTCTCGCGTCAGCGACTAGCTGAGGCCCAGTATTTTTGCCAGCATTTCCCATTTGGCGGACCCGACCGCGATCAAACCGCACCAGTCAGCACTGATGATGAAAATAAGGAGGCATGCCGAGATGCGTAAGGATTTCGATCTCGCGACGATCAGACCGGACGGACGAAGCGCCGCCAAAGCGCGACTGTTCGACTCCGAAGCCGATGGGCCGTGGCGCGGGAATGTCGAAGGCGAGACGCTGAACGCGCAGTGCACCGTACTAGCCTATGGCAATGAGACGCCGGGTGAGGGGCCCCGGCTTCACGTTCATCCTTATGACGAGATCTTCATCGTCGTGGCGGGGAATGCGCGCTTCTTCGTCGGCGACACGGTCATTGACGCGACCGCGGGCGATGTGCTGCTCGGTCCCGCAGGCATTCCGCACCGCTTCGAGAATCTGGGGCCCGGGCGCTTACAGACGATCGACGTGCACACCGCACCGCGATGGCTGCAAGTTGACCTCTAGGGATGAAGCAATCCTTCGAGCGCAAGGGTTGCCGGCCTCGCGGCTGCGCGTTTTTGATGTGAGCAAGGTTGCAGGGGACGGGCCCCCTGATTTGAGGCCGCGATGCCCGGTGGGTGATGGATTGGTGTGGGATGTTCTGGCCAAAATAAAACCCCAGCAAAGCGTTGAGTTTGCTGGGGTT